>NZ_JBIUXN010000008.1:0-246661 GCF_044744005.1 Streptomyces sp. NPDC087440 | reverse complement strand
CTGTGCGGCGCCCGTGGGGGCCTGCGCGGCGTCGACCCGGTCCTGTGCGGCGCCCGTGGGGGCCTGCGCGGCGTCGACCCGGTCCTGTGCGGCGCCCGTGGGGGCCTGCGCGGCGTCGACCCGGTCCTGTGCGGCGCCGGTGGGGCGGGTGGGGCTCGGTGGTGGGGTGCTCATGTACGGCTCCGGGTGGCGGGAGGGGCGGGCAGCAGGTCCGCGACCTCCGGGTCGAGGTGCTGGTGCAGCGCGGTGAGTTCGCCGCGCAGGAACAGCCGGCGCATCGCCGCGCGCTCGACCTTGCCGCTGGTGGTGCGGCGGACCGTGCCGGGCCGTACCAGCAGGACGGCCGCCGCGTGGATCTCGTGCTCCTCGGCGAGCGTGGCCCGCACCGCGTCCACGAGCCCGGCGAGGTCCACCTCGTAGCGGCTGCGGGCCCGCAGTTCCTGTACGAGGACGACCTGTTCGCGGCTCCCCGGCACCCCGAACGCGATGCCGGAGCCGAACAGGGCGTCCACCCGCTGCACGGTGCGCTCCAGGTCCTGCGGGTGGACGTTGCGGCCCGCGACCACGATGACGTCCTTGCGGCGGCCGGTGACGTACAGCCGCCCGTCGTGCAGGAGCCCGAGGTCGCCGGTGCGCAGGAAGCCGGAGCCGCCGCCGGTGAGCTTCGCGCGGAAGGTCTCGGCGGTCTCGGCCGGGCGGGCCCAGTAGCCCTTCGCGACGCTGTCGCCGCGCACCCAGATCTCGCCGGGGACGCCGTCGGGGACGGCCCGCAGGGTGTCGGGGTCCACGATCCGTATCTCGGTTCCCGGGGCGGGCGGGCCCGCGGTGACCAGGGCGCGGCCGTCCTCGCCGAGGGCGTGCGTGGACCAGGGGGCGGGGGCGGCGGACCCGGACACCAGGAGCGTCGCCTCGGCGAGCCCGTAGGCGGGGACGAGTGCCTCGGGGCGCAGCCCGGCGGGGGCGAACCGGTCGGCGAACTCGCGCAGGGTCTGTTCCCGTACGGGTTCGCCGCCGCTGACGGCGGTGCGCCAGCCGGACAGGTCGAGCCCGGCGAGCTGGGCGTCGTTGACGCGGCGCACGCACAGTTCGTACGCGAAGTCGGGAGCACCGCTGACCGTCAGCCCGTACCGGGAGACCGCCTCCAGCCAGCGCGCCGGGCGGCGCACGAAGCTCTCCGGGGAGAGCAGCACGGCGGTGCCGCCCAGCCACAGGGCGTGCAGGAGCTGGCCGACGAGGCCCATGTCGTGGTGGAAGGGCAGCCAGCCGCCGATCCGTTCGCCGGGCCGGGTGCCGAACGCGGCCTGGAGGGCGCGCTGGTTGGCGAGCAGCGCCCGGTGGGTGACGACGACGCCGCGCGGTTCGCGGGTGGAGCCGGAGGTGTACTGGAGGAAGGCCACGGTGTCCGGTGCGGCCGCCACCGGGACGAACTCCCCTTCCGATGAACCCTGTTGGAGTGCGGGGCGGTCGACCAGGACGCAGCTGACGGTGCCGTGTCCCGTGCGGGCGAGGAGCTGGGAGAGCCCGGGGGCCTCGGCCGCCGAGGTGAGGGCGCAGACCGCCGCGGCGTCCTTGACGACGCCCGCCAGGCGTTCGTCGTGGTGGCCGCGGCCGTCCGTCGGGGCGAGGGGGACGGCCACCGCTCCGGCGTACAGGCAGGCCAGGAACCCGACGGCGAAGTCCCGGCGCGAGGCGAGCAGGAGCAGGACGCGCTCCCCGGGTGCCGCGTGGGGGCGCAGACGCCGCGCCAGCTCCCGCGCCCGGGCGTCGAGCCGGTCGTAGCGGAGGGTCTCCTCCTGGAGTTCGGGGGCGGGGAGGCCATCAGGGGCGGACGCGGTCCGGGCGGGCTCGGTCAGTACGATCAGCGCCGCCCCGTGGGGCCGCTCGGCCGCCCGCGCACGGAACACCTCCGTGAAGGTCCGGTGCTCGGCCGCCTCTTCGATCGCGGTGCCGCACCCGGCCGCCCCTGAGGCCGCGAGCTCCCGCCCGGTCGCCCCTTCGGCCGTGTCCCCTCGCCCGGTCATCTGCTCCCCCATCGTCCCGTCCCCTCCTCGTCGCCGTCGCGGCCGGGCCGCGTCCCGGTGGCCGTGTTCCTCTCAGGTGGTGGACCAGGGCACCTCGGTCCGATGGCCGAGGTTCTCGACCGCCCAGTCGGCGCGGGCGGGGGCGGCGGGTGCCGCCGCTCGTGCACCGGCGGCCTCCGCCTGACGCAGTCGGGCGGTCAACACCGCTGTCACGGCGGCCAGTTCGGCGGCGTCGGGGCGGCCCCGGAGCACCGTGATGCCGGTCGCGGTGGCCTTCGTACGCACTGTGTGGTCCGTCATGACCGCAGGATGGACGCGCCCGCTCGCATGGACCTCGCGGCCGGAACGGGCAGGGGCCGAGGGCGCGGCGCCCTCGGCCCCTGCGGCGGTGGAGTGCGATGGGGGGCGGCGGTGCGGTCAGCCGCTGGTGTGCTCGTAGGCCAGGTGGCGGGTGCGCTCCGTGGTGATGGCCGCGAGCTCGGAGAGGGAGCGCAGCCCGTTGCGGTAGCCGACGTCGCCGAGCGCCCGCTCGCAGTCCTCCTCCTCGTGCCACCACTGGAGGCCGGTGCAGAGCAGGGGGTCCACCGTGGAGCGCAGCAGGTCGGTGCCGCCGAACCCGCCGAGGTCCGCGCAGTGCGCCCCGAGGGCCGCGAACTTCCGGGCGAAGGAGCCGCGTTCCTTCGGCGAGCGCAGGACGGCCCGTACCAGGACGACGTTGCTCGCCCCGGCGGCCGCCTCGGCGTACAGCGTGCGGTCCATGCTGTACGCCTGGTCGGCCTCGGTCTCCACGAGCGGCTCCAGCCGGCGTACGTGCTCCTGGAAGACGGGGTCGCGCACCGTGTCCTGGAAGGCGGAGCGGGTCCGCCAGTGCGCCAGGTGGACGTAGACGTGGTCGCGTTCCAGCAGGCGCAGCGTCACCAGGAAGGCGAATCCGGGCCGTGCCCGCAGGTACTGGCAGTGGTCGCGGAAGCGCTCCTCGAACCGCTGTGTGTCCCCGTGGACCGTGAACCGGTGGACCAGGGTGAGGGGCAGGTCCGCGTCACGCCGTGGCACGGGCGCCCTCCGCGCGGGCGGCGGGGGCACGCCTGGACTCGGCGAACTCCTTGGCGTGGCGCAGCGTGGTGGAGCTGTTGGTGCCCAGCGCGTGGCGGACCTTGGCGCGGGCGTCGGCGAGCGTGGCGTCCGGTCCCAGCAGGGCGCGTACGCCCGCGGGGTCGAGGGTGACGGTGTGCCAGGAGGTGACCGTGAGGGTGCCGTCGGCTGCGGGCTCCACGGTCCACCGGCCGGTGTGGCCGGTCATCGCGGCGGGGACCCGCAGCTGCTTGTAGACCAGGGTGCGGCGGTCGGGGAAGGACACCCGGATCGAGGTGGTGTTGTGGGTGGAGCCGTCGGGGCTGCGGGTGTCCATGTCCAGGTGCTGGACGACCGGCTGCCCCTCGACGGCGTCCTCGGTGAGGTCGAGGCGGGCGACGTGCGGGAGCCGCTCGGGCCACAGGTCGGCGCGGTCGAGGAAGGCGAAGACGTCGGCCGGGTCGCCGTCCACGCCGACCCGGTCGTGGAAGGAGAAGTGGAGTTCGGCGCGGTGCTCGCCGAGTTCGGCGGTCTTCTTCAGGGCGTCCAGCTCGGCGGTGCTGTTGCGGTCGACGGCCTGCTCGATGAGGGCCTCGGCGGCCGGGTCGTCGTCCACCGCCCGGTAGTCGTGCAGGAGTTCCACCCGGCTGCCGTCGCCCTCGGGGACGATCCGCCACGCGCCGCCCATGGAGGCGACGGGGGCCGAGGACACCACCTGGCGGAAGGAGACGGTGCGGGCGGCGGGGTCCAGCACCCGGCGGGAGGTCCAGTTCCGCACCTGCCCGTTGGCGGTGGCCCAGATGCGCAGGAGCTGCTCGCCGCCCTCCTCGGGAGCTTCCTCGAGTACGTCGACGTGGACGGTGGGCCCGAAGACCTGGGGCCAGCCCGAGACGTCGGCGACCAGCCGGTACACGGCGTCGGGTGCGGCGGCCACCGTCACGGTGTGCACGGTGGTGCGGGCGGCGGGGCGGGCGGAGTGCGCAGCGGTCGGCGCCACGGTGGGACTTCCCTTCGGTACGGCCGCGTGCGGCGGCCCTGTACGGCAGATTGACACAGCGGCGCTCGACGCGCGCTTGAGCGGAACTGGACCTCCCGGAGGGAGGCTCGGGCGGAACGGGACCCCCGGAAGGGGGGCGGTGGGGCCCCCGGGAGTCAGCCGGTGGGCTCCCGGGGTCAACCGGTGGGCCCCCGGGGTCAGCCGGTGGGCGCCCAGGCGGGAGTGCGCAGCATCTCGATCACCGCGCACCCCCAGCTGTATCCGGCGCCGACGCTGATCAGCACGATCAGGTCGCCGGGCGCGGTCTTCCCGGAGGTCAGCAGGTGGTCCAGCGACGCGAACTGGTCGCCGGCCCCCAGGTGTCCGACGGTGCGGCTCCAGTCCCAGGTGGTGCGGGCCGGGTCGATGCCGAACGGCTGGTGGTAGATGGACGTCAGGCGGCGCTGCCCGAAGTGCGGGAGGACCACCCAGCGGGCGTCGTCCAGTTCGGCCCCGGCGTCGGCGAGGGCCTGTTTGACGACGGTCCGCTGTCCCTGGTGGGCGCGCGTGATGGCGTACGACATGCCGACCCTGGACACGAACGCCTTCTTCGCCTCCTCGAAGTCCACCGGCATGCGGTGGGTGAAGGGGGCCGGGGAGAAGGGTTCGTCGCCCCGGTGCAGGGGTTCGAGGTCCGGGTCGGCGAGGACGGCGACGGAGCGCAGGCGGGCGAAGCCGCCGCGCCGGGACAGTACGAGGGCGGACGCGCCGTCCGCGTACGGGGTGCCGGGGTCGGTGCGCCAGCGGTCGATGCCCGGCGGGCAGAAGCGGTCGGCGCAGGTCAACAGCGCGTCCGCGTGCCCGTGCCCGGCGGCGAGGTAGGCGGTGGCGAGGTCGAGGGCGGCGATCCCGCCGTTGGACATCTGCCGGATCTCGATCGCCGGGCAGCCGTTGCCCACCGCCTCGCGCTGGATGTACGAGGCGGCCGGCCACAGGTCCTGGCCCTGGTGGTAGGTGTCGGCGTGCAGCAGCAGGTCGACGTCGCCGGGCCCGGAACCGGCCCGGTCCAGGGCGGTGCGCGCGGCGGCGGCGGCCATCTCGGCGGCCGACTCGTGCGGCGAGTGCGCGACGGAGACGGTGCCGGTGGCCCGGGCGATGCCGGGCGGGCAGGAGCCGTCCGCGACGGCGTCGGCGACGAGGAGGGAGGAGGGGAGCCGGACGGAGGTTCCCCGGAGGTAGGTGTCTGCCACGCGCACGGTGGGCTCTCCAGTCGGATGTCGAGGGGTACGGGGCCGGGGCGGGCCGGGGGTCAGGGTGCGGGGGCCGAGGCGGGTGGGTGCCGGGTCGGGGTGCCGGGGCCGGGGTGAGGGGGGCGGGGTCAGGGTGTCGGGGCCGGGGCGGGCTGGTCCTGGTCCAGCAGGACGTAGTGGACGGCGTCCAGGAGGGCCCGCCAGCCCGCCGTCACGGTGTTCGTGTCGACGCCGACGGTCGACCAGCCCGGCTTCCCCGAGGGGCGTTCGCGGCCGTCGCGGTAGGAGATGAGCACGCGGGCGGCGGCGTCCGTGCCGGTCTGCCCGCTGAGCAGCCGCACCTGGTAGTCGGTGAGGACGAGGTGGGCCAGGGCCGGGAAGAACGGGTCGAGGGCCGTGTGCAGGGCGTTGTCGAGCGCGTTGAGCGGGCCGTTGCCGGTGCCGGTGGCGCTCAGCGGCACCCCGTCGACCCGCAGCCGCACCCTGGCCTCGGTGCCGGACGCACCACCCCGGTCGCGGCCGACGCCCACGCTCCACTCCTCGACCTCGAAGGGCCGGGTGGTGCGGGCGCCCGCGATCTCGTCGCGCAGCAGCAGTTCGAAGGAGGCGTCGGCGGTCTCGAAGCTGTAGCCGCGGCTCTCCAGTTCCTTGACCCGGGCGGCGGCCCTGGCCACCGCGTCGTCACCGGCCGCGACGTCGTATCCCAGCTCCCTGGCCTTGAGTTCGACGGAGGAGCGGCCGCCCATGTCGGAGACCAGGGTGCGCATCGTGTTGCCGACGAGGTCGGGGTTGGTGTGCTGGTAGAGGCCGGGGTCCACGCGCAGGGCGGAGGCGTGCAGTCCGGCCTTGTGGGTGAAGGCCGAGGCCCCGGTGTACGGGTCGGCGCGGACGCCCGGCACCCCGGTGATCTCGCCGAGGGCGATGCCGGTGTCGGTGAGGTGGCGGAGCTGTTCCAGGGGGATCACCTCGCGGCCCCGCTTGAGGACGAGGTTGGCGATGACGGTGAACAGGTTGGCGTTGCCGCAGCGTTCGCCGTACCCGTGGGCGGTGCCCTGGGCGTGGACGGCGCCCGCGTCGACGGCGGCCATGGTGTTGGCGACGGCGCACCCGGAGTCGTTGTGGCAGTGGATGCCCAGCGGTACGCCGGTCAGGGCGAGGGTGTCGGCGACGACGGCGCCGACCTCGTCGGGCAGCATGCCGCCGTTGGTGTCGCACAGGACGACGGTGGCGGCGCCCGCCTCGGCGGCCGTGCGGACGACGGCCAGCGCGTACTCACGGTTGGCGTGGTGGCCGTCGAAGTAGTGCTCGGCGTCCAGGAAGACGGTGCGTCCGGCCCGTACCAGGTGCCGGACGGTGGAGCCGATCATGGCGAGGTTCTCGGCGAGGGTGGTGCGCAGGGCCCGGTCGACGTGGGCGGGGTGGCTCTTGGCCACCAGGGTCACCACCGGGGTCTCGGCGGCGAGCAGGGCCCGCACCTGGGGGTCGACGGAGACCGGCACCCCGGCCCTGCGGGTCGCCCCGAAGGCCGCCAACTCGCTCTTCTTGAGGATCAGTTCGCTGCGGGCGCGGCGGAAGAACTCGGTGTCCTTGGGGACGGCGCCGGGCCAGCCGCCCTCGATGTAGCCGACACCGAGGCCGTCCAGCAGGCGGGCGACGGCGAGCTTGTCCTCGACCGTGAGCACCAGCCCCTCCTGCTGGGCGCCGTCGCGCAAGGTCGTGTCGTAGAGCTCGAAGTCGCCCTGTCCGCTCATCGCCCGCTCCTCCCTGTTGCCCCGTGTGGGTTCCGTGTGTGGTGACGGACGGCGACAGTCGGGCGCATCGCCTGAGTACGGCTCGGGCCGGGGTGGACCGGGCCCCGCCTCGCGCGCGGTCGAGCGGGAATTGAGCGGCACCCGGAAAGCTGCCGGGGCAAGGATTCCCCCGAGGGAGGCACGCACCATGACCACCGAGAGCGCCCGCACCGCCGCCGGCACCGGCGAGACCCCCGCGAAGTCCCGGGAGGTGCGGATCGCCGCGCACCCGGACGGCCCGCTGACGCCCGCCCACTTCGAGCTGGTCACCACCGAGGTGACCCCGCCCGCCGACGGCGAGGTGCTGGTCCGCAACGACTACCTGCAGATCACCGCGGTGATGCAGGACCTGATGAAGCCGGAGCCCGACCTGCCGATGCCCGCCTACCAGGTGGGCGCACGGCTGTGGGGCGGTGCGGTGGGCACCGTCGTCGCCTCGAAGAGCCCCGACCTGGCCCCCGGCGACCTGGTCGAGAGCATGGACGGCTTCGGGGAGTACTCGACGGCCCCCGCCGACCAGTTCCACAAGCTGGACAAGGACGTCTTCCCGAGCCCCGTGCACTACCTGACGCAGGGCCCCACCGCCTACCACGGCATGGTCGACGTCGCCGAGGTCGGCGAGGGCGACACGGTGTTCGTGTCCGGGGCGGCGGGCGGCGTCGGCTCGCTGGCCGGGCAGATCGCCAAGGCGCGCGGCGCGAAGCGGGTGATCGGCGCGGCGGGCAGCAGGGCCAAGGTGGACTACCTGGTGAACGAGCTCGGTTACGACGCCGCGTTCGACTACCACGACGGCCCGGTCCTGGACCGGCTGCGCGAGCTGGCCCCCGACGGCATCGACGTCTTCTTCGACACCGTCGGCGGCGAGCAGTTCGAGGCGGCCGTCCAGGTCGCCGCGCAGGGCGCCAGATTCGCGCTGTGCGGGGCGCTGTCGGGGCAGGTCGGCGATGTGCAGGGGGCGTTCCCGCGGCTCGACGTGATGACCGCGATCGTGCGGCAGATCGTCATCCGGCCGTTCGCGACGTACCACACCCCGGAGCAGATCACGGCGTGGAACACCCACTTCGCCCAGTGGCTGGGCGAGGGGAAGTTCGTGCTGCCGCACACCCTGGTGGAGGGCGGGGTGGACGCGGCCCCGCAGGCCCTGATCGACCTGCTGGCGGGCACGTACCGGGGCAACGTGGTGGTGAAGCTCTCTTGAGCCCGCAGAGCACCCGGGGCGGCCCGGTGTCCCCGGAGAGCCGTCACATCGCCTTCTTCAACATCCCGGCGACCGGCCACCTCACCCCCACCCTGGGCGTGGTGGAGGAACTGGTGCGCCGGGGGCACCGGGTGACGTACGCGGCCACCGAGGAGTACGCCGGCCTGATCGCCTCCACCGGGGCGACGGTGCTGCCGTACACCTCCTCCATCGACCCGCAGAAGATCGTGCCCGCGGGCGCGGAGGACTGGCTGGCCCGGGTGCTGGAGGGCAATGTGCGGGAGGGGGCGGCGACCGCGCCGGTCTTCGAGGAGTACTTCCGCTCCCGGGGCGAGCTGCCGGACCTGCTGGCGTACGACATCTCCGTGCAGTTCCTGGGGGGGTGTACTGACCCGCAAGTGGGACCGGCCCGGGGTGAAGTTCTACTCGGTCTCGCCCACCAACCGCTCCCTGCCCAAGGAGGCTGTCGGGGCGGCGGCGTACGAGCGGATCGAGTCCGAACTCCTCGCCTTCGCGGGCGCGCACGGGGTGCACGACGTCTCCTTCGACCTGCTCGTCGACGACCCGCGGGCGCTGAACGTGGTCTCGGTGCCCCGGGAGTTCCAGTACCGGGGCGAGGAGTTCGACGAGGACGGCTTCGTCTTCGTCGGCCCGTGCCTGCGGGAGCACGAGCGGACGGTGGACCCGGCCGGATGGCGGCCGCCCGCCTCCGGGCTGCCGGTGGTGCTCATCTCGCTGGGTACGAGCTTCAACGCGCAGCCGGACTTCTTCCGGCGCTGCGTGGCGGCGCTCGCCTCCGGCGGGCGGTGGCACGTGGTGCTGGTGACCGGCCCGGGGGTGGACGCGGCGTCGCTCGGCCCGCTGCCGGACAACGTCGAGGTGCACGCGTGGCTGCCGCTGCAGTCGGTGCTGGCGCACACCCGGGTGTTCGTCTGCCACGGCGGCTGGGGCACGGTGATGCAGTCGCTGTACGCGGGGACGCCGATGGTGGTGGTCCCCCAGGTCGGCGAGACCGACCAACTGGCGCACCAGCTCGGCGCGTTGAACCTGGGCGCGGTGCTCTCCCGCGAGGAGGCCACGGTGCCCGCGCTGCGGGAGGCGGTGGCCGCCGTGGACGCGGACCGGGAGCTGCGCGACGCGGTCGCCCGGATGCGGGAGCACGTGCTCGCGGCGGGCGGGGCCGAGCGGGCGGCGGACGCCCTGCTGGGGAGGCTGCCGGTGCGGGCCTGATCTGCGGGCGTACGCGAGGGAAGGGATGCCCCTGTCGTGGGGCATCCCTTCCCTGGTGCCCGGCGTCAGGGGCTCTCTTGTACCTAGCGTCCGGGGGGGCTCTCCCGCGCCTGGCGTCAGGGGGCTGCTCGCGGGCGGGGCTGCCCGGCCGGGGCTGCGCGGCCGGGTCAGGCCGCCGTCGCCGTGAAGAGGCCCCGGCCGGACTGCACGCCCGGGTGGTAGCGCGGGGTGAATCCCGCCGCCCGGAAGGCCTCCTCGTACTCCTCGCGGGTGAACAGCCGGGCCCGGTGCGTCTCGGTGAAGTGGCGGACTCCCGCGCCGGGTTCGGCGCTCAGGTAGTGCACCTCCATCCGGGAGAAGTCGCCGTCGCGCACCGTGTGCGAGACCCGGGAGACGGTGCGGCCGTCCCACTCCACCACGTCCGCCGCCACGTGCCCGGGCAGGAAGGTGGCGGGGAACCACCACGGCTCCACCGCCACCACTCCCCCGGGCGCCAGGTGCCGCCCGAAGCAGCGGAGGGCGGCGGCCAGTTCGTCCGTGGTGTCCAGGTAGCCGACGGAGGCGAAGAGGCAGGTGATCACCTGGTAGGTGCGGTCCAGCTCGAAGGAGCGCATGTCGGCGACGCCGAGCGGCACCCCGTCGGGCAGCCTGCGGCGTGCCGTGGCGAGCATCGCCTCCGACAGGTCGACGCCCGCCACCTGCTCGAAGTGCCCGGCGAAGAACTCCAGGTGGTTGCCGGTGCCGCAGGCCACGTCGAGGAGCGAACGGCGGCCGCAGTCCTCGCCGACCAGGCGCAGCACGTCCGTGGCCTCCTGGGCGAAGTCCTTGCCGCGGGCCCGGTGGGTCTGCTCGTAGATCTCGGCCGCGTCGGCCCCGTACATGCCGCCGGCCCCGGCCGCCCCGGTGGTGTCCTTCGTGCCGCTCGTGTCGCCCATGCCGACTCCTCGAAGTCTCGAACTGCCCTGCGCTGGCGGCCGCTTGCCGCATCCGGAGACTGCGCGCGGGCGGTCGACCCCCGATCGAGGAGCGCTCGGCCGCACCGTGAAACGCTGGCGGCCCGTGTGCGTACGACCGTGAAGGAAGCCCCGATGACCGGCAGTTCCCCCGCCCAGGCGTCCCCCTCCCTCACCTGGCGGCAGGTGTGCGACCGGCGGCTGGCCGCGCACCGGCTGGACGTTCCCGCCGGGCCCGACGCGCTCGCCGAGGTGGCGGGCGCGATGTGCGGGGTGCACGCCCAGGTGATGTCCGCCGCCGAACTCTCTCTGGGGGTGCGCACCGCCTCCGGCACCCGTGAGGACGTGCGCCGGGCGCTGTGGGAGGACCGGACGCTGGTCAAGACGTACGGGCCCCGGGGAACCGTCCACCTCTTCCCCGTGGGCGAACTCGCCCTGTGGACGGGTGCGTTGGGGGCCGTCCCGGCGGCGGGCGGCGGTCTGCCGCAGGCGGCCCGGCTGGACCCGGAGCAGACCGAGGCGGTGGTGGCGGCCGTCGGCGAGGCGCTGCGGGACGCGGAGCTGACCGTGGACGAGCTGAGCGAGGCCGTGATCGGGGCGTGCGGCGACTGGGCGGGCGACAAGGTGGTGCCGGGGTTCACCGACCTGTGGCCGCGCTGGCGACAGGCCGTGCACACCGCCGCCCACCGGGGCGTGCTGTGCTTCGGCCCGATGCGGGGCCGCAAGGTCACCTACACCGGTCCCGGCCGCTGGGTGCCCGGCTTCGTCCCGGCCGCCCCCGGGGCCGCGCTCGCCGAGGTCGTACGCCACTACCTGCGCGCGTACGGTCCGGCTTCCCCGCAGCACTTCGCACAGTGGCTGAGCGCACCGAAGAAGTGGGCGGCGGACCTCTTCGCCTCGCTCGCGGCGGAGCTGCGGGAGGTCCGGGTCGAGGGGGCGGCCCCGGGCGAGACGCTGTGGGAGCTCGCGGGCGCCCCGGCCGCCGGGGAGGGCGCCGCGGCCCCGGGGCTGCACCTGCTGCCGTACTTCGACGCGTACGTCATCGGCAGCCACCCCAGGCCGCTGGTCTTCCCCGGTCCCGAGGCCGCCGAACGCGCCCTGGCCCGCGGGCAGGCCGGGCCCGTGCAGGTGCTCGTGTCGGGCGGGACGGTCGCCGGGATCTGGCACCAGAAGCGGTCCGGCAAACGCCTGGACATCACGGTGGAGGCGTTCGGCGAACTCCCGCCGGGCGGCCGGGAGGAGCTGGCCCGCCGGGCGGAGCGGATCGGCGAGGTGCTTCAGACGAAGCCGCCGACGCTGGCCTTCGGGGCGGTCACCGCGGGCAAGCACCTGTAGCCGGGGGCGCGGCGGTCCACCGGGCGTCGAGCAGCGTTCCAAGGCCCCCTTGGACAGTGGCGGCCATGACCACTCATGTATGGGACTACCTGACGGAGTACGCCGCCGAGCGCACCGACCTGCTGGACGCCGTCGACACGGTGTTCGGCTCGGGGCAGCTGGTGCTCGGCAAGAGCGTGCGCGGCTTCGAGGAGGAGTTCGCGGCGTACCACGGTCTGGCGCACTGCGTGGGCGTCGACAACGGCACCAACGCGGTGAAGCTGGGCCTCCAGGCGCTGGGCGTGGGCCCCGGGGACGAGGTGATCACCGTGTCCAACACCGCGGCGCCCACCGTGATCGCCGTCGACGCCCTCGGCGCCACCCCGGTCTTCGTGGACGTGCGCGCCGAGGACCACCTCATGGACGTCTCGCTCGTGGAGGCCGCCGTCACCGAGCGCACCAAGGTCCTGCTGCCCGTGCACCTGTACGGGCAGTGCGTGGACATGGCCCCGCTGCGGGAGATCGCCGACCGGCACGGGCTGAAGATCCTGGAGGACTGCGCGCAGGCCCACGGGGCCCGCCACCACGGCCGGCCGGCGGGCACCCTGTCGGACGCCGCCGCGTTCTCCTTCTACCCCACCAAGGTCCTGGGGGCGTACGGGGACGCGGGCGCGGTCGTCACCGCCGACGAGACCGTGGCCGCGACGCTGCGCCGCATCCGGTACTACGGCATGGCCGAGCAGTACTACGTCGTCGAGACGCCCGGCCACAACAGCCGGCTGGACGAGGTGCAGGCGGAGATCCTGCGCCGCAAGCTGACCCGGCTGGACTCCTATGTCGCGGGCCGCCGCGCGGTCGCCGACCGCTACCGCGAGGCGCTGGGCGACGTGTCCGGGCTGGAGCTGCCCGCCCTCGCCGAGGGCAACGAGCACGCGTACTACGTGTACGTGGTGCGCCACCCGCGCCGCGACGAGGTGCTGGCGGCGCTGGAGGCGTACGACATCCGGCTGAACATCAGCTACCCGTGGCCGGTGCACACCATGTCCGGCTTCGCCCACCTCGGGTACGGGGAGGGCTCGTTGCCGGTCACCGAGCGGCTGGCGAAGGAGATCTTCTCGCTGCCGATGTACCCGTCGCTGTCGCGCGAGGAGCAGGACAGGACGATCACCGCGCTGCGGGAGGTGCTCGCGGCGCGGTGATCGTCCTGGTCGGCGGGGGCGACCGGCCTCGTCAGCCGAGGCCGTGGAGGCACGCGAGCAGGGTGCGTGCCTCCACGTTCACGTAGTGGCTGTGCCGCAGCAGGCGGCCCAGCTGGTGGGCGGTGACCCAGCGGAAATCGGGGTCGTCGGGCGCGGGCCCGGCGTCGGTCTCCACCAGGAGGTACCGGTTGCGGGCGTGGTGGAAGCGGCCGCCCTCCTCGGACAGCACCGCGTCGTGCCGCACGCGGTGCGCCGGGGCGTCGAGCACCTCGTCGAGATGGGCGGGCCGGGGCGTCCCCGGGGGCAGGTTCGCCGGGTTGCACTGGACGGTCGGCCCGAGTTCGGCGACGTCCACGTACCCCGGTTCCACCCGGGCCCGCACGGCGACGTGCAGGACCCCGTCGAAGCGGCGCAGCAGGAACGCGGCGACCCCCGTGCCGTGCGGGGCGATCACCGGCTGCGACCAGCCGCCGACCTCGCGCCCCCGGGCCCGCACCCGCAGTCCCCGGACGTCGAACCACCGGCCGCTCTCGTGCACCAGGCGGCCGCCGGTGCTGCGCCAGCCGTCGAGGGCGGCCAGCGGCACGCGCGCGGTGTGCACCTCGGTCCGGCTGCGCACCTCGGTGGTCCAGCCGAGCAGGGCGTCGTCGGTGTGCAGGCTGCCCGGGTCGGGGCCCGGCGGCGGCAGGCACGCCAGGACGCTGCGGGCGTCCATGTTGACCAGGTCCCGGGCGGCGAGGAGGGCGCGCAGTGCGGTCAGCGGGAACCAGCGGAAGCCGTCCTGCGCGGGGATCTCGCGGTCCGTCTCGACGATCATGTTCCGGTTGCGTTTGCGGGCGAACCAGGTGCCCTGTTCGGACTGGCGGACGTCGGCCAGCCGGCGCAGACCGGGCCCCTGGTCGCGGAACAGGTCGAGGTAGGGGACGGGTCTCCCGCCGTGCACCCGGGTGTAGTTGCTGCGGGTGGCCTGCACGGTGGGGGAGAGCTGGATGCCTCCGGCGTTGCCCGGTTCGGCCTTGGCCTGCATCAGGCAGTGCAGGTTCCCCTCGCGGTCCCGGCGCACCAGCAGGCCGAGGATGCCGACCTCGGGCTGGGAGAGTATCGGCTGCTGCCAGTGGCGTACCGGCCCTTCGGAGAGGGTGACGGAGAGGCCCTCGACGGTGAAGAAGCGGCCGGTGCGGTGCCGCAGGCCGCCGGTGGCGGGGTCGATGTGCCAGCCCTCCAGGCGGTCCAGGGGGACCTCCTCGACGTCGGTGGCGAACCGTTCGCCGACATCGTCCAGCCAGGCGCGGACGGGCGGGGGCAGGGCGGGCGGGGGCAGGGCGGGCGGGGGCGGCTCGGGCGCGGTGGTGGTCATGCCGCAGCCGCCCGGGAGGCGTGCTGCGCCCAGAAGTCCCGTACGGAGTCCGCGAGGGGGCGCCGGGCCCGCCAGCCGAGTGCGGTGTGCGCCGGGGCCGGGTCCACCCGCATCCAGTCGTCGGGGGCGTCGGCGGTCGCGGGGCGTTCGGCGATCAGCGCCGGTACGCCGCTGACCTCGACCAGCAGGTCGACCAGGTCCCGCACCGGGACGGCCTCGCCCCGGCCGACCGCGAGCACGCCGGACGCGGCGGGGTGGTCGGCGGCGGCCAGGACGGCGTCGGCGACGTCCCGGACGTCGACGTAGTCGCGGTGGGCACGCAACGGGTTCAGGGTGATGCGCACCGGGTCGGCCGGGTCCCCGTTCCAGGCGGCCAGCCGCCCGGCGACCTGGCCCAGCAGGCTGATGTCCGGGGCGCCGGGGCCCGCCACGTTGGCGACGCGCAGCACCAGGGCGCGGGGGTCGGCGGCGAGCACCGCCGAGGTGGCGGCCAGTTTGGCGCGGCCGTACCCGGTGGCGGGGCGGTCGGGCCCGGTGGCGGTGGTGCCGGGGGCCACCGGACCGTACTCCAGGACCGACCCCAGGTGGACGAGGCGGGGGCGGCCGCCGTGCAGGGCGAGGGCGGCGAGCAGCCGCTCGGTGGGGGCGACGATCCCGGGAACCATGTCGGCGTCGGTGCGGCCCCAGATGCTGCCCACGCAGTTGACGACCGTACGAGGGTTCAGCCGGTCCAACTCGTGTGCCAGCACGGCGGGTTGGGCGGTGGCCAGGTCGAGGGCGAGGTGGCGGCCGGGGGCGGGGGTGCGGGACACCGGTATGACGTCGTGGCCGTGGGCGGCGAGGGTCGCGCAGACCGTGCGGCCGACGAAGCCGGTGCCGCCGAGGACCAGGGTGCTGCTCATGTGTCCTCGCCGCCCTTCCACCACTGGGGGTTGTCGCGGTACCAGGCCACGGTGGCGGCCAGTCCTTCGGCGAAGGGCACGGCGGGCGTGTAGCCGAGTTCCTCGCGGATGCGGGTGTCGTCGAGGGCGTAGCGCAGGTCGTGGCCCTTGCGGTCGGCGACGTGCTCCACCAGGGAGGCCGGGGCGCCGGTCAACTCCAGGAGGAAATCCGTGAGTTGGGTGTTGGTGAGTTCGGCGCCGCCGCCCACGTGGTAGACGGAGCCCGCGGTGCCCTTGGTGAGGACCAGGTGCACGGCCCGGCAGTGGTCCTCGACGTGCAGCCATTCGCGGACGTTCTCGCCGGTGCCGTAGAGGGGGACGCCGCGCCCCGACAGCAGCCGGGTGGTGAAGAGCGGGATCAGCTTCTCGGGGTGCTGGTGGGGGCCGTAGTTGTTGGAGCAGCGGGTGACGCGGACGTCGAGCCCGTGGGTGCGCCAGTAGGCGCGGGCCAGCAGGTCGCCGCCCGCCTTGGACGCGGCGTAGGGCGAGTTGGGGGCGAGCGGGGCGTCCTCGGTCCAGGCGCCGTGCGCGACGGACCCGTACACCTCGTCGGTGGAGACGTGGACGACGGTGGAGACCCCGGTGCGCAGGCAGGCCTCCAGGAGGGTCTGGGTGCCGACGACGTTGGTGGTGACGAAGGCGTCCGCGCCCTCGATGGACCGGTCCACGTGCGACTCGGCGGCGAAGTGCACGACCGCGTCGTGGCCCGGCAGCAGGTCCGTCAGGAGGGGCAGGTCGCGCACGTCGCCGCGGACGAAGTCCAGCCGGGGGTGGCCGAGCGGCAGGTTGTCGGTGTTCCCGGCGTAGGTGAGCAGGTCGAGCACGGTCACCCGGGCGTCCTCGTAGCCGGGCAGCCGGCCGTCCAGGAGCATCCGGACGTAGGCCGAGCCGATGAATCCGGCGCCACCGGTCACAAAGATCTTCACGCTGCGAACTCCACTCGGGTGTGGTCTCCGACGACGAGCCGGTGCCGTCGCACCGCGGCGTCGACGCCCAGTGCGCGGCCCACGGCGGCGTCCCGGCCGATGACCGAGCCGTGCACGCCGAGGACCTGCTGGACGCTGGAGCCCGCGAGCAGGATGGAATCGGCGATTCCGGCGGCGTCGAGCGTGCAGCCCGCCCCGACCGAGGTGTGCGGGCCGACGTGGCTGTCCCGGACGAGCGCGCCCGCGCCGATGATCGCGGGCCCTACGATCCGGGAGCGCACCACGCGGGCCCCCTCCTCGACGACGACCTGGCCGATCAGCTCGCTGGCCGCGTCCACCTCGCCGGAGATCCGGGTGGTCATCGTCTCCAGCAGCTCCCGGTTGCATTCGAGTACGTCCTCGACCTTGCCGGTGTCCCGCCAGAACCCGGCGTGCGTGTGCACCCGGACCTCGCGGCCGTGGTCGACGAGCCACTGCACGGCGTCGGTGATCTCCAGTTCGCCGCGGGCGCTGGGCGTGACGGCGTCGACGGCCTCGTGGATCGCGGCGGTGAAGAAGTAGACGCCGACGACGGCGAGGTCGCTGCGCGGCTGGGCGGGCTTCTCGGTGAGGCGCACGGCACGGCCCGCGCCGTCGGTCTCGACGACGCCGAAGGCCCGCGGGTCCGCCACCTTGTGGACGACGACCTGGGCGGCCGGGCGGTGGGCGAGGAACGCGTCGGCGAGCGCGGTGATGCCGTCGATCAGCACGGTGTCGCCGAGGTAGAGGACGAAGTCGTCGTCGCCGAGGAAGTCCCGGGCGAGGCGCACGCAGTGGGCGAGGCCCAGGGGGGCCTCCTGCGGGATGTAGGTGATCCGTGCGCCGAGTGCGCCACCGTCACCGAGCACGGCCTCGATCTCGTCGCGGTGGCCGCCGACGATCACCCCGATGTCCTCCACACCCAGTGCGCGGAGGTTCTCCACCACCTGGATCAGGACGGGCCGGTTGGCGACGGGAATGAGCTGCTTGGGCATGGAATGGCTCAGGGGACGCAGGCGAGTGCCCGACCCCCCGCAGAGCACCAGGGCTTTCATGTGGCTGGCTCCTGTCTCGGGCACGGCGCCCGGCCGGACGGAAGGCTCAAGCTGCATCCGGCAACTCGTGCGACGCTCAGGTGCCGGTACAGCAGGCGGACGTCCTCCTGCCGGAGGGTGCCGGTACGGACGGGCGGACGTTCCCCGGCCGGAGGGTGCCGGGCACCCGGCTCCAGCCCCCTTCGAGCACACCCCGGCAGAGTAACCCCGCGGACGAGGAAGCGGAGGGTACGCCTCCGGCTGCTGCGGCGCCGCTACCGGCCGTGCGCCGCAGGCGGCGGCGCGGGGCGGAACCGCGGCACGGCCGCCGGCTCCACCACGGCCCCGCCTGCCGTGCGCCGGTAGGTGCCGCGCGCCCGGTGGTGGGGGTGGTCGGCGGCCTCCGCGAGGGTGAGCACGGGGGTCACGCACGCCTCGGTGTCCGCCAGTGCGGCGGCCCACTCGTCCCGGTCCCGGGTCCTGAAGCGCGCCGCGAGCACGGCCCGCAGGGCGGGCCAGCGGGTGCGGTCGTCCCGGTCGGGAACCTCGTCGCGGGCCAGCCCCAGACCGTCCAGCAGAGCCTGGTAGAAGCGGTCCTCCAGGGCGCCGACCGCGACGTGGCGGCCGTCGGCGCACGGGTAGACGTCGTAGTACGGGGCCCCGGAGTCCAGCACGTTGGCGCCCCGTCCGCCCGGCCAGTGGCCGGTGCCGGTCATCGCGCCCAGCATGGCGAGCAGCGAGCCGGTGCCGTCGGTGATGGCGGCGTCCACGACTTGGCCCCGCCCGGTGTCCCGCCGCTCGTACAGGGCCGCCAGGACCCCGAGGACCAGGGGCAGTCCGCCGCCGGCGAAGTCGCCGAGGAGGTTGAGCGGCGGCACCGGGGGCCCGCCGGACCGGCCGACGGCGTCCAGCGCGCCGCTCAGGGCGATGTAGTTGATGTCGTGACCGGGGGTGTGGGCGAGCGGCCCGTCCTGCCCCCAGCCGGTCATCCGCCCGTACACCAGGCGCGGGTTGCGGGCCAGGCACACGTCGGGGCCGATGCCGAGCCGCTCGGTGACGCCCGGCCGGTGTCCCTCGATCAGGACGTCGGCGTCGTCGGCCAGGGCGAGCAGCGTCCGCACGCCCGCCGGGTCCTTGAGGTCGAGGGCGGTGCTGCGGCGCCCCCGGTCGAGCACCAGGTGCCAGTCGCCGAAGGCGCGGGGCGCCCCCGGCCGGTCCACCCTGATCACGTCGGCCCCCAGGTCCGCCAACAGCATGCAGGCGTACGGGACGGGGCCGATCGCGGCCAGTTCCAGCACCCGCAGTCCGCGCAGCGGGCTTCCGTACGACGGTTCGCCGGGCGGCCCCGGGGGCGCGGGCGCGAGGTCGTGCCAGGAGTTGTCCATGCGGCCGACGGTAGGCAGGACCGCTCCAGCGCCCCTCGAACGAGGCTCCGCGTGAGGTGGAGGGCCTGCGGACGACGGGGCCGGATCCGGCGGGACCTGCCGTGGGCCGACGGCGGCTCACAGTCCGCGCAGCACCTCGCGCAGTGCGCTGATGACCTTGTCCTGCGTCTCCACGGGGAGCGAGGGGTACATCGGCAGGGAGAAGATCTCCCCGGCGAGCCGCTCCGTCACCGGCAGCGCCCCCACGGGGACGCCGAGGTGGGCGAAGCCGGTCATGGTGTGCACGGGCCACGGGTAGCTGATGTTGAGTTCGATGCCGTACGGCTTGAGCCGCTCGATGATCTCGTCGCGGCGCGGGTGGCGGACCACGTACACGTAGTGGACGTGCGTGTTGCCGGGGTTGGGGCGCGGCAGGACGAGGTCCGTGAGGTCGCCGAGCCCCTCCTCGTACCGGCGCGCCACCTCGCGGCGGCCCGCCGTGTACGCGTCCAGCCGGGTCAGTTTGCGGCGCAGGATCTCCGCCTGGACCTCGTCGAGGCGGCTGTTGTGCCCGGGCGTCTGGACGACGTAGTACGTCTTCTCCATCCCGTAGTAGCGCAGTCGCCGCAGGGCCGCGTCCACGTCGGCGTCGTCGGTGAGCACGGCGCCGCCGTCGCCGTAGGCGCCCAGGACCTTGGTCGGGTAGAAGGAGAAGGCCGACGCGTGGCCGAAGGTGCCCGCGACGCGGCCGTTCTGGCGGGCGCCGTGGGCCTGGGCGCAGTCCTCCAGGATCTTCAGCCCGTGCCGGTCGGCGATCTCGGTGAGGGCCGCCATGTCGGCGACCTGCCCGTAGAGGTGCACGGGCAGCAGTGCCTTGGTGCGGGGGGTGATCGCGGCCTCGACCTGGGAGACGTCCATCAGGAAGTCGTCCTCGCGGACGTCCGTGAACACCGTCCGGGCGCCGGTCCCCTCGATGGCGACGACGGTGGGCGCCGCCGTGTTGGAGACGGTGATCACCTCGTCGCCGGGGCCGACGCCGAGCGCCTGGAGGGCGAGCTTGAGGGCGTTGGTGCCGTTGTCGACGCCGGTGCAGTGGGCGAGCGCGTGGTAGGCGGCGAACTCCTTCTCGAAACCGAGGACGCTCGTGCCGAGGACGAGCTTGCCGGACGCGAAGACGGTGCTCACGGCGTCCAGGATGTCGTCGCGTTCGCTCGCGTACTCAGGCAGGTAGTCCCAGACGTACGTGGTCATGCGGGGCCTCCGTGGCGGGCCGGCTGGCCGGCGGGGTGCGAGGGGCAGGTGGGGGCGGTGCGGTGCAGGGTGAAGGTGCCGGTGGACTCCGCGTACTGGACGCCGTTGGCGTCGTACATCAGGGAGCGCCCGTCGGCCTGGATGGTGGAGCCCTGCTGGACGGCGCGGGCGGTGATGACGATGCGGCCGGTGTAGGTGCCGTCCGGCTCGTAGAACTTCTCCACGACCCGGTAGCGGAAGGTGTTGCCGCCGGTGGCCCACCAGGTGCCTTCGCCGACGACGCCGGGGGTGTCGGGTATCCAGACCTGGCCCTGGGCGTTGAAGGCGACCTTGACCTCGGTGGGTCCGGTCTCCAGGTCGAGGACGCCCTTCCAGGTGCCGACCGGATTGACCGCCCGGACGGCGGGTGCCTGCGGGGCGGGGGCGGCGTGGGCCTGCGCCGCGGTGAGGGGGAGGGCGAGGAGGGCAGCGGGCAGGAGGGCGAGCGCTGCCCTCCTGGATATGCCAGACGTCCGTGGGGACAACCTGGAGGACACTGGACTTTCCCCGTTCTGTGGTGGTGGGCAGGGAGCGGCCCGGCCGGCGCGAGCGGCCGGCCGGGCCGGGCGGGCATCAGGCGGTGTGTGCGGCGGTGAGCCTCTCCAGCACGCGGATCACCTCGTGCGGCAGCGGCTGGGCCGCGATCTCCCGGGACAGCTCCTGGGCGCGCTGCCGGTAGGAGGGGTCGGTGAGCAGCTTCTTGGCCGCGGCGGCGACGTCCTCGGCGGACTCCTCGGCGCTCGGCAGGGTGATCGAGGCGCCGTAGGCGTCGACGCGCCGGATCGGGATGGCGGAGGAGGCCATCACGGGCAGGACGAGCTGGGGGACGCCCGCGTTGAGGGCGTTCATGGTGGTGACGCCGCCGCCGTGGTGGACGAGCAGGTCGCAGGTGGGCAGCACCGCGTCCAGCGGCAGCCAGCCGGCGTGCACCTCCGGATGCTCCGCCCGGATCTCGGCCCCGACCTGCTCGGAGGTGGCCACGACGATCTCGGCGCCCTCGAACGCGGGGTTGCCGATGAGGCGCCGGAAGAACGCGGAGCCCAGGGTGGGCACCATCGTGGACCGTGACCCGGAGGTGAGCAGCACCCGGGGGCGGTCTCCCTTGGCGTACGTCCAGGGCTCCAGCGGGACCTGCCGGTTGCCCGGGGTCCAGCGCATCATCTGGGCGCTCTCGGCGTCCTCGGGGCGCAGGCTGGGCGGGGTGGTGTCGATGTAGAGCTCGCCCTCGGGGATGGCGCTGAGCCCGAGTGCGGCCAGTTCCTCGCGCAGTTCGTCGGTGGCCGCCCGCCAGTCGACCTCGGTCCGCTCGTGGATGTCCCAGGCCTGCCGGACGAAGGGGATCTTGAACTGGTGGGCGAGCAGCGGGGCGGCGTGGGTGTGCGAGCCGCCGACCACCAGGTCGGGCCGCCAGCTCTCGGCGAGCCGCTCCAGCGCGGGGTAGCTGGAGACCGCGAGGCGGGCGAAGGCGCGGCCCGCCATGTCCATCTCCTCGTCCTCGCCCTGGGGCATCGGGAGCTTGTTGCCGGCGCGGTCCCAGAACATGCAGCGGTAGATGCCGAGGTCGGTGACGCCGACCGAGGGCAGGCCCAGCTGCGAGCAGATCTCCACGCTCTCCTCGGGCGAGGCGACGACCACCTCGTGTCCGGCGAGGCGGGCGGCCTGGACGAGGGGGACGAGGGCGAAGACGGTCGCCGAACCACCGCCCGTGATGAAGAGAATGCGCACGATGACTTCTCCAAGTCGCTTGTCGGTAGTGCGTGGTGGCGGTCGGGGCTACTTGTTGACGGTCTTGGTGTAGCGGCGCACCGAGAGCGGGATGAAGATCAGCAGGATCACCGCGATCCAGGCGAGCGAGGCCACGACCGGGTTCTCGACCGGCCACGGCCCGGACGGCGCCATGCCCGGCGGCACGTTCCCGAAGAGTTCGCGGCAGCCGCCGACCAGCGCGGAGACGGGACTCCACTCGGCGATCACGCGCAGCACGGTGGGCAGCCCCTCGGTGGGCACGAAGGCGTTCGAGATGAACGTCATCGGCATCATGAACATGAACATGGAGTTGGACAGCGCCTCGGGGGACTTCGCCCCGAGCCCGATGGCCGCGGTGATCCAGGAGATGGCGTACGCGAACAGCAGCAGCAGCCCGAACCCGGCCAGCGCCTCCAGGAAGGACGAGCGGATGCGCCAGCCGATGAGCAGCCCCGTCACCGACATCACGGCGATGACCAGCAGGTTCATCGCCACGTCGCTGGTGGTGCGGCCGACCAGGACGGCGCTCGGCGACATCGGCAGGGACCGGAACCGGTCGATCAGCCCCAGCTTCATGTCGGCCGCGATGCCGACGCCGGTGTTGGTCGCCGTCGACAGCATCGTCTGGGCGAGGATTCCGACGATCAGGAACTCGCGGTAGTTGGTGCCGGGGATGTCGATGGCGCTGCCGAAGACGAACGCGAACAGCAGGGCGAAGCCGATCGGGGCCGCCGTGGTGAAGACGACGATGTCCAGGTTCCGGCAGTTCTTGATGATGTTGCGGCGGGTCATGGCGACGCCGTCGCCCAGCGCGAGGGTGAACGCGCTCATCGGACCCCCTCCTTCACGTCTCGGCGCTCGCCCGGCGCGGGCTTCGCGGTCTGTGCGTCCTGTGCGGAATCGGCGCCCTGCCGGCCGGTGAGGGCGAGGAACACCTCGTCGAGGCTGGGCCTGCGCACCTGCATGCCCGCGGGTTTGATGCCGGCGCCGTCGATCAGGCGGACGCCGCTCAGCAGGGCCTCGCCGCCGTCGGTGACCGGGACGACCAGCCTGCGGTCCTGTTCGTCCACCGTGATGTCGCCGCTCGCCAGGGGTTCCAGCACCCGCCGGGCGCCGTCGAGTTCGGCGCTGTCGCGGACCGTGACCTCCAGGCGTTCGCCGCCGAGCCGGTTCTTCAGCTCGTCGGGGGTGCCGTCCGCGACGAGCCTGCCCTGGTCGATGACGGCGATCCGGTCGGCGAGCTGGTCGGCCTCCTCCAGGTACTGGGTGGTGAGCAGCAGGGTGGAGCCCTGCGCGACCAGTTCGGAGATCAGCTCCCACATGGAGAGCCGGCTGCGCGGGTCCAGGCCCGTGGTCGGCTCGTCGAGGAAGAGCACCTTCGGCCGGGCGACCAGCGCGCAGGCCAGGTCGACCCGGCGGCGCATGCCGCCGGAGTACCCGCCGACCGGCCGGTCCGCGGCCTTGACCAGGTCGAAGCGCTCGACGAGCTCGGCGGCCCGTTCCTTGCTGCGCTTGCGGCCGAGCCGGTAGAGGCGGGAGATCAGTTCCAGGTTCTCGCGGGCGGTGAGGTCCTCGTCCACGGCCGCGTACTGTCCGGACAGGCCGATCTGGCTGCGCAGCTTCCGGGCGTCGGTGACCACGTTCAGGCCGTTGACGGTGGCCATGCCCTCGTCGGGGCGCAGGAGGGTCGACAGCACGCGCACCGTGGTCGTCTTCCCGGCGCCGTTGGGCCCGAGCAGGCCCAGCACGGTGCCCTCCTCGACGCTGATGCTCAGTCCGTCGAGAGCGGCCACGTCGCCGTACCGTTTGGTCAGTCCTTCGGCGACGATCGCGTTCGCCATGCTTGTCCTCCAGTTGCTGCGCCCACGGGTGCGGGCGGAATCTGCGGGTGGGAAGTCGGGGGGACGAGAGGGGGTGGGACGGGGGCGCGGGCCTAGACGCGCGCGGAGAGCAGCCGCGCGGCCTCCCGGGCGCGCGCCCGCACCGCCGTGAGGGCCTGCGCCAGGGAGTCGTCACGGCGCCGTACGTCCTCGGGCGAGGCCCCGTACTCGGGGTCGGAGAGGGTCATCCGGGCGGAGACCACGGTCAGGTCGTAGCCGAGCACGGTCGAGAACACCGTCCGCAGGTAGGGCTCCAGATGGTTCATGAGCCCCTCCTCGGTGCCGGTCTCGTAGCCGCCCCCGTAGGCGAGCACGACGGTCGCGGGGCGCCCGGCGAGTGGGTTGGCGGCCGGGTCGTACGGCAGGGTGCGGCCCATGATCAGCGTCTGGTCGAGCCAGGCCTTGAGGTTCGAGGGGAGTGACCAGTTGTACATGGGGGCGCTGACCAACAGGGCGTCCGCGCCCAGGAGTTCGTCGACGAGCTCGTCGTGGAGGGCGGCCGCGGCACGCTGTGCGTCGTTCCCGGGGGCGCCGAGCAGGGTGTGCAGGCCGTCGGGGTCCAGGTGCGGCACGGGGGTGCGCACCAGGTCGCGGTGGACCACGGTGCCGGCCGGGTCCTCCTGCGCCCAGACCTCGCGGTAGACGCCCGCGAGACGGCGGGAGACGGAACCGGGGGTGGCGGACGAGTCGATGTGCAGCAGGGCGGGCATGGGACGCCTCCGGGAGGGGGATGCGGTGAACGGGGTCGCGGACGCCGTGGCGTGACGCCCGGCGGCCCGCGTCGGGCGGTGCGCGTCAGGCGGTGCGCGTACCGACGAACAGGCCGCGACCGCACTGGATGCCGGGCACGTACGCGACGCTCAGGCCCGCGGCCCGGAAGGCCGCCTCGTACTGCGGGCGGGTGAAGAGCATCGCGCGGTGCACCTCGGTGAAGTGCCGCACTCCGCCGGCCGGATCGGCCAGCAGGTAGTGCACCTCCATGCGGGAGGCGTCGCCGTCCAGGACGGTGTGCGAGACCCGGGCCAGGGTGGTGCCGTCGGCCTCGACGAGTGAGCCGGAGACGTGCAGGTCCAGGAACTTCTCCGGGAACCACCACGGTTCGACCGCGACGACCCCGCCGGGCCGGGCGTGCGCGGCCAGGCGCGCCACGGTGGCGCGCAGCTCGTCCTCGGAGGTGACGTAGCCGATCGAGGCGAACAGGCAGGTCACCACGTCGAAGGTGCGGCCCAGGTCGAAGTCGCGCATGTCGCCCTGGTGCAGGGGGACGTCCGGCAGTTCGGCGCGCGCCAGGTCGAGCATCGGCTCCGACAGCTCCAGGCCCTCCACGGGCCCCGCAAACAGGTCCCGGAAGGGCACCAGGTGCCCGCCGGTCCCGCAGGCCACGTCCAGGACGGAGCGGGCCCCGGGGAATCGGGCCAGGACCTCCTGGGCGACGTCCTTGGCCTCCCCGGGATAGTCCTTGCCGCGCTGCCGGTGCTGCACCTCGTAGATCCGGGCGGAATCTCTCCCGTACACGCTGGTTCCTCCCCGCTTGCCGGTGATGTTCAGCCCGAGGATGGCCGACGGTCCTCAAGTACCGCTGGAGCTTCGCGGGGGCGTTCGAGCCCGTCCGCGCCCCCTGCCCGGGCCGGTGCGGCCCCGTGCGCACGGGCCTCGACCGGGCCCGTACCAGCGGCACTTGAGGGCGCTGCGAGGCGGTGCCCCCAGGATGCGGCCGTTCGCGACCGAAGCAGCCCCGACAGGGGAGTGAGAGGGGTGGCAACCGCATGAGCGGCGATGTGAGGGACCCGGGGTCCGCAGCGACCGCACCGGCCGCGGCGGACGAGGTCGCCGGCCCGGCCTGGTGTCACGCCCAGCGGCCCCGCTGGAGCCCCAGCGACATCGGGCCGGGCGTGCAGTGCGCGACGCTCGACGTACCGCTGGACTACGCGGACCCGGCGGGCCCCCGCATCACCGTCGCCGTCAGCCGGCGCCCGGCGGGCGACCCGTCCCGGCGGCGCGGCGTGCTGGTCGCCTTCAACGGCGGTCCGGGCGGCAACGAGGGCCTGGGGCTGGCCGTTTCGCACCGGCTGGCGAACACCCCGCTGGCCGAGGTGTACGACCTGGTCGGCTTCGACGCCCGCGGGTACGGGGAGTCCACCCCCGTGTTCGCGGAGACCACCGCCCGGCGGGCCGCCTTCGACACCCGCCCGGCCGACGACCAGTTCGCCCTCGTCGCCGAGGACATGCACGCGGCGGAGGAGGGCTGCGAGCGGGCCGGCGGCACCCTGCGCCGCCACATCAGCACCGCCAACATCGCCCGGGACCTGGACGTGATCCGCGCCGTTCTGGGCGAGGAGCGCATCAGCTACCTCGGCTGGGCCTACGGCACCTACCTCGGCTCCGCCTACGGCACCCTCTTCCCGGACCGTCTGGACCGCAGCGTCCTGGACTCCTGCGTGCACCCCGACAAGCTGTGGCACGGCCAGTTCCGCCTCCAGGCGCAGGCGATCCGCGCGAACGTGGACGCCTGGGCCGCCTGGACGGGCGAACGCCACACCCGCTTCGGCCTGGGCCGTGACGCGGCGGAAGTCCTCGGCGCGGTCGAGGAGTTGGCGGCGAAGCTCGCCGTCGAACCGGTGCACGGCGTCTCCCGCACCGTCCTGGACATGGCCGTCGGCAACGGCGCCACGCTGCGCCCCGAGTGGACCGCGCTCGCCGACCTGGTGGGCGGTCTGCGGGCGGGCCCGACGAGCCCCCTGGCCGGTCCCGCCGCCCGGGCCGCGGGCGATTTCGCCCGGCACGGCATCCGGGCGGGCACCAGCACCGCGAAGTCCGCGCGGGCCCGGGCCGCCGTCGAGGCGGAGCAGACCGCGCAGTCGCTCGCCCGCCAGGGCCTTGTGTCGCTGCGCCCGGCCGTCCTGGAGGCGGTCACCTCCGAGGCCGAGTGGCCGTCGGACCTTGAGGCGTACTACGCGGACATGCGCGAGGTGCGCGCGTCCTGCCCGTACGGGTACGGGGTGATGCGTGCCATGCCCTGGGTGAGCACCTTCCGGTCCGCGCCGCCCGTGCAGCCGGCGGTGCGCGTCGCCCCCGGCGACTACCCGACCGGGCTGATCGTCCAGGCCCAGAACGACCCGTTGAACAACGCGGCGGGCGCCGAGGCGATGGCCGCCCTGCTCGGCCACCGCCTGCTCGTCGTCGTCGACGAGGGGGGCCACGAGATCTACCCGGAGCTCGGGAACGCGGCGGTGAACGACGCCGTCACCGCCTACCTCGTGGACGGCGTGCTGCCGCCGCTGCCCCGCACCGAGGTCCCCGGCACCCCGCGCCCCGACATCGCCCCCGACTCCCCGCGCCCGCCCCGCGCCGCCGCGTCCCGAAAGGAAGCCCGATGACCCCCTCCCCCAGCGACGTGCCGCCCACGCTCGCCGAGCACTCCAGCGACCTGCCGCCCTTCCCGTTCCGGCGGGGCTGCCCGTACGCCCCGCCCCAGGAGTACGAGGGGCTGATCACCGCGCGCCCGGTCGCCAAGGTCGACCTCGCGGTGGGCGGACAGGCGTGGCTGGTGACGGGGTACGACGAGGTGCGCACCGTACTGAACGACAGCCGCTTCAGCATCGACCGGCGCCACCCCGGCTTCCCGTACATCATCCCCACGCCTCCCCAGTTCAAGACGAACGCGTCGCTGCTGGGCATGGACGCCCCCGAGCACGGCCGCTACCGGAAGCTGGTGGCCGCCGAGTTCACCGCCCGCCGCATCCGGGACATGCGCGCCACCGTGCAGACCTGCGTGGACGCGTGCATCGACGCGATGGTGGCGCAGGGCGACAGCGCGGACCTGGTGCCCGCCCTGTCGCTGCCGGTGCCGACGGCGGTGATCACCGAACTGCTCGGGATACCCGCCGACGAGCACGAGTTCTTCCACTCCTGCACCCGCAAGATGCTGAACGGCAGCGCCACCGCCAAGGAGCGGGGGGAAGGACTGCTGGGCCTGGAGGCGTTCCTCGACCGGCAGATCACCGCCAAGGAGAAGGACCCGGGCGAGGACCTGCTCAGCCGGGTCGTCGTCCGCTTCCGCGAGGCCGGGCTGACCGACCGGGCCGAACTGGTCTCGATGGCGCGCCTGTTGCTGGTCGCCGGGCACGAGACCAGCGCGAACATGATCTCGCTGGGCACCCTGACCCTGCTCCAGCACCCGGAGCAGCTGGAGCTGCTGACGTCCGACCCGTCGCTGGTGCCGGGCGCGGTGGAGGAACTGCTGCGGGTGCTGAGCCTGGCCGACCTGTCGGCGAACCGGGTGGCCGCCGAGGACGTGGAGATCGGCGGCGTCCTGATCCGGGCGGGCGAGGGCGTCATCGCGTCGGGGATCGGTGCGAACTTCGACCCGACGGCCTTCGAGAACCCCACCGCGTTCGACATCCGCCGCCCCGGCCGCCGCCATGTCGCCTTCGGCTACGGGCCGCACCTGTGCGTCGGCGCGGACCTCACCCGGCTGGAACTGGAAGTGGTCTTCGGCACGCTCTTCACCCGCCTGCCCGGGCTGCGTGCGCTCAAGCCGGTCGACGAACTGCCCTACAAGGACCGGACGATCATCTACGGCGTGCACGAGATGCCGGTGGCCTGGTAGTACCCGGGGCCCGCCCGGCGGGCCCCGGCCCCTCTCGCTCGCTCCCTCCCACGTGACCCCCTAAGGAGGCGCCATGCCGGCGCCGCACATACCCGCTGTCGCCCAACGGGCGTCGTCCCGGCTTCCCACCCTGACGGGGATGCGGTTCGTCGCCGCCTTCCTCGTGGTGATCTCCCACGTCGGCATCACCGTGCTGCCGCGCACCGAGAGCGAACTGCTCAACCGCTACGAACGGTTCTTCTACTCCGCCGGGCCCAGCGGGGTGATCTTCTTCTTCGTCCTGAGCGGTTTCGTGCTGACCTGGGTCGCCCGCCCGCAGGACACCAAGGGCCGGTTCTGGCGCCGCCGGCTGGTGAAGATCTACCCGAACCACCTGGTGTGCATGGCCGTGATCGTGGTGCTGATGCTCGTCGCGGGCAACGAGATCACCGCCAAGAACACCGGCCCGACGCTGCTGCTCGTACAGAGCTGGATCCCCGACCAGGAGGTGCTGCTCAACTACACGTCGAACAGCCCCACGTGGTCCCTCGCCTGCGAGCTGCTCTTCTACGCCTGCTTCCCGTTCCTGCTGCCGCTGCTGCGCCGGATTCCGCACAACCGGCTGTGGGCCTCGGTGATCGGTGTCGGGCTCGTGATCGCCCTGATGCCGTTCGTCGCCAAGCTGCTGCCGAGCCAGCCCCTGATGCAGTCCACCCCGCTGCCCTGGTGGCAGGAGTGGTTCGTCTACTACTTCCCGGTCGTCCGCATGCTGGAGTTCGTGCTCGGCATGCTGATGGCGCTGGTCGTGCTGAACGGCCGCTGGATCAGGCTTCCGCTCGTCCCGGCGCTCGCCCTGGCTACGGCCAGCTTCGTCGGCGGCTGCCTGCTGCCCGAGGAGTACAACCAGACGACGCTGCTGGCGCTGGCGCTCGCCCTGGTGGTCGCGGCGGGCGCGAGCGTCGACGTGGCCGGGCGGCGCACCCCGTTCGCGACCCGCCCGATGGTCTTCCTGGGGGAGATCTCGTACGCGCTGTACATCGTCCACTGGCTGGTCGTCTCGTACGGGCCGCTGGCGTCCGCCACGAGCGGCTGGGGCGTGGTCGTCCCCTTCTCGGAGTCCCTGCGCGACGGGGCCCTCACCGTCCTGATCAGCCTGGTGCTGGCCTGGGCCCTGTACCGGTTCGTGGAGGTGCCCGCGATGCGGCGGTGGAGCAGGCCGCGGGCGGACCGGGACGGCGCCGGGCGGCCCGGCGTGCCGCCCGGGGTGCCCGGCACGCCGGATCAGCCCGGCTCGGGGGCGGCGAACACCACGTCGCACGAGGTCCCCGCGGCACCCGGGCCGGATCCGGCCCGGGTGCCCACCGGTCCGGCGGCCGTCCCCAGGAAGCCGAGCATCCGGTAGCCCTCGGCCCGGATGTCGTCCCGCTCGGACGCCGTGAGGGTACGGAAGGGGCGCACCGTGAGCACGGATGCGCCCCGCTCCGTCCTGGCCCGCCAGGTCGCGGCCACCATGCCGTCCACCAGGACCGCGCAGGGGTGCTCCATCGTGCCGGCGAAGCCCTGGTCGGCGAAGTCCACCTGCTGGACGCGGGTACGGTCGGCGTGCGAGAGCAGGACGTTGTCGTAGTCGTAGAGGAACCGCACCGGCGCGTGCACGTCCGCCCCGGGGCGCGGGGCGTCGGGCAGGTCGAAGAGCTCCTGGCCCTCCTCCCCGCGCAGGACCGTCAGCCGGGGGCGCAGCGTCTCGAAGACCTCGGCGAGCCGGGTGAGCCCCGACCAGGTCTGCGCGTCCTTGACCGTGGCGGGCCCGAACCCGGCGAGGTAGCGCAGCACCAGTTCCTCCCGGCGGGCCTCGGCGGCCGCCGCACGGCCGGTCCAGGCCTGCAGGGTGGTGTGCGCGACGGCCCCGCTCTCGCCCCACAGGCCGCGCGGCGGGACCTGCACCAGGGGCAGCGACGCGCGGGCCGCCTGGGCCAGCGCCCCGGGCTCGCGGTCCGGCCAGGTCCCGGCGAGCGCCTTGCCGAGCGCGGCGAAGCTCATCGCCCCGTCCTCCAGCAGCTTTCCCGCCCGCTCGGCGAGTTCGGGCCGGTCCACCCCGACGAGCTTCTTCCCGAAGGAGCCCTTGACGGTGCGTTCCATCACCGGCTCGTGCAGCGGGCGCAGCCAGACGGCGTCGTCGACGGTGACCAGGTGCAGGGTGGAGCGCATCAGCGAGATCCGCACCAGGCGCCGCTCGCGCAGGGCCGCCGCGGTGGCGTACGGATCGTAGGCGTGCAGCCTGCTCCACAGTCCGAGGTACCAGGTGTGCGGGGTCTGCGCCTGGAGGCCGACGAGACGCACCAGGGCGTCTTCGAGGGGCAGTTCACTGCGCTCCAGCAGCAACTGGCGTGCCAGGTAGGCGCGGTTGAGGGCTCTGCGGGTGATCAGCGGGGGCATGGACTCCACTCTGCCGTACCGGCGGCCCGCCGCTCCACCGCGCTTGAGCGGCGCCCGAGGCGCGCTCCAGGGCACGGGGGAACGTTCCCGGGGAGGTTCCCGCCCCCGGGGGCCTCCCGCGTCAACCCTAAGGAAGACTCTTCATGACCATTCTCGTGACCGGTGCGACCGGCACGGTCGGCCGGCTCCTCGTCGACGAGCTGCTGGCGGCCGGGCAGCAGGTGCGCGCCCTGACCCGCAATCCCGACAAGGCGGCCCTGCCCCAGGGCGTCGAGGTGGTGGCCGGTGACATCACCGGCCCGGCCGCGGAACTGGAGGCGGCCTTCCGGGGTGTGCGGGCCGTGCACCTGATCACCTCGGCGGGCGACAGCTACCAGCCGCTGCCCGACCCGGCCGGGCTCGTCGCCCTCGCCGTCGCGTCGGGCGTCACCCGCTTCACGCTGCTCGGCAGCCCGGTCGGCCAGGAGGCCGAGGCCGCGGTGAAGGACAGCGGCGTCGCGTGGACGGTGCTCCAGCCGGTGGAGTTCATGTCGAACGCGCTGGGCTGGGCCGAGTCCATCAGGAGCGAGGGCGTCGTACGGGAGCCGTTCGGCTCCTCGCTCAGTGCCCTGGTGCACGAGGCCGACATCGCGGCGGTCGCGGCCGTCGCCCTCACCCAGGACGGGCACGCGGGCAAGGAGTACCCGGTCACCGGCCCTGAGGCGCTGACGATTCCGCAGAAGGTGGCCACGATCGCCGAGGCGGCGGGCCGACCCGTCGAGTACGTCGAACTGTCCGAGGCCGAAGCCCGCAAGGGCTGGCAGGAGGCCGGGTACTTCAGCGAGGAGGACATCGAGTTCTTCGTGCTGATGGGCACCAACCCGCCGGAGATCGGCTACACCGTGCAGCCCACGGTCGAGCAGGTGACCGGCCGCCCGGCCCGGACCTTCGCCCAGTGGGCGAAGGAGAACGCGCAGGCGTTCCGCGACTGACCGTCGCCCCCGCCCCGGGGCGCGGCCCACCGCCCGCGCCCCGGACCACAGGGCCCCGGTCGCCCGCCCCCGGGTGCCCCGGTTCCGCGATCGAGCCGCAGTCGAGCCGGCGTCGCTAGCGTCCCCGCATGGGCAACACCACTGACACCGCCGCGCCGTGGGCCGCGTCCGCTCCGGGCATCCGCATCGAGGGGGCCAGGGAACACAACCTCCAGGGCGTCTCGCTGACCGTCCCCCACCACAAGATCACCGTCTTCACCGGCGTCTCGGGCTCCGGCAAGTCCTCCCTGGTCTTCGACACCGTCGCCGTGGAGGCCCAGCGCCAGCTCAACAGCACCTTCCCCTGGTTCATCCGCAACCAGCTCCCCCGCCACGAACGCCCGCACGTCGACGCCGTGGAGAACCTGACCACCCCCGTCATCGTCGACCAGAAGCCGGTCGGCGGCAGTGCCCGCTCCACCGTCGGCACGATGACCGACGTCTACGGCGTGATCCGGCTGCTGTTCGCCCGTTTCGGCGAGAACTCCACCGGGCTGCTCTCCACGTACTCCTTCAACGACCCGGCCGGCATGTGCCCGGAGTGCGACGGCCTCGGCAAGACGCTCCAGGTCGCCGAGGACCGGCTCACCGACCCGGCCAAGTCCCTGGACGAGGGGGCGATCCTGCTGCCGCAGCACGGGGTGGGCAGCATGGACTGGCAGCTGTACGCCGCGTCCGGCCGCCTGGACCCGGCCAAGCGGCTCGCCGACTACACCGACGAGGAGTGGCACACCCTGCTGCGGGGCACCGGTGGCAAGGTGGAGGTGTCCACGAAGAGCGCCACGGTGAAGGTGAACTACGAGGGGCTGGCCGTCCGGTTCGCCCGCGTCAACCTCAAGCGGGACCTGTCCCAGCTCAGTGAGCGCACCCGGGAGACCCTGTCCCGGTTCATCACCGAGGGCCGCTGCCCGTCCTGCGCGGGCGCCCGCCTCAACGGGACCGCGCTCGCCACCACCCTGGACGGCCGCACCATCGCCGACTGGACCCGCATGGAGATCGGCGACCTGCTGGCCGTGCTGGAGCGGACCGACCTGCCCGGGGCGGCCGGTCCGCTGGGGCAGGCGCGCACGGCCCTGGAGCGGATCGTCTCCCTGGGGCTCGCCTACCTCAGCCTGGACCGCCCCACGACGACGCTCTCCGGCGGCGAGGGGCAGCGGCTGAAGATGGTCCGCCACCTGGGGTCCGGCCTGACCGGCATGACGTACGTCTTCGACGAGCCGAGCATCGGCCTGCACCCGCGTGACGTGGGCCGCCTCAACGACCTGCTGCGCGCCCTGCGCGACAAGGGCAACACGGTGCTGGTCGTCGAGCACGACCCGGACGTCATCGCGATCGCCGACCACGTCGTGGACGTGGGGCCGAAGGCCGGTGTGCACGGCGGGCGGATCGTCTTCGAGGGCAGCTACGAAGAACTGCGCGCGGCGGACACCCCCACCGGGGCGGGACTGCGCCGCACCACCGCGATGAAGCGGGAGTTCCGCACCCCGACCGGCTCGCTGCGCGTCGAGAACGCCTGCCGCAACAACCTCCGCAACGTCTCGCTCGCCCTCCCGACGGGTGTGCTGACGGCCGTCACCGGGGTCGCCGGGGCGGGCAAGAGCAGTCTGATCTCGGGCGCCTTCATGGCCGCCCACCCCGACGCCGTGTACGTCGACCAGTCGCCCATCACCGCGTCGTCCCGGTCCACGCCCCTGACGTACCTGGGTCTGATGGACGCGGTGCGGACGCTGTTCGCGAAGGCGGGCGGCGTACCGGCCGGACTGTTCAGCTTCAACTCCTCCGGCGCGTGCGAGAAGTGCCAGGGCAAGGGGGTGATCATCACCGAGCTCGCCTACATGGACCCGGTGACCGCCCACTGCGAGAGCTGCGACGGCCGCCGCTTCAAGCAGGAGGTGCTGGCCCACACCCTGCGCGGCAAGTCGATCGCGGACGTGCTCGAACTCTCCGCGCAGGACGCCTGCGCGTTCTTCACCGAGCCCGCGCTGCGGCGCAAGATCGGTGCGCTGAGCGAGGTGGGCCTCGACTACCTGGGTCTGGGCCAGTCGCTGAGCACGCTCTCCGGCGGCGAGCGCCAGCGCCTCAAGCTGGCCCTCCAACTGCACCGTACGGGCTCGGTGTACGTCCTGGACGAGCCCACCACGGGCCTGCACATGACCGACGTGGACACTCTCGTCTCGCTGCTGGACACCCTGGTCGACAAGGGCAACACGGTGATCGTGGTGGAGCACAACCTGGAGGTCGTGCAGCAGGTCGACTGGGTCGTCGACCTGGGCCCCGACGGCGGCAGGGACGGCGGCCACGTCGTCTTCGAGGGCACCCCGGCGCAGCTGCTCGAAGCGCAGGGCTCGCTGACGGGGAAGTTCCTGCGGGAGCGGCACGGCTAGCCGGGTGCGTGGGTACGGATGCGGCTGGCCGTGCGCGGGGGTACACAAGCGGCGCCGGGCGGGAGTTCCGTCCGGCGCCGCTTGCGGCGAAGCCCCGGCCGGGGCCCGTGCTCAGGGGCGGCCGTCCTCGGGCTGCCCGAGGAGCACGGCGGCGTAGCTGCGCCGGGCGAACGTCTCGTACTGGAGCGCCACATGGCTGCTCGCCGAGGTCACGTCGCGCCACAGCCGCTGCACCGGCGAACGGTCGCCGAGCCCGCCGGTCCCGGCGGCCCGCACCACCTCGTCGACCGCCTCGCGCAGCAGCTCGGTCGCGAAGGTGACGTCGCGCTCGCCCCGCGCCAGGCTCTCGGGGGTGAACGCCCGCGCGTCCAGCACCGCCGCATGCCCGGCGACCAGCAGCCGGGCCGCGTCGATCTGCGCGGAGGCCCGCACGAGCCGCAGCTCGTTGGTCTCGGTGCGGCGCCGCCCGGTGACGGTGGCGGCGCAGGCCCGGAGCGCACCGGAGGCCGCGCCCAGTGCCGGGACCACGAAGGGCAGCCCGGCGACGGAGCGGAACGGCAGGTTGTGCAGCGGCAGGGCGGAGTGCGGGTTGCGGCCCGCCAGCAACTCCGGGCGGCCGAAGGAGAGTTCCGGGCCGACGACGACCGCGTCCTCGACGACGACGGTGTGGCTGCCGGTGGCGCGCATGCCGACGCTGTCCCAGGTCTCGCGGACGGTGTACGCCCCCCGGGGCAGCGCAAAGAACCGCAGCTCGGGCCCGGTGCCCGGCTGTTGGGGGCCGTCCGGGACGACCGGGGCGCACAGCAGCACCCAGTCGGCGGCCGCGATGCCGCTGACGTAGTTCCACCGCCCGGCGAGCCGCCAGCCGCCGCCGGGTTCGGGCACCGCCCGGCCGCCGGGCACCAGCGCGGTGGCGATCAGGGCGTCGGGCCCCTCGGCCCACACCCGGCCGCGGCCGCCCGCCGGGAGGTGTCCGACGAAACGGGCCGAGTAGGCGGCCAGCGAGGCGCACCAGGCGGTGGCCGCGCAGCCCTCCCCGACCAGCTCCACGGCACGGCTCAGCTCGCCGAACCCGCCACCGGTGCCGCCGTGTTCGACGGGCACCAGGTGCCGGGCGAACCCGGCGTCGCGGATCAGGGCGACGGCCTCGTCGGCGAGACGTCCGGTCCGGTCGGCCTCGGCGGCGTACGCGGCCGCGGCCTCCCGCAGCCGGTGGGCCCCGGCCTCCAGCCCCGCCCGCACCTCGGCGGCGGGCGCGTGGGGTGCGGGGGTGCGGGTGGCCGTGGTCATCCCCGCACCGCCTTCGCGAACAGTTCCAGCGTCTCGCCGGGGCTCGGCCCGTCCAGCGCCGCGAAGATCCGCTCGGCGCCCTCGCCGTGCTTGTGCAGCTGTACGTGGGCCAGCTCGACCCGCGTGCGGCCCTCGCCGACGTCGAGGAAGTCCACCTCGATGACGCTCGCCCGCTCGTCGCCCTGCACGGGACGCCAATTGGCGTCGATGCGCCAGGTCATGGCGAGGCGGCGGCCCGGCTCCCACTCCAGGACCCGGCCCCAGGTCTCCTCGTGGCCGTCCGCGTCCCACTCGTAGTAGCGGCCGTCGACGCCCTCCTCGAAGGCGAGCCCGGCGCGTTCCCCCCGGACCAGGACGTGGGTGGGCGGCCACCAGGCGGCGGGCTGCTGGGTGAAGACCCGGAAGCAGTGCTCGGGCGTGGCCGCCACGGTCACCGACTTCCGTACGTCGGGAATCGTCAACTCGGGCACGGAGCCTCCTCGTTCGGTACGTCGTCCTCGTTCGGTGCGTTGCCGCACGGCGTGTCGTCCTCATACGGCGCCCCCACGCTGACCGCTGCCGCTCGCCGCCCGCTCGACGGCGGCTAGGACCCGGGCCCCGCCCGCCCTAGCCCCCGTCGAGGCGTGCCCTAGGCGGTCGCCGCACGGTCGGCGGACACCAATGCCAGGACCCATGCCAGGACCCAGGGGAGAGCACGATGACAGCAACAGACACGCACGGCCCGCGCCGGGTCGCCTTCGTCACCGGCGCCACCAGCGGCATCGGTCTGGCCGTGACGGAGCTGCTGGCCCGCCAGGGGCACGCCGTCTTCGGCGTGGCCCGCAGCGCGGACGCGGTCCGCTCCCTGGTCAAGCGGCTGCGCGACGAGGAGGGGCGGGAGGTGTCCGGCACGGTGTGCGACGTCTCCTCGACCGAGGACGTGCGGGCCGCCGTCGCGGAGGCCGTCGCCGCGTACGGGCGGATCGAGATCCTGGTCAACAACGCGGGCCGGGGCGGCGGCGGACGCACCTCCGAGATCGCCGACGACCTGTGGCTCGACGTGATGAACACCAACCTCAACGGCACCTTCTACGTCACCCGCGAGGTCCTCTCCGCCGGGCTGATGCAGGACGGCGCCTGGGGCCGCGTCATCAACATCGCCTCCACCGGCGGCAAGCAGGGCGTGGAGCTGGCCGCCCCCTACTCGGCGTCCAAGCACGGCGTGATCGGCTTCACCAAGGCGGTCGGCAAGGAGCTGGCCAAGACCGGCATCACGGTCAACGCGGTGTGCCCCGGCTATGTGGAGACCCCGATGGCCCAGCGGGTCCGCCAGGGATACGCGGGGCACTACGGGGTGCCGGAGTCGGAGATCCAGGAACGCTTCAACGCCAAGATCCCCCTCGGCCGCTACTCGACGGCGGAGGAAGTCGCGGGCCTGGTCGGCTACTTGACCTCGGACGTGGCGGCGTCGATCACCGCGCAGGCGCTGAACGTCTGCGGCGGTCTGGGCAACTACTGATGCCGGGCTCCCTCTCCCGGGCGGCCACCGCCCGCGCCCGCGCGCACCCGCCCCGCCCGGTCCGGGCCGACGGCCCCTCCCGCACCGCCCCGCCCGGCCCGGACCCCGCCGCCTTCCGCACCGCCATGGGCGCCTTCCCCACCGGGGTGACCCTGCTGACCTGCGGTCGGGGCGCCTCGACCGCCGTGATCACCCTGAACAGCCTGACCGCCGTCTCCCTCGACCCGGTCCTGCTGCTGGTCTCGGTGAAGTCGGACGGCCGCATGCTGCCCCTGCTGCACGCCGAGGGCGCCTTCGCGGTGAACGTCCTGACCGCCGAACAGGACGCCTGGGCCACCCACTTCAGCCGGCCCGACCGCAGCAGCGGCCTGGCGGCGGTGCGGCGGCTGGGCGCGGTGACGGGCCCCTGCGGGCAGTCGGTCGTCCCGTCGGCCGCCGTACGCATGGAGTGCACGCTGCACGCCGCGCACCCGGCGGGCGACCACACCCTGCTGATCGGCCGGGTCACCGCGCTCGCCGCCGACCCCGCCCCGCAGCCCCCGGCCCCTCTGGTCTTCCACCGGGGGCGCTACGCCCGTCTCGCCCCCGCCGGGGCCCCACCCGTGAAGGAGTCCGCATGACCACCGCCCCCGCCGCGCCGTCCACCGCCCCGGACCGGGCGCCCGTGCCCGCCTCCCTGACCCGGCTCGCCGACGGCGTCCACGCCTACCTCCAGCCCGACGGCGGCTGGTGCCTGAACAACGCGGGCCTGGTCGTGGGCCCGGAGCGCACCGTCCTGGTGGACACCGCCGCCACCGAGAGTCGCGCCCGCGCCCTGCGCTCGGCCGTGCACGCGGTGGCCCCGGCGGGCCCCGACTACGTGGTCAACACCCACTTCCACGGCGACCACGTCTTCGGGAACGGCCTGTTCACCCCGCGCGCCACCGTGATCTCGCACGCGGGCACCCGCGAGGAGACCGCCGAGGCCGGCGGGGGCCTGAAGCACCTGTGGCCGGACGTCGAGTGGGGCGAGACGCCGGAGGCGCTGGCCTCGCTGACCTTCCGCGACCGGCTCACCGTGCACACCGGCGGCCCGCGCGTGGAGCTGCTGCACGTGGGCCCGGCGCACACCGCGAACGACGTGATCGCCTGGGTGCCGGAGGCGTCCGTGCTGTTCACCGGCGACGTGGTGTGGTCGGGGGTGACCCCGTTCGTGCTGATGGGCTCGGTCTCGGGCTCGCTGCTGGCCCTGGACCGGATGCGGACGCTGGGGGCCCGCACGATCGTCCCCGGGCACGGGCCGGTCGGCGGCCGGGAACTGCTGGACGCCACCGAGTCGTACCTCCGCTTCCTCCAGAAGACCGCCGACCGGGGCATCCTGGACGGGCTGACTCCCCTGGAGGCCGCGCAGCGGACGGAACTCGGCCCGTACGAGGACTGGCTGGACCCCGAGCGGCTGGTCGGCAACCTGCACCGCGCGTACGCGGAGGCCGGGGGCGGACGCCCGGGCGAACGCCTGGACGTCGCCGGCCCGTTCACCCAGATGTGCGCCTACCACGGCGGCCTGCCCACCTGCCGTGCCTGACCCCGCACGGCCGACGCCGAAGGGGCCCCGGAGGATCTCTCCGGGGCCCCTTCGGCGGTTGCGTGTCTCAGACGGCGGCGGGCCGGTCCCGGTGGATGACGCGCTCCCGGGTCAACAGGCGGCCCTCCCTGCGCACCAGGACGTCGTCCACGGTGAACGTCGGCTGGAAGGACACCTTTCCCTCGGCGTCGGTGAGCGTCACCAGCGTGTAGTACGACACCCGCACCGTGTCCGGGTCGTCGGCGTCCACCTCGATCAGGAGGTGGCCGAACCAGTGCCGGACCGCGATGCCCTGGTAGCGCGGCAGGTTGGCCCGCATTCCGGCGATCATCTCGGCCTGTCCGGACTGCCGGTCGCCGCCCGCGTGGACGACGCTGCCGTCCTCGGTGAAGGTGGCGGCGAAACCCTCGATGTCCAGGGCGTCCACCCGGCGCATCTGCCGGGCGTAGAAGGTCTGCACCTCGGCGTAGAGATCTCCGGTGACCCGGCTGTCGGCTGCTGCGACCACCTCTGCGACGGCCTCTGACATGACGGTGACTCCCCTTCTGCTGACGGTCTCCTGCGGACGCCCCGCCACCGGCGCTCGTGCACCGGCGTTCGAGGCTCTCCGCCGCCACGCTGCCGCCCCCGGCTCCAGCACCGGTGGAGCCGGGGTCGGCCGCCGCCGCCCCCGGGCGTCCGGGTCAGCAGCAGCCGCCCTCCTGCATCTGGTCGCGGACCGCGTGCCAGGGGTCCGCGTCCGCCCGCCGTGCGGAGGCCGCGACGCCCCGGCCCGCGTAGGCCGCCCCCAGCTCCGCCGTCTCGTGGACGCGGCCGCCCACCACCGTCGCCCGCACCCGCACCAGGTCGTCGAAGTCGGCCAGCGGGTTGCCCTCCACGATGGTCAGGTCGCCCAGCTTGCCCACCTCGACCGTGCCCAGGTCGCCGTCCGCCCCGAAGAGCTCGGCCGGGGTCCTGGTGACCGTCCGCAGCGCCTCCGCCGCCGTGAAGCCGCCCCGTACCAGCGCCCGCAGCACCACGTGCAGGGCAAGGCCGACGGTCATGATGGGGGTGTCGGTGCCGATCGCCATCCGCCCGCCCGCGTCCACGAGCCCCCGGTACGTCGCCAGCTCCCGCCGCAGCGCGAGGCGTTCGGTGTCGGTGGGGCGTTTGGCCGCGGTCGCCCGGACCGCAGCCGCGTCCCACGGCGGCATCATCGCGGTGACCCGCACGTCGTCGGCCAGTTCGGGGAAGTCCCCGAGGAGCGGGGAGGCGACGAAGGGGGTGGCGAGGAGCTTCAGCCCGCCCTCGGTGTAGGCGGCGACCGTGTCCGCGTACGTGAAGCCCTCGCTCGTCGCCCCGTGCCCCTGCTCGGCGCGTTCGGTGGCGATGAGGTGGCTGGTCAGGTCCTCGCCGCTCTGCACGCCCTGCGAGACCAGGTGGGAGCCGGACAGCACGCCCAGTTCCTCGTGCCCGAAGCGGGCCGCCTTGCGCATGTGGGTCAGCGGGGACCGTACGTACGTCTTCACGAAGTCCCAGTCCAGTGCGGCGCCCCGGGCCAGCGAGCGGCGCAGTCCGGCGTCGGTGCGGTGGGCGCGGCCCATGCTGTAGGCGACCCGCGAGCCGTCGAGGAGTTCGCCGGTGGTGAGCAGGCGCGGCCCGTTGAGGCGTCCGGCGACGATGTCCTCCCGCAGCCTGGCCTGTTCGTAGGAGAACCCGGCCAGGGACACGGTGGTGGTGATGCCGTACGCCAGCGAGACGGCGGTCTGCCGTGCCCCGTACGTGTACTGCCAGGGGTGGGTGTGCGCGTCCCACAGGCCCGGCAGGACGGTCTGCCGGGACGCGTCGACGAAGCGGCCCGCCGGGCGGCCCTCCCGGTGCGGTTCGATCGCGGTGATCCGGCCGTCGCGGATGAGGATGTCGACGTCGGTGCGCAGCCGCCCGTCGGTGGCGGTGCCGTCCCAGAGCCGTCCGGCGTGCACGACGACGTCGGCGGGCGCGGAGCTGCGGTAGTCGAGCCGGACCGGGATCTCGCGCCCCTCGCCCTTCGCCCCCCGGGTGGTGAGCCGCACCTTCCCCTCGGCGAGGTAGAGCAGGGTGCGCGAGTCGGCGGCCCAACTCGGGTGGTCCGCACCGGCGTCGGAGACTTGGCGCGCCTCCCCCGCCGGGGTGCCGTCCGCCCGCACCGGCAGCACCCACAGCGCGGACTCGCTGACCACGGCGAGCCACGTGCCGTCGTGCGACCAGGCGGGCCCGGAGGCGTACCGGTCGGAGAGCGAGCCGAAGCGGGCGACGGGGTGCAGCCGGGAGGCGCCCGTCGCGACCTCCACCACCCGGATCAGGTTGTAGCCCTCCCGGAAGCGGTAGTTGAGCCGGTTGCGGTCCGCGTAGGCGACGTAGCGGCCGTCCGGCGACCAGCTGGGCGGCCCGGGCAGCCCGCCCCCGCCGAGCGGGGCGGCGACGACCTTCTCGGTCCCGGCCGCCAGATCCCGTACGACCAGGCCTCCCGCCATGTCGAGGGCGGCCAGCCGCTTGCCGTCCGGCGAGAGCGCGGGGTGGGTGCGGCCGCCTGCGGCCAGCAACTCGTCCTTGCCCGTGGCGAGTTCGATCCTGCGCACCGCGTTGAGCCCGTCGCGGTCGTCGACGTACAGCAGCCACCGTCCGTCGCGGCTGAAGGACGGGCCTTGCAGATAGACGCTCGGCCGCGCCTCCACCAGCCGCTTCGGCCGGGCGCCGCGCCCCGACGTGGGCTGCACCCACAGGGAGTTGAGGGCGACGAAGGCGAAGGACTTCCCGTCGGGGGCGAGCACCGGCTGCTGGATGCCGCGCACGCGCCGGGTGCCGCGCGGCTCGAAGGCGTACCTCTTCACCCGGTACGCGGGCCGCTCGACCGGCAGTGTCGCGTTGAACGGCACCTTCTCCCCGGTGGGCGCGCGGTGCGGCCGCAGGATCTGGAACTGCCCGTCGAGCGTGACCAGCAGCCGCTCCTCGTCCAGCCAGCGGGGCGGCACGACGGCGAGCGAGCCCTCGACCGGAACCTGCTTGCCGTCGACGACGAGCGCGACGGGCTGGAAGCGGGCGGTGGCGCCGGTCGCGGTGGTGCGCAGCCAGGCGGTGCGGCCGCCCGGGGAGACGGCGGGGGTCTGGAGTCCGCCGGGCGGGGCGGTGTCCGGCTCGGCGTGCACGACCTCGACCGGGCCGTCGCCCGTCGCGGGGACGGCGGCGACCGTACGGGCCTGGAGTGCGGCCCCGTCGACGGCGCCGCGCACGAACAGCACCCGGGAGCCGTCGCCGCCCCACGCGGGGTCGAAGTCCTCCCAGGGCTTGTCCTGGTGCGGCCCGTTCTGCCCGGCCAGGCCGGTGACCTGCCGCAGCTTCCCGCTGGCGACCTCGACGGTCCAGATCCGGTACGGGCTGCCCTGGACCGGGTCGCCGCCGCGCTCGGAGGAGAAGGCGAGCCGGGTGCCGTCCGGCGACCAGACGGGCCCCCGGTCGTCCCACGGCCCGTCGGTGAGGGCGCGCAGCCCGCCGCCGTCGGCGTCCAGCACCCAGAGGTGGAAGTGGCCGCCCCGGTAGGCGGAGACGGCGATGCGGCGGCCGTCGGGCGACAGGACGGGGCGGGAGGGTTCGAGGTCGGGCGGGGTGAGGGCCTTGGCTGCTCTGCCGTCGGCCCGGAAGGACCACAGGACGTTCTGGACCTCGGCGACGAAGTGACCCCGGTGGGCGGTGGCGGAGCCGTTGGTGGCGGCGGTGAGATGCAGGGCCCGGGGCGCGGCGGCGGCGGCCGGGGCGCTCCCGGCGGCCCCGGCACCTCCCACGGCGACGGCTCCGACAGTGACGGTGGCGGCTTGCAGGAAGGTGCGGCGGGGCAGGGAGGGCACGGTGGACTCCGGGGGGACTCGGGGGCACGGACCCCACCAGGGAACGGGGTGGGGACGCGGGACGGGCCCATCCCTGCCCACAATTCACGTGTCGGCAACGGTGGTTGAGACCCCGGCAACGTACGGGCCGGGGTCTGGCCGAAACGGGAGGGGGCGGTCAGTGGGAGCGGATCGTGGCCAGGACCGTGCGGGCCTGGTGGTCGGCGCCGAGCCGGTTGGGGTGGAAGGGGACGGCCAGGCCCGGGGGGTTGGTGGAGAGGGGCAGGACGCCCTCCACCCACTTCGTGCCGGACGGCTGGCACACGTCGTGCCCCGTCGACCCGGAGTAGGTGTCGACCAGTTCGGCCCCGGTGTCCGCCGCCGCCTTCGCCAGCACCCCGTTCAGCTCCTTGAGCCGCGCCCCGAACCACATCAGGTCCTGGTTCCAGATCTGGACGTACGGGTAACAGCCCCGGTCGGGCACCGCTCCGGCCATGTAGTCGACGAGCAGGACGCGCGCCTTGGGGGAACGCTTCCTGATGCCTTCGACGGCCGCCCGCACCTTCGGCCCGACCGTCGCGATCTGCGCGGACATCAGGTCGGAGCCGTCCTCGGCGGTCCAGTCCCGCACACAGGACCGGCCCACCGGGTGGGGCAGCAGGTTGATGCATCCGGTGACGGCCCCGGCGAGTCCGGCGTCGTTGCCGCCGATGCCGAGGGTGACCAGGTCGGTGTCGGGGGTCAGCCGGTCGAACTGGGGCGAGTTCACCCCGGTGGCGATGAGCGGGAAGACGTTGACGTCCTGCTCGGCGGTGAGGTGCTCGGTGGTGGCGGCCCCGCAGGTGGCGTCCCGGAACACGGAAACGCCGAGCGTGGCGGCGACCTGCTTGGGGTAGTTCCAGCTGCTCTGCGCGCAGCCGCTGGGCGCGTGCCGCGCGTCGATGCCGAGGATCGTCACGTCGGCGGACCAGGAGTCCCCGAGCGCCACGTACTCCCGGTACTGCCGCTGCGGCGCGTCGGCCGCCTGCGCGGAGGCGGGGAGGGCGGCCGCCCCCAGGGCTCCGAGTGCGGCAAGGGCGACGGCCAGACGGCGAACGGATCTCACGACGTACCTCCGGGACGGGACAGGGCGAGCGGGCGCACAGCACGAGCAGCAGAACGTGAACGGGATTCAGCTTTGGATTCCCGTACGCATCCAGCCCTGGAAACACGCCCCTTCGCAGCCCTTCGCCCCGGAATTCACCCGTACGGCGTGGGCCGCCCCCGGTTCGCACCGGGGACGGCCCACACGGACGCCTTCAACGGGGTGCGCTCAGAACTGCACGTCCGAGCACGCGTAGAACGCGTTCGCGGTGTCCGCCACGTTCCACACCGCGAGCACGATGTGGCGGCCCGACTTGCCGCCGGGGATCGTTCCCTGGTGGGTCAGTGTCGCGGGCGGCTGCTTGCCGCCGTACGGCACGTTCAGGAACGGCTGCGGGTCGAGCGAGGCCCGGGTGAGCGGCTTGCTCGGGTCCCAGCCCTGCTTGGTGATGTAGTACCGGAAGTCCGACGTGGCGTGCCGCGCCGTGAACTGCCAGCGGAAGGAGTAGCCCTGCCCGCCGGTGACCTTGGTGGCGGGCCAGGCGCCGGCCCTCGGGTCGTCGAGCTGTGCGAACTGGCTGTTGCCGCCCGCACATATCCGGCCGTCGGCCGGGCCTGCCGCCGGGAAGCCCTTGGGGCCCTCGACGCTCTGCGGTTCCCACTGGATGGAGCCGCAGTTCTTCACGGTGCCGTTGTTGCAGAGTTTCTGCCGGCTGATGGGTGAGTCGGTGTACCCGTGGCTGTTGGCGCTGCTGGTGGCCAGCATGGCGCTGCCCGCGACGGCGAGTCCTACGACGGCAGCACTCAGTGCCCTTTTACGCATGGTCGCTCCAGGAGAACGTGGGGGAGTTCCGGTGAGCTGTACTGGGGATGTACGGACACGCGCGCGTGGCGAAACGGGGACTGCGGTCTAGACCAAGGCCCAATGTAGGGACGGCAGTTGGACATGTCCAGACCAATGCCGGAAGTCAAGAAGACTTAAGGAAATTCGCCCGGAATTCATCCTCCCTGTGCTACCTCCCCCCGAGGTACGCGACAGTCAACTCCCTGACCAAGGAACGCCGTTCGTAGTCGTCGAGCTCCCCCACGAGCCCGCGCACGGTGAGCCTGCGCACCGTGTCCTCCACCGCGTCCACCGCCGTCGTGAGCGCCCGCTCCCGGTCCGCCGCGTCCAGCGCCGCGAACCTCCTGCGGCGCATCGCCCCGGCCACCTCCGGCGCGTACTCCACCCGCAGCGGCTGCACCGAGAACACCTCGATCCCGGCCGCCGCCGCCCGCGCCGCCACCTGCCGGGTGAGCGCGTCCCCGACCGCCGCCGCGTCCCGCACCGTCCGCCCCTCGCCGCTCCCCCCGGCCCCGAGCGCGTCGGCGGGCAGCTGCGAGAACACCCGGGCCAGCCCCGCCTCGACCTGCCCGCGCAGATGCCCGGCGTGGTCGGACACCCCGAGGGTGGCCCGCGCGGTGTCCGCCACCCGCCACACCACCAGCACGACGACCCGCAGCGGAATGCCGCCCCGGTCGGCGACCGGCAGCGGCTCGCTGCGCCAGTGCTTGAGCGTGACGTCCACCCGGCGGCGCACCAGCAGCGGGCTCAGCCACACCAGCCCCGTCCGCCGCACGCTCCCCCGGTACGCCCCGAAGAGGGTGAGCACCAGCGCGTGCCCCTCCTTCCCCCGCGTCAGCCCGCCGACCGCGCACAGCCCCACCGCGGCCAGCGCGAACAGGGCCCCCCAGTCCCCGACGCCCATCCCGTCGTACGTGCGCGGGGGCAGCCCGAGCGCCACCCGCACCGGCCCCGGGGCCAGCCCCACCCACCACAGCAGCGCGGCACAGCCGGCCGCCGCCGCCAGCCCCACGCCGACCGCCGCCCAGCCGGGGCCCGCAGGTCCCGGCCGTTCCGCCGGCGTCCGGTCCGCCGCCCGGGCGGCCCGCGACCCGGGCCCGCTCACCCGGCGCTGCTCGCCGGTGCCCTGCCGCCGTCCGACGACGGTCGCGCCCGGGGCCACCGGGGTCACCGGGGTCTCCCCCGTGTCCCCCGCCTCGTCGCGGAAGAGCAGGTGCACCGGGATCTCGGTGGTGGCCTCGTTCCTGATCACCGGGTGACGGCTCGCGGCACCGACCGCCCCCGTCCCCTTGCCCGTGGCTTCGCTCATCCTGCCCGTGGCTTCGCTCATCGGCCCGCACCCTCCGTCGTCGCCCCCGTGGCGAACAGCCGCCGCCACGTCTCCGGTCCCGGGTAGCCGTCCGCCGCCGCGCCCCGCCAGCCCTGCGCCCGCTGGAACGCCTCGACGTTGCGCCGGTCGGCCTCGCCCCAGCGGGGTCCGGGCCCCACCGTGTAGTGGTGGCCGAAGCCCCGCTCCGTCAGTCGCACCCCGAGCTGTTTGACGTACGCGTTGGACTGGCCCGGCCGGAAGTGCCGCGCGCCGGGGTAGACGGGGGCGCCGGGGGCGCCCTGCACCTGGGCGCCGCCGACGAGGCCCTTGTAGCGGTAGGCCAGATAGCGGTCGGCGTTGTTCCAGTAGCCGAGCGGGGTGGCCTGGTGGCGGGTCTGGGGGCGGGTCTGCTCGTACGCCAGGTAGTGGCCGTGGGTGTAGTCGGTCCAGCCGCCGAAGATCGTCACGTGGGAGCCGTCGTGCGGGTCGTCGGCGTTGTGGAAGAGGAGGATGTCGCCGGGCTGGAGCTGGTCCCGCGGCACCCGCACCCCGTAATCGGCGAGGCTGCCGGTCCACTCGTTGCCGGTCAGCCCCCAGGCCATCGAGACGTAGCCGGAGCAGTCCTGCCGGTATCCGTCGCGCCAGTACTTCTCCATGCTGTACGGGACCCCGGCCGCCACCCAGGTCTGGGCGCGCTTGATGATCTGGGCCCGAGTGGCGGGCTTCAGCTTCGGCGCGGCGGCGACACCGGGCGCGCCGGAAGCCCCGGGGGCGCCCGGGGTGCCGGGGGTGCCTGCCGCACCGGTCGCCGCGCCCTGTGCGCCGGGCGAGCCCGGACCCGTACCGGAGGCCGCACCGGAGGCGGAGCCGCCGTGCAGGGGTGCGGTCCGCCCCTGCGGAACCGGTACGTCCAGCTCCTCCCGGCCCCCCTTCCTCTGCTCCGCCTCCTGCGCCCGCTTCTCCTCCGCATGGTGCGCGCTGTGGTCGTGGTACTCCCCGGCCCCCGGCATCCGCTCCCCGGCAGTGCCCTCCGTCGCCCCCGCCGCTCCCCCGCCGCCCAGGACCGCCCCGGCCGCGGTGACGAGCACCAGGGCGGTCCGTGCGGTGTGACCCGCGTCACGTACGCCGGGGCCGCCCGCCCGGCGCTCCCGCCTCCGGGCGGCGCATCCGGCACAGGGACAGTCGGCGGCGGGCTGAATCTCCTCGAACTGGATCACACGCCGAGTGTCCCAACTGCCCGGACATACCGCATCTTGACGGAGTGAAATATTTGAAGACAGACATCTCGGTCACTCGTCGGTTCAAACCACTCTCGAACATCCGGTAGAGTTCTCGATGTCAGCAGGCGCCGCTAGCTCAGTTGGTTAGAGCAGCTGACTCTTAATCAGCGGGTCCGGGGTTCGAGTCCCTGGCGGCGCACGCGCAACCGAGACCCTCCCACCACCGGTGGGAGGGTCTCGGTCATTCCCACGGGTCCGGGCCCTCCCCGGAACCGCCCCGGGTCCCGGCGACCCTGCGATCGGCGACCCTTGCGATCACATGAAGAGTCGGGGAATCTATCCTGGAGCCAGTGGCTCCAATGGGGCGGACGGTTCGACGAGTTGAGGCTCGGACGGCCGACGAGGGGACGGCCGGGCCGTGCGGGGTGCGTCAGCGCCCCACGGGGTGGGGCCCCTTTCACTGATCGATGTCGGGGCGGGCATCATGCAACCGGAAGGTTGTCGTCCTGTGTCTGTGGTGATGGCGGCCTGCCCATGGATGCGTTCGGGACGGTCGAGGGGGACCGCCAGCGAGCGAAGAGACCTACGAACTCACGCAGCCAGCCTTGCGTGCGGGGGGATGACTCATGACGTCGACGCCGAGCGGCGCCGGGCAGTACCACGACCCTACCCACGACCCCACCCAGACGACGCAGCTGCGGGTTCCGCCGCCGCCGCCGGGCGGACAGGGTCGCCGACAGCAGAAGGCGCTGCCCAGGTACGACTACGAGCACTACAGCCGGCTGGCCGGTCCGCTGACCCAGCCGGACCCCGCCAAGCCGTACAAGGTCCAGTACCGCTCGCTGATCTCCCAGGAGCCGCACCGCATCCGCGCCGCGCTCCTCCTCGGCGCGGCCCCGCTGCTCTCGCTCGGTCTCTTCATCTGGCTGATGCAGCCGGGCCACTGGACGGTTCGCGACCCGAACCTGCAGGACGACCTGCTGCCCATCCTCGACATCGTCATGCTCGTGTCGATCGGCCTCATCGAGCTCTTCCGCACGATGAACGTCATCTCCAACGCGCACGCGACCCTCGTCGCCCGTGACCCGATCCCGGTCGTCCCCGAGTCCGGCACCCGGGTCGCCTTCATGACCTCCTTCGTGCCCGGCAAGGAGCCGCTCGAAATGGTCACCAAGACCCTGGAGGCGGCCGTCAAGATCCGCCACCGGGGTCTGCTGCACATCTGGCTGCTCGACGAGGGCGACGACCCCGAGGTCAAGGCCGTCTGCGCCCGTCTGGGCGTGCACCACTTCTCCCGCAAGGGCGTCGAGAAGTGGAACCAGAAGAAGGGTCCGCACCGCGCGAAGACCAAGCACGGCAACTACAACGCCTGGCTGGACGCGCACGGCGACGACTACGACTACTTCGCCTCGGTCGACACCGACCACATCCCGCTCCCGAACTACCTGGAGCGCATGCTCGGCTACTTCCGCGACCCGAACGTCGGCTTCGTCATCGGCCCGCAGGTCTACGGCAACTACGACTCCTTCGTCACCAAGGCCGCCGAGTCGCAGCAGTTCCTCTTCCACGCCCTGATCCAGCGCGCGGGCAACCGCTACGGCGCCCCCATGTTCGTGGGTACGTCCAACGCCGTACGCATCAAGGCGCTGAAGCAGATCGGCGGTCTGTACGACTCGATCACCGAGGACATGGCCACCGGCTTCGAGATCCACCGCGCCAAGAACCCGGCGACGGGCAAGAAGTGGCGCTCGGTCTACACCCCGGACGTGCTGGCCGTCGGTGAGGGCCCGTCCGCCTGGACCGACTTCTTCACCCAGCAGCTCCGCTGGTCGCGCGGTACCTACGAGACGATCCTCAAGCAGTACTGGAAGGGCTGGGGCACGCTGCCCCCCGGCAAGCTCTTCAACTACACGATGATGATCATCTTCTACCCGATGTCCGCCATGAACTGGATCCTGGCCGCACTCTCCTGTGCGCTGTTCCTGGGCATGGGCGCCTCGGGTGTCCAGATCGACCCGGTCATCTGGATGATGCTGTACGGCAACGCCTCCGCGCTCCAGATCGGCCTGTACATCTGGAACCGCCGCCACAACGTCTCCCCGCACGAGCCCGAGGGCTCCGGCGGTCTGGCCGGTATGGCGATGTCCGCGATGTCCGCCCCGCTGTACGCCCGTGCGCTCATGGACTCCGTGCTGCGCCGCAAGTCCAGCTTCGTGGTGACGCCCAAGGGCGAGTCGGCGAGCCCCGACACCCTCTTCGGCACCTTCCGCATCCACCTGTTCTTCATCGTGATCTTCGCGGGCTCCATCGGCATCTCGTACTGGCGCGGCCACTCGCACCCGGCGATGGTCACCTGGGCGTCGCTCGCCGCACTCATCACGGCGGCGCCGATCATCGCCTGGCGGGTCGGCATGCGATCCGAGAAGAAGAACGGCAGGCCCGGCCCGCAGCAGGGCCCCGGCTCCGCGGGCGAAACCCCGGAGTACGGCCAGCAGCAGGCCTTCCCCGGCCAGAACCAGGGCCAGTACCCGGTCCCCGGTCAGCACGGCGACGGCGGTCACGCCCCGCAGCAGCGGCCGAGCTGGGCCCCGGCCGACCAGACCATGCAGATCCACTCCCTTGGGGGACGTAACACATGAGTTTCCGTCCGAGCCGCCGGGCCAAGCGCCTCTCCATCACGGCGGCCGTGGTCGTCGCCGTGGCGGCGTTCAACGGGCCCGCGCTGTACCGCTTCGGTTCGGAGCAGTACCACGAGTACAAGATCAACCGCCAGGAGTACAAGGCGGAGAACGGCAAGTGGGACTTCCTCGACGTCCCCACCGACAAGAAGATCAACACGATCCACTCGGCCCTGCTGCACACCGGCAAGGTCCTGCTGATCGCGGGTTCCGGCAACAACCAGAAGAACTTCGACGCGGGCAAGTTCGAGTCGGTTCTGTGGGACCCCAAGGCCAACACGTACAAGATGATCCCGACCCCGAAGGACATGTTCTGCTCGGGGCACACGCAGCTCGGCGACGGCAAGCTGCTCGTCGCGGGCGGCACCAAGCGGTACGAGAAGCTCGACGGTGACGTCACCAAGGCCGGCGGCCTGATGGTGGTGCACAACGAGAACCCGGACAAGCCGATAACCCTGCCCGCCGGGACGGTCTTCAAGGGCAAGAAGAGCGGCAAGACCTTCGTGTCCAAGGACCCGGTGCTGGTGGAGAAGGCCAAGAAGGTCTTCGCCACGACCGGGCCCAACAAGGGCAAGTTCCTGCGCACGGAGGCGGGCCTGGGACGCACCTACGTCGAGGCGCAGCAGTCCGGCAAGCAGTACGAGACCGGCACCCAGGACAACTACGCCATCCCCTCGCTGACCGGCAAGAACGCCCAGAACACCTATGGCGTCGCCGAGAAGCTGGCCCTGGACAAGAAGGACTTCCAGGGCATCCGCGAGGCGTACGAGTTCGACCCGGTGGCGGAGAAGTACGTCGCCGTCGACCCGATGAACGAGGCCCGCTGGTACCCCTCGCTCACCACGCTCAAGGACGGCAAGGTCCTGGCGACCTCCGGCCTGGACGACATCGGCCAGATCGTCCCGGGCAAGGACGAGATCTACGACCCGAAGACGAAGGCCTGGAAGTACACGGGCTTCGAGCGGCGGCTGCCGACGTACCCCTCGCTCTTCCTGCTCAACACCGGCAAGCTGCTCTACACGGGCTCCAACGCCGGATACGGTCCCGCCGACGTCGGCCGCGACCCCGGTATCTGGGACCTGTCCGACAACAGCTTCAAGAAGGTCCCGGGCATGAGCGACCCGGACCAGCTGGAGACCTCGGCCTCGGTCATGCTGCCCCCGGCGCAGGCCCAGAAGTTCATGGTCATCGGCGGCGGCGGGGTCGGCGAGTCGGAGAAGTCCAGCGAGAAGACCCGCCTGGTCGACGCCTCCGAGGCGAACCCGACCTTCAAGGACGGCCCCTCGCTGGCCAAGGGCACCCGCTACCCGAGCGCGTCCCTGCTGCCCGACGACACCGTGCTGGTGTCCGGCGGCTCCGAGGACTACCGCGGTCGCAGCGACTCCAACATCAAGGAGGCGCGCATCTACGACCCGAAGACGAACAAGTTCAAGCAGGTCGCCGACCCGAACGTGGGCCGCAACTACCACTCCAGCACGGTGCTGCTGCCCGACGGCCGCGTGATGAGCGCGGGCTCGGACTCCCTGTTCTCGGACAAGGCCAACACCCGGCCGGGCGTCTTCGAACAGCGCATCGAGATCTACACCCCGCCCTACCTCTACCGGGACTCGCGGCCGAAGCTGAACGACGGCCCCAAGGAGCTCAAGCGGGGCGGCACCGGCACCTTCACCTCGCAGCACGCGTCGTCGATCAAGACGGCGAAGCTGATGCGGCCGAGCACGGTGACGCACATGACCGACATGGACCAGCGGTCCATCTCGCTGGAGTTCAAGAAGACGGCCGACGGCATCACCGTCACCGTCCCGAAGAACCGCGCGCTGGTGCCCTCCGGGTACTACATGCTCTTCGTGACCGACGACCAGGGCACGCCGTCCGAGGCGGTCTGGGTGGACGTCCAGTAGGCAGCACGCAGGTATGAGTAAGGGGCGCCCTCCCTGGAGGGCGCCCCTTACTGCGTTGTCGTACGGGATCTGTGGTGTACGGGATCTACTTCGCGTTCTTCGCCAGGCCCAGCGCGTAGTCCGCGAACCAGCGGCCGGCCTGCGGGCCGCCCTTGCAGGTGCCGTCGGACTCGCCGGGGCGCTTGATCCACAGCAGTGCGTGCACCTGCGGGTCGCCGGTGTCGGTGGTGGGGGACTCGCCCAGCGCGCGGCCGGGCGGGTTGCACCAGCGCTCCTCCGCCTTGCCCTTGGTGTACGGGCCGTTGCCGTTGCGGCTGGTGTCGATGACGAAGGGCTTGTTGCCCACCTTCGCCGACAGCTCCTTGCCGTACTTCTTGCTGGCCTCGGTGGAGTAGTAGTTGGAGACGTTCACCGAGAAGCCGTCGGCCTGGTCGATGCCCGACCACTTCAGCGGCTCGAAGATCTGGTCCGGCTTGCCCCAGCCCGCGTTGCCCGCGTCCAGGTAGACCTTGGTCTTCGGCTGCTGCTTGAGGGTCTTGATGGCGCCCTTGAGGAGGTCGTAGCGCTCCTCGTGGAACTTCTCCGGCGTGCAGGTGTCGACCATGTGCAGGACGGCGTCCGGCTCCAGGATGACGGTGGCCGGGCGGTCGCCGATGCCCTCGGCGACCTCCTTGACGAACTTCCGGTAGGCGTCGCCGTCGGCGGCGCCGCCGCCGGAGTACTGGCCGCAGTCACGGTGCGGGATGTTGTAGAGCACGAGGATGGCCTCGCGGTCGGCCTGGGAGGCGGCCTCGGTGAAGCCCTTGGCCTGCGCCTTGGCATTCTCCGGGATCAGCCACTCGCCGGCCGGCTGCTGGGCGATCTTCTTGATCAGTTCCTGCTTCGCCGGGTCGCTCTCCTCGGCGAGCGCCTTGGCGGCCTTGGCGTCCGGATTGACCCAGTACGGGTCGTCGCCCTTGGGGAGCTGCGTGACCGGGGCCTTGCCTCCCGTGCCCCCGGCGTCGTCGCCGCCGTCCGAGGTGCAGCCCGTCAGGAGCAGCGCGGCCCCCACCGCCACCGCCCCGAGTGCTCGCACACGTCCGTTGTAACTGCCGTACATCGACTCCCCCTTGGGCGCCTGCCGAGGACTGACCGTCTCGAAGTGACTGCTCGATATGACTGAACGTCTCAAAGTGACTGACTGTCTCGAAGATGAAAGAAGTTCCCGAGGCAGCCCCCCAGCCGCCCCTGCCCGGACACAGCCGGTCGAATCCCATCCTTCCATAGGGAACGTGCGCCCCACCGCGTGCGTTCCCGTTCGTGGGGTAGCTGTTGCACCGCGTTCAACCTGCTCCTTTGCACCGCAGGCACTAGCCTGGGGCGGCTGCGGGGAATCGCGACGCAGCGGATCGGGACTCCTCGGAGGGAGGGCGTCGTCAGCACCCGCATGACCGCCCTGCTCCACGAGCTCGCGGTCCGACGCACCGCCGGGCTCGACGAGTCCTTCGCCCGGCGCTGTGCCGACGCCCTCGGCGTGGACGGCCTCGCGGTCAGTCTCTCCGGCGGCCCGGTCTCCTCCCCCGAGCCCGTGTGCTTCTCCGGCCCGGCCAGTGCCGCGCTGGAGGACCTCCAGTTCACCCTCGGCGAGGGACCCACCCTGGAGGTGCACACCACCGGCGCGCTCGTGCTGGACGGGGACCTGGAGCTGGTGCCGCAGGAGCGCTGGCCCGCGTTCCTGCCCGCGGTGGCGGAGCTGGGGGTGCGGGCGGTGTTCGCGCTGCCCTTGCAGATCGGCGCGATCCGGCTGGGGGCGCTGACCCTGCACCGGGCGGCCGCGGGCAGCCTGAGCCCGCTGGAGCTGCGGGACGCCCTGGTCCTCAGTGACACGCTCACGCTGACCCTGCTGGGCGAGGGCTCGGACGAGGGGCCGCCGGACCCGCCCACCCCCCGGCAGACCCGGGACGCCACGCTCTACCGGGCCGAGGTCCACCAGGCCACCGGGATGATCGCGGTGCGGCTCGGGGTGCCGCCCGCCGCCGCCCTGGTCCGGCTGCGGGCCTACGCGTACGCCGCCGACGAGCCCATCCTGGACGTGGCCCGGGACGTGGTGGCGCGGCGGCTGGTTTTCACCCCCGAAGGCGCTCTGCGGGACGGCGACGGACAGGGCACGGCACGATGACGAAGGGGAAGCGCTCCGGCGCCCCCACCCGGCAGCACGACAGATGTGGGTGACGAGGCATGGACAGCAGCGTGCGCGAGCAGAAAATCGCGGCGGCCTTCGTCGAACTCGCCGACACCCTGGTCGACGACTTCGACGTGATCGACTTCCTGCAGCGGCTGGCCGCCCGCTGCGTGGAACTCCTGGACGTCTCGGCGGCCGGGCTGATGCTGGCGACGCCGCACGGCGAGCTCCAGACCGCGGCCTCCTCCGACGAGCGCGCCTGGCTGCTGGAACTGTTGGAGATCCAGCACCAGGAGGGCCCCTGTCTGGAGTGCTACCGCAGCCGCAGCACGGTCATGCCGGTGTCCCTGGACAGCACGGAGACCCTGCTGCGCTGGCCGGTGTTCGCCCCGCGCGCCCGGGAGTACGGTTTCCGCTCCACGTACGCGATCCCGCTGCGGCTGCGCGAGACGGTGATCGGGGCGCTGAACCTGTTCACCCACACCCCGCGTCTCAGCCTGCCGCCGGGCGAGGTCGCGCTCGCCCAGGCGCTGGCGGACGCGGCGACCATCGGCATCCTCCAGCAGCGCACCGTACGGCAGTCGGAGCTGGTGGCCGGGCAGCTCCAGTCGGCGCTGACCAGCCGGGTGCGGCTGGAGCAGGCGAAGGGCATGCTCGCCGAGCGGTGGACGGTCTCGGTGGACGAGGCGTTCGAGTCGCTGCGGGCGTACGCGCGCCGGGAGGACCGGCAGCTGTCGGAGGTGGCGCTGGACATCGTGGTGGGGAAGCTGGACTCGGCGCAGGTGCGGGGCGACGCGTGAGGGGTACGCCGGGGCAGCGGCGACCCCTCCCCGGGACACGCGCAGCGACTTTGCTGTGACTTTGCGTCAATTACCCTCTGGAGAACGGGGCTTGACCGCTCTACAGTAGGAGAGCGGCCCCAGCCCCCGGCCCGTGAATCCGAGTTGGCTCTTCCACAGAACCTCCCGCGACGGCGCCGGGCTTCTCCCGCAGTTCGTGCGCGCGCGGTCGAGGACCAGCCCGGCCGACAGCTCCGGGGGGAGCGAGCAGTCGGCCGGGCCAGGTGCCCTCCCGCCTCGCCGCCCACCTGGGGTTTCCCTCACACCGGACGCCCATTGACAGTGCACTGCCAGACTGGGACTCTCCGGAGGACAACTTCACACGTCGAGGCGACGGCGATCAGGAACTCCGGTGCGACTCCGGGACGGTCCCGCCACTGTGACCGCACCTCCCCCGCGGGGTGCGGAAGTCAGGAACTGGACCGTCGCCTCTCCTGCCTTGGGGCGTGGAAACCCCAGAAGGAGGGCTCACCCCGTCATGTCTGCCTCTGCCCCGCAGTCCGCACAGACCGCCACCGACCTCGCGTCGGCGACCACCCGCACCCGGGATCTGCTGATCCTGGCCGCCGCGGTGATCGTCGCCCTGATCGCGCTGTACGCCGTGTTCATGGACAACGGCCACATCATCTCCGCGACCGGCAGCTACCTGCACGAGTTCTCGCACGACGGCAGGCACCTCTTCGGTGCCCCGTGCCACTGATCGGGGTCGCGCACACCATGAGCAACCCCACTCTCACCCTGCTCGGCCGCGGCGTCGCGGCGGGCGGGGTCGCAGGCCTGGTCACGGGCCTGTTCTCGCTGCTGCTCGCCGAACCCGTGATGGACCGGGCGATCGTCCTCGAAGAGGCCCGGTCGGCGAAGGAGGAGGCGGCCGAGCACGCGCACGCGGCGGCCGGCGCGGTCGCCGAGCACCACGAGGAGCTCTTCACGCGCGGCCAGCAGCACTTCGGCCTCGTCGTCACGGCGATCGTCGCGGGCCTGGCGCTGGGCGCGCTGTTCGCCGTCGCCTACGCGCTGGTCCACCGCCGTACGGGATATCTCGTACGGGCCTGGCCGCGCGCCCTCGCGTTCTGCGCCGCCGCGTTCGTCGCGGTCGCCCTGCTGCCGGGGCTGCGCTACCCGGCGGCCCCGCCCGGCGTCGGTGACGCCAACACGGTCGGCGAACGGCAGCAGTTGTGGCTGGCGGCCGTCGTGATCGGCATCCTGGGCATGCTGCTGGCCCGGCAGTTGTACGTACGTCTGGCGGGCAGGCCGCAGCCGCTGCGTCACGGCGTGGTGTTCCTGACCGGCGCCGTGACGCTCGCGGTGCTGTTCCTGCTGCCGGGCAACCCGGACGAAGTCCCCGTACCGGCAACGCTGTTGTGGGACTTCCGGGTGCTGTCGCTGGGGTCGCAGGTGCTGCTGTGGGCCGTGTTCGCCGCGGTGTTCGGCGGGCTGGGGCTGCGGGCCGCGGCGAGGGCCGGGGTCAACTCCCCCGCTGCGGCTCAGGACTTGGCCGGAGCGTCCGTGGCACCCGTCAAGTAGGCCGAGACGACCACGTTGGCCGTGTAGTGCTTGGCCTCGTGGTCGTAGGTGCCGCCGCAGGTGATCAGCCGCAGTTCGGCCCGGCCGTCCTCGTGCTGGCCGTACGCCCGCTTCGCGTCGAACTTGTCCCGGCTGAAGACCTGGACGTCGTCGATCGTGAACTCGGCGACGGAGCCGTCCGCCCCGGTGACCTTGACCTGCTCGCCGGGGCGGGCGGAGCTGAGCCCGTAGAAGACGGCGGGCTTGCTCTGCGTGTCGACGTGCCCCACCATCAGCGCCACGCCGCTGCCGCCCGGGCGCACCCCGTTCCCGTACCAGCCGACCGCTTTGGGCTGTTCGTACGGCGGCGGGTCGACCGCCCCCGTCCCGTCCAGCCCGCGGGCGCTGACGGGGGCGGTGATGCCCAGCGAGGGGATGTCGAGGCGGGCCGGGCGGGTGCCCGTGACCGGCTCGTGCGCCTCGGGGAGTTCGATCTGCAGCAGTGGGCGTCCCACCGCGGCCACGTCACCGGTGGTCGGGGCGGCGCTGCCGCCCGGTCCGTCGGTGAGGTCGCGGCCCCACAGCCACAGTCCGAGGAGCAGCACCGCCCAGGCGATGCCGGTGAGCGCGCGGCCCTTGCCGGGGGCTTGGTCGGTGGTCATGTCACTCCCCTGGAGGTGTCGGCTCCGGACGCCGGGCTGGACTCAGTGCGAGCCGCCGCGGCGCTTGCGTACGGATCGGCCCGCGATGGCGATCGCCGCCGCGCCCGCGAGGCCGAGGCCGATGAGGGTGTGCGGGGTGCCCGGGCCGTCGGACTCGGCGGCCAGGGCGGTGCCGCCGCCGCCCGCGCGGACCGGGGCGGTCGGGTCGACCCTGCGGTGCACGACGGTGACGTTGCCGCTGGCGGAGCCGGGGCCGTCCTCGCACTTGACGTTGATGCTGTAGTCGCGGCCCGAGGCGTCGGAGCGGATGCGGGCCTCGGCGAAGAGGCCGCCGTCGGCCGCGGGGTTGAAGTACGCGGGTGAGGAGAACGCCTCCGAGGTGCCGACGGCCTTCTTGCCGCCGCACACGCTGACCCGCAGATCCACCTCCCCGCCGGCCGCGATGGTGGACGGGGTGACGGTGACACTGCCGTGGGACTCTTCGTTGTCCGTCACGGCGGCGAGGGCGGTGGACGCGGGGACGAGTACCGCCGCGAGCACCGCACCCGCACACAGAGTGAGCTGTGCTGAGCGCATAGTGAACCTCCTGGTACTTCAAGAAGATCCACGCGCCGGGGTGATTCCGCATCCGCAGGGGCCTGTCACTGCGCCGTACGGGCCCCTGCGGGTGATATACGCCCGGGTGGGCGGCTCAGCCGCGCCCCGGGTGGGTGGCTCAGATGCGCTCGACCAGGTCCGCGATCGAGTCGACGACCGTGGAGGGCCGGAACGGGTACCGGTCGATGTCGTCCTTGCCGGTGAGCCCGGTGAGGACCAGGAAGGTCTCCATGCCCGCCTCCAGACCGGCCAGCACGTCGGTGTCCATCCGGTCGCCGATCATGGCGCTGGTCTCGGAGTGCGCGCCGATGGCGTTGAGGCCGGTGCGCATCATCAGCGGGTTGGGCTTGCCCGCGAAGTACGGCTTCTTGCCGGTCGCCTTGGTGATCAGGGCGGCGACGGCGCCGGTGGCGGGCAGCGGGCCCTCGGCGGAGGGGCCGGTCTCGTCGGGGTTGGTGCAGATGAACCGGGCGCCGCCGTTGATCAGGCGGATCGCCTTGGTGAGCGCCTCGAAGGAGTACGTCCGGGTCTCGCCCAGGACCACGTAGTCGGGCTCGTGGTCGGTGAGGACGTACCCGATGTCGTGCAGGGCGGTGGTCAGGCCCGCCTCGCCGATGACGTACGCGGTGCCGCCGGGGCGCTGGTCGTCCAGGAACTGGGCGGTGGCCAGCGCGGAGGTCCAGATGTTCTCCACCGGCACGTCCAGGCCCATCCGGGCCAGGCGGGCGTGCAGGTCGCGGGCGGTGTAGATGGAGTTGTTGGTCAGCACCAGGAAGGGCTTGTCGGTGTCCCGGAGCTTCCTGATGAAGGCGTCGGCGCCGGGGATCGGCACGCCCTCGTGGATGAGGACTCCGTCCATGTCGGTGAGCCAGGACTCGATCGGCTTGCGCTCTGCCATCTGGGGGGACTCCCGCCGTACGTACACACACTCAGACAAGGGGGCGCGCACAACCCTGTGCACGCCCCCAGCCTAATGACTAAGCGGTGATGGTGACGCCGTCGATCGTCCAGTACCAGTTGTTGCCGCCGGTGTAGCGGAAGCGGACCTGGGCGGTGGTGGCGCCCGCCGGGACCTGGAGGGTGAGCTTCTCGACGCGGGAGGAGGTGTCGGCGGTGTACGTCTTGACCGCGACCGGGGCCGCGTTCCCGTACGCGACCAGGACCTCGGCCTTCTGCGGGGCCTCGTGGCGGTAGTACGTCGTGTAGCTGAGGGTGGCGGCCTGGCCGGGCGTGACCGTGAACTTCGGGCTGACCAGCGTCGAGTCGAAGGTGCCGGTGAAGGTCTTGTCGGTCCACTCGTCGCCGTCGCAGACCGCGAAGACGTTACGGGCCCGGACGTTCAGCTCGCGCTGCTGGCCCTTCTCGGCCTTGGTCCAGAACTCGTCGGTGGTGAAGGACCAGCCGCGCCACTCGGTGATGCCGCCGGTGCCCATCTTCGTGTTGTCGACCGACCAGCCGCTGGGCGCGACGTGGGTGAAGCCGAGGACGTCCGCGCCGATGCCGGTCTCGTCCACGCGCTTCTGGAGGGAGCCGCGCAGGGCGTCGAAGGCGTCGGGGGCGGACTGCTGGACGGGGCGGCCGTCGAGGTTCCAGGAGGGGCTGACCGTGACGCCCAGGTGGTGCAGGGCGGAGACGGCGACGTCGGGCATCTTCACGTCGTACCGGGTGACTCCGGCGGGCAGTCCGGCGCCGGTGGCGATCAGGAAGGTCTGGCGCTCGTCCCAGCTGTCGCCGCCGTGGCCGCCGGTCGCGGTGTGCCCGTGGTCGGCGGTGATCATGATGAGCCAGTCCTCGTTGCCGTACGTGGCACGGGACGTGACGGCGGCGACGATCTGGCCGACCTGGGTGTCGACGCCGTGCAGCGCGTCCAGGTACTCCTGGCTGGCGTTGCCGTGGTCGTGCCCGGCGTGGTCGACGTTGTCGAGGTGCACGAAGACCGCGTCGACGTCCGTCTTCACCTTGGCGACGGCGCGCGAGGTGGTGCCCGTGTCGTACTCGGCGGACGGGGTGGAGACCCGCTCGTCGACCTTGGCGGAGAAGACCTGGTCGGTCAGCGGGTTCCAGGAGCAGACCGCGTACGTCTTCAGGGCGGGCCTGGCGGTCTCGATGCGGGTCAGGAAGTCGGGGTAGGCGGCGAAGGCGTTGCCGGTGAACTCGTTGTTGACCACCTTGTGCTTGTCCGGCCACACGCCCGTGATGAGGGTCGCCCAGCCGGGCCCGGAGAGGGTCGGCGCCATCGGGTTGGTGTAGATGCTGGAGGGCGCGGTGACACCGGCCGCCATGAGCGCGTCCAGGTTCGGCGCGTCCGCGTCCTTGATCCGGCGGATCATCGCCCCGTCCAGGCCGATGACCAGGACCTTCGGGGTCTTGGCCGCCCGGGCGGCGCGCTCGGCGGCGGCCGCCTGGGTGGCGGAGGCGAGCGGGCCCGCCGTGGCGGCGACGGCGGCCGCGCCGAGGAGGACGGCGCGGCGCGAGATGCCTTGGGACATGTCTTTCTCCAGGGAAACAGGTGGTGCGTGGGAGGGGGGGTGCTGCACCGGCCCCGGGGAGTATGGGGCTCCCCGGGACCGTTCCTACGTCAACTCATGCGTCAATTCGCTTGCGTATCAGCCGATTTGTACGTCGTCCACGGCCCAGAACCAGCTGTTGCGGGCGTCGCGCATCCGGAACTTCACCCGGACCGTGCGGGCCCCCTTGGGGACGGCGATCGTGAACTTCTCCGCGGTGTTCTTCGCGTCGGCCGCGTAGTTCTTGACCAGTTGGTCGGCGGCGCCGTCGAAGGAGACCAGGACGTCGCCGCGCTGGGTGCCGTCCTGCAAGTAATGGCTGAAGAAGGTCAGGGTCACCGAGGACTTGCGGGCGACCCGGTAGGCGGGCGAGACAAGGGTCGAGTCGAACTCGATGTCCTTGGACGGGTTGCCCTTGTCGTCCCACTCGTCGGGGTCGGCGACCGCGATGACGCCCCGGCCCCGGGTGAAGCCCTCGCGGCCCTGCGCCTTGTCGGCGCGGGTCCAGAACTCGTCGGTGGTCAGCGTCCAGCCGCGCCACTCCTCGACGCCGCCGGTGGCGGGCATCCGGGAGTTGTCGATGGTCCAGCCGCCCGCCGGGGTGTGGGTGAAGCCCAGTACCTCCTGGGGGGTGCCGGTCTCGTCGACGGCGGGCTTGAGCAGGGAGTACGAGGCGTCGAAGCCGTCCGCGAACGGGCGCTGCAGCGGCTTGCCGTCCAGGCCCCACTCGGGCTTGGGAGTGATGCCCAGCGCGTGGAAGACGGTGGCGACGGTGTCCACGTGGCGGGCATTGATCGGCTTGGCGCCGACCGGGATGCCGGGGCCCTGGGCGATGGTGAAGACCCGGCGCTCCTCGATGGAGGGGCCGCCGTGGCCGCCCTTGTCGGCGTGGCCGTGGTCGGTGGTGAGCAGGATCGTCCAGCGCTCGCGGTGGTAGCTCCTGCGGGCCTTGATCGCGGCGAGCATGCGGCCGATGTAGCCGTCGTAGAGGTCGATCTGTTCCAGGTACTTCGGGCTCATGGCACCGGAGTTGTGGCCGACGATGTCGCTCTGGCCGAAGTAGATGAAGCAGACGTCGGGGTTCTGGTCGCGCAGGATCGCCTCGGCGGCCGCCGCGATGGTCGCGTCGTGCGCCACGTAACCGTCGGCGTCGCCGTCCAGGGCGATCTTGGCGCTGGCCCCGGCGGTGACGGTGCCCTCGGCGTCCAAGGGCTTCCAGTCGATGGCGGCGAACGTCGAGAGCTCCGGCTTCACTTCGCGCAGGCGGGCGAGGAAGCCCGGGTACTGGGCGTAGTTCTTGCCCTTGAAGCTGTTGTCGACGACGCCGTGCTTGTCGGGCCACACACCGGTGGAGACCGTCGACCAGCCGGGGCCCGAGGAGGTCTGCGCGGTGGGCGGGGAGTAGAGCAGGCTGGTGGCGAAGGTGCCGCGCGCGATGAGGGACGTGAAGGTGGGGGCCTGTGCGGCGGCGATGCGGTCGTGGCGCAGACCGTCCATGCCGACGACGAGGACCTTGTTTCTGCTGGTGCCGTTCGGGAGCGTGGGGACGTCGGCGGCGGGGGCGGGCGCGGCGTGCGCGGCACCGGCCAGGCTCCCCGACACGGCGACGGCCGCTGCGGCGGTGGCGGTTCCGGCGAGCACGGTACGGCGTGACATACCTCGGGGCATTGCTGATCCTCCAACGGGGGTGGGGCTGTTCACATCGAGGCAAGCGGGGCGTGCGTGTCTTGCGTGGCCTGGGCTTGGCCGTGCAAAGGTCCGGAACGCAAGAATCTGGACCAGACCCGTTACCTTGGCGTGACAACAGCGACTGGTCCAGACCCTCGCAGCGAAGCTTGGCCGAATGGTTACCGAAGGGCGTCGGGCCGGCTTCGGGCGGGGGGCGATCGGGCTCCGTCAACCCCCCTGCGGATCAGCCGACTTGTACGTCGTCGACCGCCCAGTACCAGTCATTCCGGGCATCACGCATCCGGAACTTGACCTTGACCGTGGACGCACCGGACGGCACGGCGACGGTGAACTTCTCGGCCTTGTTCTTGGCGTCGGCCGCGTAGGTCTTGACGACCTGGTCGGCCCCGCCGTCGAAGGACACCAGGACGTCGCCGCGCTGGGTCCCGTAGGCCAGGTAGTGGGTGGCGTACGAGAGGGTGATCGAGGTCTTGCGGGCGACGCTGACGGCGGGCGAGATGAGGGTCGAGTCGAAGGCCGCGCTGCTGGAGGGGCTGCCCTTGTCGTCCCACTCGTCGGGGTCGGCGACCGCGATGACGCCCCGCCCCTTGGTGAAGGTCTCGCGCTGCTGGCTCTTCTCCGCCCGGGTCCAGAACTCGTCGGTGGTCAGCGTCCAGCCGCGCCACTCGGTGACGCCGCCGGTGGCGGGCATCTTGGAGTTGTCGATGGTCCAGCCGCCCGCCGGGCTGTGCGTGAAGCCGAGCACCCCGGCCGGGATGCCGGTCTCGTCGACGGCGGGCTTCAGGGCGGAGTACGAGGCGTCGAAGCCGTCCGCGTACGGGCGTTGGAGCGGACGCCCGTCCAGGTCCCAGGCCGCCTGGATCGGGATGCCGAGGGCCTGGAAGACGGTCGGGGCGACGTCCACGAGGCGGGTGTTGAAGGGTTTGGCGCCGACCGGGATGCCCGGGCCCTGGGCGATGACGAAGGTGCGCCGCTCCTCGATGGAGGGGCCGCCGTGCCCGCCCGCGTCGGCGTGCCCGTGGTCGGTGGCGACGAGGATCGTCCACCGTTCCTGGGCGTACGTCGGACGGGCCTTGATCGCCGCCACGAACTGGCCGACCCACGCGTCCTGCCGGTCGATGCAGGCCAGGTAGTCGGGGTGCAGGGCGCCCTTGTTGTGCGCGACGACGTCGGTGTTGCCGAAGTACGCGAAGACGACGTCCGGGTTCTGGTTGCGCAGCACGCCGGTGACGTCGGCGGCGATGGCCGCGTCGTGCACGGGGTAGCCCTGGGCGTCGTCGCCGTTGTAGACGACCTTGGCGTCAGCGCCCGCGGTGACCGTGCCCTGGGTGTCCAGCGGGGTCCAGTCGACGGCCGCGAAGGTGGACAGGGCGGGCTTGACCTGGGCGATGCGGGAGAGGAAGCCCGGGTATTTCGCGTAGTTCTTGCCGATGAAGTCGTTGTTGACGACACCGTGCTTGTCGGGCCAGACGCCGCAGGAGATGGTCGACCAGCCGGGTCCGGACGACGTGTCGCCCATCGGGGAGCAGTAGAGCAGGCTCGTGCCGTACGTGCCCTGGGCGATCAGGGACTTCAGGTTCGGGGCCTGGGCGGCCATGATCCGGTCGTGGCGCAGACCGTCCATGCCGATGAACAGGACCTTGTCCGCACTGGTGCCGTTGGGGAGGGTCGGTGCGGCGGCGGGGGCGGCGGCCTGCGCGGGGAGCGCGAGTCCGCCGGAGACGGTGACGGCCGCGGTGGCGGCGGCGGTCGAGGCGAGCACGGTGCGGCGGGACAGTCCTCTGGGCATGGCAATCCTTCAACGTGGGGTGGGACCGGTGTTGAGAGCGATGCGGTGCGGGAGGTGCGTGTGCGTACTCGGGTGGTCCGTGAAACACAGAGCTGGACCAGACCCGTTACCTTGGCGTGATGGCAGGGGGCCGGTCCAGTCCTGTGCGGTGAAGCTTGGCCGAATGGTTATCGACGGCCGGGGGCGGGAGCCCGAGGCGGCCGGGGCTCAGCTGCCGGTGGCGGTCTTCCAGGCGTCGACGTACTCCTTGAGGTTCTTGTCGACGTCGGTCCAGTCCGGTGTGAAGACCTCGACGCCTTCCAGGACCTTGGCGAGGGCGGTGGCGTTGGCGTCGGTGGGCTTGATGTCGGAGCGGGCCGGGAAGCCGCCGCCGATGGCGCTGACGTCCTTCTGGGCCGCGTCGGTCAGCAGGAAGTCGAGGAGCTTCTTGCCGTTCTCGGTGTGCGGGGCCTTGTTGACGAGCCCGGCGGCGTACGGCAGCGCGAAGGTGGTGGGCTTGGCCGCGCCCGCCTTCGCCGGGAACCAGATGCCCAGGTTCGGGGCGGACTTGGCCTGCGCGAAGTTCATCTGCACGTCGCCGTTGGCGACCAGGATCTCGCCCTTGTCGACCTTGGGGGCGAGCTTGGAGGTCGAGGAGGACGGGCCGACGTTGTTGGCCTGGAGCTTCTTCAGGTAGGCCATGGCGGCGTCCTTGCCGCCGAAGTCGTGCATGGCCTTGATGACCACGGCGGTGCCGTCGCCCGCCACACCCGGCGTCGAGTACTGGAGCTTGCCCTTGTACTTCGCGTCGAGCAGGTCCTCCCAGGTCTTGGGGGTGTCGCCCGGGAGCTCCTTCTTGTTCTTGATGAACCCGAAGTAGTTGTTGACGACCGAGGTCCACTTGCCGTCGGCCGCCTTGTCACCGGCGGCGACCTTGTCGGAACCGGCCGGCTGGTACGCCTGGAGCAGCCCCTTGGAGTCGGCCTGCTGGATGAACGGCGGCAGGGTGACGATGACGTCGGCCTGGGTGTTGGACTTCTCCCGCAGGGCGCGCTGCACCATCTCGCCCGAGCCGCCCTCCACGTACTTGACCTTGATGCCGGTCTTCTTCTCGAAGTCCTGGAAGACCTTGTCGTACCAGCCGTCGCCCTTCTCGCCCTTGAGGCCGTCGGCGCTGTAGACGGTGACGATCTTCTCGTCGGAGGAGGACGCGGCGGAGGTCCCGCCGCAGGCGGAGAGGGACGCGGCGAGGGCGAGGCTGCCGACGGTGGCGGCGAGCGGCTTGAGGGTGCGCTGCATGGCGATTCGTATCCCCTTGGATAGCGATGTGATCTGCGTGATCAGCGGAAGGAGGCTTTGGTACGGATGCGGGAGACCGCGAGCAGGACGAGCAGCGTGGTGCCCATGAGGACGACCGCGACGGCCGAGCCCGCGAAGAGGGAGCCCCGGTCGGTGGCGGTGAAGATCTGCACCGGCAGCGGCATCCAGTCCGGCGGGTAGAGCATCATCGTGGCGCTCAACTCGCCCATGGACAGGGCGAAGCAGAGTCCGGCGGCCGCGTTCAGGGACGGCAGCAGGAGCGGCAGCTTCACCCGCCACAGGACGTACGAGGGCCGGGCCCCGAGGGAGGCGGCGGCCTGCTCGTACATCGGATCGAGTCGTACGATCGCGGCCGAAACCGACTGGTAGGCGAACGCCGTGACAAGAATGGTGTGCGCCAGGATGACGATCCAGCGGGTGCCGTTGAGCAGGAACGGCGGCTGGGAGAAGGCGACCAGGACGGCGAGGCCGACGACCACCGACGGCACGGCGACCGGCAGCATGAACAGGGCGTCCAGGGCCCGCTTCCCGCCCTTCTTCAGCGCGGCGGCGGCGAGCGCGGCCCAGCTGCCGAAGGTCAGCGCGAGGACGCTGGCGGCGAGCGCGGTGACGAGGCTGGTGGTGAGCGCCTGGAGGGATTCGCCGCGTACGGCGGCCCCGTAGTTCTCGACGGTCGGGCCGGACGGGAAGGCGCCGGACCAGTGCGTGGAGAAGGACGCGGTGAGGATCACCAGGAGCGGCAGGGCGAACAGCGGAAGGAAGAGGAGGAAGAAGACGACCCAGGTCGCCCATTTCCCGGTGCGGCTATGCACCAACACGACGGCTCACCACCCGGTACATTCCGTAAAGTCCCACGGATATCGCGATGTTGACGACGGCGACGACGCAGGCGGCCGGATAGTCGGACTCCAGGATCGCCTTGCTGTAGACGAGCATCGGGAGGGTCGTCACGCCCTTCGCGCCGGTGAAGAGCACGATCCCGAACTCGTTGAGGCACATCACCAGGACGAGCGCCCCGCCGGCGGCGAGCGCGGGCAGCGCCTCGGGGAGGATCACCTGCCGTACGATCCGCCAGGTCCGGGCCCCGAGGGAGGAGGCGACCTCCAGCTGCGAGGTGTCGATCTGGGAGAACGCGGCGAGCAGGGGGCGCATCACGAAGGGCGTGAAGTAGGTGATCTCCGCGAGGAGGACGCCCCAGGGGGTGGTGAGGAAGTGGAAGGGCCCTTCGGCGGCCCCGGTCACCCCGGTCCAGACCCCGTTCGCCATGCCGACACTGCCGTAGATGAAGAGCAGCGCGAGCGTGATGAGGAAGGACGGGAAGGACAGGAACACGTCGATGAACTTCGCGACGGCCTTTCCGCCGGGGAACGGCACGAAGGCGATGACGAGCGCGAGCACGAACCCGAGCACGAGACACCCGACGGTCGCCCCGAGCGCGAGCCACACGGTCGTCGTCAGCGCTTCCCGGAAGGCCTCGGAGGCGAAGACGTCCCCGTAGGGGGCGAAGGACACCTCCCCGGTGTCCGCCGTGAACGACTGCTGCACGACGAGCGCGAGCGGATACAGGAACACGAGCGCCAGCACCGCCACGGGCGGCAGCGCCCACACCCAACGCGGCATACCGCGTCGGGTTTTCTCTCCATCCGGGGACGGGCCCGCAGTCGCCGACGGCGCGCCACCATCCTCGGGAAGACCCGCACTGCCCCACTCATCTGCACGGGTGGTGCGGGTGGGAACCTCTGCTCGGCCGGAGGCCGAGTGCACCACCCCCCGGCCCGCGGGCACCGCACCCACCTCAGCCACCGGACACCCCCGCCCCGAGCAGCACCGCGTCCTCAGCCGCGAAGTGGAGGACCACGTCCTCCCCGAGCACCGGCGTCTCCCGCAGTTCCCGTACATCCGCCTTCACCCGGTGCCGTCCCTCCCCGACCTCCACGTACAGCCGGTGCGTCGACCCCCGCCACTGCACCTCGCTGATCGTGCCGCGCAGGGCGTTCGGCCCTTCCCCGAGCCCGACCAGGTGCGGCCGCACGCACAGCGTGGCGGCGGCCCCCTCGGCCGCTCCCTGGGTGTCGACCTTCAGCTCGACCCCGTCGAGGCGCACCCCCTGTGCCCCCACCTCCACCGGCAGCAGATTCGCGTTGCCGACGAAGGACGCGGTGAATTCCGTGCGCGGCCGCCGGTACAGCTCCTGCGGTGTCCCGCAGTCCTGGAGCCGCGCCTTGTCCATGACGGCGATCCGGTCCGCCAGCGTCAGCGCCTCGACCTGATCGTGTGTGACGTACAGGATCGACACATCGGGCAACTCCCGGTGCAGCCGCGCCAGTTCGGCCAGCATCCCGGACCGCAGCTGCGCGTCCAGCGCCGACAGCGGCTCATCCAGCAGCAGCACCCCCGGCCGGATCGCCAACGCCCGTGCGATCGCGACGCGTTGCTGCTGCCCGCCCGACAGCTCCCTCGGATAGCGCTTCGCGTACGACGCCATCCCGGTCATCTCCAGCGCCTCGGCGACGCGCGCCGGGATCTCCGCCTTCGCGACCTTCTGCGCCTTCAGCCCGAAGGCCACGTTGTCCTCGACCCGCAGGTGCGGGAAGAGCGCGTACTGCTGGACGACCATCCCGATCCCCCGCCGGTACGGCGGCAGCGCGGTGACGTCGCGGTCCCCGATGAACACCCGCCCGGAGGCGGGCTTCACGAAGCCCGCGACCGCCCGCAGCGCGGTGGTCTTGCCCGACCCGGAGGGCCCGAGCAGGGCCATCACCTCGCCGGGTTCCACCGTCAGGTCGAGGGAGTCCAGGACGACGTTCTTCCCGTACGCCACCGAGACCGACTCGAAGCGTATGCCGCTGCTCATCGACCCAACTCCGCCAGCAGTTCGGGGAGTTCGGCGACGGAGCCGAGCACGTGGCCGGCCCCGTGGGCCTCCAGCTGGGTGCGCCCGTGCGCCCCGGTCAGGACACCGGCGACGACGCCCGCGCCCGCCCGTACGCCGCTGAGCATGTCGTACGAGGTGTCGCCGACGACGGCCACGTCGGCGACCGAGGCCACCGCGCCCGTTCGCAGGAACGCGGTGAGCACCATGTCCGGGTACGGACGCCCCCGGCCGCCCGCGTCGGCGGGGCACAGGGTGAGCCCCACCAGGTCCTGCCAGCCCAGTGCGGCGAGGATCGCGTCCTGGGTGACCCGGGCGAAGCCGGTGGTCAGGACGACGGTGCGGCCGTCGGCGGCGAGCTTCTCGACGGCCTCGCGGGCCCCGGGGATCTCGGCGATGCGACCGCCGTCGACCAGGGACCCGTACGCCTCCTCGAAGGCGGTGTTGGCCTGCTGGGCGAGGTCCTCGTCGCCGAAGAGGTGCCGGAAGACGGAGATCTTGGACTCGCCCATGGTGGCGCGGACGTAGTCCAGCTTGCTGTCGAAGTCGGGCGTCCCGGCCACGACGCCGAGCTTCTCGGCGGCCGCGGCGAAGGCCTGCTCGACGAGGCCGCCGTCGGCGACGGTCGTCCCGGCCATGTCGAGGACGACCAGATCAATACGGTTGCTGCTCATGCTTCGGTCACCAGCCCAATTCGTTCGCGGTCTGCTCGGCGATGGCGGGCGAGCAGGTCATCCCGCGCCCGCCCGGCCCCGTCACCAGCCATACGCCGTCCTGCACCTGCTGCCGGTGCACCACACGGCTCTTGTCGACGCACTGGGCGTACACCCCGGCCCAGCGCCGTCGGATCTTCGGAAGCGGACGGCCCAGGAAGCTCTCCGCGACGGCCGCGACGTGCTCGTACGGCTCCTCCTCCACATCGAAGCGGAAGGGGTGCTCGTACTCGTGGGTGTCGCCGATGGTGAGCCCGCCGTCCCGGCGCTGCACCATCAAGAGCTGCATCTTGTGGGCGGCGGCGGTGGGCGTCTGGTCCTGCCCGGAGTTGAGGGCGTCCAGCGCACCGCCCGCGTAGGCCGGGTAGTAGCGGAAGCTGTCGGCGTCGGCGACGGAGGTGGTGAGGGTCTCGCCGAGGGGCTCGGTCTGCATCATCTGCAGGCGCACGCGGCGCACCGGCAGGTCGGGGGCCAGCTCGCGGACGAGTCCGCCGAGCCAGGCGCCGGTGCACAGGACGACGGCGTCCCCCCGGTGCACGTCGCCGTGGTCGTCGCGGACGGCGCCCTCGCCGATGACGTCGCGGACCTCACGGCCCCCGAGGAAGGTGTACCGGCCGGACGCCAACAGCGCCTGCTTCAGTGCGAGTTGGGCGGTGCGCGGCTCGACGGCCGCGTCCCGCTCGCACCACAGGGCGGCGAGGAAGTCGCCGCGCAGGGCGGGGTTGACGCCGCGCGCCTCGTCGGGGGTGAGCAGCTTGTAGCCGCGGGCCGCCGCGTCGTCGCGGGTCAACGCGGCCTCGGCGACGGCGAGTTCGAGCTCGGTACGGACCGGGGTGAGCGACCCGTTGGCCCTAAAGCCCAGGTCCGGGACGCGGGCCCCGATGCCCTCCCACAGCTCGCGGGCCCGCAGCGCGGTGTCGAGTTCCTCGCCCCCGGCGCGCCCGCTGACCCAAATCTGGCCGAAGTTGCGCAGGCTCGCGCCGCGCGCCTCGCTCTCGCGCTCGATCTGTACGACCTCGTGGCCGCGTTCCACTGCGTGCCAGGCGTGCATGGTTCCCACCACGCCGGCTCCAACGACTATGACTCTCACGGCGGCTACGCTCCTCGGGGTGGGTGTCGCGGCCGAATCCACCCGGCAACGGCACGGTGAACAGCCCCCCAAGGCTGGCTCAGACCCGTTACGTTCTCGTTATCGCCGTGCGTCGGATCGACTGCTTCCGCCCCGCTGCGGTCACTGCCCGCCGAGCCGCGCGGTCACTGGCCACCGAGCCGCGCGGTCACTGCCCGCCGAGCTGCGTGGAGAAGCTGAACCGGTCACCCCGGAAGAGCATCCGCACCCGCTCCAGCGGCTGCCCCGTCACATCACGCGTCCACCGGTGCATCAGCAGCATCGGCAGCGCGGGCGGCGTGCCGATCAGCAGCGCCTCGCGCGGGGTGGCGAGGACGGTCTCGATGCGCTCCCCCGCCTTGCCGAGGCCGATCCCGACCTCCTCGCTGAGGTAGGCGTAGAAGGAGGAGTCGGGCTCGAAGTCGACGTCGAGCCTCGGGACGCGCTCGACGGAGACGTAACAACTCTCCAGCCCTATCCGCTCGTTGTCCGCGAGCAGCACCCGCTCCAGGTGCCAGACCGGCGCTCCGGGCTCCACGCCGACGTCCGGGGCCAGCCCGGCGGGGCAGGGGAATCGCTCCAGGCCGATCAGGTTGCGCCCGGGGCGGCGGCCCTGCCGGCGTACGCCTTCTGTATAACTGGCCAACGCCAGGGGTTGCTCCAGTTTCGGCCCGGCGGCGACCGTCCCCCGCCCCTGCCGCCTCACCCGCCCCTCCAGCAACAGTTCGCGCAGCGCCTGGCGCACGGTGTCGCGGGCGACTTCGTACCGTACGGCGAGGTCGCGCTCGGTGGGCAGCAGCTCGCCCTCCGCCAACTCGCCCAGCAGCTCGGCGAGATGGGCCTTGACCGCGTAGTACTTCGGGATGCGTCCGTGCTCCGGGATGCCTGAGCGGACGGGCGCGCCGGGGTCCTGGTGGTGCGTGTTCGGGTAGTCCACGTCAGGGATCGTCGCAGATGACGGTGTACGGGGCGGCCGCTCGCCCGAACACGGCGGTCCGAATTGCGGCGGTCCGGACACGGCGGTCGGGACGCAGCGGTCCGGACGCAGCGGTGCCCGCGCCGCCGGTGAATCGGCTGGGACGGCGCGGGCACTGCTTCCGGAAGGTGGTGGGAGCGGCTGAACGACGGGATGCGAAGGCCGAGGCGCGGGATCGGGGGGTCAGCGCTTCGGCGGCGTCCGCAGCCGTCGAGAACCCACCACAAGGGCTCCGCCGCCGAGGAGGAAGGCGACGGCGGTGCCCTCAAGTCCGAGCAAGGGGCTCGGACCCGACTGTGCGAGCTGGTGCGGGCTTCCGGCGCCCGCCGTGTAACTGCTCTCCCCTTCCGGGGAGTTGGTGATGCGGAACCGGTAGTCGTCGGACTGCCCGACCCAGTCCCCGTCGTCGCCCCGGCGCTGCACGATCGCCGTGTTGGCGACGACGTCACCGGGTGCGACCCCTTCGGCGAAGCCGAGCCGTACCCGTACGGTCCGCGTCTGACCCGCGCCCACGTCGAACCCGGGGAGGTCCTCGCCGAAGACCCCGATCAGCTCGTCGCGGTCGGTGTGGACGAAGGGGATGCGGTGCCAGGCGCCGCCCGCGTGGAACTCGGCGCGGACGTGGCCGGGGCGCAGGGCGCGCGCCTCGTCGACGAGGACCAGGACGGGGTGGACGCCCGGGCAGCCGATGTCGGTGGTGTTGGCGAGGTCGAGCGCCCACTCGGCGCCGTCGCCGCCGGGGCGGTAGGTGGCGGGGGCCTGCCGGATGCGGGTGGTGAGGGGGAAGTCGGCGCTGTCGGGGTCGCCGCAGGTGGGGTCGGCGGGGGCGGTCCCGATGCGGCGCGGGGGTGCGGCCTCCTGTGCGCGCAGGGGCTGCCGGTACGGCCGCAGGCGCGGGGGGTGGGCCTCGTGGGAGTGGGGCGCGGGGGCCTCGTACAGGGGGGAGACGGGGTCCGCTCGGGGGACGGGCTGTGTTGCGTGTACGGGACCGGGCTGGGCCTGCGGGGACACGGGACCGGGGTGGGCGCTCCCGGAGGGTGCCCCCGGATCCACCGGGTCCGCCGCACTCGTACAGCCGTCCGGCGGGCCGAGCGGCGCGCCCACGGCGGCCACCGAGCACAGCCGGTGGTAGAGCAGCCCCCCGTCGACGGTGGAGGCGACCGCACCCGACGCCGGAGCGAGGGTGGCGGCAGTGATCCCCAGCACAAGTGCGCTGCGCAGTCGCATGGACGGGCCCCTTCTGGTCGCGAGGGCGGGCGAGGCGACGGGCGGCGCTTCCGCGACACCCGGAACGGCACGCGGACCGGGTTTCCGGACCGCCGCCGGACCCTGGGGTCCGGCATGATCCGTGACCCTGCCACGTCGGCCACCTGCGAAGACAGCGCCACGGCCCCGTACGGCCGAACAGCGGGCAAAGTCCCCTCTATCAGCCCAGCTTCAGTCAACTCCGATGGGCGGAAAACGCCTCATACGACAGCCCTAGACCTTCGCGACCTCTCAACTGGGCACCTCCATAAGCGAATCGCCGCACGTGAGGGCCCGATCACGGCGTGTTCGCATCCCCCTCGCCGGCCGGTCGGCGGTGGCTGGATCTGTCCGCCCCGGCCACCGCTCTGCGCCAGGGCGGCGCCACATGCCGCTCTCCTCACTTTTGCACTTGCCCACGCACGTTGTTTAAGTGGAAACCATGACGTCCACAGCTGCTCCCACCTCGACCGATCCGTCCGCCTCCGCGCCCCTGAGGGTGGCGCTGCTCGGGTACGGGCTGGCCGGTTCCGTGTTCCACGCGCCGATGATCGCGGCCACCGACGGCCTGGTCCTCGACACGATCGTCACCTCGAACGAGGAGCGCAGGGCACAGGCCCGGGAGGAGTTCCCGGACGTCCGGTTCGCGGACGCACCCGAGGAGGTGTGGGCACGGGCCGCCGAGCTGGACCTGGTGGTGGTCGCCACCCCGAACAAGACACACGTACCGCTGGCGAGGGCCGCCCTGGAGGCGGGGCTCGCGGTGGTCGTCGACAAGCCGATCTCCGGCACGGCCGCCGAGGCGCGGGAGCTGGCCGCGCTGGCCGAGGAGCGGGGCCTGCTGCTCTCGGTCTTCCAGAACCGCCGCTGGGACAACGACTTCCTCACCCTGCGCGCGCTGCTCGCGGACGGCGAGCTCGGCGACGTACAGCGCTTCGAGTCCCGCTTCGAGCGGTGGCGTCCGCAGCTCAAGGGCGGCTGGCGGGAGTCCGGCGACCCGGCGGAGATCGGCGGGCTCCTCTACGACCTGGGCAGCCACGTCGTCGACCAGGCGCTGACCCTCTTCGGTCCGGTCACGCAGGTGTACGCGGAGGCCGACGTCCGCCGTCCCGGTGCGGCGGCCGACGACGACACCTTCCTCGCCCTCACCCACGCGAACGGGGTCCGCTCGCACCTGTACGTCAGCGCGACGACGGCCCAGTTGGGCCCGCGCTTCCGGGTCCTCGGATCACGGGCGGGGTACGTGAAGTACGGCCTCGACCCGCAGGAGGCGGCGCTCCGCGAGGGCAAGCGTCCCGGGGGCCCCGAGGCCTGGGGCGAGGAGCCCAAGGAACTCTGGGGCCACCTGGGCTCCGGCGAGTCCCCCCTGACCGGGAGCGGCACCCCCGTCCCCACCCTCCCCGGCACCTACGACGCCTACTACGCGGCCGTCGCCCACGCCCTCCGCACGCACACGGCTCCGCCGGTGACGGCCCTGGAGGCGGCGGCGGCCCTCACCGTCCTGGAGGCGGCCCGCCGATCCGCCACGGAGGGCGTCACGGTCCGCCTCTCCTGACCGCGGTCCGCCTCTCCTGCCCCCGGGAGCTCCGGGGGCGGCATCCGCTCCCGGAGCCGCCCCCTACGCCCCCTTCAGTTCCTGGCGCTGGCGGCCCAGCCCCTCGACCTCCAGCTCCACCACGTCGCCGACCCGGAGGAAGGGCTTCGGATCGGGCTGCCCCATCGCCACCCCCGCCGGCGTCCCCGTGTTGATGACGTCCCCGGGGTACAGCGTCATGAACTGGGACACGTACCGCACGACCTCCCCCACCCCGAAGATCTGCTCGGCCGTCGTCCCGTCCTGCTTCAGCTCGCCGTTCACCCACAGCCGTACCGGCAGCGCCTGCGGGTCCGGCACCTCGTCGGCCGTCACCAGCCACGGGCCCAGCGGGTTGAACGTCTCGCAGTTCTTGCCCTTGTCCCAGGTGCCGCCCCGCTCGATCTGCCACTCCCGCTCGGACACGTCGTGCGAGGTCGCGTACCCGGCGACGTACGACAGACCGGCCTCGGCGCTCTCGACGTACCGGGCGGTCCGGCCGACGACGATCGCCAGCTCGACCTCCCAGTCCGTCTTCACGCTCCCGCGCGGGACCAGCACGGTGTCGTTCGGCCCGACCACCGTGTCGGGGGCCTTCAGGAACAGGATCGGCTCCTCGGGGATCGCCGCCCCGACCTCCTTCGCGTGGTCGAAGTAGTTCAGCCCGACGCACACGACCTTGCCGATCCGCGCCAGCGGCGCACCGATCCGCAGCCCGGCCGCGTCCAGCACGGGCAGGGTGCCCGCCCGCGCGGCCTCCCGGACCCGCTCCAGGGCGTCGGAGTCGGCGAGCAGGGCTCCGTCGATCTCCTCCACGACCCCGGACAGGTCGCGCACGGTCACGCCGTCCTCGTCGAGCAACGCCGGACGTTCCGCACCGACGGGCCCCACACGCAGCAGCTTCATACTGACGATCTCCTTGTGGTCGAAGGTCGCGCCCAACCCGACCGCTCACACACCGCGGCCCGGCCACCGGAGAATTGTTTGATCCTCCAAGGTCAACGCCCACTCCGCAAGCCCGCGTTCACCAACTGGACCGTTTACGCGAATGCCCCGGACACGCCCTTGTCCGGACGTTCCCTGCGTTCCCGCTGCAACCACGCCCGCTCGGCGACCGTCCACGCCGTGGTCGTCACCAGGTAGAGCCCGGCCGCCAGCGGGACGATCGCCGCCGTGACGATCGTCCCGAACGACAGCAGCGGCAGCCACTTGAAGAGACCGGCCCCCGGAGTCCCTGCGGACGCACTCGCCGTCTGCGCGAACTCCGAAGACGCCGCGTTCCGCCGCGCCCGCCGGAACGACCACGTCGCCACACCCGCGATGAGCGCGAACAGCCCCAGGTAGACGAGCCCCTGCGCACCGAACACCCCGCCGTCCCCCAGCGCGTCGCTCCACCGCGACCCGAGCGGCGCCGCGAGGAGCCGGTGGCCGAGGAGTCCGTTGATTTCCCCGCCGACCTTCGCCGACGAGAAGACGTGGTACATCACAAAGAACACCGGCAGCTGCACCAGCATCGGCAGCATTCCGGAGAACGGCGACACCTTGGCCTCCGCGTGCAGCGCGAGAATCTCCTTCTGTATCCGCTCCGGATTCTTCGCGTGCTTCTTCCGCAGCGCGGCGAGTTGCGGGGCGAGCGCCTGCCGCGCCTTTTCACCCCGCACGGCGGCACGGGTCAGCGGATGGAAAGCGATGCGCACCAGCATCGTGAAGACGACGATGGCGGCCGCCGTGGCCGACACGGCGAACACGGGTTCAAGAACCCGGGCGAGAAACTCGACAAGGGAAGCGAAAAGCGCATACACAAAATTCACGGAAAGAGCCCTCCGGGGGTCTCGTCGTACCGAGGATGAAAAGCGCGCGAAGGCGCGCATCGGCAGACGACCCACGAGGGGCTCTCAGGGATCGAGCGGTGTGTGTACGAGTCCCCTACGCGGCCGTCGGAGACAGCTGCCCGGGCGCCCTGGGCCGGGGCCTGCCCGAGGCGTCGGGGTCCCGTTGGGCGAGGAAGGCGGTGCGCCGTTCCCGGTCGCGCAGGGCCGTACGTACCTTCGTACGCGGTACGGCGGGGGCCGCACGCCCGGCGAGGAGCGCGCACGCGATGAGCGCGGCCCCGGCGGTGGCGGTGGCGGCGAGCGCGACGGCGCCCGCGAAGCCGAAGCCGCCGAGGTCGAAGAGGACCTGGGCGAGCAGGAAGAACATCAGCAGCGCATAACGCGCACGCGCCACGTTCCCGATCACACCCACCCCTCCTCGCTCTCTCGGACGTACGTGATGCGGCTCAGCGTGCCACGGTCTCGGCACCCTTGGCCAGCGGCTCGTCCAGCGGGTCGCGGGCGAGCACCTGGTCGTCGGGCCGGTCGTCGTTCTCGGCGGGCCCACCACAGGAGACGCCGAGCGCGACCAGGAGGTTGAGTGCCAGCGCCACAATTCCCGCGTTGGTCCCCCAGAGCGGGTCGTTGCCCGTGAACACCAGCGCGCACACGACCCCCACCCCCACCACGAGCCCGCTGAGCGCCCCGGCGAGGGTGAGCCTGCGCCACAGCAGCCCCAGCAGCAGCATGGGCAGGAGCTGGGCCATGCCTTCGTACGAGATGAGCGAGAGCCGGACGAGGGTGTTGGGCGCGGTGTACGTGAGGAGGAGCGCGAGGCCCCCCGCCACGACCACCACGACCTGCGAAGCGGCCTTCTCCCGCCCCCGCCACCGGGGCATGAGCCCGAGCACGCTGCGCCCCCACATCGTGCCGATGACCAGCATGAACACGGCCATCGGCACGATCGACGAGAGCGCGGCGGCAACCCCGACGACCCCGACCAGCCACGCGGGCAGCGAGTCGACGACCAGCTTGAAGAGCGCGAGGTTGGAGTCGGCGCCGGTGAGCCCCGGGACGACGAAGAGGGCGGCGATGCCGAGCAGCATCGGCACGAAGAGCAGGACGTTGTAGGCGGGCAGCCACATGGCGTTGCGCCGCAGCCCGTCGGCGGACTTCGCGCCGAGGTATCCGGCGACGGTCGTCGGGAAGATGACGACGGTCAGCGAGTTCAGGAACGACGTGGTGATGAACCACCACTGCCCGAATCCGCTGTCCCCGTGCCCGGGAAACGTCAGCCACTCCGCCTTCTCGGCCACGACCCGTCCGAGGAAATTCTCGTACCCGCCGAAATAATGCAGCGGTACGTAGACGGCCAGGAATCCGAGCGTCAGAATCACCAGGACGTCCTTCAGCACGGAAACCCAGGCGCTGCCCCTGAGCCCGCTCACGACCACGAACCCCACCGTGACCGCGAATCCGATGAAATACGCCCAGTTGAGGCTGATGGCACCGTACGAAATCGTCGACACGACCACCCCCATCCCGGTGATCTGCAACTGAATGTACGGAAGCAGGAAAACGGAGGCGAGAACGGCAACGACCGCCCCGACCCATTTCCTCCCGTACCGGTGGGCCACCATGTCCGTAATCCCGACAAGCGCGTGCTTGCGCGCGTACGACCACAGCATCGGCCCGACGACATACCCCACCGCGTAACCGCACGACATGTACGCCACGACGTACAGCACCGGGGCGCCGTAGTTGTACCCCCACCCCGCGGCACCGAGATAACTGAAGCTCGTATATCCCTCACCGGCCATCAGCACCCAGATGAAGACGGCCCCGAGGCTGCGCCCGCCCACCGACCACTCGGCGAGCCCCCCTTGGCCGCCCCCGCGCCCGCGCATGGCGAGCAGGCCGAGCCCGACCGTCGCGACCATGAAGACACCGAAGATGGACGTCGCCACCACTGCGGAACTCATCGCCTGTGGTCCCCCCGCCAGGTCAGCCACACGGCGACGGGCGTGAGCAGCGTCGCCCCCAGCAGCCATACGAACAGGAACGGCAGCCCGAACACGACGGGCTGCACCCGGTTCACGAGCGGCAGCGCGCCGAGGTACAGGACGTACGGCACGGCCAGCCACAGCAACTGCGGCCGCCGCCTGCGTCCGGTCCCCGGGGGGCCGTCTCCACGATGATCATCACTCGCCACGCGGGGCACCCTAGCCCCTACTTGGGCGCCGTCCCGGCCAACGTCGCCCAGATCACCAGCCGGTACGTCGAGGTGAACTCGGGAGTGCAGGTGGTGAGGGTGAGGTAGTGGCCGGGCTCGCCGAAGCCCCGCCCGGGGTGCACCGCGCTGCGCGGCACGGGGGCGATGACGCCGACGTCCCGGGCGGAGGTCTGCGGGACGCCGCCGCTGACGACGTACGTGTAGACCGCGTCCCGGGTCTCGACGAGGACCCTGTCCCCCTTGCCGAGACGGTTGATGTACCGGAAGGGCTCGCCGTGGGTGTTGCGGTGCCCGGCGAGCGCTACGTTCCCGGCCCGGCCGGGCTGGGCGGTGCCGGGGTAGTGCCCGACGTACCCCTTGTCGAGGACCCCGCGCTTGCCGACGCCCTGGGCGACGGGGGCGACGACGCCGACCGCGGGGATGCGCAGCACGGCGTACGCCTGGTCCCAGCGGGGCCGGACGGGCGGCTTCGGAACCTTCCCGACGGGCCGGGTACGCGGGGGCGGACTGCCGGACTCCCCGCCCCCACCCGCCACCTCCTCCCCTGACTCCTCGGGCTCCGCTCCTTCCTCCGGCACCCCTTCCTCCGGCACCTCCTGTGCCGGGACCACTCCCTCGCCCTCCCCCCACTCCCGCACGAGCGACCGCACGGTCTCGGCGGCCCCGCTGCGGGCCTCCCGATTCGTCCACCACACCTGATGCACGACGAGCAGCAGCAACACGACCCCACAGGTCACCACCACTTCCGCCCCACCCCACAACCACCACCCGACCCGGCCCCGCCGCCGGACGGGCCGCCGTCCGGGCCCTCGCCCCCGCCCTGCGGGCCGCAGGAATCGCCTCAGCCCTGCGGTGAGCCCTGTGGGCCGCACGAATCGCCTCAGCCCTGTGGGCAACAGGGCCGCCCAGGGGGCGAGGGGGGTACCCCCTGCTCGAGCGGAGCCGAGAGCTTGGGGGAGGGTGGGCACAGGGCGGCCCCCTCGCCGCCGGGCGGCCCCCTCCCCCACCTGCACCCCCGACTCCGGCCTCCCCCGACTCGGCCCCTTCACCCGCACCCCGGACTCGGGCCTCCCCCGACTCGGCCCCTTCACCCGCACCCCCGACGCCGGCCGCCCCCACCTCCGCCTACTCACCCGCACCCCTCCCGTCTCACCCCGACCCGACCCGCCCCGCCCCGCCCCGCCGCCCGTAAGAGCCCCACCCGTACCCGTACCGACCGAAATGCCCCCACCTCACCCCGTACCAATTTCGCGCCCGCAAGATAGCCCCCACCCCCTCAACTCACCACCCCGAACACCACGTTCCCCCACCTCCCCACCGGGGAAAGCTCCCGTACATGCACACCCCCGCCCCCGCCACGGACCGCACCCCGAACCCGCCCCCGCAGCTCCCTCTCACCCGCGCCCCTTACCGCAGTACGGTGTCCCCCATGCGCCCCGACACGCCTTCGCCCGCCGACCACACGACCGAAGCCGAACGTCTGCTGCGCACCGCGGCGCAGTACCCCGAGGACCAGGAGCCCCTGCTCCTCCAAGCGGCGGCCCACCTGGAGCTCGCCGGCGACCGCGCCCGCGCCGCCACCCTCTACGACCAGCTGCTCACCGCGCCGACCCCCGAGAGCACCCCGCTCATCAAGGCCCTCAAGGCGGCGAACCTGTGGGAGTACGGCCACGAGGCCGAGGCCCGCGCCATCATCGACGGCATCCGCACGAGCGCCCCCCGCACGCCCCAGCCCTGGGTGGTCCTCGCCGAGGCCCTCGAAAACCACGACGAACTCCCCCAGGCCCACGAGGCGTACACCACGGCCCTGACCCTCCTCGTCGACCCCGCCGAGGAAGTCCCGTACGCGACCCGCCCGCTCCTCACCGGCCGCCACCGCGTGCGCCGCATGCTCGGCAAGGCCCACGACAACTGGGACGCCCTCGCCGACACGGTCAACCCGGGCCCGGTCACCCTGGACGAACTCCACGACCCCAAGCGCCTGTGGGCCCTCGGCTCCTCCGACCCCGCCGAACTCCGCGCCGAGATCACCCGCCTCCAGGCAGAACTCGGCAGCTACCGCGCCGCCCTCTCCCGCCCGTTCCCGGTGGCCCTGCTCCACTGGCCCGCCACGGAGTACGCGGAACTCCTCGCCACCCACCCCATCCTGGCCGCCGAGTACCCCGCCACCCACGCCGAGCACCTGTCGACGCTCGAATCCTCCCTCCGCGAACTCGCCTCGGCCGGCACCCCCAACCTCGGCGTCGTCACCGGCTCCATCCCCTCCTACGAGGCCTTCGCCGCCTCCGAACGCACCTCCCCCGACTCCCCCTCCCTCCTCGCCGAATACGCCACCACCCTCGCCGCCCGCGGCCGCGCCGTCCCCTGGCCCCCCACGGCGACGACGGCATGCTGGTGCGGCTCGGGCAACGCGTACCGCGACTGCCACGGGGTCGCCGGGCTGGCGTGAGCGCGCCCTCAGCCCACCCGCCCCACCCCCGCAGCTGCACGAGGCGAGGCCTTTCGGCCACCCTCCTCCGGGACTTTCTCCCCTGGCCCCGCCTCGTGCAGTAGCTTCACCATCATCATTTGACCCTTTGACTGGCCGCCCCTCCCCCACGCAGGCCATGTCCTGTGTGCGTTGCGCGAGGTAGAGAGCCATGCCGTACGAACCCGGCGCCGACTGGCAGTACGACGTACCCACCAGCGGCAGCAAGCGGCTGCCCCCGGATGCCCGGTACGTGGAGGCACTGACCCACCAGGGCTACGGCTTCGAGGCGGCCGTCGCCGACCTCGTCGACAACTCGCTCGACGCGGGCGCCCACAAGGTCGTCATCAGCTTCCTGCGTGACGAAGACCGCCTGGTCAGCCTGCTGATCGTCGACGACGGCCAGGGAATGGACGAGTCCGGCCTGGACACCGCGATGACGGTCGGCGGGCAGCAGCACTACTCGCCCGGCGCACTCGGCAAGTTCGGTACGGGCCTCAAGGCCGCGTCCATGTCGATCGCCGACGCTCTCACCGTGATCAGCCGTACGAAGAAGAGCCCGTCCTCCGGCCGTCGCTGGCTGACCGCACGCGCGCGCGAGGACTTCCGCTGCGACATCGTGAACCCGGCGTACTGCCAGGACCTGGTCGACCGCTACGACGGCGTGATCGGCTGGCACGGCACGGTCATCCGCTGGGACGGTGTCCGGGATTTCGAGAGCATCGCCCAGGACCAGACCGACCGCTTTCTCGACGAAACGATCGAGAAGCTCGAAACCCACCTCGGCCTGTACCTGCACCGCTTCCTCGCCCGGGACGACTTCCACCTGGACATCGCAGTGGAGGAAGTCCACACCCGCGAGATCCTGGACCAGCGGGCAGTCCTCCCGATCGACCCCTTCGGCTACCGCGTCCCGGGCAAGGCCGGCTATCCCCGTACCCTCACCGCCCCGGTCGAGGGCGTCGGAGACGTGACACTCACCGCACACATCTGGCCCCCGAAGTCCCCGCTCACCGGCTTCCGGCTGTCCCGCCTGGGCACCCTCACCGACCACCAGGGCTTCTACTTCTACCGGAACAACCGCCTTGTGCAGGCGGGAGGCTGGCACGGTTTCCGCCTCACCGAACCGCACCTCAACCTCGCACGCGTGGCCGTCGACCTCCCCGACGCCCCCAACGACGTCTTCAAGCTCACCGTCAAGAAGGACGGCATCAATACGACGCTGGCCTTCTCCCGCGGCGTCGAAAAGGCAGTGGACGCCGACGGCAGGACCTTCATCCACTACCTGCGGGACGCCGAGTCGGTCTACCGCGAGGCGTCCTCACGCGCGGAGGTGAAGCGCAAGGCGGTCATCCCGCCCGGCAAGGGCCTGGACCCGAAGATCAAGCGCGCCATCAGCGAGGAACTGCCGGAGAAGACGAGCGAAGACCCCATCGCCCTCAGCTGGGTCTCCACCCTCTCCGAGGATCGCTTCTTCGACCTGGACCGCGAGAACCGCGTCATCCAGCTCAACAAGTCCTACCGTGACGCCTTCAACGGCGACCGCCGTGGCGGCTCCAACGACGCCCCGGTCGTCAAGACGCTCCTCTACCTCCTCCTCGAAGAGCTCTTCGGCTTCGCCCGCTGGGAGAAGAAGCGCAGCGACCAGCTGGACTACTGGAACACGATCCTGCTGGCAGCGGTACGCGCGGAACGCGCCCGCCAGGCCGCCAACTGACTTCCCTGCCCTTCCGTTGAGAGGCCATAGCTTCACCATGACTGACGACTCCCTGCTGGAAATCCACGAGGCGGCACTGGGCGGCATGCCCAAGCGCCCGCGCATGTTCGCCCGGCTGGCACAGGACGCGGCCGACGAGGACTTCCCGAATGCGGACCTCAGCGACGAGACGTTCCTCAAACGCCTCGCCACCGAAGGCGATCCGCTGCGTGCCCTGTGGACTCGTTACGTCACCGCGTGGGACTTCGCCGAGGACGCCTCCTGGTCGCAACACCCGCCTCGCACGCCCGGCCGCCGCGCTGATGCGTATGCACGCCTCTGCTTCGACTACGGCGTACGCGACGCCCTCGACGACATCGTCCCGCTGCCCCTCAGCTCCCCCCAGAGCATCGTCAAGATCACCAACGACGAGGGCTTCGTCCCCTGGTACACCCGCGAGAACGCGTCCGCCCGCTCCTTCTACTGGTCGGCGTACGAGCGCTACCTGCGCGAGACTAAGAACTGGAGCGAGGACGCGATAGCCACCCTCGACGAGGCGAGCCACAGCGTCGTCGAACGCCTAGCTGACCCCACACGCCCCGACGAGTACGGCGCCCGTGGCCTGGTCGTCGGCTACGTCCAGTCCGGCAAGACCGCCAACTTCACGGGCGTAACCGCCAAGGCCATGGACGCCGGCTACCGCCTGGTCATCGTCCTGGGCGGCACTCTGAACCTGCTCCGCAACCAGACGCAGCGGCGCCTCGACATGGAACTGGTCGGCCAGGAGAACATCCGGCGCGGAGTCGCCCCCACCGACCTCGACGCCCTGATCGGCATCGACTACCAGGACGACGAGGACTGGCCGCAGAAGTTCGTCTCGCACGGGAACCGCCCCTCCTACCTGAATTCCTTCAACATCGAGCGCCTCACCAAGCGCGACGGCGACTACAAGAGCCTCGAACAGGGCATCCGCACCCTGGAGCCGGAGAAGCGCGACCGCCGCCTTCCCCTCTACGCCCCCGAGAACCTCCACCACGCGGACGCCCGCCTGATGGTCGTGAAGAAGAACAAGTCGGTCCTCACCAAACTCGTCAAGGACTTGAAGCAGATCGGTAACGCGATCCTCTCCGAAATCCCGGTCCTGATCATCGACGACGAGTCCGACCAGGCCTCCGTCAACACCACCAACCCCACCAAGCGGAAGTCAGGCGAGGTCACCCGCACGGCCATCAACGGCCTGATCTCTCAGCTCCTCACCCTGCTCCCTCGCGCCCAGTACGTCGGCTACACGGCGACCCCCTTCGCCAACGTATTCACCGACCCGGGAGACGAGGAGGACATCTTCCCGCGCGACTTCCTGATCTCGCTGCCCCGCCCCAAGGGCTACATGGGCGTCCAGGAGTTCCACGACCTCGACTCCCCTGTGCCCGTCGACGAACGCACGGTCGCCAACTCCCAGGAGAAGGCCCACGTCCGCGGCATCTACGACAAGGACACGGACGGCCGTCTCCAAGAGGCCATGGACGCCTTCATCCTCTCCGGCGCCCTCAAGCTCTACCGCGAAGACCACGACGTCCCCGCCGGCCCCTTCCGCCACCACACGATGCTGGTCCACGAGTCGGTCCGCATGGACGACCACAGCATGCTGGCCCTGCGCATCAACTCCATGTGGCACCAGGCCGGTTACACCAGCGCCACCGGCCACCTGCGCCTCGCCGACCTCCTCGAATCGGACTTCCGTAAGGTCTCCGAAGCCCAGGGCGCCACCCCGGACGGCACCCCACTGCCCTTCCCCGACACCTACGACGACCTGAAGCCGTACGTCTTCGCCGCCCGCCAGCGCATCAACGAAGGCGGCGACCCGGTCGTAGTCGTCAACGGCGACACCGACCGCTTCTTCGCCCAGATGCCCCTGGACTTCGACCGCACCCCGCACGTCTGGAAGATCCTGGTCGGCGGCACAAAGCTCTCCCGCGGCTTCACCGTCGAAGGCCTGACCGTCACCTACTACCGCCGCACCACCCAGCAGGCGGACACCTTGATGCAGATGGGCCGCTGGTTCGGCTTCCGCCCCAACTACCAGGACCTGGTCCGCCTTTACATCGGCCGCGAAGAAGCCTTTGGCCGCTCCGGCAAGAAGGTGGACTTGTACGAGGCATTCGAAGCCATCTGCCAGGACGAGGAAGACTTCCGCGCCGAGCTGGACCGGTATTCAGTCCTGGTCGACGGGAAGCCGCAGGTGACTCCTGAGCAGGTACGGCCCCTGGTCTCGCAGCACCTCCCATGGGTCAGGCCTTCGGCGCGCAACAAGATGTACAACGCCGAGCTCCTGGAGATTCGCTCCCCGGGACAGCCCATCGAGCCGAGGTTCTACCCGCGGGAAGGTGCCGCCATCGGCCGCAACACGGAACGCTGGCGCTCCGTCCTCGACGCCCTCTCGGGCCCGACGACGGCCTGCCAACTGCTCCCCAGCCCCACGAACCCCCTGGCCCGCACTTTCCTTGCCTCCACCGCCCTCGTCCCCCACGCCGAGCTCTTGGGAGTGCTGAGCGGCCTGGACTGGGAGGACGAAGGAACCTTCATGGCCCCCCACCTCGCCTATCTCTCCCAGCTGGACGGAAAGCTGGCCAAGGTCGACGACTGGCTCGTCATCACACCACACCTCACCAGCGGCTATCACGTCGAAGCACAGCTGCACGGCCAGCCGCTCCCCCTCCACCGCCGTACCCGCGACGACAAGAAGCCCTTCAACCGCATCGCCAGCGCCGACCACCGCATGTACGCCCAACAACTGACCGACGCAGCCACCCAGGGAACGCCCCTCGACTCCTCACTCTCCGTCGGCCCCCACCGTGGAGTCGCGCTGCTCTATCCGGTCATCGAGGCCCCAACTCACGACGCCCTCAAGCAGATTGCTGCCAGCGGAACGGTGAACCCCTCCCAGACCATCATGGCGTTCACCCTCACGCCGCCCCGCTCCGCAATCGACTCCAAGAGGAAGTTGCTCCGGTACCGGACGATGGACTCGCGTCAGGGCTAGGGCATAGCTCTCGCTCCATGCTATAGCGTGTCGCCCGCACGCCGAATCCTGCTCCTTTGATCTCAACTCGCCGCAGAAGAGGCCCCTTTGCTTCCCTTCGATGCTTCAGCCGCGCTCACCATCCAGACTCAGCCAGCCTTCGGAACGGATGCTGAGCTGGCCGCCGTACACAAGCAGTTGCTGCTACTGGATCCCACCGGAGCACGTTTCGCGGCAGTACTCCGAGACACGATCGACCAACTGCTCAACGGCGAGGTCACCGGTCGCTACGACTGGGAGACTCTGTTCAAGACAGAGAGAACCCACGCCGGCACCCTCGTGGAGATCAATCTCCAACGTGAGTTTCGGTTCGACGACGGCGAAGCAATGGACTACCGCATCGCCGGCATTGAGGTCGACTGCAAGTACTCGCAGAGATTTGGCGGCTGGATGATTCCCCCGGAAGCAATGGGCCATCTGTGCCTGCTGGTTTGGGCTGACGACTACAAAAGCCGCTGGAGCGCCGGAATCTTCCGAGTCCGCGAAGAATGGCTTAACCGCGGCGGTAACCGCGACTCCAAGCTCACAGTGAAGGCTCAGCACCGCAACCAGATCGCGTGGCTCTGGCGCGACGCTGAGCTCCCTGAGAACGTACTACTGCACATGGACCCGCTCGACCGCGAAGCCGTCTTCGCCTCAAAGTCCGGCCAACAGCGCCTGAATGAGCTGTTCCGGCGAGCACAAGCCCGGCGCCTAGGGCGGAATGTCATCCGCACCGTCGCTCAGCAGAAGGACTACATGAAGAGGGTCCGGGGCAACGGCGGAGCCCGCTCTGCTCTACGGCCCGAAGGCATCCTGATCATGGGCGACTACGACAGCCACCGCTCTGTCGCCGCCCAGCTCAGCGTGCCGGTGCCCGGCGAAGGCGAGTTCGTCAGCGTACGAGTGGCGGAGGTTCCCGCTACGACGGCCGCCCGTCCCGCCGTCGTACTCGACGACCGCTGCTGGGCAGTGGCCACGCCCGATGACGGGCCCTGCGTGGCACCGGAGCTGCCGAAGCACACCAAGTAGGACTGCGACAGGACCACTCCTCCGCCTGCTCTGGAGGTTTTGGATAGCCTGCCGGGGCAAGCCTCGCGGGCAGGGTGGCGGATGGAGGTCCTGAGTACGTGCCTGAGGAACAGTGGGAGCCGCCTGTCGGGTCATGGGCTTCATCTGCTGCGCGTCGCCGCAACATGCAGGCGATCCGCAGCCGCGACACCAAGCCGGAACTCCTGGTCCGGCGGCTTCTCCATGCCCAAGGCCTGCGCTACCGGGTAGCTGCCAAGCCCTTGCCAGATCTGCGGCGCACCGCCGACCTGGTGTTCCGCCCCGCGCGGGTCGCGGTGTTCATCGACGGCTGCTACTGGCACGGCTGCCCCGAGCACTACGTGCCGCCGAAGTCCAACTCCGTTTACTGGTCAGACAAAGTGGCCCGCAATATGGCAAGAGATCTCGATACCAATCTCCGCCTCACCGAGGCCGACTGGCTCGTGCTCCGCTTCTGGGAACACGAGCCATCAGCCGAGTGTGCAGTACGGATCGCCGATGAGGTCCGCGAGCGGCGAGCGGAGATCGGCAAGCCCGGTGGCGAGTGACAGGCAGACAAAGGCCACCCGCCAGCGAACGCTCGCTCAGTGCGCATCCCGCTTACGAGCTGCACGCAGCACATCGATGATCGATTTACCGACGGCTTCCGCTACTGGGGGCGGAAACGCGTTGCCCACCTGCCGGTACTGCGCTGTCTTCCCACCAGTGAACTCCCAGTCGTCCGGGAAACCCTGGATGATTGCTGCCTGCCGAACGGTGAGCATGGGGCCGCCCTCGCGGAAGAGATCGCGTCCGTGGGTTTCCTTGGCCTTGCAGAGCTCGATGTCGTTGGCGACGCCGAGCCCCGAAACCCCGAGCTTCGCCCAGGCTGCCTTCGCCCTGCTGGGGCCGAGGTCCGCACCCCCGTGCTTCTTGGAACCTCCGACCAAGGTGGGCGCGATTCCGCCACCACCCTTACCTTCTAGCTCCGCGTGCCGCTCCGTCGCCATGCGAAGCCACAGGCGGTGCTTCTCACGGGCGATGGCATCATGCTCCCCGTTGTAGTACCGCTCGTAGCGCTGCTTCATCGACGGCCCGAGCGCCTCGGCAACGCTGACCGGCTTCTCGTGCGTGGCAGTCGGCCACTTGTACGTCAGCCCCTTGAGGATGTCGTCCCTGATAGCTACGAGAATGGCCCGGGGGCGCAGCTGCGGCACACCAAAGTTACTGGCCTCCAGCACATCCCACTCACACACCGTGTAGCCAAGTCCTGGGTCGGATGCCTCCGCGCCGTCTTCGCTACGGTATTTGCCACCTTGCAGCCGGGCCGAAATCCAGTCCCGGTAATCAGAAAACTTGGGGTCCTTGATACCCCGTACGTTCTCGATCATCACCGCACGCGGATTCAGCTCCTTGACGAGCTCAAGCATCCGGGGAAAGAGGTCGCGCTCGTCGTCTCTGCCAAGTTGCTTCCCCGCGTGAGAGAAGGGCGGGCAGGGAACGCCACCTGCGAGGAGATCCAGACCGTGCTCCGCGAGCAGCTCGCCGCTCTTCAGCAGGTCTTTCGCAGGGGAGAATTCCTTGACGTCAGCAGTCAGTACGTCACAACGCTCCCTCTCCCACTCCCATCCCGCGCGGTGCTTCACGTTCACTTCGAGGGTCGTCGCCGCGTGCGGATCGATCTCCACCAGTGCGAGGTGCTGGAATCCTGCCCGGTGCAGTCCGATCGCCTGCCCGCCAGCCCCGGCGCAGATCTCAATCGAGGTGAAGCCCACATCAGTGCTGTTCATGCACCCTCCTTACACACTTGCACGACAGACGCATTCTGCAGCCTGTCCTCACAGAGGGTGACATGCCCCACTGACAACGCCATCTAGTGTGCGCTACGCGCGGCTTTACCCAGAACGCCCCTGCTGGTGGTGCATCCATGAGAATCCGCGGATGCGCCACGGGCAGGGGTGGGGCGAGCATGAGGCGACGTCCCGTGGAGAGACCGGGCCCTGTCAGAGTCAGCGCACGTCAGACCGAGGCGGCCCCCGGCTTGGTGTCAGCGCTGCCACAACGCGTGATCGTCACGGTGAGCTGTTCTACCTGCGTCCAGTTCCCGTCGGGATAAGAGGTGGGTTCAGCCTCCTCTTCCCACAGGACCCGGGTCGTGATCTCGGCCCAACGGGATTGCTTGGCATGGTTGTCCATCACGGTGCTCTCCTCGCGTGCTGGTGAACGGAAGGGGGTGGGGCAGGGTTTTCTACGCGGTCCCGGCCTGGAGTGTCCGGGCAGTGACTGTGACGGGAATGGCCGCCCGCATAACTGTTTCCGCGTACGCGGCGAGGTCCAGGCCCATGAGAGCGAGAGCAAGAAGCATGGCCTCACCATGCGACCGCTCTCGGCCTCCGAGGAGGACAGCTTCCGCAAGGCTGATGTGTCCCATCGCATCAAGTTCAGCGATGATCGCACCCAGCTCCTCGGGGGTCTTGGTCTTGCTGACAGACCAGGCGAGTCCTAGTACGCTCCGGCGGTCACCGTCCGTGTGAGCTGCCAGCAACTCGGTGACTGTCTCGTTCTCAGTTCCGGCGGAGAGGCGGTTTTCTGAGTTGCGCCGGTCCGCCGCCGGTCGCGTTGCCGAAAGAGCGCCGGAGGCCAACGGCTGAGCTGTCCGCCGTCCCGCCGCCCCCGTGTTCATCGCCGCATTCTTGTCCATAGCCCGCCTGCGACGACAGGCAGCCGCGTTACGCAAGCGTTCCAGTTCAGCAATCGTGACGGGCGCCTTCTTCGCCAAGACCGCCTCGACTCGCTGGTGCATTGCCCGGAGCTGCCGCAGCTCGGGCACCCGGCGGCCTATCCAGTACGAAGACAGGCTGCCGGGCGAGATACCCAGGTACTGCGCCCTGGTCGCCTGCCGCGTGCTCGGCAGAGCGCCAAACAGTCGGCGCAACGCGTCGGCGAGTCTTATCCGTTCCTCATTGCACCCCTCCCAATAGCCCATAGTCACGTGCCCTTGTGCGGCCACGTACGCCCCCTCATGCGAGTACGAACTGAGATAGCGACCAGTCTGACGCGGCCAGGGGGGACGAGCGCAACCCTTCTGACTGAATTCCCACCCCCACCTGTTTTCGGTTACGCGCATGACCAAGTTTTCATTTAGCCGACAAGCCAGGCGACATGTTTGCATTTACCTCTCGATGAACCCTAAAGACTTGCTTTTCACCCCCATGCCCGAGTCCAATGAGAGGCATGCACATCGCCCTTGCGGTCAGATTCCACAGAGCTGCAATCGGATCATGTGCAACAGATCGCAATGAAAGGGACAAGGCGTGACTTCTCAGGAGATTCCGTCGTGGCAGGACACGAACCGGGGCACCATGATCCGGTGCGCCCTGTGGCTCGTCAGCGTGGTGGGCGAGGGCAGCGTCTTCACGAAGACCGAACTCCGGGAGGCTTTCCCTGAAACGTCGCAGATCGACCGCCGCATGCGGGATCTGCGCGACCGGGGCTGGGTCATCGCCACCAACCGGGAAGACGCCACGCTGACCTCGAGCGAGCACCGCTTCGTCTCCATGGGAGCCGAGGTCTGGAAGCCCGGACAGGCGAGGGCGAAGACGCCGGCGGCCACGATCACCGCTACGCAGCGCCGCGAGATCTTCGATGTCGACGATCACCTCTGCCGGATCTGCGGCATCGCGGCCGGCGAGCCCTACGAGGGGAGTCCGGAGACCGCACAGCTCGATGTGGCACGGCGCGATGTCCTGAAGGCTGGGGGAAGCGTGGTGACCGAAATGGTCACCGAGTGTCGGCGGTGCCGGATCGGCGGCCGGGGCCGCACGGCGGACCTGGTCGGCTTCATGGAGAGAATGGAACAGATGGGCGGGATCGAACGTGAGCACTTCGCCCAGTGGCTGGCAGCCGACCGCAGGGACTTCAGCATGATGGAGCGGCTGTGGGGCGAGTACCGCACCCTGCCGGCTGAGTCCCGGAAGGCCGTCCGGGATGCTGTGAACAAGGCGTAGATTCGGCCGGCGGGCAGTGCAGCGGACGCGGAAGCACCCTGGTCGGCGACTGCCACGGACGGGAAACCAAGGAGAAATACAGATGCGGAAGTTTGACCTCCCGCCCAGGGCAGAGCAGAACACCGAGCTCGTAGCGAAGCGGCTGAAGGAGGTCTTGGAGGGGGACGGCCCCAAGGAGACGGTGACCGTCGAGTGGAACGGGCGTCCCCTGCACGTCGGTGTCATCGACATGCAGCTGCGGGACCTCTACTACAACCCGGCGACCCACCGCATCCGGGCCCAGCTCGACCACAAGCCGAAGCTGGCCGCACGCCTGGAGGCAGAGCCCTGGCTGGACGAGAGCCAGAACTACCTGCACAGCCTGCTCGTCGGGAAGCCGACCAACCCGGACGAGCTGGACCCTGAGTTCCTGACTCTGATGGAGAGCCTGGAGAAGGTAGAGCAGCAAGAACCAGGGCTGATCACCCACTCCGGAATCCTGGTCAACGGGAACACCCGAGCCGCCGCACTGAAGAACCTGAAGAAGCCCTTCATTCGCGTCGGTGTCCTCCCGCCCTCCTTCACCTGGGATGACATCAACGCGGTCGAGCTCTCCCTGCAGCTGAGGCACGACCGGCGCAGGGAATACTCCTACATCAACCGGCTTCTCGCTATGGAGGAGCAGGAGATGCTGGGGCGCGCTGCTGACGACATCGCCCGGTCATTCCATATCCAGAAGAAGACGTTCTTGCAGGAGCGTTGGATCCTTGGGGTAATTCAGGAAATGATCGAACGCAGCAAAACCGCTGACGGATCCCAGCTCACGCTTGCAGACTTCGAAGGACATCAGGAAAACCTGAAGGAACTGCACCGAACCTATACCAAAACTGCGGCGATCAATCAGGATACTGCGGACCAGCTCAAGGAAAACCGAATCGTCGCAATTATCCTCGACTTCGCAAAGACGCAGACCCGGCATATCGGTGGCGAGTTCCACAGCAAGTACCTGGAAAAGTCGCTTCCGCAAAGCCTAAAGAAGGCCACTGAAGACGGCGCCGTGATCGGAATTCCGGGCCTCAGTGTTACCGTGTCGGCTCCTTCCGGCACAGTGGCTCAGGCTCGCGCTGTTACAGATCAGCTCTTGCAGGCGAAAGCCCTGACCACCGCCCGGAGTATCCCGGCCGAAGCCCGCGAGGAAGCCCAGAGGGTGGTTGCAGAAGTACGCAAAAGGGTCGGCCGGGCGTTGGATGAGGCCGCCCGTGATGACCGACTGAAAAAGGTGCAGCAGACCGCAGCGGAACGGCTCGATGACGCACGTGCTTCCGTGGACCAGTGTGTCAGCGACCTCGCCACGGCCTTCTCCACCAGCAGCCTGGACGAAGGGACCTTTGACGCCGCTCTGGTCCGGCTCAAGGCAAGCCTGGACAAGCTGGCCCGGTCCGCTCACCGTGGTGTGACCTCCCGGGAGGAAGGCATGATCTGGCTCCTCAAGGCGAGCGGGTACGAGGCGTGACACAGGCCGGTGATGCGTCGCTGCGGATCGGCTTCGATCCGACGCGTACCAAGGTGCTCTTGCGCTCGGACCCCGCCAACCATGGACACCTGGTTCGGCTGAGCGCCCGGTACAGCTCAGGAAGCCAGCGGGGTCGGTACACGGCCGCGGTTGACCTGGAGGACTTCCTCGCCCAGCTCCCGCTTCTCGCTACCTGGCACGATCCCGCTGGGGTCAACTTCGATCCGGATCTCCGGGAGCTGGCCGAAGGATCCGTACGGGACGCGAGCGCGGTTGAGGCGCGGCTGGCCGCAGGGACACAGGGCGAGGAGGTAGCCGGCGAGGTCTCTCTCGACCAGATCCCAAAACCGCTGCTGGGACTCGACTGGGTAGGCCCACTGACGAAGTTCCAGAAGCGCGATATCGCCAAGCTGCTGTCCTTGACGCACGGAGCGAACTTCAGTGTGCCCGGGGCCGGTAAGACCCGAGCCAGCATGGCTGTCTTCGCGGCCCTCCGGCACGCCGGCAAGGTAAAGCGCCTGCTGGTGGTCGGACCCAAGTCCGCTTATGAAGCGTGGCAGGAAGAAAGCAGCCGCTGCTTCTCATCGCCACTGGAGGTACAGGTCTTCGCACGCCACCCCGACGAGGGCGTGGACGTACTCCTGGTGAACTATGAGCGGCTCTACCGCTATCAGACCGAACTCGCGGAGTGGCTGAGCGCGGCACCGGCTCTCATGGTGCTGGACGAGGCTCACCGTATGAAGCTCGGTGTCCGCGGAACTTACGGCTCCACCTGCATGGCACTCGGCCCGCTAGCCCGCCATCGCCTGATCCTCACCGGCACTCCCGCACCCAACGGCCGCAAGGACCTGGAGAGCCTGCTGTCCTTCGTCTGGCCGGGACACGGCCGCCGCGCGGTGGACCGGGCGATGGCCGGCGGAGACCTGGCCCACGCGAGCAGAGTACTCAGGCCGCTCTTCACCCGCACCACGAAGAACGAACTGGATCTTCCGCCACTGGACGTACGGAGGCTTCCTGTCAGGCTTCCTGCTGCCCATCGCGAGCTGTACAACGCCTTGATGAACAAAGGTGTGGGGCTGGAAAGTCCGGACCAAGAGGAGTTTGCCCGGCTCGGAAAGGTGCTCTCCTATCTCATGATGGCGAGCACTAACCCGGCACTTCTGGATGGCAGTTCAGGCAGGTATGAACCGCTTCCCGTATTCACCTCCGAGTTCAGCGCACCGGCGGACTCATCGATCCGGGACATGCTGCGCAACCTTCCCCGCTACGAGCTGTCCCCGAAGTACAAGGCTGTTCTGGATCTGGTGGCCGAAAACAGCCGCCAGGGGAGGAAAACCCTGGTCTGGTCCACATTCATCCGCAACCTCACCACACTGGAGAGCGCTCTGCGGGATTTCCAGCCCGCTATTGTGCACGGCGGAACGCTGGACCGCGACGAAGAGATCCATCGCTTTCGCTATGACCCCGACTGCATGGTGCTGCTGTCGAACCCCGCGACCCTGGGTGAGGGCATCAGTCTTCACCATGAATGCCATGACGCCATCTATGTAGACCGTGATTTCTCCGCCGGAAGGTACCTCCAGAGCCTGGACCGCATTCACCGACTCGGTCTTAGCCCAGGGACACGCACACACATCACCGTCCTCACCGCCACGGGCACCATCGATGACCGCGTCCATGAACGTCTCGGCCACAAGCTGGAGTTCATGGGTCAAATCCTTGATGACCCTTCCGTCCAGGAACTGGCCGACCCGGCGGAAGAAGCAGGCCTCTGGGGCATGGACGCTGCGGACCGCGCTGCGCTCCTCGCGCACCTGGAAGAGCGCGCCGCGCCTCTGGCGTAACCGGCTCACTCCACCTGCCAGTCTTCGGCAGCTGGTTGCCTGCCTGCCCTGAAACACCTCGCGCCAGCCGAGCATGCTACGCCGCATCCGCCTCGAAGTATGTCTGCGCCCGGTCCAAGGCCTCGTCCGGGTCGCAGCCGTGAGCGCGCAGCCAGTGGAGGAGGTCTGTGATCAGGTCGATGGCCGCCTCCTCCGCGAGCGCGGTGCCGAGCCGGCCCGTGGTCGGCGAGTGCTGGTGGCTGGCGGGGCGGTAGAGCGTGAGGTGTTCTTCGGCGCGGGCTACTCGGGGGTTTCTCGCGTGGCCGTTCGCGGTGGTGAGGTCAGTGGCCAGTTCGCACCACACCGCCTTGACGTCCGCGTGCAGGGTCACGCCCCAGCGGTCGGTGACCGCGTCGACCAGTGCCATTCCGCGGCCGGACTCGTCGTCGTTGTCGGCGTCCAGGAGGGTCGGGAGGGCGCGGGTGTCCGGGTCGTGGAGTTCCAGGCGGAGGTAGGTCTCGTTCATGGAGACCGCGAGCGTGGTGGGGGTTCCGGGGCCGACGTGTTTGATGACGTTGGCGATCAGTTCCGTCGCACAGATCTGGGCCGGGTCGATCAGTTCCGGCAAGCACCAGAGGATCAGGTGGAGGGCCAGTACTCGCCTCACCCCTGCAGCCTCCTCCGGTAGCGCGCAGAAGGGGAGTTCCCAGGGCTTCCGATGCACGCACCCGTACTCGCCGCTGGCGCCGCTCTCTTCTCCGTGGATCAGCATTCGCTTCCGCCTCCCGCGCACCTCGTCGTGCACTGCGTGACCGTCGGTCACTCTTCGTGAGAGCGTGGCAGTGCCGATCCCGTCGTGCAATGTGCAAGAAGGGATTAGCTCGAATGAGTGATTGGCGAAACGCCGAGCTTCCTATGGGATGGAACTTCCGCTACGGCACGAGGAGTTGAAGCAGATGGCCGGTTCGCCCACCGCGCGGCGCCGACGGCTGGCGATCGAACTCAAGAAGCTGCGCGAAGAGAGCAGCCTCACCTGCAACCAGGTAGGTAAGGAGCTCGACTGGAGCGGGTCCAAGGTCAGCCGGCTGGAGACTGGGCAGGGGCGCGTACAGCCTTCGGACATCGATGCGCTGTGTCGCTTCTACGGGACCTCAGACGAGATGCGCGAGCTGCTGAAGTCGCTCGCCAAGGACTCGAAGACCAAAGGGTGGTGGCATGCTCACGGCGATGCTGTGCCGGCCTGGTTTTCGGTGTACGTGGGCCTGGAGCAGGCTGCCTCCGGACTCCGCACGTATCAGAACGAGTTCGTTCCGGGACTGCTTCAGACCGCGGATTACGCCGCCGCGCTGACCCGGGCGTCGAGTGACCACGAGCCCGAGGAGATCCAGCGGCTCGTTGATGTGCGGATGCGGCGGCAAGAACTGCTGACCGATCCGACCCCGCCGGACCTCTGGGCAGTGGTACACCAGAGCGCACTCATGCACGTCATCGGCAGTAGCCAGGTGATGACCTCGCAGCTCGAACGTATGCTGGAAATGGCGAAGTTGAGCAACGTGACGGTGCAGGTCCTGACCTTCGACGCGGGGGCCTATCCAGCGACGGGGACTTACACGATTCTCGGCTTCCCTGAGCAAGAGGATCCGGATGTGGTTTACCGCGAAGGGCTGACCGACTCGGTCTACCTGGAACAGCCCACGGACGTGCACCTCTACACAAAGGCGTTCGATCACCTGCGGGCGATGGCGCTGAGTCCTCAGAGATCAGCCGCGCTGATCCGTAAGACCCTGGAGGAACACTCCCGATGATCCGGTCCGCAGAGCCGAGTTGGCACAAGAGCAGTTACAGCAACGGTACGGGAGGGGAGTGCGTCGAGGTCGCCTGCGTCTCCGCACACACTGCCGTGCGCGACTCGAAGGCCCCTGAGGGAACTCAGATCACTCTGCGGCGCGCAACGTGGACGGAGTTCATACGAGCGGTCCGGGGCGGGGAGATGTAATGACGAACGACGCCCTTGTCTGGTTCAAGTCCTCCTACAGCGGGGGGGGGGCGAACACCGAGTGCGTAGAGGTCGCGGGCACGCGGAACGGGGCGTCGGTGCGGGACAGCAAGGTGGTTGAGGGCCCGCGAATCAGCGTGAACGATGCCTCTTGGAGTCACTTCATCGGTGCGCTTCGCAGCAACACGCTCTAGTAGAAGCGCCATTGAGGGCGCCGAGCCGTACGGGGAGTCGGGACTCAAACGACTACTTCAAGCCAAATGTTCACTGCTTGAGCACATGATCTCCACAGCACTGCCATCATCGGCCTCTCGGTTCGTCTGATGCCTTGGGGGGCTCGTGGTGATGGGGATACGTGCAGGTGGCGTGCGGCAGCGCGGGGTCGCGGGGTGTGCCGTTGCCGTTGTGGCGGCGGTGACGCTGGCCGGGTGTGGGGGTGGGGCCGGGGCGGATGCCAAGCCGGTGGGGGGTGTGGCTACGCCCACCGCCAAGGAGAGCGTGACGGCGACGCCGTCAGCAACGGAGGCAGCGCCGACGCCCGCCACCGGTGCGGTCGGGGCCGTGGACGACAGTGCCGGCGTGAAGGGTGCCAAGCCGGTGGTGGTGGAGGTGCTGGCGAACGACACCTTCACGGCGGCGGGGGGTGCCGCCGAGGACTTCAAGGAGGCTGTCGGGAAGGGGGAGTTCACGCTGGCGCTGGAGTCCGCGCCCACGGTGGGGACGGCCGTGGTCGGGGGCGGCGGGAGCAGCTTCACGTACACGCCGAAGGCGGGGTTCGGGGGCGAGGATGAGTTCACGTACAAGGTGACCGTTGAAGGGGAGGGCGGGGCCGGGACGGTCAGTGGTACGGCGGTCGTGCGGTTGACGGTGGCGGCGGCCAAGCCCGCTGCCAAGCCCGCGCCGGTCAAGACCAAGAAGCCGCCGGTGAAGGTCTCCTACAAGAACTGTGCCGCCGTACGGGCCGCCGGCGCCGCGCCGATTCGGCAGGGGCAGCCCGGTTATGCGGCGCACCTTGATCGGGATGGGGATGGGGTGGGGTGTGAGCCCCATGAGGGTGGGTCAGGGTCGGGTGGCGGGTCCGGGTCCGGGGGTGGATCGGGGTCCGGGGGTGGCGGCAGTGTTTCGTACAAGAACTGTTCCGCGGTGAGGGCCGCCGGTGCCGCGCCCATCCGGCGGGGGGATCCCGGGTACGGGCGACACCTCGACCGGGATGGCGACGGGGTCGGCTGCGAGTAGGAGTGGACGGGGTCCTCGGTGGCGTGAAATCGCGCCACCGGGGGCTTCGGCGGTGGTGCCGGGGCGGGCGGCACCAGGGGTGGCGAATCCGACATAGGGGCGGTTTCAGGTGGTTTGAGAGGCGACTTTCGGTCATTCAGCGACCCCTGATGCACCTCGGCCTCCGTCGCACTGTCATCATCAGCCTCTTGATTCGCTTTCGAACCTCCGGACGAATGTCGCGCTCCGGATCGGATGCCTTGGGGGGCACATGCAGTGGGTGAGAGGTGCCGCCCTTCGGCGGTCCGTCGTCGTCGGTGGAGCTGTCATGGCCATGGCCGCGGCCCTGGTCGGGTGTGAGACGGGGGCGGACGGCGCGAAGCCGGGGGCGAGTGCCAGTGACGGGGTCGTCGCGCAGGCCGCGAAGGCCGGGCCGCCCTGGATGCAGCTCGTCGACGACGCCGAGGACACCGAGGACGGCAAGAAGGTCGTGCTTGAGGTGCTCAAGAACGACACCCTCGCCCCGGCAGGCACTCCCGCCGCGCCCTTCCTCGGCGCGGTGGAGGCGTCCGAGTACACGCTCACCCTCCACACCAAGCCCCGGCACGGGTCGGCCAGCATCAAGGGCACCCGCGTCACGTACACGCCGACCTCCACCTACGTGGGCGAGGACGACTTCATGTACGAGGTGCAGGTCAAGGAGATGAAGGGCAAGCCGGTCGGCGCCAAGCCGGTCAAGGGCACGGCCGTCGTACGCATCACCATGAACACCCCGGGACCCGCCACCTCCGCCAAGAAGTCGCGCGGAACGACGGACGCCGCCGGTGCGCCGAAGAAGACCAAGAGCTCGACCGCCGAAAGCACCGGAACCGGTACCGGAACCGGCTTCACCTACAAGAACTGCGCGGCCGTCCGCGCCGCCGGCGCCGCCCCGATCCGCAAGGGCCAGCCCGGCTTCGGCGCCCACCTCGACCGCGACGGCGACGGGGTCGCCTGCGAGCGGTAGGGACAGCCAGGGGCGGGAGCGGCCGGTTCGGGTGTCCCGATAGCCTCGCAGGACACACGTTCGTGTCACAGCTGGAGGCAGTAGTCATGGTCAAGGTGCCCGCATCCCTCGTTGCCGCTACCGGGCTGGTCGGTGGGTACGGGGTGGCCCGGTGGACGAAGAAGCGGCCGCTCGGGGGTGTGGCGTTGGCGGCGGCGGGGGCCGTGGCTGCGCGGCAGTGGCAGCAGGAGGCCGGGGGGAAGGTCGCGGCGGGGCTGACCGGGTTGTACGTGGCCGGGTTCGCGGGGTCGCACCCGCTGGCGAAGAAGGTCGGGGCGTGGCCCGCGGTGTTCGCCGTGGCGGGTGGGGTCGCGGCCGCCTCGTGGGCCGCGACCCGGTGCGGTAAGTGCGGTAAGTAGGGTCCGTACGCGAGGGCCCGTACGCGAGGGCCCGTACGGGCGTCAGGCGCCGAAGGCCTTCGAGATCGTGTAGATCAGGAGGCCGACCAGGGCGCCGACCACCGTTCCGTTGATGCGGATGAATTGCAGGTCACGGCCGATGTGCGCCTCGATCTTGCGGGAGGTGTGGGTCGCGTCCCAGCCCGCGACGGTGTCCGTGATGAGGGACGTGATCTCGCTGCGGTAGGTCGTGATGACGTAGACCGCGGCACCTTCGACCCAGCCTTCGAGCTTGCGTTGCAGGCGGCCGTCGGTGGCCAGGCGGGTGCCGAGGGAGATCAGGGAGGCACGGACCCGCAGACGGAGCTCCGAGCGGTCGTCGTCGGCGGCGGCGATGATCATCGCGCGGACGGCGGACCAGGCGGACGCGATCACGTCCTGGACCTCGGGGCGGTTGAGGATCTCGGACTTGAGGCGCTCGGTGCGGGCGCGGGTCTCGGAGTCGGACTGGAGGTCCGTGGCGAAGTCGGCCAGGAAGCGGTCGATGGCGCCACGGGCCGGGTGGGTCGGCATGTCCCGTATTTCGGTGACGAAGCGCAGGAGCTCGCGGTAGACGCGGTCGCCGATCTTGCGGTCGACGAAACGCGGGGTCCAGCCGGGGGCGCCGCCCTGCACCGCGTCCATGACCGAGTCGCCGTGTTCGACCAGCCAGTCGTGGGCGCGGGTGCAGATCAGGTCCACGGCCCGGTGGTGGGCGCCGTCGGCGACCACCTTGTCGAGAGCCTTGCCGAGGCCCGGCGCGATCTCGGCGGATTCGGCGCGACGGGTGATGGCCTCGCCGACGACCGCCTGTACGTCGGAGTCGCGCAGGATGGTGAGGGCTCCGCGCAGGGCTGTCGCAAGCTCCTCCGTCACCCGGTCGGCGTGGGCCGGGTCGGCCAGCCACGCGCCCAGGCGGCCGCCCATGTCCAGGGGGGCCAGGCGGGCGCGGATGACGTCCTCGGAGAGGAAGTTCTCGCCGACGAAGTCCGCGAGGGAGACGCCCAGCTGGTCCTTCTTGGTGGGGATGATCGCGGTGTGCGGGATGGGGATGCCGAGCGGGTGCTTGAAGAGGGCGGTGACGGCGAACCAGTCCGCCATCGCGCCCACCATCCCGGCCTCCGCCGCCGCCGCGACGTAGCCCGCCCAGCCGCCCAGCCCGCTGTGCTGCGCCCATTTGGCCAGGACGTAGACGAGGGCGACAAAGAGGAGCAGGCCGGTGGCCGTCGCCTTCATACGGCGTACGCCCCGCTGCTTCTCCTCGTCGGCCTCGCTGAACGCGAAGGGCTGGCGGGGGGTGGAGGGGGGAGCAGGAGTGGGGGGCGGGGTGGAGTGGGCAGGCTTGTCGAAGCGGGCCGGTCCACCGTCCGCGCCGTCGCCCCGTGCCCGTGCGGGCTCCGTCGGTCCCTTGTCGTTACGTTCCATGCGCCTCGTCCGTCGCCCTTCGCCGTCCCGGCCCGTTCCCGGCCCGTTGCCGTCCTGCTTCCGGTTCCCGTATCCCCTGCCGCGTACGCGCGGGAGCACGACCCTGCGGGGCCGGGGGAACCTCCGTACCTCCGTACACGAAGACCCCTCAGTACCGTCCCTACCTGTCCTACTCCCGGAACGCACCCCGAGTTCCCGACGTCTCAGTCCTCGATGCCGTACCGCATCATGGTGAACAGATGTGCAGATGATCAGACACGAGCGTCATGAGCAGTCATGAGTAGTCACGAGCAGTGACGTCGCAGTGATACGAGGAGTCTCCCCAGCATGACCCGGCGCCACGGTTACGCCCTGCTGGCCGCACTGGCGGCGGTGGTCGTACTGATCTCCTGCGGCATCTTCGCCCTGACCGGTCTCTCCGGCGGCGACGGCGCGGCGCGTGCCGGGCAGCAGGGGCGGGGGGACGGCGGTCAGCACGGCGGGGGCGACGGGCTGCGGCCGGCCGCCTCCAAACGGTGGATCGGGACGTGGGCGGCCTCCCCGGTGGGTCCCGAGCCGCGTACCCCGCGCGGCCTGGCGGGTCATTCCGTACGCAACGTCGTGCACACCAGCATCGGCGGCACCAGCGCCCGCATCACCCTCTCCAACCGCTTCGGGGACGAGCCGCTGCTCATATCCCACGCCTCCATAGCCGTGGCCGCCGACCAGGGGGCACCGGCGGCCGCGCCCGGGACCATGCGGTCGGTGACCTTCGGCGGCAGGCCGTACGTGATCATCCCGGCGGGCGGGAGCGTCGTCGGCGACCGGACCGCGATCCAGGTGCCGTACGACGGGGACCTGCTGGTCACGACGTACTCGCCGCGGCCGAGCGGCTCCGTGACGTACCACCCGCACGCCCGCCAGACGAACTACAGCGCGCTGGGGGACCACACGGAGGACATGTCCGGCGGCGGGTACCGGATGCGGACGAACAACTGGCGCTACCTGACCGGCGTGGACGTGCTGAACGCGGACGCCGACGGGGCGGTGGTGATGTTCGGCGACTCGATCACGGACGGCATCACCTCGACGGTGAACGCCAACCGCCGCTGGCCGGACGTCTTCTCGGACCGGCTGCGGGCGGAGGCCGGGGCCCCGCGCTACGGCGTCCTCAACCAGGGCATCAGCGGGAACCGGCTGCTGAGCGACAACCGGGGGCCGAGCGGCCTGTCCCGCTTCGAGGCGGACGCGGCGGGGCGGCCGGGGGTCAGGGCGGTGGTGGTCCTGCTGGGGATCAACGACATCATCGCGCCGCCGCACGAGAGCGACCCGGGGAGGATCGTGGCCGGGCTGCGGGAGCTGGTGCGGCAGGGGCACGCGCGGGGGCAGCGGATGATCGGCGGGACGCTGCTGCCGTTCGGGGGACACCCGGCGTGGACGAAGGAGCGGGAGGCGGTGCGGGGGGCGGTGAACGCGGAGATTCGGGCGGGGCGGGTGTTCGACGGGGTGGTGGACTTCGACGGGGCGGTGCGGGGGGCGGCCGGGGCGGGGGTGGTCCGGATGGCGCCGGAGTACGACTCCGGGGACCACCTTCACCCGAGTGATGCGGGGTATCGGCGGATGGGGATGCTGGTGGAGTGGTCGCTGTTGCGGGGTGGGGCGGGGGCTTCGGCGGTACGGTCCTGAACTCCTGCGCGGGCCTTCCGTGCCCCGTCAGGGGCGCGGGGAACTGCGCGACCAGCCCCCCACTCACCCGCACGGACCCGTGCAATCGCCGCGCGGCGAGCGCTTTAGGGAAAGGGGCGGGTCCGGGGCCTCTCCTGCCTGAGCAGGACGGGGCCGCATGTCCGGTACGGGGGCGGGCCCGGGGCCCCTTTGGACGCGCACCCGGTGCCGGGGCTGGGCCAAGGGGCGGCACCCGGGCGGGCCGGGAGCGGGAGGGGCCGCCCCCTTGCCCGCCCGTCCCGCCCCCGGGGGGCGGCCCCGCCGCCCAAGGGGGCTGGGAGGGAAAGGGCCTTCAGAGCTCCTTGCGCCGCTCCCCCCGCAACCGCTCCTTCTCCGCCCTGCGGAGCTTGCGGTCCACCCCCACCCCGCCCATCAGGGCGAACCCCGTGACCCTCACCCGGGGCGACCCCGGCGTCCCCTCCCCCGTGGCCTTGTCGTCGAAGCCGCCCATGATGCCGATGCCCCGCACCTCCACGTGCAGGTCGTTCGGGACCTTCACCTGGATCCCGCCCATGATCGTGATGCAGCGGATCGTCACCTCGCGCTCCTCGAACCGCGCCTCGCGCAGATCGATCTCCCCGCCGCCCCACATCGCGAACGACGTGAAGACCCGTGGCACGCTCCACTGCCCCCACCTCTTGAAGCCGCCCCAGAAGGCGAACGCCCCCTTCGAGGTCGCCGGAACCCCGATCCGGGAGGCCCAGGACGTCACGGAGGCGTCCTGGCCCCGCACCCCGGGCAGCACCATCGGCGCCGTCTCGGCGGACACCGGCAGATCCCGTACGAGGACCTGCAGCTCTCCCTGCGTACGGGACTTGTACGCCGCGCCGAGGCGCTCGTCGAACTCCTCCATGTCGAGCCGCCCCTCGGCGACCGCCTCGCGCAGCACCTCGGCCACGCGCTCGCGGTCGGCGTCGGACGCCCGCAGTTCAGGAAGGTGTCGGTCCCCAGCATCCCCAGCACTCGTCATACGCGTCAGATTAGCCGCGCGCCCTGCGCCCCGTCCGCCCCGCCCGCGTACATCTTCGCGATCACCGCCTCGATGTCCGGCTCGCGCACGGACAGGTCCAACAGGGGGTACGAGGCGGCCAGTTGGGCCACCAGGGGCGCCGCCGACACCGACGCCGGGAAGGCGAGCCACTGCCGGGGCCCCTCCACCTTCACCACCCGCGCCAACTCCGTCTCCACGGGCGGCAGTTCGTGCTCCAGGTCGACGACGAGGGTCCGCTCGCTCTCCCCCACCTCGTGCAGCCCGGCCAGCGCCCCGTCGTACATCAGCCGCCCGTGGTCGATGACCATGACCCGCTTGCAGAGCTGCTCGATGTCGGTGAGGTCGTGGGTCGTCAGTAGGACGGTCGTGCCCAGTTCCGCGTTCAAGTCCCGCAGGAACTGCCGCACTTTGGACTTGGAGACGACGTCCAGCCCGATCGTCGGCTCGTCCAGGTAGAGCACCTCGGGGTCGTGCAGCAGCGCCGCCGCGATGTCGCCCCGCATCCGCTGCCCGAGCGACAGCTGCCGTACGGGGACGTCCAGCAGTTCGGCCAGGTCCAGGAGCTCCACGCAGCGCTCCATGTTCGCCGCGAAACGGGCGTCCGGGATCCGGTACATGCGGTGCATCAGCCGGTACGAGTCCTTCAGCGGCAGGTCCCACCACAAAGTCGTCCGCTGGCCGAAGACGACCCCGATCCGCGACGCCAGCCGGGTGCGTTCGCGCGCCGGGTCGATGCCCGCGACCCGCAGGCGGCCGCCGCTGGGGGTGAGGATGCCGGTGAGCATCTTGATGGTGGTGGACTTGCCCGCGCCGTTGGGGCCGATGTAGCCGACCATCTCGCCGCGCGGGATCGTGAAGCTGATCCCGTCGACCGCCCTGACCTGCCGTTTCTCCCTGCGCAGGAAGCCCGTTTTACGGCGTACGTCGAAGACCTTCTCGACGTTGTCCAACTCGATGAGATCCATCGCCCCTCAACTCCCCGTACTCCGGTACGACCGCAACCCCGCCCGCCACAACAACCCCGCCACCGCCCAGAACACCACCGCCACCAGCGGCGGGGCGAAGGCGAACCACCCCGGGACGTCCAGCGGGTACGGCCGCCCCAGCACGTACATCGCCGGAATCCAGTTCACGAAGGCCAGCGGCAGCAGGAAGGTCACCCCGCGTACGAGGTCCTTGGCGAAAACCGTCGGCGGGTACTGGAGCAGCGCGTTGCCCCCGAAGGTGAACGCCGACTGCACCTCCGCCGCGTCCTGCGCCAGGAACTGGAACGCGCCGCCCATCGTGAACAGCGCCGCGAAGATCGCCCCGCCGCTCAGCAGCATCATCGGCACCATCACCACCTTCAACGGCGTCCACTGCACCTGGTCCAGCTGCCAGATCGCGTACGCCATCACCGCGAGCCCCTGGGTGATCCGGCCGATCCGGCGCAGCGCGAACTGGTCCGCCGCCAGCTGCGCCAGCACCGGGACGGGCCGCACCAGCAGCGTGTCCAGCGTGCCGTCGCGGACCCGCTGGCCCACCTTGCCCATGGTGCCCATCAGGAGGTCACCGATGCCCAGGGCCGCACCCGCCACCCCGTACAGGAAGGCCACCTCGCCCAGCGAGAAGCCGCCGAGCTGCTCCACGTGCCCGAACATCAGCAGCACGGCCACGAAGTCGAGTCCGGTGCCCGCGAAGTGACCGATCGTGGTCAGGGCGAACGAGGCCCGGTACGCCATCGTGGAGCGCACCCACATCATCGCGATGAGCCCGTACGCCCGGAAGCCGTCCCGCGCGAGCGCCCACCGCCCCCGCGGCGGAATCAGCGTCTGCTCAGCCACCCTGCACCACCACCCGCCGTGTCGCCGCCGCCTGCATCGTGCGCCCCACCGTCAGCAGGGCGAGGGCCCAGGCGGCCTGGAAGGCGTACGCGGCGAGCAGGTCCCAGCCCGTGCGCACCCCGAGGAAGACGTCCGCCGGGATCTGGAGCAGCGAGGACCACGGCAGTGCCCGCGCCACCTCGCCCAGCAGGCCGGGGAAGAGGTTGAGGGGCAGCAGCATCCCGGAGAAGAACATGCCCGCCAGCCAGGAGAGCTGGGTGACGCCCGCCCCGTCCAGCAGCCAGAACGCGCTCAGCGCCACCAGGTAGCGCAGCGCGAAGCTGACCACCAGGCCCAGGAAGACCGCCCCTAGGAAGGCGGGCCAGCGCCACCACGGGGTGGGCATGGCCAGTTCGAAGGCGAACGAGCCGATCGCCATCGGCACCACGCCCCGGCCCAGGAGTTGGAAGGCACTGCGCCCCAAGTCGGCGGCCAGCCACCACAGTTGGAGGTCGGCGGGGCGGTAGAGGTCGGTGACGATCCCGCCGGTGCGGATGCGTTCCATCAGGTCGTTCTCGAAGCCGCCGCCCATCAACGAGGCGGCGGCGAGCAGGGCTTGGCCGATCCAGACGTACGCGAGGGCCTGCGGCAGCTCGTAGCCGCCCAGGTGCGGACGTTGGTCCCACAGGGCCGTGTACGCGTACGCGAGGATGAACCCGAAGACGGTGTTGGTGAAGACCCCCGCCAGGGTCGCCGCACGGTACGTGGCGTACCGGCGGAACCCTCCGACGGCCACGAGCGCGTACAGCCGCCAGCGCACCCGCACCTCCCCCACCCCCTCACTCGTTGAGCCACTTGGCTCGCCGCATGCCGCCGACACCGAAGCGCACGACCCTAGCCCAACGGGGTCACCGGCCGCGAGCGATTACTCGCCCTGTGTGAGGACGAGTGGGATTCGCGGTAGAGCACGGTGTTTTATGGAGGCGCAAGCGAATCGCCCGATACGACACCGTTATGCCGGAGTGTGAACCTCTGGCCGCGTCCGAGGAGTCTTCACAGGCATGAGCGACGAGCCACAGCAGCAGCCGGGCTGGGCCCCCCGGGACCCCTCCGTCCCGGAACCGGGCCCGGACTCCGACGCCCCCGACGACGCCCCGGGCAAGAAGAAGCGCCCCAGGCGCACCGGCTGGCGGCGGCTGATCCCGACCTGGCGGATGCTGCTCGGTACGTTCGTGCTCCTCGCGGTGCTCCTCGTCGGCGCCTTCATCGCCGGCTACACGATGGTCAAGATCCCCGCGGCCAACGACACCGCGACCGCCCAGTCCAACGTGTACCTCTACGCCGACGGCACCCCGCTCGCCCGCGACGGCGAGGTCAACCGGGAGAACGTGAAGCTGTCCCAGGTCCCCAAGGAGATCCAGCACGCGGTGCTGGCCGCCGAGGACCGGGGCTTCTACAGCGAGCCCGCCGTGGACCCGCAGGCGATGCTCCGCGCCGCCTGGAACACGGCCACCGGCAAGGGCAAGCAGTCCGGCTCCACCATCACCCAGCAGTACGTGAAGAACTACTACCTGGCGCAGGAGCAGACCGTCACCCGCAAGGTGAAGGAGTTCTTCATCGCGATCAAGCTCAACCGGGAGGAGTCCAAGGACTACATCCTGGAGGGCTACCTCAACACCAGCTACTTCGGCCGCAACGCGTACGGCATCCAGGCCGCCGCCCAGGCCTACTACGGCAAGGACATCGAGCAGCTCGGCGCCCCCGAGGGCGCCTACCTCGCCTCCCTGCTGAACGCCCCCAACGCCTACGACGTCGCCACCCACCCGGAGAACCGGGGCAAGGCACTGGGCCGCTGGAACTACGTCCTGGACGGCATGGTCACCGAGGGCTGGCTCAAGCAGGCCGACCGGAAGAAGATCACCTTCCCGCAGCCGCAGCAGGCCAAGCCCGCCGGGGGCCTCTCCGGGCAGCGCGGCTACATCGTGCAGGCCGTCGAGGACTACCTCACCGGCAACAAGGTCATCGACGAGGAGACCCTCAACACCGGCGGCTACCGGATCACCACCACCCTGGAGAAGCCGCGCCAGGACGCCTTCGTGCAGGCCGTCGAGGACAACGTGATGAAAAAGGTCGACGCGAAGAAGCGCAAGGCCGACCGCAACGTGCGCGTCGGCGGCGCCTCCATCGACCCGGCCACCGGCAAGGTCGTCGCGATGTACGGGGGCATCGACTACACCAAGCAGTACGTCTCCAACGCCACCCGGCGCGACTTCCAGGTCGGCTCCACCTTCAAGCCCTTCGTCTTCACGGCGGCCGTCGAGAACGGCTCCACCACCCAGGCCGGGGCCCCGATCACCCCGAACACCACGTACGACGGCACCAACAAGCGGCCCGTCGTCGGCAGCCCCATCGCGTTCGCGCCGGAGAACGAGGACGACGTGTCGTACGGGAACATCTCCGTGCGCACCGCCACCGACAAGTCCGTGAACTCGGTGTACGCGCAGATGGCCGTGGACGTCGGCCCCAAGAAGGTCAAGGAGACCGCGGTCGCCCTCGGCCTGCCCGAGGAGACGCCCGAGCTGAACCCGTACCCCTCGATCGCGCTCGGCGTCGCCACCGCGAGCGTGCTGGACATGACCGAGGCGTACGCCACCCTGGCGAACCACGGCAAGCACGGCACGTACTCACTCGTCGAAAAGATCTCCAAGAACGGCGAGGACCTCCCGCTGCCCCGGCAGGAAGCCAAGCAGGTCGTCTCCAGGGCCGCCGCCGACACCACCACCGCGATCCTGCAGAGCGTCGTCGAGGGCGGTACGGGAGCGGCCGCCAAGGCCGCCGGACGCCCGGCGGCGGGCAAGACCGGCACCGCCGAGGAGGACAAGGCGGCCTGGTTCGCGGGGTACACCCCGGACCTGGCAAGCGTCGTCGCCGTGATGGGCGCCGACCCCGACACCGCCGTGCAGAAGCCGCTGTACGGAGCGCTCGGCCAGCCCCGCATCAACGGCGGCGGCGCGCCCGCCGAGACGTGGGCGCAGTACACGGGTGCCGCCCTGAAGGGCAAGGAGGTGAAGGAGTTCGACCTGGAGGTCGAGGCGGGCTCCGAACTCCCGGTCAACCCGCCGCCGGTCGCCCCGCCCGTCGCACCCCCGCCGGGCCAGGACACCGGCGGGCAGCAGCCCGGCACCGACAACGGCGGAGCCGCGGCCAACGGCGGCCAGCAGGGCGGCCAGACCGGCGGCGCGGCCACCACCGGCGGCGGCCAGACCGGCGGCACCACCAACGGCGGCGCCACCGGCGACGGAGGCGGTGACAACGGCGGCGGCCTGATCGGCGGCAACGACGGCGGCACCGCCACCGACGGAGGCGGCGACCAGGGCGGCGGCGACAACGGGGGCGGCGACGGCGGCGACCCCAACCCCGTCGGCGGCCTGATCGGCGGCGGCGAACAGGGCCGCCGCCCGGCGGGCAGCGGGGACGCACCGCCCAACTAGCACCGCGCGACCAGCACCGCCCAACCAGCGCCGCGAAACCAGCGCCGCGAAACCGGCCCCCTCGGCCGCTGCCGCTAGTGGCCGGAGGTCGCCTTCAGGCCGACCACGGCCACCAGCAGCAGGCAGACGAAGAAGATCCGGGCGGCGGTGACGGGCTCGTTCAGCACGAGCATCCCGACCACCGCCGCACCGGCCGCCCCGATGCCGACCCACACGCCGTACGCCGTACCGATGGGCAGCGTCTTGGCGGCCTGCGAGAGCAGCACCATGCTGACGACGATCCCGGCACCGGTGAACACGCTCGGCCACAGCCGGGTGAACCCCTCGGTGAACTTCATCCCGATCGACCAGCCGACTTCGAGCAGACCGGCGACGACCAACAGAACCCATGCCATGACGGCACCTCCGAAACGAGAACGCGGAACAACTCACGGGTGCGTCGTCTTTGCGAAGGGTTCCCGCAGGAATCCCAGCCCGGTACGGCGCGTCTCGTCGGGGTCCCTCCAACGTAGCAAAGGGAACGCAAAAGGGCCTGGTGACGCTGGTCACCAGGCCCTTTTGCGCGTGTTCTACAGGTACAGGCCGGTCGAGTCCTCGGACACCCGCTCCGAAGCCACCGCGTGCAGATCGCGCTCGCGCATCAGCACGTACGCCGTGCCGCGCACCTCGACCTCGGCGCGGTCCTCGGGGTCGTACAGCACCCGGTCGCCGGGCACCACGGTCCGTACGTTCTGCCCGACGGCGACCACCTCGGCCCACGCCAGGCGCTTGCCGACGGCCGCCGTGGCCGGAATCAGGATGCCGCCGCCCGAGCGGCGCTCGCCCTCGGGGGTGTCCGACTTGACCAGCACGCGGTCGTGCAGCATCCGGATGGGCAGTTTGTCGTCGTGGTGGGTCTTCTCGCTCACGTCACGCAACCTACCTGTCCGGGCTCCGGCCGACCCCCGGAGGGTCAGCCCTTGCGGCGGCGCGAGGACACCAGGAGCAGGCCCACGACCGCCACCGCGACCACGGCCACCGGCACCAGCCGGTCGATCCGGGGCGCCCCGTCGGCGTCCACGAACTGCGCCCGTACGTCCGTCACCTTGCGGTTCACGGCCACGAACGCACGCCCGGCCGTCTCGTCGACGGCCGACCTCGCCTTCGCCTTGACGTCGCCCATGATGGTCGCGGGGTGCAGCCGTACACCGATCTCGTCGAGCGTCACAGCGAGCTGGTCGCGCCTGCGGACGATGTCCGCCTCGATCTGCGCAGGGGTCCTGGCTTCCGACACTGCGCCGCCTCCGTGGTCCGGTCCGGTAATCCGTCGGGAGCAGTCTGTCAGCTCCCGCGCACTCGCACCCATCGGCACCCCCATTACGCTCAAGCCGTCATCCACCCCCTACCCGACGTGGGAGTCCTCATGAGCGAGCGCCTCGTCCCCGGCGACACCGCCCCCGCCTTCACCCTGCCCGACGCCGACGGCAACGACGTCTCCCTCGTCTCCCACCAGGGCCGCAAGGTCATCGTGTACTTCTACCCGGCCGCCCTCACGCCCGGCTGCACCAAGCAGGCCTGCGACTTCACCGACAACCTCGACGTGCTGGCCGCCGCCGGGTACGACGTCATCGGCGTCTCCCCCGACAAGCCGGAGAAGCTGGCGAAGTTCCGCGAGAAGGAGTCGCTGAAGGTCACCCTGGTCGGCGACCCGGAGAAGACGACGCTGGAGGCGTACGGGGCGTACGGCGAGAAGAAGCTGTACGGCAAGACGGTGACCGGCGTCATCCGCTCCACGATCGTGGTCGACGAGGACGGCAAGGTCGAGCACGCCTTCTACAACGTCAAGGCCACCGGGCACGTCGCAAAGATCATCAAGGACCTGAAGATCTGAGCGGAATGCACCGCTTCACGGCATCCGTGACAGGAATCCCACCCCCACCGGGTGGGATTTTTGTTTGCACCGGTCGCAATCGCGCAGACGTACCTCTTGGAACACCTGCACCACTTGCCTTCAGGAGAGGACCCGCACATGACGCCCACCGCCCCCGAAAGGGCCGAGGACCCCGAGGCGGTCAAGCGTCACCGCGTCCTCTTCCGCGCCCTCAACCGCCGCAAGAACCCGCCACTGCGCCGCTCCGACATCACCGTCACGGACGAGGCGGCCGTCAAGAGAGCCGTGAAGGCCGCCTCCCTCGGCAACGCCATGGAGTGGTTCGACTTCGGCATCTACTCCTACCTCGCCGTCACCCTCGGCCATGTCTTCTTCCCTTCCGGGAACGACACGGCCCAGCTGCTCTCCTCCTTCGCGACCTTCGCGGTGGCCTTCCTGGTCCGTCCGCTCGGCGGGATGTTCTTCGGCCCGATGGGCGACAAGATCGGCCGCAAGAAGGTCCTCGCGCTGACGATGATCCTGATGTCGATCGGCACCCTCGCCATCGGCCTCATCCCGTCCTGGGACTCCATCGGCGTCTGGGCGCCGATCCTGCTGATCTTCTTCCGCATGCTCCAGGGCTTCTCCACGGGCGGCGAGTACGGCGGCGCGTCGACCTTCATCGCCGAGTACGCGCCCGACAAGCGCCGCGGCTTCTTCGGCAGCTTCCTCGAATTCGGCACGCTGGCCGGTTACGTCGGCGCGGCGGGCCTGGTCACCGCCCTCACCGCGATCCTCGGGGACGACTCGATGCGCGAGTGGGGCTGGCGGGTGCCGTTCCTGGTCGCCGCCCCGATGGGCCTCATCGGCCTCTACCTGCGGATGAAGCTGGACGAGACCCCCGCCTTCCAGAAGCTGGAGAACGAGAACGCGCGCGCCTCGGAGGCCGCCGACGCCGTCGAGAAGTCCACCAAGGGCGACCTCGGCCGCATCTTCCGCGACTACTGGCCCACCCTGATCCTCTGCATCTGCCTGGTCGGCGCCTACAACATCACCGACTACATGCTGCTCTCCTACATGCCCACCTACCTCTCCAAGGAGCTGGGCTACTCGGAGACCCACGGCCTGCTGATCCTGCTGGCCGTCATGGCCTTCCTGATGGTGATCATCAGCCAGGTCGGCAAGCTGAGCGACCGCTTCGGCCGCAAGCCCCTCCTCATGACGGGCATGATCGGCTTCTTCGTCCTCTCCCTCCCGGCCTTCCTCCTCCTGGGCCAGGGCAGCATCCCCGCGATCGTCGGCGGCCTGCTGATGCTGGGTCTGTCGTTGGTCTGCCTGCTGGGCACCATGTCCGCCGCCCTCCCGGCCCTCTTCCCGACCTCGGTCCGGTACGGCTCCCTCTCGGTCGGCTACAACCTCTCCGCCTCGCTCTTCGGCGGCACGACCCCGCTGGTCGTCACCGGCCTGATCGCCTGGACCGGCAACAACCTGATGCCGGCCTACTACTCGATGGCGGCGGCCCTGGTCGGCATCATCGCGGTGGCCTGCATGAAGGAGACCGCCCAGAAACCCCTGGAGGGCTCCCCGCCCTCGGTGGAGACCAAGGAGGAGGCCGCCGAACTGGTCGAGGCCCAGGCCCGCGAACCGAAGTTCTGACGTCTCCTTCTCCCCTCCGCATCCGGAATGCCGTGCACCAGTTCAACTGGGGTACGGCATTCCGTATTTCGGACGTGACCATCCGATAAACGGCTCGTTGCTCTGTACGAGGCTGCGAACGTGCGGCCGGGAACGGAGGGAGTTCGGGATGCCGGAACTCAAGTACGCGCCCCGCTTGTTGGCCAAAGCGGCAAGGGAGTCGACGAGTTGGCACGAGGCGGTGAAATGGTTCGGGCATGAGCCCACCGTGGGAGCCCGCTCCTATCTCCGCCAGAAGATGAAGCGGGCAGGGGTGGACACGACCCACTTCGAGAACACCGGAGTGCGGCACACGGAGGCACGGCTGCGCGAACTGGTCGCCACGTCGCAGACCACCAAGGAAGTGGTGCGGAAGCTGGGCATCAGCCCCGTGGGCGGAAACCAAGCACACATCGGGCGTCGAATCGCGGAACTGGGCATCGACACCTCCCACTTCACCCAGCCCCGGAGTGGCCCCAAGGGAGCACGGGGCCCGGTACTCGCTCTGGGATCACCGGACCAGGGCCGCATTCCGGGCGAACGCCTGCGCAGGAACCTCCTGAAGTTGGGGATATCCGAGACCTGCGCCAACTGCGGGACCGGCCCCGAATGGAACGGACGCCCCCTCCGCCTTGAGGTCGACCACATGAACGGCGACTGGTGGGACAACCGCCCGGAGAACCTCCAGCTCCTCTGCCCCAACTGCCATGCGGTTACGGATACATACCGTGGCCGGAAGCGACGGTTCGCGGCATGAGTCGAGCGATGTATCCGCGCAAACTGCTGGAACGTACAGCGGCAGTTTCCACCAGTCTCGTTGACCTGCTCCGCAGGCTCGACGCCACCATGGGGGCCAAACCCCTGCGGTACCTGGCGAAGCGGCTGGAGCACTACGGGATCGACACGACACACTTCGTCGATGAGCCTTTGCCACCACGCCAACACCGCTCGTACGCGACGGAATTGCTCGCGGAAGCGGCGGCCCACTCCACCAGCATCCGAGAGGTGTTCGAGTACCTGGGCTACCCACCGGAAGACTGCCCGTACGGTCTCGTTCGCCGACGTCTGGACCGGGACGGGATCGACACCTCGCACTTCGTGCGCCGTGGCACCGCGGGGGTGGAGAAGAAGCTCATACCGCACGCCGAGTTGGCGTCCGCCATTGCCACATCCACGAGCCTGGCCAGCATCATCAGGCAACTCGGGCTCGTCGACAACGGTAGATCACGCGCACTCATCAAGCGCAGCGCTGAGGTACACGGGCTCTCGCTCGCCCAGCTCAGAGGACAAGGCCACAGCCTCGGCAAACAGTCACCTTCCCGCAAGAAGGCGGGCGACGTGCTGACCCTCCGCGACCCCGGAGAGTCCCGGACCAAGACCCGGCTGCTACGCCGCGCACTCGACGACCTGGGGGTTCCCCACTGCTGCGCCGAGTGCGGCATCGGCGACACCTGGCAGGGCAGACGCCTCGTGTTGGAGGTCGATCACATCAACGGTGACCGTCTGGACAACCGCCGCGAGAACCTCCGCTACCTCTGCCCTTGCTGCCATAGCCAGACGGCAGGTTTCTCCCGGCGGGGTGCCAAGAGCCCCAGGCTCTTGGCACCCCCGGCGACAGACGCAGTAGGGTAACCCGCGAGCCCGTACCCCAGTCCGGTCTGAGAGGGCGCCGGTTTAGGTCCGGTGTGTCGTGGGTTCGAATCCCACCGGGCTCACGGATGAAAGTGGCTGGTCCCTGGCACAAGGGGCCAGCCACTTTTTCGCCCTCAGCCCAGCAGTTCCCGCAGCACCGGGACCAGGGCGCGGAAGGCCTTGCCGCGGTGGGAGATGGCGTTCTTCTCGGCGGGGGAGAGCTCCGCGCAGGTGATGTCGTGGCCGTCGGGCTGGAGGATCGGGTCGTAGCCGAAGCCGTTCCTGCCGACCGGGGCGTAGCGCAGGGTGCCCGGCATGGTGCCCTCCACCACCCTCTCCGTGCCGTCGGGGAGGGCGAGGGCGGCCGCGCAGGCGAAGTGGGCGGCGCGGTGCTCGGGGCCGATGTCGGCGAGCTGGGCCAGCAGGAGGTCCAGGTTGGCGTGGTCGTCGCCGTGGGTGCCGGACCAGCGGGCGGAGAAGATGCCGGGGGCGCCGTGCAGGACGTCGACCGCGAGGCCGGAGTCGTCGGCGATGGCGGGGAGGCCGGTGGCCTTGGCCATGGCGTGGGCCTTGAGGAGGGCGTTCTCGGCGAAGGTGACGCCCGTTTCCTTGACGTCCGGGATGTCGGGGTAGGCGTCGGTGCCGACCAGCTCGTAGGGCAGGCCGGCGTCGGCGAGGATCGTGCGGAGTTCGGTGATCTTGCCCGCGTTGCGGGTGGCGAGGATGAGGCGGGTCATGTCCCCAACCTACGGGGTGCAGACCTTGCCGATTTCGGAGGCGGCGGAGGTGACGGGGGTGAGGTCGGGCGTCGTGTCGCCGCCGTCGATGGCCTTGCGGACGTTGTCGACGCCGGTGCCCAGGTCCTTGACCGCCTTGGAGAGGTCGGCGTTGTCGGTCTTGTCGCCGAGGGACTTCAGTTCGCGGTCGATGTCGTTGAGGGCCTGCTGGGAGGCGAGGGGGTCGTTCGCGGCGTTGGAGACGGCCGTGCTGAGCCGGTCCACGCTCGCGGCGATGGTGGTGGCCGTGTTGGCGCAGTCCAGGGCCTTGTCGAGGGCTCCGCAGCCGACGAGGGACGTGACCGTGAGTGCGGTGGCCGCGAGGGCCAGGGCGGTGCGGCGTACGTACGACTGCATGGAGCGGGTCCTCCCCCGAGGAACGGCGACAGTGGACGGGCGTACGGGGTTCAAGCCGTACGCCCGTGACTGTCAGGACGCGTCGGGGGTGTCCACGGTTGCCAGCGCACGCGCCTGGAGCGCGGAGAGGTCGGCGCAGCCGCCGGCGGCCAGGTCGAGGAGGGCGTTGAGCTCCTTGCGGTCGAAGGGCTCGGCCTCGGCGGTGCCCTGGACCTCGACGAAGCGGCCGTCGCCGGTGCAGACGACGTTCATGTCGGTGTCGGCGCGCACGTCCTCCTCGTAACAGAGGTCGAGGAGCGGGACGCCGTCGACGATGCCGACGGAGACGGCGGAGACGGTGCCGGTGAGGGGCTCGCGGTTGTGCTTGATGAGCTTCTTGGACTTGCCCCAGGCGATGGCGTCGGCGAGGGCGACGTAGGCGCCGGTGATGGCGGCGGTGCGGGTGCCGCCGTCGGCCTGGAGGACGTCGCAGTCCAGGACGATGGTGTTCTCGCCGAGCGCCTTGTAGTCGATGACGGCACGCAGCGAGCGGCCGATGAGGCGGCTGATCTCGTGGGTGCGGCCGCCGATCTTGCCCCGGACGGACTCGCGGTCGCCGCGGGTGTTGGTGGCGCGCGGGAGCATCGAGTACTCGCCGGTGACCCAGCCTTCGCCGCTGCCCTTGCGCCAGCGGGGGACGCCTTCGGTGAAGGAGGCGGTGCAGAAGACCTTCGTGTCGCCGAAGGAGACGAGGACGGAGCCCTCGGCGTGCTTGCTCCATCCGCGTTCGATGGTGACCGGGCGGAGCTGTTCGGGGGTGCGGCCGTCGATTCGAGACATGGGTCGAGCCTAGTCGGAACGGGTGAAGGGGCTGTTCCGGTCATGACGGAGGGCCCGTTTCCCTGGCTGGAAACGGGCCCTCGGTGTCACGGGGGTCCGTGACTACATCATGTCTTCGATCTCACCGGCGATCGGGTCGGCGTCGGTGCCGATGACGACCTGGATCGCGGTGCCCATCTTGACGACGCCGTGGGCGCCGGCGGCCTTGAGGGCGGCCTCGTCGACGAGGGCCGGGTCGGCGACCTCGGTGCGCAGGCGCGTGATGCAGCCTTCGACCTCTTCGATGTTGTCGATGCCGCCGAGTCCGGCGACGATCTTCTCAGCCTTGGTGGCCATGTGTTTCTCCCTGAATGATCAAAGGTCGCTGCGTCACGCCGCGTCGGCCCAGCGTCGGCCGCTTTGTCACGTTAACCCACGGTTGGCCCAACTTCTCGGGCGCACGTGGGGGCGGTGGCGAAAGATGACGATCACCGGTGTTGCGTGGTCGATCGCCCCCGGGACCGTATCGCAACTGGTCTACACCAGTGTGCAGCAGCCGTCAGGCCTGGCTTGATTCCGCTCCGGGAGGGCGCCGATGAAAGGGACCCGGTGGCCGCGCTCCAACGCCCCAAGTAGCTGTATACAGCAAGCGGTTCGGGGCTTAGGCCTCTCCCCCCAAGGCCGTCCGACCTCCGAAAGCCAGGGGCCTTTGTCCGCTATGAACAGATGTGTCCCAGACCACCGGAATCGAAGGTTCCTTATCTCGCCCTCACCGTGTTACAACTGGTCTACACCACTGAGTGGTGTAGACCACGCGGCCCCGACCGGCCCCGCCGAATCGGACGCGTGAACCCCGGAGACGCCGCCGTCCCAAGTCTTTTCCATGTCCTTGGCGGCGCCTTGCCCCCATGGAGGATCAGATGCCCAAGGCCAGCGCCGCCGCCCCCGCGGCCGAGAAGAAGAAGGGCGCGGGCGTGATGTCGGTCATGCAGCGCATCGGCCGCAGCCTCATGCTGCCGGTCGCGGTGCTGCCCGCCGGCGCGCTGCTCATCCGTCTCGGCCAGCCCGACATGCTGGGCCGTGAGTTCTTCGGTGCCTTCATCAACAAGATCGCCACCTTCATGGCGGCCGGTGGTTCCGCGATCATCGACAACATGGCGATCCTGTTCGCCGTCGGTATCGCGATCGGCTTCGCCAAGAAGTCCGACGGTTCCACGGCGCTCGCCGCGGTCACCGGCTACCTGGTCTTCCAGAAGGTGCTCGCCACCTTCACCGACGGCAACCTGCCGAAGGTCGCCGCAGTCGTCGACGGCAAGATCGTGATGAACGAGGCCCCGGTCAACGCCGGTGTCCTCGGCGGTGTCGTGATGGGTCTGATCGTGGCCCTGCTGTACCAGAAGTTCTACCGGACCAAGCTGCCCGACTGGGCGGGCTTCTTCGGCGGCCGTCGTCTGGTCCCGATCCTCTCGGCCTTCGCGGGTCTGATCGTCGGCATCATCTTCGGTTACATCTGGCCGGTCCTCGGCGCCGGTCTGCACAACTTCGGTGAGTGGCTGGTCGGCTCCGGCGCGGTCGGCGCGGGCATCTTCGGTGTCGCCAACCGTGCGCTCATCCCGGTCGGCATGCACCACCTGCTGAACTCCTTCCCGTGGTTCCAGGCCGGCGAGTTCGACGGCAAGCACGGCGACATCGCCCGCTTCCTGGCGGGTGACCCGAACGCGGGTCAGTTCATGACCGGCTTCTTCCCGATCATGATGTTCGCCCTCCCGGCGGCCTGCCTGGCGATCGTCCACTGCGCCCGCCCCGAGCGTCGCAAGATCGTCGGCGGCATGATGTTCTCGCTCGCCCTCACCGCCTTCGTGACCGGTGTGACCGAGCCCATCGAGTTCACCTTCATGTTCCTGGCCCCGGCGCTGTACGCGGTCCACGCGGTGCTGACCGGTGTCTCGATGGCCCTGACCTGGGCGCTCGGTATGAAGGACGGCTTCGGCTTCTCGGCCGGTGCGATCGACTTCCTGCTGAACCTGGGCATCGCCACCAAGCCGTGGATGCTGGTCCTGGTCGGCCTCTGCTTCGCGGTCGTCTACTACTTCCTGTTCCGCTTCGCGATCACGAAGTTCAACATTCCGACGCCGGGCCGCGAGTCCGACGAGGAGCTGGCGGAGCTGCAGAAGGCGGAAGCCAAGTAAGCCTGCAGTACGCATGAGGAAGGGCCCCGGAACCGATCGGTTCCGGGGCCCTTTCGCGTGGGGGCTGTGCGGTACGGGTCCTGCTCGGAGCTCGTGGAGCGTTCTGCTCGGAGCTCGTGGAGCGTTCTGCTCGGAGCTCGTGGAGCGTTCTGCTCAGACCTCGTAGACCGCGCCCCGGCGGGCCACCTCGGCGGGGCCGGAGTAGGTGTCGCGGGCGTCGGCGAGGTTGCGCTCCTCGTCGGTCCACGGCGGGATGTGGGTGAGGACCAGGCGGCCGACGTCCGCGCGGGCGGCGTGCTCCCCGGCCTCGCGGCCGTTGAGGTGCAGGTCGGGGATGTCCTCCTTGCCGTGCAGGAACGATGCCTCGCACAGGAAGAGGTCGGCGCCCTCGGCCAGCTCGTGCAGGGCCTCGCAGGGGCCGGTGTCCCCGGAGTACGTGAGGGTGCGGCCGCCGTGCTCCAGGCGGATGCCGTACGTCTCGACGGGGTGGCGGACCTTCTCCGTACGGACGGAGAACGGGCCGATGTCGAAGCTGCCGGGCTTGAGGGTGTGGAAGTCGAAGACCCGGCTCATGGAGTCGGCGGTGGGGGTCGCCCCGTGCGCGTTGGTGAGGCGCTCCTCGGCGCCCTCGGGGGCGTAGACGGGGAGGGCGGGGGCCATGCCGCCGTCGTGGCGGTAGTAGCGGGTGACGAAGTACGCCGTCATGTCGATGCAGTGGTCGGCGTGGAGGTGGCTGAGGAAGATCGCGTCCAGGTCGTACAGACCGATGTGGCGCTGGAGCTCGCCCAGGGCGCCATTGCCCATGTCGAGCAGCAGCCGGAAGCCGTCGGCCTCGACGAGGTAGCTCGAACAGGCCGATTCCGTGGAGGGGAACGACCCCGAGCAGCCGACGACGGTGAGCTTCATTGAGCTGGGCCTCCGTGGGTGCGGGGTGGGGGGTGCAGGGTGGGGGTGCGGGAAGGGTTCGAGCGTACGGCGCGGGGAGGGTGCTCGCTCCTCGGCCGTGTGCCGTTGTGGGGCAACTCACCTGGGGCGTCACCGGTTCGGGGGGCGTGAACTGGGGGCGTGGGGGGCGGGGTTGAGCGCGGGGTGCTCGGGCCGCGGGGGGTGGGGGCTGCGGGGCTCTGGCTCGTGGTCCTGTGCCGGGGGGCGGATTTCCTGGCGGTGGCGGGAGGCTGGGGTCTGCCCCGCCGGGGCATGGGGTCCCCAGCCCCGCCCCTTCACCTAAACCCGCGGGGCTGTGAACGGGTCCGTGCGGGTGGGTGGGTGGCTGGTCGCGCAGTTCCCCGCGCCCCTGGGGTGCCCTCCCCAAGCGGCGGCGAGCTCGTCAGGTCGCGCCCACGCGGCGAAGCCGCACACGGGCACAGCCCCGCGCCCCTGGGGTGCCCTCCCCAAGCGGCGGCGAGCTCGTCAGGTCGCGCCCACGCGGCGAAGCCGCACAGAGACACAGCCCCGCGCGCCTGACGGGGCGTCCTCCTCAGCGACACAGCCCCGCGCGCCTGAAGGGGTGCCTCCGCGCGACGGGTCGGGAGGGGGCCGGTACCGTCGGGCGCATGGATACCTCGTGGTGGCTGGCGCTGCTCGGCGTGGTGGTGCTGGCGCTCATAGCGGCGCTGACCGACGGGTGGGGCCGGGGGCAGAAGGTCCGCAGGCGGCAGCGCCCCGGTGGGCGGACCCGTCCCCCGGGCAGGCCGACCGGGCCGCGCCGCACTCCCGGCAAGCGGCCCAAGCGGCTGCCGCAGGCCGGGGAGATCTGGTGGGCGGAGGTTCCGTACGAGGACGGGCCTGGCTCGAAGGACCGCCCGTGCCTGGTGCTCAGCGTGCGCGGTGACGACGCCCGCGTCGCGAAGATCACCAGCAAGTGGCACCACGACCGTCAGGGCGTGATCGCCCTGCCGCCGGGCTCGGTGGGCGACGCCCAGGGGCGGCCGAGTTTCCTGGAGACGGACGAGCTGCGGGACGTGGCGCTGTGGGACTTCCGCCGCCGGGTGGGCGTCGCGGACCCGACGGTGTGGGACCAGGTCCGCCACCTCGCGAAGTGAGCACAGGGTTCCCCCACCAGCGGCATCGGCTCCCCGCGCCCCGGGCACACCCCTGCCCCAGGATCGAACCGCATGTACGTTCCCCGCATCTCACTCGCGTGAGTGAACACCTCGTATGTCCCGGTAGCCTCGTCCCAAACGGTGGCGTTGTGCACACGCGGCAGACGTCATGACAGGTGCCCCACCTGGACAGACGGACAGGATCCCGGTCCGTCCCCAGAACAATTCACGACCCTGCCGCTCCGCACGGCGTTCCCCCGTCCCCGAAGCCTTGAGAAGCCTGTGACTGCGACGCTCACCGCTCCACGCCCCGGCCTCGTCCCCACCCCGTTCCGGTCGACCGCCCGTCCCGCGGCGCTGCCGAACCGGCTGGACTCGCTCACCAGCCTGAGATTCTTCGCCGCGTTCGCCGTGTTCGCCCATCACTTCACCGGGCTCGGCAACAAGACCGGGTACGGCACCGCGCCCGCGATCTTCCCGTACTCGATGATCGGCGGGCACGGGGTCACGTTCTTCTTCGTGCTCTCCGGGTTCCTGCTGACCTGGGTGTTCAAACCCCAGGAGCACCCGGTCGCGTTCTACTGGCGGCGGATGGCCAGGATCTGGCCCGCCTCGCTGGTGGCGGCGATCCTCGGCTTCTACGCGTACTACATCGCCGCGCACGAGCACATCGACTGGCCGAGCCTGATCTCCTCGCTGTTCCTGGTGCAGACCTGGTTCCCGGGCGTGACGCCGACGCTGCCGGGCAACGAGGTGACCTGGACGCTCAGCGTCGAGCTGCTCTTCTACGCCCTGTTCCCGCTGGCCGCCCGCATCGCGGTGCGGCTGCGCACCCGCACGCTGGCGCTCGCGACGGTGGTCGGCCTGGCCGGGATGTGGGCGGTGAACTGGTGGGCGGCGGCCACCTTCGAGCCCTCCTTCGAGGGCTGGATCATGCGGAACCCGGTCGTCTACCTGCCGCAGTTCCTGCTCGGCATGACGGTCGCGCTGGCCGTGCGGCGCGGCTGGCGGCTGCCGATGCGCCCGTTCGTCCCCGTGGTGCTGCTCGCGCTGTACGTGTGGGGGTACTACACGGGCCGGGCGAGCCTGCCGGAGCCGGTGGTGGCGCAGCTCGACTACACGATCCGGCCGGTCATGGCGATCCTGTCGCTGCTGATCATCCTGGCGTTCGTGCAGCGGGAGATCAACGGCCACCGCGGGGTACTGAACAAGCCCGCGCTGATCCTGCTGGGCGCCTGGTCGTACGGCTTCTACCTGATCCACCACTCCATCTCGCGCCTGGCCACCTACGCCTGGGGCCGGGCCGGGGACGACAACAGCGTGCTGCTCGACCTGGCCGGATGCGCCGTCGTGGTCGTCGCGCTGTCGTGGGCGCTGTTCCGTTACGTGGAGGAGCCCGCCGCGACGTGGCTGAACCGGAAGATGCCGCAGCGTCTGCGCCGCAAGGTGGGCACGCCCGCCCCGGTTCCGGCCCAGGAAACGAAGGTGTCCGGGTAGGAGGGGCGTCGTACGCGTACGAGAAGGGCCCCCGGCGTCATGAACGCCGGGGGCCCTTCTCGTACTCGTACGCGTACCGCGGAAGACCTCAGGCCCAGAGCTGGCCGTGCAGGGTCTCGATGGCGGCCTCGGTGGTGGGGGCGGTGTAGACGCCGGTGGAGAGGTACTTCCAGCCGCCGTCGGCGACGACGAAGGCGATGTCGGCGGACTCCCCCGCCTTGAGGGCCTTGTTCCCGACGCCGATCGCTGCGTGCAGGGCGGCGCCCGTGGAGACGCCCGCGAAGATGCCCTCCTGCTGGAGGAGTTCGCGGGTGCGGGTGACTGCGTCGGCGGAGCCCACGGAGAAGCGGGTGGTGAGGACGGAGGCGTCGTACAGCTCGGGGACGAAGCCCTCGTCGAGGTTGCGCAGGCCGTAGACGAGGTCGTCGTAGCGCGGCTCGGCGGCGACGATCTTCACGTCCGGCTTGTGCTCGCGCAGGTAGCGGCCGACGCCCATGAGGGTGCCGGTGGTGCCGAGGCCTGCGACGAAGTGGGTGATGGAGGGGAGGTCGGTGAGGATCTCCGGTCCGGTGGTGGCGTAGTGGGCGCCCGCGTTGTCGGGGTTGCCGTACTGGTAGAGCATCACCCAGTCCGGGTGCTCGGCGGCGAGCTCCTTGGCGACGCGTACGGCCGTGTTGGAGCCGCCCGCCGCCGGGGAGGGGATGATCTCCGCGCCCCACATGGCGAGCAGGTCGCGGCGCTCCTGGGAGGTGTTCTCGGGCATCACGCAGACGATGCGGTAGCCCTTGAGCTTGGCGGCCATGGCGAGGGAGATACCGGTGTTGCCGCTGGTGGGTTCGAGGATGGTGCAGCCGGGGGTGAGCCGGCCGTCCTTCTCGGCCTGCTCGACCATGTGGAGCGCGGGGCGGTCCTTGATCGAGCCGGTCGGGTTGCGGTCCTCCAGCTTGGCCCAGATGCGGACGTCGTCGGAGGGCGAGAGGCGCGGGAGGCGGACGAGGGGGGTGTTGCCGACGGCGGCGAGCGGGGAGTCGTACCGCATGTCAGCGGGAGCCGCCCGCGACGGCGGGCAGGATCGTCACGCTGTCGCCGTCGGCGAGCTTGGTGGAGATGCCGTCGAGGAAGCGGACGTCCTCGTCGTTGAGGTAGACGTTGACGAAGCGGCGCAGCTCGCCCTTGTCCTTCTCCACGATGCGCTCCTGGATGCCGGTGTGGCGGGTCTCCAGGTCGGCGAAGAGGTCGGCGAGGGTGGCCCCGTTGCCCTCGACGGCCTTCGCGCCGTCGGTGTGGGTGCGGAGGATGGTGGGGATGCGGACCTCGATGGCCATGGCGTGGGCTCCTGTCGTCCTGTTCGGGAGGGCGTGCGTACCGGGTCGTGTGGCCGAGTACGGGCGGGAAGGGCGCGCGGCGTTTCGTCCCCCGCGCAGGGGCGTGCGTCGTGGTGCGGTGTGCGGCGGTGCGGGGTCAGGCGGCGGTACAGATGGCGCTGTCGAGCCTGCACAGGTCGACGTGCAGGCGCGCTACGAGCAGCACTGTGCTCGGCGTCGTCTTCGCTGTCACGTCGTGGGCAACCATGCGGTCATCGTATAGATTCCCGGCCCGATTCCCGGCATGTGATCTCGACTGCCGAGACGATTGTGTCCGCCAGGCGGACTTCAGGCGGACTTCAGGCGGACTGCGGGAGGTAGACGACGGTGGGCGCACCGGTGGCGGGATGCACGCTGACCTCGGCGTTCACCCCGTAGACCCGCTTGAGGAGGTCGGGGGTGAGGACCTCTTCGGGGGTGCCGTCGGCGACGATGCGGCCGGCGTCGAGGACGTAGAGGCGGTCGCAGTAGTAGGCGGCGAGGTTGAGGTCGTGCAGGGCCAGGAGGTTGGTGGTCCCCAGGTCGCGGACCAGGCTGAGCACTTCGAGCTGGTAGCGGATGTCGAGGTGGTTGGTCGGCTCGTCCAGCACCACGAGGGCGGGCTCCTGGACCAACGCCCGTGCCACGAGGGCGCGTTGACGCTCGCCGCCGGAGAGGGAGGGAAAGGCCCGGTCGGCGAGGGCGCCGATCCCGACCCGGTCGAGGGCTTCCCGTACGTGCTCCTGGTCGGCGGCGGTGTCGGCCTCCCAGAACTTCTTGTGCGGGGAGCGGCCCATGGCGACGACCTCGCGGACGGTCAGCTCGAACACCGCCTGCCCGTCCTGCGGGACGGTGGCGAGCCGCTGGGCACGCTTCTTGGCGCCCATGGCGTGCAGGTCCTCGCCGTCGAGGAGGGCGCGGCCGTGGGTGGGGGCGAGGGTGCCGTACACGCACCGCAGGAGGGTGGTCTTGCCGCTCCCGTTGGGCCCGACGAGCCCGACGGTCTCACCGGGCCCGGCCTCGATGTCGACGGAGTCGACGAGGTGCCGCCCGTCGATGCCGTACGAGAGTCCTTCGGTACGGAGGTGACTCATGGGTCTCCCTTTCTTCGGGGGGGCAATACACGGGCGTGGGGCTGTGTCGATGTGCGGCTCCGCCGCGCGGGCGCGACCAGCCACGAAGCATCCGCAGTGAACCGTTCACAGCCGCGCGGCGAGCGCTTGAGGGAAGGGGCGGAGAGGGGAGATCCCCCGCCGGAGGCGGCCTGAACAGCAACCCACCCCCAGCGAGATCACGAGGGCGCCCCCTCCGGCCTCCGCCGCAACAGCCACAGGAAGAACGGCCCGCCGATCAGCGCGGTGAGGATGCCCACCGGAATGTCCTGCGGCTCGGCAATGACCCGCGCCCCCAGGTCCGCCAGGACCAGGAAGGCCGCCCCGGCAAGCGCCACGACCGGCAGCAGCGTCCGGTGCGAAGCCCCCACCAGCATCCGCGCCGCATGCGGCACCAGCAGCCCGATGAACCCGATCGCCCCCGACACGGACACCAACACCCCGGTGACCAGCGACGTCAGCACAAAGACCCCCGCCCGGAACCGCGAGGTGTCGAGCCCGAGGACGGTCGCCCCCTCCTCCCCCACCAGCATCAGGTCCAGCGGCCGCGCCAGCGCGATGAGCAGCACCGTCCCCGCCGCCAGCACCACCGCGGGCAGCAGCAACATGTCCCACCGCGCGCTCCCGAGCCCGCCCAGCGTCCAGTACATGGCCTCCTGGAAGTGCTCCCGCTTCGCGGAGGTCACCATGACCAGGCTGGTCAGCGCCGACAGGATGTACGCGACGGCGACCCCCGCCAGCACCAGCCGGGTCCCGGTCATCTGCCCGCCCCGCCGGGCCAGCGTGTAAACGAGGACGAGGGCGAGGAGCGACCCCGCGAAGGCCCCGGCGGGCATGGTCACGGTCGTCGCGAGCCCCAGCCCGCTGCCGATCCCGAAGACGATGACCAGCACGACACCGGCGGACGCCCCCGACGAGATCCCGAGCAGGTACGGGTCGGCGAGCGGATTGCGTACGAGCGCCTGGAGGACCGTGCCGACCACGGCCAGCCCCGCCCCGACGATCGCGCCGAGCAACACGCGTGGCATGCGCACGTCCAGGACGATCGTACGGAAGGGACTGGGGTCGGCCTGCCCGGTGACGATCTCGACGACCTGCCCGGTGGGGATGCGGACCTGCCCGAGGGCCAGCCCCGCGATCATCGCCGCCGCGAGGGCGACGGCGAGGACCGTGAGGACGAGGGTGTAGCGGAGCGGCCCGCGGGCGGGCGGCGTCTTGCAGCTCACGGCCGGCTGCTACTTCTTGAGCTCGGGGTGGAGCTGGAGGGCGAGCCGTTCGATGGCGGCGGGGGCGCGGACGCCGACGAGGATCTCGGAGAGCGGCATCACGGCGAACTTCTTGTTCTTGATCGCGGGTACGTCCTTCAGCGCGGGGTCGTCAAGCAGCCGCTTCTTCTTCTGCTCGACGGTCGTCGACCCGTAGTCGATGATCATGATGACGTCGGGCTTGCGGGTGACGACCTGCTCCCACGAGGCGTCGGTGAAGGACTTGGGGATGTCGGCCATGACGTTCTTGCCACCGGCGCGGGTGATCATCTCGTTGGCCATGCCCTTGCCGCCGGCGGTCGAGGCGGTCTTGTCGCCGCTGTCGTACGCGAAGACGCTGACCGGCTTGACGCCCTTGAGCTGCGCCGCCGTCCCGTCGATGGTCTTCTTCGCCTCGGCGACCCACGCGTCGGCGCGCTCGCCGACCCCGAAGGTGCGGCCGGTCTCGGAGATCTCGCGGTAGATGTCGTCCACCGCGCTCGATCCCTCGGTGCAGTACTCGATGTTCAGCCGGGACTCGATGCCGGACTTCTTGAGGTCCTCGCGGCTGCGGCCCTGCTTGGGGTCGAAGGCGGAGGCGTAACCGCCGTAGACGAAGTCGGGGTTGGCTGCGAGGAGCTTCTCCTTGGAGGGGTACTCCTTGGCCACGACCGGGATCGCGTCGTACTCCTTCGCGTACTTCGGGAGGACCTTGTCGTCGAGGTAGGCGGTGCCGGTGACGGACGTGGCCAGGCCCAGCTCCAGGAGGACCTCGGTGGCGTGCTGGTTCATCGGCAGGGCGCGCTCGGGGGCCTTGGTGAAGGTGGTCTTCACGCCGCAGTTCTCGACGGTGTACGGGAAGCCCTTGGCGGCCTTGGCCTGCGGGCTCTTCTCGCTGGGCCGGTCGCTGCCGCAGGCGGTGAGGGGAAGCAGGGTCGCTGCTGCGGCGGCTATGGCGAGCGCGCGGCGGAATGCGGGCATGGCGGTGGGGCCTCCTCCGGGGATACCTCGTCCCCTGGTGCGGATGAGAGGCGGCAGGTCAGTTCCTGGCTCCCGGACGCGGGGGTGCGCGTCCGGTCACAGTGGCGGGACCGTGCCGGAATCTCACCGGCTTCCTGGGTCCTGCCGCCCAGTTCGCGCACAGTGTCTCACCTGGGGGGATGCAGGGGTGCGGGGGATGTGGGCCGGGGGTGGTCCGGCCGGTACGTACCGGGCCGCCGCCCCGGGGCCGAGCTGTGCCTGCGGCGCCTGCCCCAGCCCCGCCCCTTCACCTGAACTCGCGAGGCTGTGGGGGGTGGGTTGCGGTCACTGACGGGGCTACGCCCCTCGCCCCCTGCACGGGCTGCGCCCGCGCGTCCTCAAACGCCGGACGGGCTGAAGTGCCCCGCACAGGACCTACCCGACCACCTCGACCGGCTCCTCCGTGATGACCCCGTCCACGATCCGGTACGACCGGAACTGGAACTCCCCGAGCCCGTCGGTGTCGGCGGTGGACACCAAGACGTAGTGCGCCCCGGGCTCATTCGCATACGTCACATCCGTCCGCGACGGATACGCCTCGGTCGCCGTGTGCGAGTGGTACACGATCACCGGCTCCTCGTCCCGGTCGTCCATCTCCCGGTACAGCTTCAGCAGATCCCCCGAGTCGAACTCGTAGAACGTGGGAGAGCGGGCAGCGTTCAGCATCGGGACGAAGCGCTCGGGACGCCCCGACCCCTCCGGGCCCGCGACCACGCCGCATGCCTCGTCGGGGTGGTCGGCCCGCGCGTGGGCCACGATCTGGTCGTAAAGCGTCCGGGAAATGGTCAGCATGCGAGCCAGGATAAGCAAAGGACCCCGCCCGTACCGAGGGATGGTACGGACAGGGCCACATCGCGAGACGGCTACTTCTTCGCGGCGAACTTCTCCGGGTTCCGGGCCTTCATGACCAGGTAGGAGACGCCCAGCAGCAGCGCCCAGAACGGCGCGCAGTACAGCGAGATCCGGGCGTCCTTGTCGATGCCCATCAGCACGATGACCATGAAGATGAACGCCAGCGCGAACCAGCTGGTCCACGGCGCACCCGGCGCCCGGAAGGACGACTTCGGCAGCAGGCCCGCGTCCGACATCCTCCGGTACTTGATCTGCGAGCAGAGGATCATGATCCAGGCCCACATGCCGGAGATGGTGGCGAAGGAGACGACGTAGTTGAACGCTTCGCCCGGCCACTGGTAGTTGATCCACACGCCGACCAGCATCAGGGCGGCGGAGAAGGACGTACCGGCCAGCGGCAGCCCGCGCGCGGTCAGCTTGGTGAAGAACTTCGGGGCCTGGCCGTTGAGCGCCAGGTCGCGCAGCATGCGGCCCGTCGAGTACATGCCCGAGTTGCAGGAGGACAGGGCCGCCGTCAGGACGACGAAGTTGACGATCGCGGCGCCGACGCCGAGGCCCATCTTCTCGAAGGCCGCGACGAACGGGGAGATCCCGGGCTGGAAGTGCGTCCACGGCACGACCGACAGGATCATGATCAGTGCGCCGACGTAGAAGACGGCGATGCGCCACGGCACGGTGTTGATGGCCTTCGGCAGGACCGTCTTCGGGTCCTTGGACTCTCCGGCCGTGACACCGACCAGCTCGACCGCCAGGAACGCGAACATCACCATCTGGAGCGTCATCAGCGTCGAGCCGATGCCCTTGGGGAAGAACCCGCCCTCGGACCACAGGAGGGAGACGGACGCGGTGTCACCGGCGTCCGAGAAACCGATCGTCAGGATGCCGGCGCAGATCAGGATCATGCCGATGATGGCCGTCACCTTGACCATCGAGAACCAGAACTCCAGCTCGCCGAAGAGCTTGACGGAGATCAGGTTCGCACCGAAGAGGACGACGGTGAAGATCAGGGCGAAGACCCATTGGGGCTGGTTGATCCAGCCGGTGGCGTCCTTCGTCCAGTACTGCATGTACTCGGAGGCGGCGGTGACCTCGGTGATGCCGGTGACGACCCAGAAGAGCCAGTACGTCCAGCCGGTCACGAACCCGAAGAAGGGGCCGAGGAACTCACGGGCGTACTCCGAGAAGGAGCCCGACACCGGGCGGTACATGAGCAGCTCGCCGAGCGCCCGCATGATGAAGAAGATGACCAGGCCCGCGATGGCGTACGCGAGGATCAGGCTGGGTCCCGCCTTGGAGATGCCCTTGCCCGCGCCGAGGAAGAGGCCCGTTCCGATGGCGCCGCCGATGGCGATCATCTGGATCTGGCGGGCGCCGAGTCCTCGCTGGTAGCCCTCGCCCGAGCCGTCGTCGCTCGTGCCTGCGGCCGTGCCTGCGGCCTCACTGCCGTCGCCGTGCTTCTTGTCGACCTGCACTGAGGTCATGATCGTGCGCCTTTCTCCATGCGATCCGGCCGTTCTCGCAAGCGGTGCGCGGCTCGGATCGACTGTGACGATCCTTCGTCGGGGCGTGTGCCCCCGGATGTGGATGGAGTGCATCGCCGGGTTCGACCGGCGTCAGCGCCCCCACGGGACAGGGGTGGCGTCCGTGGGTGGTCGTGCAGATCTATCACGGCCGCCGGGGTGATCGATCAGGGGTTTGTGCCCTATTGCACAGGGAAAAGCAGACAAAACTCCCCTGTGACGGCAAAGCGTCCAGGGGAGTTTGACCCAACCGTTATTCGGATTTGAGCGTCCGCTGAGCGAACATCCTGTTTCCAGGGACTGAGACAGGGGCTGAGACAAGGACGGAGACGCCGCTAAGGCATCACGGCATCAGCGTCTCGACGAGTGTCTCCTGCATCCCGCCCAGCCAGAGGTACGCCATGACCATCGGCTTGCGCGGGTCCTCGTCGGGGAGCCGGTACAGCTCCTCGCCCTCGTCCTCCTCGGTGATGTCGAGCCGGGAGGCGATGGTGAGCCGCAGGTCGTTGAGGGTGCCCAGCCAGCGGCGGGACTCCTCGGGGGTCAGTTTCAGTACGACGCCGGGCTCGCCGTCGCCCGCGGCCGAGGCCAGCGCGTCCAGGTTCCGTACGACGGACAGGGCGTCCTCGCGCTTGCGGGTGCGCAGGTCGTTCTCGGTGAAGCGGCGGAACTCGGCGGAGGCGGCCCGCGCCTCGTCGTCGGGCTCGCTGCGCGGATCGACGTACGCCTCGGGGAAGAGACGGGCCAGCGCCGGGTCGGCGGGGGCCTCGCTGGGGCCCTCGGCGAAGAGCGCGGCGAGCGGGTCGGCGCCCTCGACGGGCTCGTCGCCGGGGCCGATCAGCTCCAGGAGCTGGACCGCGAGGGAGCGCAGGATGGAGGTCTCGACGGTGTCCAGGGCGATGGCCGCGCCGCCGCCGGGGACCGCCTCGAAGTAGCCCGCCATCAGGTGCGGTCCTGGGAGAGGGTCGCCCACAGTCCGTACCCGTGCATCGCCTGCACGTCGCGTTCCATCTCCTCGCGGCTGCCCGCCGAGACGACCGCGCGCCCCTTGTGGTGGACGTCGAGCATCAGCTTCTTCGCCTTCTCCTTGGAATACCCGAAGTACGTCTGGAAGACGTACGACACATAACTCATCAGGTTGACCGGGTCGTTGTGGACCAGGGTCACCCAGGGGGTGTCCGGCTCGGGGACGAGGAACGTCTCCTCGGCCGACTCGGGGCGTTCGATCTCTACGGGGGCGACACTCACCCGTCCCATGCTGCCACCGCACCGGGGTCGTCGCACAAACGGCCCCACATCCGCCCTTAGATTTCGTCACTCTGACGAGATCGGGGGTAGCATCCGTCGTATGAACACAGCGGATCTCGGGCTGCCGGTGGATGTTCCCTCGACGGCTCTCTTCACCGACCAGTACGAGCTGACCATGCTCCAGGCGGCCCTGCGCGCGGGCACCGCCGACCGCCGCTCCGTCTTCGAGGTCTTCACCCGCAGGCTCCCCTCCGGCCGCCGCTACGGCGTCGTCGCCGGTACGGGCCGGGTCCTGGACGCCGTGGAGAACTTCCGCTTCGACGCGGACGTGATCGCCTTCCTGCGCGAGCAGAAGATCGTCGACGAGCCGACGCTGGAGTGGCTGGCCTCCTACCGCTTCGGCGGGGACATCTGGGGCTACCCGGAGGGCGAGGTGTACTTCCCGGGCTCGCCGATCCTGCGCGTCGAGGGCAGCTTCGCCGAGTGCGTGCTGCTGGAGACGGTCATCCTGTCGATCCTCAACCACGACTCGGCGATCGCCGCCGCGGCCTCCCGAATGTCCGCATCGGCGGGCGGCCGGCCGCTGATCGAGATGGGCGCCCGCCGCACCCACGAGCTGTCCGCCGTGGCCTCGGCCCGTGCCGCGTACGTCGGCGGCTTCGCCTCGACCTCGGACCTGGCCGCCGGTTTCCGGTACGGCATCCCCACCGTCGGCACCTCCGCCCACGCCTTCACCCTGCTCCACGACAACGAGCGCGACGCCTTCCAGGCCCAGGTGGACTCCCTCGGCAGCGGCACCACGCTGCTGGTGGACACGTACGACGTGACCGAGGCCGTCCGCACGGCCGTCGAGGTCGCGGGTCCCGACCTGGGAGCGGTACGGATCGACTCCGGCGACCTCCTCCTGGTGGCCCACCGGGTGCGCCAGCAGCTGGACGAGCTGGGCGCGACGAAGACCAAGATCGTCGTGACCTCCGACCTGGACGAGTACGCCATCGCCTCGCTCGCGGCGGCCCCCGTGGACGCGTACGGCGTCGGCACCCAGCTGGTCACCGGCAGCGGCCACCCCACCTGCTCGATGGTCTACAAGCTGGTCGCCCGCGCCCAGTCCGCCGACCCCAAGGCCCCGCTCCAGCCCGTGGCGAAGAAGTCCATGGGCGCCAAGTCCTCGCGCGGCGGCCGCAAGTGGGCGGCGCGGCGCCCCGACGCGTACGGCAGCGCGGAGGCCGAGGTCATCGGCACCGGCCCGGTGCCCGCCGAGCTCCTGGACCACCAGCTCCAGGTCGAGCTGGTGAAGGCGGGCCAGGTCGTCGCCCGCGAACCCCTGGACGCGGCCCGCGAACGCCACACGGCGGCCCGCGGCGCCCTCCCGATGTCCTCGGTCCAGCTCTCGCGCGGCGAACCGGTGATCCCCACCGAGTACGTGTGACCCCCCACCGCTCCCCCCGACGCCCCCTCCCGCAAGCGGGTCCAAGTCCCTACCCTCGGTAGCGGGAGTACCACCGCCGCCCCACCACGTGAGGAAGACACATGCACCGCGCCTTGATCGTCGTCGACGTGCAGAACGACTTCTGCGAGGGCGGCAGCCTCGCGGTCGCGGGCGGCGCGGACGTGGCCGCCGCGATCACCGACCTGGTCGGCGAGTCCCAGGCGGGCTACCGGTACGTGGTCGCCACCCGCGACCACCACATCGACCCGGGCGCCCACTTCTCCGCCTCCCCCGACTACGTGGACTCCTGGCCGGTGCACTGCGTGGCGGGCACCGAGGGCGTGGGCTTCCACCCGAACTTCGCCCCCGCGGTCGCCTCGGGTGCGATAGCCGCCGTGTTCGACAAGGGCGCCTACTCGGCGGCGTACAGCGGCTTCGAGGGCAGCGACGAGAACGGTGTCGGACTGGCCGACTGGCTGCGCTCGCACGAGGTGAGCGAGGTCGACGTGGTCGGCATCGCCACCGACCACTGCGTGCGCGCCACGGCCCTGGACGCCGCCCACGAGGGCTTCGCGACCCAGGTCCTGCTGGACCTGACGGCGGGCGTCGCGGAGGCGACGACGGAGAAGGCACTGGCGGAACTGCGCGACGCGGGCATCGCCCTCACGGGCAAGCCGGTGGTCTGATCCCGGGCCCCGGAACCCCGGCCTCGTGGCCTCGCTGCGGGTCAGGGGCGGGGGCGGGGCAGCGTCAGGACGCCGGGCGCATCAGGCTGCGTATCGGGTGCCAGAGTTCCTGGCGGGATTCGGGGGCAGCGCGCCAGAGCAGGCCGTCCGGGTGGTGCAGGACCGCGGTGATCTCGTCGGGCGTCGGCGGTTCGCTGTTGCCGCGCAGGTAGACGGCGCGCAGGCCCAGGTTGCGCAGGCGGGTCAGGGCCCGGGCGCGGTTCGCGGCGTGGACCAGGATGCGGACCTTGGTGTTGGACGGGCCGGGGCGCGGCAGGGTCAGGGCCACCACCACGCTCCCGTTCGGAAGTCTGTTGAAACCTCCTGCGGACATGCCGATCACTCCCCCGTGCGACGTCGCAGGAGCCCGGCGAACCAGCCCGTAAGACGTCGCGTCAATAGTGAGTAGGTAAGAGGCATCTAAACGCGATCGGCCGCCGCCCGCTAGAGGGGCGACGGCCGATCATGCTCTGACCTGGGGGAATGGCCTAAAACTTACGCTCAGCGACCACTCTTGCTCACCAGGATGCTCATCGTCTGGCCGTCCAGCGGCTGGCTGACGATGGAGATCCGGGTGTTGGTGTCAGTTGTCTGGACACTCCCGGTCGGGTTCTCCTTGTACCAGTAGGTGCCCTTGCGGTCGTCGAAGACCGGGGTGCCCAGGTGGGCGGGGATCTTCGTCGGGACGCCCAGCTTGTGCAGGGTGAATCCGGCGGACGGCCACCAGGAGAAGGCGGCGTCGTACGGCTGCATCTTGTTGCTGATGTTCTTGCCGTCGGCCCACTTCAGCGGCTTGGCGTTGGCGTCGATCGGCAGCAGGAGGCCCTTGCCGGGGTGCTCGTAGACGTTGTTGTTGCGCTGCGAGGTGTCCCACTGCCAGACCATCAGGCCGGGACGGTACGCGTAGTGCTCGACCCAGTTGTACTTCGGGTCGCCGGCCTTGCGCCAACCGAAGTTGTACGGGCCGGACTTCAGGGTCTTGTCGTACGAGACGTACTGGCGGTTCTCCGCGAGGTAGAACTGCGGGTAGTCGCCGTTGATGGACGCGCCGACCTTGGAGAAGCCGCGGACGGTCCAGCCGTTGTCACCGGCGTCCTCGGCGTTGTCGGTGAAGAGCGCCGCGCCGTCGGCCTTGACGGAGATGGCGTCGGCCGCGAAGCCCTTGCCGCCCGCGCCGCCGTCGGTCTTGTAGCGGAAGCGGATGCCGATCTTCTGGCCCGCGTACGCGTCGAGGGGGTAGACCAGGTTCTTGTACGTGGTCGAGTCACCGGTGAGGGCGGGCTTGTCGCCGCCGTCGCGCGGGATGGTCTGACCGTCGGCCTTGCCGTCGATGGTCTTCCAGCTGGCGCCACCGTCGGTGGAGACCTGGGTGTAGAGGTAGTCGTAGTCCTTCTCGATGTTCCACCAGCCCTTGAGCTCCAGGGAGGCGGCCTTCTTGCCCGTCAGGTCGACGTCACGGGAGAGGGTGTTGGAGAGGTTGTCGCCGTAGTCCGACCACCACTGCTTGGCGCCCTCGGCGGGCTTCACGACCTCGGTGGTGACGTTCTTCTTCGGCAGTTCGACGACGACGGCCTGCGGGTTCTTGGTGTTGTACTCCGCGACGCCCAGCTTGTGCAGGGAGGTCGTGGCGGCCTTCGCCTTGTCGTACTTCAGCCAGCCGAGCTGCAGCTTGTCCCAGGCGGTCATGTCGCCCGGCATGTCGCCGATCTCGTTCTTCGCGGTGCCGAGCCAGGAGCCGGCCGACATCAGCGACCAGAAGCCGACCGAGTTCTCGGCGGCGTTGGTGGTGTCGTAGAGGTCCGGCAGGCCGAGGTCGTGGCCGTACTCGTGGGCGAAGACACCCAAACCGCCGTTCTCGGGCTGCGCGGTGTAGTCGCCGACCCAGATGCCGGTGTCGCCGACGGGCACGCCGCCCGCCTTGAAGCCGCCGGGGCCGGTCTCGCCGTCGTCGCGGCTGTACGCGTAACCGCGGTGCGCCCAGATGGAGTCGCCGCCCTGCGCGCCGCCGCCGGCCGAGCCGTCCTCACCGGCGTGCACGACCTGGAAGTGGTCGATGTAGCCGTCGGGCTCGTTGAAGTTGCCGTCGTTGTCGTGGTCCGTGCGGTCCCACTGGTCGTACGTGGCGAGGTCGGCCTTGATCTGGGCGTCGGTCTTGCCGGCCGCCTTCTCCTTGGCGACCCAGGCGTTCACGCCGTCGCGGACCAGGTCCTCGACGTTGGGGCAGTTGTCGCTGCCGCAGTAGTTCGAGCCGTAACGGGCCTCGTTGTAGTCGACCTTGACCCAGTCGGTGACCTTGCCCTCGACCGAGTAGCGGCCCGAGGAGGCCTTCTCGTAGTACGTCTTGAGGGAGTCGACGGGCTTGCCGTCGGGGCCCTTGCCGGAACCGAAGTACAGGTTCTGGAAGTGCGCCTGGTTGTAGTCCTTGTTCCAGGCGGTGGAGTTGTCCTTCGTGCGGTCCGGCTCCGGGATCTTGTTGTGCAGGGGGCCGGGGGTTCCGCCGTACTTCGGGACGGGCGGCTGCGGGCCGTCGCCGTCCGGGTCGTACATCGTGGTGTTGTCGACCTTGTCGCCGAACTCGACCAGGATGGTGAAGATCTGGTCGGTGCGCTCGCGGCCGAGCTCCACGTACTTCTTGTCGCCGAGCTTCACGACCTGCGAGCTGCCGCGCTTCTCGGTCTTGGCCTTGCCGGTGATCACCTGCTCCAGCGCGGTCTGCCGCTGCTGGGCCTGCTGGGCGCTGAACGGGCCGTCGATCAGGTGGCCCTTGCCGCCGTGGCCGTGGTCCTTGCCGGTCTCCGTGTGCGCCGGGTCCTGGCGCTCGATGGGCGCCGGGGACCGGTCGTCGGCCTGCGCGGTGGCGTAGACCGAGGCGGTGGCCGCCGTCGCGGCGAGGGCCGCGAGTATCGCGGTGCCTCGGAAGACCTGTCTCTTGCTGCTCACTTGGTGGTTCCTCCCCCGCGGCCGCCGGCCGATCCCGATGGGGTAGGAGGGGTACCGTTCGCGGCGCGCGTCACAAGTGACGTCATTCGACCGGAGTTGGCGGAGAAAAGACAGTCCTTGACAGCAAATAGGTGTAGGCGCTAGGCAGTTGGAAACCCGTGTCTGCGCGCGCGGCGGACGCGGTCCGTACGGGCGCTCGCGTCTCACAGGGCGGACGGGCGCATGACACTGTGCGCCCCCCGTGCATCGGCACCGTGTGTTAGGTCACGCTTACTTGCCGTTCCGCGAGGGAACCTGAAGGTCGTAGGGTCAGCCAGGGTGTGGCCGGCGGGTCTCCGTGGAAGAAGGAGCGGCGCCTGGTGCCTGCGATTGCAAGGCGGAGGATTGAGACATGGCGGAGCCATGGCGATTGACGACAACGCCGCAAGCGTGGGTGCCAGGGGACGTGACGCCACGGAGGCCCGTCGGCCACACCCCAGACCCCGCGACCCCACCCCCGTGCTCCGAGGACGGAACTGCCATGCAGCGGACGCGCCAGACTCCGAACCGGTTCCAGGTCCCGACGTTGACCGTCGCCCAGTGCACGTACGGCGCACTCACGACCGTCTTCTCCACTCTCGCCATGCTGCTGCTCTCGCAGACCACTTCGGGCGGCTGGGTCGCGGTCATCGCGTGTGCCGCGCTCGTGCTCGGGGTGCTGGTGGCCATGACGGTGCCGATGCCCGCCACCCGCAGGGCCAGGAACGCGAAGGAGACGGCGCGCACGACCGTCTCCGGTCCTGCGGCCGTCTCCGTGCCCGCCGCCGCCACCGAGACGTACGACGAGGTCCGGGTGCCCGGTCCTCGCGCACGCGCCTCGGTCGACTCGGCGGCCTCGGTGGGCGGGCCCTCGCTGCGCGGTTGACGCGGGCGGGCCTCGCCGACGTACCGACTAGGCGGTGGTGACCACGACGGTCTTCGCCGCCTTGTCGTGCAGGCCCTGCTGATAGGGCTTGTCGACGGCGACCATCACCAGGTTGACCAGCCACCACAGGCACGGGCAGCACAGGATCGCGGGCACCTGCAGCACCGCGATGCGCATCAGGGCCACGCTGGTCTGCGGGGTGCTGCCGTCGTTGAGCATGGCGACCCGGAGGTTCATCAGGCGCTTGCCGACCGTCTGACCGTTCTTCGAGGTCATGATCGTGTCGTACGCCAGGTAGGCGGCGAGGGTGAGCAGCGTCCAGAGCATGCTCTTGCCCGCGGTGACCTGGGTGAACGTCTCGCCGAGGTCGTTGGTGGTCTCGGTGATGTTCTCGTACCGGCCGAACGGGATGCCCAGCAGGCCCATCGGGATGCCGATGATCAGCAGGTCGACGAGGCGGGCCACGAAGCGCTTGCCGAGGGAGGCCAGCGGGGGCATTCCGGCGAGCGGGTCGGACCCGCCGTAGCCGCCGCCGGGACCGCCTCCGTACCCGCCGGGGCCGCCGGGACCGCCGCCGGGACCGCCGTCGTACGGGCCCCCGCCGTACGGCGGCAGGTTTCCGCTCTGGTCGTAGGGGCTACCGGCACCGCCCTGCGGAGGGGGCGGCGGGTACTTCCGGAACGGATCGTTCTCAGGCGGCACGCCGGGCGGCGGCTGGTCGGTGCTCATACGGGCAGTCGACCCCCGGCGTCCGGGGCCCGCAAGGGCTCGGACGCCGTTCGGGGGACGGGGTGGGCCAAGTCGGTGAGGCGGGGGCGGGTGGGGGCGGTGGGGGGCAGTGGAGGGTCTGCTCAGCGGCTGCCCGGCTTGCCCGCGACGAAGGTGCGGGCCGCCTTGTCGTGCCAGCACTGCCGCCAGGGGCGGTCGATCAGGCACCACAGGACGTTGAAGACGCCGATGCCGAGCACGCCCAGCACCCCGTACACCAGCCAGCGGCGCAGCGCACCGCCGAAGCGGGGCGGCTCGTGCTCCTCGATGTCGCGCACCTGGAGGCCGAAGACCTTCTTGCCCAGCGTGCGGCCCCACTTGGCGGTCGGGACGGCTTCGTAGAGCAGGCCGAGGACGAGGAACGTACCGAGGATGATGCCGAGGATGCCGACGGTGGTGCTGTCGAGGAGGTAGACGGTGACCGTCGTGCCGGACAGCTTGGCGGCACGGATCTTCTCGTCGATGTGGTCGACGGCCTGGGTGACCAGGGGGACGGCGACGGCGGCGACGGCCGCGCCGAGGACGATCGTGTCGAGGAGGCGGGCGGCGAGGCGGCGGCCGAGGCTCGCGGGGCGGGCGTTGGCCTGTTCGCGGGCGGCGCGGGTGAAGGGGTCCTCGACGGGGGGTTTCCAGGGGGTGACGGGGGTCTGGGGCTGGGCCTGGCCCTGGACCTGCCCTTGGGCCTGAGGGTGTCCCGTGGCGGGGCCCCGGGGGGTGGGGGCGGGCTGGGCGGCGGTGGCCGGGCGGGGGTGGGGTTTGACGGTACGGATGGACATCGTGCCGTCGCTGGAGGGGGTGGGCGGGGTCGGGGCGGGGGTGGGCCGGGAGGCCTGGGGCGTGGGTGCGGCGGGGTCGGGGGTGCGGCGGGGGGCGGCGAGGGGTGCGGCTCCGCCGGGGGCCGCCCCCTTGCCCGCCCGTTCCGCCCCCGGGGGGCGGCCCCGCCGCCCAAGGGGGCTGGGGCTGCCGGCGTCGCGCGCAGGGGGGCCGGCGGTGTCGGTGGATTCCAGGGCCGGGCGTTCCGTGCGGGCGGGGAGGGCGTCGGCGGGGGTGCGGGGGTCGCGGGGGGCCGGGGCGCGGTCCTGGGCCGGGGTGAGGGCGGAGGCGGCGGGGCGGGACGAGCCCGGTGCGGGGCGCGTGGGGGACGTACCGGAGGTGGAAGCGGCGGCCGGGGCGCTCGCGGGCGTCGCGTCTGCCGGGGAGCCCCAGGAGACGCGGCGGTCGTGGTCGCCGCCGAAGCCGGACTGCCGGGAGGTGTCGGCCTGCCAGGCCACCGGGGCTTCGGGGGTGCGGCGGAGCTGGACGTCGCGGCCGGAGTGACCGGAGGCGGCGGGGGTCTCGCGGGCCGGGGACCGGTCGCCGGGCTGGGGCGAACTCCGGTCGGCGGGACGGTCGGCGGGACGGTCGGTGGGCTGCGCGGTGTGCGCGGCGGGACGGTCGGTGGGCTGGTCGTCCTCGTCGAAGAAGAAGGGGCCCGTCTCCTCGACGGCCGGGGGGAAGGGGCCGGTCTCCTCCATGCTGGGCGCGGGGGCCGGGACCGAGGCCAGGTTGGGGAGGCCCGCGGGAGCGACGGGGGCGGCGCCCGGGGGCGGGGTCGGCATCGGCTCGCCGGGCGCGGGGGCCGGGCGGCTGGTACCGGGCACCCACGAACTGCCGTTCCAGTAGCGGACGTAGCCGGGGATGGACGGGTCGGGATAGAAGCCGTGGCCGGGTGTGTTCTCGCCGTTGGCCGGTGTGGGGGCGCTCATCACCGTGTCCCGTATCTGTGAGTGGCCGCGATGTCTTGAGGTATGGATGTCTCGATTTCCGGGGTCCACATCTACCAGACGGCCGCCTGCCACCGGGCCGGTCCGCCGGGATGCACCACTTTTCGGTCATTGCCGGTCGTCGGGAAAAACTTCCGCGGAAGTCGCGTAATGAGAAGCCGGGTGCGCGCTCTCACCTTGTACGGCCCGCCCTTGGGCCCCGTACCGGAAAGGAAGTGCACCCCCATGCGGAACCCCATGCAGCACACCGTCGTGGAACGAGAGCTGGAGCTGAACCTCGTCCTGTCCCCCGAACGCACCATCCCCGTACCGGCACGGCTGGTCTACCGGACGAGTGACCCGTACGCCGTGCACGTCACCTTCCACATCGGTTCGGACTACCCGGTCAACTGGACGTTCGCGCGCGAACTGCTCGTCGACGGGGTGTTCCGGCCGTGCGGGCACGGAGATGTCCGGATCTGGCCGACCAAGGTCGACGGGCGTTCGGTCGTGTGTCTGGCGCTGACCTCGCCCGAGGGAGACGCGCTCCTGGAGGCGTCGTCGCCGATCGTGTCGGCGTGGCTGGAGCGGACGCTGAACGTGGTGCCGCTGGGCAGCGAGCGCGGGCAGCTCGGCCTGGACGACGCGCTGGCCGAGCTGCTGGCGACCTCGCAGGAGGGGGAGGGTTAATCGGTCACGTAGGTGTGGGTGAGGACTTCGAGGGCGTGGTTGTCGGGGTCGCGGAAGTAGAAGCCGCGGCCCTGGTGCTCGTGGTTGATCTGCTGGGACCTGCTGAAGCGCGGGTCGGCCCAGTACGGGACGGCACGTTCCTGGATGCGGGCGAAGATCTCGTCGAACTCGGCGTCGGTGACGAGGAAGGCGAGGTGCTGGGGGACGATGCGGTCGCTGTCGTCGTCCAGGTAGTCGAGGGTGACGCCGTTCTCCAGCGGGACGCTGGCGAACGGGCCGAAGGGCTTGGGCTCCGGGGCGCCCAGGATCTCCGTGAGGAAGCGGGCGGCGGCGAAGCGGTCGCGGCTGTGGACGATGGTGTGGTCGAGCCGTGCGGGCACGTGTCCTCCTCGGGGGTACGTTCAACTGCCGTACCCCACAAGCTAGGCGGGAGCGCGTGCACCCCGCATCGGGCCAACGGCCCACGCGGGGGCCTCCGCTGGACCTGGTCCGTACGGCTTAGAACAGCTTTCCGGGGTTGAGGATGCCGAGCGGGTCGAAGGCGGCCTTGACGCCTCGCTGCAACTCCAGCCCGACGGGCCCCAGTTCACGGGCGAGCCACTCCTTCTTGAGGACGCCGACGCCGTGTTCGCCGGTGATGGTGCCGCCCAGCTCCAGGCCGAGCGCCATGATCTCGTCGAAGGACTCGCGGGCGCGGCGGGACTCGTCGGGGTCGGCGGCGTCGAAGCAGACCACGGGGTGGGTGTTGCCGTCGCCCGCGTGGGCGCAGACGCCGATGGTGAGGTCGTACTTGTCGGCGATGGCGGCGGTGCCGTCGATCATCGCGGCGAGCTGGGAGCGGGGCACGCAGACGTCGTCGATCATGGTGGCGGTCTTGACGGCTTCGAGGGCGGTGAGGGACAACCGCCGCGCCTGGAGCAGGAGTTCGGACTCGGCGGGGTCGTCGGCGGGGACGACCTCGGTGGCGCCGAACTCCATGCAGACCGCGCCGAGGGCTGCCAGGTCGGCGGCCGGGTCGGGGGTGTCGAAGGCGGCGAGGAGGAGGGCCTCGGTGGTCTCGGGGAGGCCCATGTGGGCCATGGCGTTGACCGCGCGGAGGGTGGTGCGGTCCATGAGCTCCAGGAGCGAGGGGGCGTACCCGCGTTCCATGATCGCGCAGACGGCCTCGCAGGCGGCTGCGGCGGACGGGAACTCGGCGGCCAGGGCGAGCTGGACGGGCGGGGCGGGCTTGAGGGCCAGGACGGCCTGCACGACGATGCCCAGGCTGCCCTCGGAGCCGACGAAGAGCCGGGTGAGGTCGTAGCCCGCGACGCCCTTGGCGGTGCGGCGGCCGGTGCGCAGGAGGCGTCCGTCGGCGAGGACGACGTCGAGGCCCAGGACGTACTCGGCGGTGACGCCGTACTTCACGCAGCACAGGCCGCCGGAGGCGGTGCCGATGTTGCCGCCGATGGTGCACATCTCCCAACTGGAGGGGTCGGGAGGGTAGTAGAGGCCCTGTTCGGCGACCGCGCGGGAGAGGACGGCGTTGATGACGCCGGGTTCGACGACGGCGATGCGGTCGACGGGGCTGATGTCGAGGATGCGGTCCATCTTCGTCAGGGACAGGACGATGCAGCCGTCGGTGGCGTTGGCGGCGCCGGACAGGCCCGTGCGGGCGCCCTGGGGGACGACGGGGACGCGCAGTCTGGTCGCGGTGCGCATGACGTGCTGGACCTGTTCGACCGTACGGGGCAGGACGACGACGGCGGGGGTGCCTGCCGCGCAGAAGCTGGCCATGTCGTGGGCATAGGAGGCCATGACGTCGGGGTCGGTGATCAGGGCGTCGTCCGGGAGGCCGGTGCGGAGCAGGGCCTGAAGATCGTCCAGGGGCATGGGGCCAGCCTGGCACTCGGGGCCATCGGTGTGAACCCGTCTGCGGAATGGATGGGGGTGAGCGGGTGTGCTCGTCGTACTGGCGCATGGTGGCGGGATGGATGCACGGGAGCAGGGTGTCGGGTCGGGTGGGGGTGCGCCGGGGGGCGGGGAGGGCGGGGGTGCGCCGGAGGGGCTGCCGCAGAGCCCCCCTGGGGCGGCGGGGGGCGGAGAGGGCGAGCCCGGGCAGGAGTGGGCCGGGAGCGGGGTGAGCCCGGATCGGGCGGGCCGCCCCCTTGGGGCGGCCCCGTCGCCCAAGGGGGCGGGGGCGGAGCCTGTGGGGAAGGGGGCCTGGTTCGGGTGGCGGGGTGGGGTCGCGCTCGGCGTGGTGGCCGTGCTGGTCACCGGGAGTGTCGTGGTGATGACGTCGGGCGGCGAGGAGAAGCCCGCACCCAAGGCCGTTGCGGGGGCGCCCGGATCGGCGGCGGCCCTGGCGGCCGTCCAGGCCCGGGCGCGGGCCAACCCCCGGGACGACGGGGCGTGGGCGGAGCTCGGCGAGGCGCTGGTGGCGCGCGGGGTGCGGGCGGCGGACGCCCTGTACTACCCGAGGGCGGAGGCGGCGCTGCGGCATTCGCTGCAGGTGCGCACGGCCGAGCGGGGGAACTTCCGGGCGATGGTCGCCATGGCCCGACTGGCTTATGCCCGGGGTGACTTCGCGACCGCCAAGCGGAGTGCGGAGATGGTGCAGATGCAGGCACCGCAGGAGTGGGCGACGTATCCGCTGCTCATCGACACGTACAGCAGGATGGGCGACGCGAAGGCGGCGACGCGGACCGCCGAGGAGCTGATGGACAAGCGCGGCGGGGCCGCCGCGCTGGGCTGGACGGCGCAGACGTACCGCGACAAGGGCTGGCGGGAGGACGCGGCCGTGTTGGCGACGGAGGCCGTGGTTGCGGCGGGCGGCGGCCCGGAGAAGGCCGAACAGCTGTGCAGGGCGGGCGAGTTGGCCTGGGAGCGGGGTGACGTGACGGAGGCGCTCGGCTACTACGACGCCTCGCTCGGTATCGAGCGGCGGCAGGGCGCGGCGGTGGCGGGGCGGGCCAGGTCACTGGCGGCGCTGGGCCGTACGGCGGAGGCGGCGAAGGCGTACAAGACGGCGCTCGCCCTCACCCCGAGGCCCGAATACTCCCTGGAACTGGGCGAGTTGATGGAGGCCACCACCGGGAACGGGGACGCCCAGTACGGGGTGGCACGGGCGCAGGTGGAGTGGAACCGGAAGCAGGGGGTGCGCGGGGACCTCGTCCTGGGGCGGCTGGAGAGCGACCACGGGGACGCGGACGTGGCGGTGGAGCTGCTGCGGGCGGAGTTCTCGCGGCATCCGGGGGCGGAGGTGGCGGACGCGCTGGGCTGGGCGTTGCACCGGGTGGGTGACGACGAGGCGGCGCTGGAGTACGCGCGCAGGGCGGTGAAGGAGGGGGCGCGGAACGCGATGTTCCTCTACCACCGGGGCGAGATCGAGCGGACGCTCGGTGAGTACGGGGCGGCCCGCCGGCACCTGGAGGAGGCGTTGCGGGTGCACCCGTCCTTCTCGCCGCTGTGGGCGCCGCGCGCCCGGACCTCCCTGGACCGGCTCGGGGCGCCGCCGTCGGGCGGGCCGCGCAATGTGTGGGGGTACCGGCCGAAGGCCCGCAAGGCGGCCGCCGGTTCCGGCCAGACGGCGCGCGGCACGGCGTCGCGCAAGCAGCGGAGCCAGCGGCACTAGCGGGCCCGGCGGGCTCGGCAGGCCCGGCGGGCTCGGCAGGCTCGGTGGCCCCGGAAGGACCGTACGGAGCCCTTGACGTTTCGTGAGCGGGGCGGGGGCGGGACGGGGCGAGCACCCCGGCCCCGGCCCCGGCCCCGCTCCCGTCGCGGTCAGCGGTTGAACGCCGGGAAGGCGAACCGCTGAGCAAGGACGAGCCCGTCCGTGTGGGCGTCGGTTGCGGTGACCGAGTAGACGAGAGTGCGGTCCAGCGTCTTCGTGGCGGCGACGACCGTGTGGTACCCGGGGCGGGCGCCGGTCTTGCCCCAGACCTCGCGGCCGTTCACCACGATCCGCTCCAGCCCGGCCCCGTACCGTGCGCCCGGCAGGTCGGGGACCGCGAACAGCTCGTCGCGCTGGGCCTGCGGCAGCAGCCTGCCGCCGATCAGCCCGACCATCAGCCGCTCCAGGTCGGGCAGGGTCGAGATCATGTCGCCTGCGGCCCACCGGTCGGACACGTTCCACTCGGTGACGTCGACGAGGCGGCCGTCCATGTCCTCGTACCCCCGGTTGTGGGGGCCGTGGATGCGGGGGTCTCCCCCGGCGGGGAAGGAGGTGTCACGCATGCCGAGGGGGCGCAGGACCTGCACTTCGGCCTGGTGGGCGTAGGTGTCCCCGGTGGCCTTCTCCACGATCATGGCGAGCACGAGGTAGTGGATGTTGCCGTACCGCTGCTCGGCGCCGGGCGCGTGGCCGGGCCCCTGGGCGACGGAGGCGGCGACGACCTCCTGCGGGGTGAGCGTCTCGAAGCGGTGCGGGTAGGACTCGTCGACGGTGTCGCCGAGGGACTTCCCCGGCTGGAGGCCACTGGTGTAGTTGAGCAGTTGCCGTACGGTGATGGGCGCGAAGTCGCTGGTGAGCAGCCCGGGGAGGTACTGCTGGACCGTCCCGTCGAGGTCGATCCGGCCCTGCGCGGCGAGCTTCAGGACAAGGGCGGCGGTGACCACTTTGGTGGTGGAACCGGCCCGGAAGCGGGCGTTCTCGATGACCTTCGCCCCGGTACGGACGTCCCGCACACCGGCGCTGCCCCGCCAGGTGCCGTGGCCGCCGACGCGGACGATCGCGGAGGTGGCCAGGGAGTCGGGCAGCCCCTTGAGCGCCTTCTCCAGGGCGGTACGGTCCGGGCCTCGCTGGTCCGCCGCCACGGCGGGTCTCTCGTGGGCGAGGGCGGGTGCGGCGAGCGGCCCGGCGGTGAGGCCGACCAGGAGGGCGGCGGCGAGGGCGGCGCGGGCAGCGGGAAAGGTCACGGGGGCTCCAAGTACGCTGAATCTGACGGGGGTTGACGCACCCCATCCTGATCGGACGCCCGCCCGTCGAGATCACCGCGGGGAAGGAGCCCCACCCCCGCCCGACCCTCACCGGAACCCCTGCCCCATCCCGTACCGAAACCCTCACTCACCCCTGACCGAAACCGCCACCCGCCCCGACCGGAACCATCGCCCGCCCCCGACCGGAAAACACTGCGGCCCCACGGGGCAGGTCCGTGGGGCCGCAGAGATCGAGAGGGCGCGTGCGGGGAAGTCACGCGTCCCGCGAGGGAGTTACAGGTTTCCCCGCTTCTCCTGCTCGCGCTCGATCGCCTCGAAGAGGGCCTTGAAGTTGCCCTTGCCGAAGCCCATGGACCCGTGGCGCTCGATCATCTCGAAGAAGACGGTCGGGCGGTCCTGGACCGGCTTGGTGAAGATCTGCAGCAGGTAGCCGTCCTCGTCGCGGTCGACCAGGATCTTCTCCTCGCGGAGGATCTCGACGGGCACGCGGGTCTCGCCGGCCCACTCGCCGAGCGTGTCGTAGTACGAGTCGGGGGTGTCGAGGAACTGGACACCGGCGGCCCGCATCGCCCGCACGGAGGCGACGATGTCGTTCGTGGCGAGCGCGATGTGCTGGACGCCCGCGCCGCCGTAGAACTCCAGGTACTCGTCGATCTGCGACTTCTTCTTCGCGATCGCGGGCTCGTTGATCGGGAACTTGACCTTCAGGGTGCCGTCCGCGACGACCTTCGACATGAGGGCGGAGTACTCGGTGGCGATGTCGTCGCCCACGAACTCCTTCATGTTGGTGAAGCCCATGACCTTGTTGTAGAAGCCGACCCAGTCGTTCATCCTGCCGAGCTCGACGTTGCCGACGCAGTGGTCGATGGCCTGGAAGGTGCGCTTGGCCGGGGGCTCGACGATCGGGGAGGCGGTGACGAAGCCGGGCAGGTAGGGCCCGGTGTAGTCCTTGCGCTCCACCAGGGTGTGGCGGGTCTTGCCGTACGTCGCGATGGCGGCCAGGACGACGACGCCGTGCTCGTCCTTGACCTCGTGCGGCTCGGTGAGGCCGGTGGCGCCCTGCGCGGTGGCGTAGGCGTACGCGGCGCGGGCGTCCGGGACCTCGATGGCGAGGTCGATCACGCCGTCGCCGTGCTCGGCGACGTGCGACTCGATGAAGCGGCCGTGGTCGGTGGCCGCCTTGATGACGGAGGTGAACACGAAGCGGGCCGCGCCGTTGGTGAGGACGTAACTGGCGGTCTCGCGGCTGCCGTTCTCCGGTCCGGAGTAGGCGACGAGCTTCATGCCGAAGGCGGTCGAGTAGTAGTGGGCGGCCTGCTTGGCGTTGCCGACGGCGAAGACGACCGCGTCCATGCCCTTGACCGGGAAGGGGTCGGCCTCGCGCGCGGTGGTGGGGGTGACGTGCCCAGAGGTCTCAGTCGTGGTCTCAGTCATGAGGGGAGCGTCCATCCACATCGCAAGCTGCGCAATAGTTCGCACAAATGCTGGTCAATGTGCATAGCGTCGGGCGAGGATGACCGGGCTATCTGTACAGGATGACTACCCCCGGGGGCAGGCATGGCCGTGGACGAGCTGGACGGGCGGCTGATCGTGCTGCTGGCGCGCGAGCCGAGGATCGGCGTGCTGGAGGCGTCGCGGCGGCTCGGGGTGGCGCGCGGGACCGTACAGGCGCGGATGGACCGGCTTCAGTCGAATGGCGTCATCCGGGGGTTCGGGCCCGACGTGGACCCGGCGGCGCTCGGGTATCCGGTGACGGCGTTCGCGACGCTGGAGATCAAACAGGGGCAGGGGGCGGACGTACGGGCGCATCTGGGGTCGGTGCCGGAGGTGCTGGAACTCCATACGACGACCGGGCACGGGGACATGCTGTGCCGCCTGGTCGCGCGCTCGAACGCGGACCTTCAACGTGTGATCGACCGGGTTGTGGGTTTTGATGGCATCGTCCGGGCTTCCACGGCAATCGTCATGGAAAATCCCGTTCCGCTGCGGATCATCCCGTTGGTGGAGCAGGCGTCCGGGCTGACCTGACCGTCGCCTTCGTACGCGCCCCGGCGCTTACGTCTCGCCGAGGAGTGGCCCGTGAATTTCTGGGAGTACCTCGGCAACCGGTACCAGCAGCTGCTGGCCGACGCGTTTCAGCATGCGAGCGCGGTGTTCCAGTGCATGGTCGTGGCGACCGTGCTGGGCGTGCTGATCGGCGTCCTGACGTACCGCAGTGAATGGGCCGGGAACCTGGCCACCACCGCGGCCTCCGGCATCCTGACCGTGCCGTCGCTGGCGCTGATCGGTCTGCTGATTCCGCTGGTGGGCCTCGGTGTGGCGCCGACCGTGATCGCGCTGGTGCTGTACGGGCTGCTGCCGATCGTACGGAATGCCATCGTCGGACTGCGCGGCGTCGACCCGACCCTGGTGGACGCGGCGCGCGGCATCGGGATGTCGCGGGCGGCACAGCTCGTGCGGGTGGAGTTGCCGCTCGCGTGGCCGCCGATCCTGACCGGGATCAGGGTCGCCACGCAGATGCTGATGGGGATCGCGGCCATCGCCGCGTACGCCTCCGGGCCCGGGCTCGGCAACGAGATCTTCCGGGGCATCTCCTCGCTCGGCAGCAAGAACGCGCTGAACCAGGTGCTGGCCGGGACGCTCGGCATCGTGCTGCTCGCCCTGCTCTTCGACGCCGTGTACGTCCTGGTGGGGCGTCTGACCATCCCGAGGGGGATTCGTGCCTGAGACGCCTGTTGCCACGAGTGGTGCCGCTTCGGCTTCCGGGGCCGCGATCCGGCTGGAGAACCTGACCAAGCAGTACGCGGGGAACCCGTACCCCTCCGTCGACAACGTGACGATGGAGATCAGGGCGGGCGAGACCGTCGTCTTCGTCGGCCCGTCCGGCGGCGGCAAGACCACCCTGCTGAAGATGATCAACCGGTTGATCGAGCCGACGTCGGGCCGCATCCGGATCGACGGCGAGGACGTCACCGACATGGATCCGGTGAAGCTGCGCCGGAAGATCGGGTACGCGATCCAGTCGTCGGGGCTGTTCCCGCACATGACGGTGGCGCAGAACATCGCGCTGGTGCCGAAGATGGTGGGCTGGAGCAAGGCGCGGGTGAACGCGCGGGTGGAGGAGATGCTCGACCTGGTGGGGCTGGACCCGGGGCAGTTCCGGGGCCGGTATCCGCGCCAGCTGTCGGGCGGACAGCAGCAACGGGTGGGCGTGGCACGGGCGTTGGCGGCCGATCCGCCGGTGCTGTTGATGGACGAGCCGTTCGGTGCGGTGGACCCGATCACCCGTGACCACTTGCAGGACGAGCTGATCCGGCTCCAGCACGAGCTGCACAAGACGATCGTGTTCGTGACGCACGACTTCGACGAGGCGATCAAGCTCGGGGACCGGATCGCGGTGCTGCGGGACCGGTCCCACATCGCGCAGTTCGACACGCCCGAGGCGATCCTGACGAACCCGGCGGACGACTTCGTGTCGGGGTTCGTGGGGGCGGGGGCGGCGCTGAAGCGGCTGAACCTGACGCGCGTACGGGATGTGGAGATCGTCGACTTCCCCACGGTGGGGGTGGACGACCCGCTCCAGGAGATCTTCGACAAGCTGCGGGACTCGCGGGGCAACGAGCTGTTGCTGCTGGACCGGCACCGCAGGCCGTACAAGTGGCTGCGGCGGGGCGATCTGAGCCGGGCGAAGGGTTCGCTGGCGCGGGCGGGCACGCTGGTGCACGACACCGTGACGCGGGACGCGACGCTGCGGGACGCGCTGGAGGCGGTGCTGATCGACAACGGGGGGCGGGTCGCCGTCACCGGGCGGCGCGGGGAGTACACGGGCGTCGTGGACATGGCGACGCTGATGAACTCCGTACAGGAAATGCTGGAGGCGGACCGGCTGGAGGCGGCGGAGCACCGGACGGCGGGGGCGGTGGATTCCGGGGAGGAGGAGGGGCTGGAGCATCCCTTCGTACGGGATGCGGGTGGGCCGGAGCGGCCCGCATGAGCCCGTCGAGCGCGGGCGGCTCGGGCGGCGTGGGCGGCCCGGGCGGTGTGGGCGACTCGGGCCGTGACCGGCAGCGGCCCGAGGGCGAGCACGAGGTGCGGGGGGTGGCCTTCCGGGACGACGGGCCGGGGACGGGTGCTCCGGAGGCGGCGGGGGTGGGGTCGGCGGTGGCCTCGGAGCGGCTGCCGCGCCGGGTGACGTGGCTGAAGGTGGTGCTGATGCCGGCGGTGCTGGCGGTGGTGCTGCTGGCGACATGGCTGTGGTTCCGCTCGGCCGACCTGGACTCGATCGCGCAGAACGCGCTGGCCGACGGCAATGTGTGGCTGCGCTTCACGGAGCACGTCGAACTGACCGCGATCTCCACCTTCTTCGTGCTGGTCATCGCGGTTCCGCTGGGCATCCTGCTGACCCGGCCCGCGCTGCGCAAGGCCGCGCCGGTCGCCACCGCGCTGGCGAACATCGGGCAGGCGACGCCCGCGATCGGGCTGCTCGCGCTGCTGGTGATCTGGCTGGGGATCGGGAAGAAGGCCGCCCTGATCGGCATGATCGTCTACGCGGTGCTGCCGGTGCTGTCCAACACCATCGCGGGGCTGCGGGCCAATGACCCGACGCTGCTGGAGGCGGCGCGCGGGATCGGCATGTCCAGGGCCGGGGTGCTCACGAAGATCGAACTGCCGCTGGCCGTGCCGCTGATCCTGGCGGGCGTACGGACGGCCCTGGTGCTGAACGTCGGCACGGCGACGCTGGCGGCCTTCGGGGGCGGCGGCGGGCTGGGCGACCTGATCACCAGCGGCATCCAGACGCAGCGGATGCCGGTGCTGGTGCTGGGGTCGCTGCTGACGGTGGCGCTGGCGCTGTTCGTGGACTGGCTGGCGTCGCTGGTGGAGCTGTTGCTGCGGCCGAGGGGACTGGAGGTCGGGGTATGAGGCGTTCTCTCGCGGGGCTGGTGGTGTGCGGGGTGCTGGTCTCCGGGTGCGGGCTGACCAGCGGGAGCCCGATGGTGGACGACGTACGGCCGGGGACGGTGGGGGCGGGGCTGCCGCTGAAGGGTGCGCGGCTCACCGTCACCTCGAAGGAGTTCACGGAGCAGCTGGTGCTCGGGCACGTCCTGGGGCTGGTCTTCGAGGCGGCGGGCGCGGACGTCCTGGACCGGACCGGCATCCAGGGGTCGATCGGTGCGCGGGAGGCCGTCAAGGGCGGCGACGCGGACGTGATGTACGAGTACACGGGCACGGCGTGGATCACCTACCTCGGCAACGACAAGCCGATCACCGATCCGCGCGGGCAGTGGGAGGCGGTCCGGGACGCGGATGCGGCGAACGGCATCAGCTGGCTGCCCCCGGCCACCCTCAACAACACGTACGCGCTGGCCATGAACGCGGCCAACCGGAAGAAGTACGGCACCACGACCCTCTCCGACGTGGCCGCCCTCTCGAAGAAGGACCCGGCGGCGGTGACGGCGTGCGTGGGCGCGGAGTTCGCGTCGCGGGACGACGGGGTGCCGGGCATGGAGAAGGCGTACGGGATGAAGATCCCGCCCGCCGACCTGATCAAGATGGACACCGGGGTCATCTACACGCAGATCGCGGCGGGCACGTCCTGCACGTACGGCGCGGTGTTCACCACCGACGGCCGGATCAAGGCGATGAACCTGACGGTGATGGAGGACGACAAGCGCTTCTTCCCCAACTACAACGCGGCCCCCGAGGTCAACAGCGCGACGCTGAAGAAGTACCCGGCGATCGCGGACCTGCTGGCCCCGGTGACGGCGAAGCTCACCAATGAGGTCGCGCAGGAGCTGAACGCCAAGGTGGACGTGGACGGCGACGATCCGCACGAGGTGGCGAAGGACTGGCTGGTCAGGGAGGGGTTCATCAAGGAGGGGTAGCGGGTGGGGAGTTGGGGTTCCGGGATGCCAACACTTGCTTGCAAAGACTCAGTTGCAAAAAGACCCTTGCAACTGAGTCTTTGCAACTCTACGGTTGAGGCATGCCCGCATCCGAGCCCGACACCACAGGACTCTCCGCCGAGCGGAAGATCCACGCCCTTGACGCCCGCACCCTGCGCGGCCTCGCCCACCCCCTGCGCATCCAACTGCTGCGCGCCCTGCGTCTGACCGGTCCGGCCACCGCGTCCCAACTGGCGGAAAAACTGGGCGAGTCGAGCGGCGCGACCAGCTACCACCTGCGCCAGTTGGCAGCGTACGGATTCGTGGAGGACGCCCCGGAGCGGGGCAAGGGACGCGAGCGCTGGTGGCGGTCCGCCCACGACGGGACCACCTTCGACTCCTCGCTGGCCAACAGCCCGGACCCGGCAGTGCGCGGGGCGGCCGACCTCTTCCTCCACGAGATCGCCAACCAGCACACGCAGGAGCTCAGCACCTGGATCGCCACCTCGCGCGACTGGTCGGACGAATGGCGGCGGTCCACCGAGATGAGCGACTTCACCATGGCGCTGACACCGGAGCAGGCGCGCGAACTGAACTCCCGGGTCACCGAGTTGGTCGAGAGCTACCGTCCTGCCGAGGAGGCCCACGACCTCCCGGAGGGCACCCATCAGTACCGGGTTCACGTGCACGGATTCCCCCTGCCCAAGGGCTGACCCCCGCCCCGCACGCCCCCTCACCCTCCCCTCCCCTCGCGCCCCCTCCCCCAGCACGGCCCCCCCTCCCCCGGCACCACCACGACCGAGAGGAAGCACCGCCATGCACCCCGACACCTTCCGCCACGTCCACCAGGCCCGCTCCGCCGACCTCCGCCGCGAGGCCACCGCCGACCGCCGGGCCGCCGCCGCCCCGCACCCGGACCTGTCCCGCCATGACGTACGCAGCCAACTGGGCTGGGCCCTGGTCGAGTTGGGCCTGCGTCTCGTCCGCACGGCGGGCGACACCCGGCTCCACACCACCGGCGACACCCGGTTCCGTACGGCCCACGTCTCGTGAGCCCTGATCCGCACGCCGGCGGCGGCGTCGACCGACGGCCGCTCGCCGCCCTCCTCACCGCGCACACCGTCTCCACCATGGGCAACTCGCTCACCCTGATCGGCGTGCCCTGGTTCGTACTGCAGACCACCGGCAGCGCGGGCCGGGCCGGGGTCGTGGCGTTCTGCGCGACGCTGCCGGTGGTGGTGGCCGCGCTGGTGGGCGGGCCGCTGATCGACCGGTTCGGGCGGCGGCGCACCAGCGTCGTCACGGACCTGATCTGCGGGCTCACGGTCTCCGCGATCCCCCTGCTGCACTACGCGGGGGTGCTGGAGTTCTGGATGCTGTGCGCCCTGATGGCGCTCGGCGGGCTGGTCGCGACGCCCGGCATGACCTCGCGTTCCGTCCTCATCCCCGACCTCGCCGAACGTGCCGGGACCAGCCTCACCCGGGCCGCCTCCCTCTTCGAGGCCTCCTCCGGCGGGGCCCGCATGGCCGGCGCCTCGCTCGCCGGTGTGCTGATCGCGCTGCTGGGCGCGGAGGCGGTGCTGCTGCTCGACGGGGCGACGTTCGCCATCTCGGCGGCGCTGATCGCGGCCGGGGTGCGCGGGGTGCGGGCGGCGGAGCCGGTGACGTCGACGGCCCGGTCCCCCTTCGCCGACTACCGGCGCAACCTGCGCGAGGGGTACGCCTTCGTGGCCTCCGGCGGGCTGCTGCTGGCCGTCATCCTGATGGTGATGCTCACCAACGGGCTGAACCAGTCGTGGAGTGCGGTCCTCTTCCCCGTGCACGCCCGGGAGAACCTCGGCGGAGCCACCCAACTCGGCCTGCTGAGCGCCCTGTTCGGCGCCACGGCACTCCTCGGCTCGCTGCTGTACGGGGCCGTGGGGCACCGCTTCTCGCGACGCGCCGTCTTCACGACCGCGTTCATCGTGGGCGAGGTACCGCGCTTCCTGGTCGCCGCGCTGACGGACAGCACGCTGCCGCTGGCGGTCACCCTGGCCTTCGGCGGGCTGCTGATCGGCACGCTCAACCCGATCCTGTCCACGATCATCTTCGAGCGCGTACCACTGGAACTGCGCACCCGCGTCCAGGGCATCATCACGGCGGGCTGCCAGCTGACGATGCCGCTGGGCGGTCTGACGGCGGGCTTCCTGGTCGAGGGCACCAGCCTGAGCACCGCGCTGCTGCTGGTCGGCGGGCTCTACTTCCTGGCGACGCTGAGCCCCCTGGTCTTCCCGTCCTGGCGCACCATGGACGACACACCGGCCCGGACGACCGCGGAGACCGTACCGGGAACGGCTGCGGAGGCGCCCCCGGTCAGCAGCTCGGAACCTTCCCCGCCCCGCCCTTCTTCGCCAGCTCCCTGAGCGAGGACACCGCGTCGTCGAGGGTGCTCACGGGCACCAGGCGCATACCGTCCGGCAGACCGGACTTCGCCTGCTCGCACTCCGCCTTCGGCACGAGGAAGACGGTCGAGCCGTCCGCCCTGGCACCCTTGATCTTCAGCGGTACGCCACCGACCTGGCCGACCGTGCCGTCCGCCTCGATGGTCCCCGTACCGGCGACGTCGAGGCCGCCGGTGAGGTCGCCGCCCGCACCATTGCCGTCGATCTTGTCGATGATGCCGAGGGTGAAGAGGAGCCCGGCGCTGGGCCCGCCGACATCGGCGAGGTTGAGGGCGACCTTGGCCCCGTTCCCCTTGTTCCCGAGGTAACCGAGGGCGGCGGAGACGGCACTGTTCTGCGACTTCACCATCTCGCCCTGGTTGTACTCGGAGATCTCCTTGTCGTCGCCGCCGACCGGGTAGACCACGCTGTGCGGCATGACGGCCCGGTCGTCCCGGAACCAGGCGTCGGCCAGGTCGCCGACCCGGTGGTCGATGGAGGGGCCGGTCGCCACGATGGTCGTCATCCGCAGCTTCCCGTCGGTCGCCCGGGTCGGCACCCCGGACACACTGATCACCGGCCGGCCCTTGCTGTCCTTGCCCAGGACATCGGTGGCCGACCCGGGCTGCGCCACCGCGAACGGCAACGGTGCCAGGGCCGCCACCCCCAGCAGCACGACGACGGGCAGGGCACAGAGGGCGATACGGCTGTTGCGGGAGAGCCGAGAGAAAAGAGGGAGCACGCCCCCAATCTATCGGCCGCCCCGCACGTCCCCCTCCTGGCGGGCCGCGCTGCTCCGCTGCGATCCCACGCCCCTACCTGAGCGCGTCGGCGACCTCCCGGGCCGCGTCGACCACCCGGGCCCCCACCCGCTCCGGCACCGAGTCGGAGAGCATGACGACCCCCACGCTCCCCTCCACCCCGGTGACCCCTATGAGCGGCGCGGCGGCCCCGCTGGCCCCGGCCTCCAGCTCGCCGTGGGTCAGCGTGTACCCGGGCTCGGTCAGGACGCTCTGCCGGGCGGCCAAGATCGCCCGGCCCGCGGCGCCCCGGTCGAGCGGGTGACGGAAGCCCGCCCGGTAGGCCACGTGATAGTCCGTCCAGGTCGGCTCGACCACGGCGACGGCGAGGGCCTCCGCGCCGTCGACCAGGGTGAGGTGGGCCGTCGCCCCTATGTCCTCGGCGAGGGACCGCAGCGCGGGGAGCGCCGCCTCCCGCACCAGGGGGTGGACCTGTCGGCCCAGCCGCAGCACCCCGAGCCCGACCCGGGCGCGGCCGCCCAGGTCCCGGCGTACGAGGGCGTGCTGTTCCAGCGTGGCGAGCAGCCGGTAGACCACGGTGCGGTTGACGCCGAGTTTGTTGGACAACTCGGTGACCGTCAGACCGTGGTCCGTATCGGCGAGCAGCTTGAGGACCCGTAGTCCTCTGTCGAGCGTCTGGGAAGTCTCCGCGGTCACGACGCCCACTCCTCTGTGGTGAGTGCGGACGGTCCTGCTGCGCATCGAACTCGTCACCGGTCCCGTCGGCAACGCGCGCAGAGGCCGCCGGCAGGCCATGGCACCGGCTGCGCTCCGAGGCGGCGCTGCCACGGGGCGTTATGCGTTGCCGGAAAGGTAGCGATCCACTCCGCTCAGCGGAAGACCTCGTCCAGAATCCGGGCGCGGAAAGGGAGTTGACCCCTCCGGCACTGTGCACATCACCCGTCGAAACCCACCGGAATCCCCCGTCGGGAACACCCGGGGCCGTTCGGGACCAAAGTCACGAACGGGTGGGACTTTTGGGCATATACCCGCGCTGACCAGCGCAATACTGTGACTGTCATGCCGAGGGCCGACCGTGGGGGCCGACCCTCGGATGTGATCCCGTCCTCGCGGGACGGCAGGGCGGGACCCGGAGCACGCACAGATCCGGTTCCCGCCCTCAGTCGTTCCCGCACTCAGGCGCTTCCGCCCTCTGCCGTTCCCACTCGGCCGTCCCAGGGAGCCCCGCCCCCTGGGAGCTGCGGGCCTCACCGCATCCGGGTGGCCCACTCCTGGACCTTCTTGATCCGCTCCTTGAGCTGCCCGGCCGTCGCCTCCGCGCTCGGCGGGCCGCCGCAGACCCGGCGCAGCTCGGTGTGGATGACACCGTGCGGCTTGCCGCTCTGATGGACGTACGCCCCGACCATCGTGTTCAGCGACTTCCGCAGCTCAAGCAGCTGCTTGTGGGTGACGACCGGCCTGGCCTCGGCGGCCTTCTCCAGGAGGTCGGCCTCGGCGGCGGGCTTCTGCCGGCTGTGCGCGATCTGCCGGGTCTGCCGCTTCTGGAGCAGCAACTGCACCTGGTCGGGCTCCAGCAGTCCGGGAATCCCGAGGTAGTCCTGCTCCTCCTCGCTCCCCGGGTGCGCCTGCATCCCGAACTCGGCCCCGTCGTACAGCACCCGGTCGAAGACCGCGTCCGACTCCAGCGCCTCGAACGGCAACTGGTCCTCGGTCTCCTCGTCCTCCAGCTTCTCCGCGTCGGCGAGGAGCTTGTCCTCCTCCGAGAACGGGTTCTCCTCCTCGCTGCCGCTCTTGGGCTTGTCGAGGACGTGGTCCCGCTCGACCTCCATCTCGTTGGCGAAGTCGAGCAGCATCGGGATCGTCGGCACGAACACCGACGCCGTCTCGCCCCGGCGCCTCGATCGCACAAAACGCCCCACGGCCTGCGCGAAGAACAGCGGTGTGGAAATGGTCGTCGCGTACACCCCGACCGCCAGGCGCGGCACGTCGACGCCCTCCGACACCATGCGCACCGCCACCATCCAGCGCGACTCGTCCGCGCTGAACTGGTCGATCTTCTTCGACGCCGCCTTCTCGTCGGAGAGGACCACGGTGGGCCTCTCCCCCGTGACCTTCTTGAGGATCTTGGCGTACTCCCGCGCCGAGTCCTGATCGGTGGCGATCACCAGCCCACCCGCGTCCGGGATGCCCTTCCTGACTTCGGTCAGCCGCTTGTCGGCGGCGGCCAGCACGTTCGGAATCCACTCGCCGGTCGGCGCGAGGGCCGTCCGCCAGGCCTGCCCGATGGCGTCCTTGGTCATCGGCTCGCCGAGCCGCGCCGCGATCTCGTCGCCCGCCTTGGTCCGCCACCGCATGTTGCCGCTGTAGCTGAGGAAGATCACGGGCCGCACGACGCCGTCCGCGAGCGCGTTGCCGTAGCCGTAGGTGTAGTCGGCCGACGACCTCCTGATCCCGTCGTTCCCCTCCTCGTACGCCACGAAGGGGATCGGGTTGGTGTCCGACCGGAAGGGCGTACCGGTCAGGGCCAGCCTGCGCGTCGCCGGGTCGAACGCCTCCTGGCACGCCTCGCCCCACGACTTGGAGTCACCGGCGTGGTGGATCTCGTCGAGGATCACCAGCGTCTTGCGCTGCTCGCACCGGTTGCGGTGCAGCATCGGGCGTACGCCGACTCCGGCGTACGTCACCGCGACGCCCTGGTACTCCTTGCTGAGCGGTCCCGCGCTGTATTCGGGATCGAGCTTGATCCCTATCCGGGCGGCGGCCTCCGCCCACTGCTTCTTCAGGTGTTCGGTCGGGGCGACCACCGTGACCTGCTGCACCACGTGGTGGTGCAGCAGCCACGAGGCGAGCGTCAGCGCGAAGGTCGTCTTTCCGGCGCCGGGCGTCGCCACCGCGAGGAAGTCGCGGGGCTGGTCCTGGATGTACTTCTCCAGCGCCCCCTGCTGCCAGGCTCGCAGCTTGTTGGCGGTGCCCCAGGGGGCACGGCCGGGAAAGGCGGGTGAGAGGTGGTGGGAGGTGGTAGTAGTCACGGTCTCCGGTCGCAGCGTCGGGTACGTGGCAGCTGCCGTGGAGACCGGCCGGATGACATCCGGGGCCCGTACGACAACCGGGCCACCTTACCGGCGCTGCACCCGCGACGCGCGGCGAGCGCGTCCGTACGGGCTCCGTGGGACTCAGCTCACAACCCCGCGGAGCAACTCTCCCCAGGTCCCGCTGGCCGCACCGGGTCCGGCCCTCCGGGGCGTCACGGCTCCCGTCCGAAACCGTGACTGCCCGGGTGCCACAGGGCCTGTACGGGCTTGCACCCCACCCTTGCCGCCTGCCCGCGGCCTGGCCCCTTTGCCCCTTGCCCCTGCCCCTCGCGACCTACGCAGCCTCCCGCTCGCGCAGCCGTGTCGCCACCCACGCCCCCACCAGCGCCACGCACGCCATTGGCAGGAACACCGCCGCGAACGCCGACGGATGGGAGCCCCCGGCCGCACCCGCGACCGTCGAGTGCGCCGCCACCGAGCCTCCACCGAGGGCCGCGAAGACCGCACCGCCGACCGCCAGCAGCATCACGTTGGACAGGCCGTCGGAGATCTGGAGAGCCGCCGAGTTGCTGCCTGCCTCCTCGGGAGCGGAGAGCTTCAGCAGCAGCACGCTGGTCGAGGCGATGACCATGCCCATCCCGAAGCAGCCGAAGCCCCACGCGACGCCGACGACCCACACCGGCACGGACGGGATCAGCACCGTCGGCACCACCGCGATCGCCGCCGCGACCAGCACCATGCCGAACGAGACCAGCCGCTCCCGGTAGGGCTCCATCCGCGGCCGCGACTGCACGAACGACCCGAAGGCCCAGGTCGCCCCGCCGACCGCCAGGGACAGTCCGGCCATCGTCGGCGACAGCCCCCGCTCGGTCACCAGCATCAGCGGCACGAACGACTCCGCCGCGATGAACGATCCCGCCGCCACCCCGCGCAGCAGCACCACCGACGGCAGCCCGCGCGCCGCCCGGTACGTGCCCCTGGGCAGCAGCCCGAGCACCGCCGGCACCAGCAGTGCCGCCCCCACCGCGGCGGGCAGCAGGGACAACCACCGCAGGTCCTGGCCCGCGTACTGGAGCAGCCCGGCGCCCAAGGAGATGCCCAGCGCCAACCGGATCTGCTTCCGGTCGAAGGGCGGCACCGGCGCCTCGGGGTCGGCGGGTCCTGCGGCCATCCGCCGGATCGCGGGCAGTGCGAGCGCCAGCGGGAAGACCACCAGGGCCGGAATCCCGATGAACACCCACCGCCAGCCGAGGTTCTCCGTGATCGCCCCGGAGGCGAGCGGTCCGACGACCGAGGGGATCACCCAGCTCGCGGCGAACGCGGCCAGGATCGCGGGTCGCAGCCGCTCCGGATAGGCCCGGCTGATCACCACGTACAGGGCGACGATCACCAGCCCGCCCCCGAGACCCTGGACGGCCCGTCCCAGGATGAACAGCAGCATGGTCTGCGCCGTGCCGGACAGCAGCAGCCCCGCGGCGAAGGCCGCGATGCCCGTGGTGAGCGGTGCGAGAGGGCCCCGCCGGTCCGCCCACTGACCGGACAGCACCATCGCGAAGAGGCTCGTGGTGAAGTACGCCGAGAACGCGAAGGCGTAGAGGGGAATGCCGTGCAGTTCGCGGGCGGCGACGGGCATCGCCGTACCGACGGCCGTCGCCTCGAAGGCGATGAGCAGAACGACCGAGACGATCCCGATGCTCAGGGCCCGGTGCGTCTTGCCCAGCACCCCCTCGGACCCGGACGACGCGGTGGCGTCGGCGCCCGCAGCCCCCTCCGCGGGTGGCTGGCCGCCGGGAGCCCCCTCGGACGCGTCGCCCGTCGCACGGGATCCGTCGCCCGTCGCACGGGACCCGTCGCCGGCTCCGGTGGGGGCGCCGGATGCCCCGGCGGGGATCTCGGACGCCCCGGTGGATATCGCGGACGTGCCGGTCGGCGGGTCGTCGGAAGTGTCGGTCGGTGCGACATCGGCGTCGCGGGGCCCCAGCACGGTCATAGCCTCAGAGTAAGGGCCAATCCTGGTGTGGACCCCTGTCCGTGGGAGGTGCCGATCTCCGCCCTTGGTCGTACGACCGGGCACCGTGCGACGCACCTGACCACCCCGCCGCACGGCCGCCGCTGCTGGAAGGACCGGTGGCATCGCCGGTCCCGGGCAGGCGTACCTGCATGCCTCACTACCGCTCCTACGACGACGCCACTCTCGCCTACCGGGTGCTCGGTTCCTCCCCCACCCCTCTCGTCTGTCTGGCGGGCGGCCCGGGGCGTGACGTCTCCTACCTCGGTGACCTGGGCGGCCTGGACCGCGAACACCGGCTCGTGGTCCCCGACTCCCGCGGCACCGGCCACTCGCCGCCCGCCGCCGACCCCGACCGCTACGCCTTCCCCGCGCTGGCCCAGGACCTCGAATTCCTGCGTGCCCACCTCGGCCTGGAGCGCTTCGCCCTGCTCGCCCACGGCGCAGCGGCCGCCACCGCCCAGTCGTACGCGGCCGCCTACCCGGACCGGCTGAGCCACCTGGTCCTCGTCTGCCCCGAGGGCCGGATTCAGGGCACCCGGGACGAACTCCCCGACGACACCCGGGAGATCTTCGAGTCCCGCAGCGCCGAACCCTGGTGGCCCGACGCCTCGGCCGCCGTCCGGGATCTGGCGACCGCGGGCCCGCAAGACGCCCGACCGCTGCTCGCCCGTGCGGCTCCGGCGGCCTACGCGCGGTGGGAGACTCCGCAGCACACCCATGCGGAGGCCGAACCCGACCAGCTCCATCCGGTGCCTCGGGCCGGATTCACGCAGGGCGTCGACGACCTGGCCCGGTTGGCGGTCCTCAAGAACCTGCGAGAGGTGTCCTGTCCGGTGCTCGTGGTGACGGGGGGCCTGGACACGGTCACAGGCGTACGGGCGGGCTCCGCCGTCGCGGACTCCTTCCCCCGGGGCGAGCAGCGGCGGCTCGCCGGGGTGGGCCACTACCCCTGGGTCGACGACCCCGATCTCTTCCGGGCAGCGGTGGCCTCGTTCCTCGGAGCGCTGTGACGCCTCACCGGGAAGCGCTCTGTGAACGGGGTGTGGCAGTCGCATTGCATGCCGCCGGATTCCCTTGAGGGGACCGTCAATTCCGTTCTACTGTTCTGGAGTTGCCAAGGAACAAGCTCTCCGGGGAGCAGTCAGTACCTCGTCGATTCCCCCCGTGAGCCGGTTCCGCACACGGCCGTGTGCCCGAGTGGCTCAGGGGCTCGCCTGCAAAGCGAGTTACGTCGGTTCGATTCCGATCACGGCCTCTGTCTTGTACCCCCTTCGCTTGCGTTCGTACCCGCGCTTCACGCACGCCCGACGTCTTCCGGGCCTCGTCGATGCCGCGTCCCGCACCCCCTCCAGTCCTTTTCGTACGCGGGATCTCCGCGTACGAAAAGACTAGACGCAGCCACTGACAATCGACTCCGAGCGCCTCAAATCCCCTGATCAGAGCGGCAGTACGCACACGGGAACGGGCGCTTCCAAGGCCGGGCCCGCCAACCTGAGACGCCCCGTTGCCCGGTCCACGCGGAAGATCGTCACCCGTCCCGACTTCTGGTTGGAGGCGAACAGGAGGCGCCCCGTCGGGTCGAGCACGATATGCCTCGGATACGAGCCGCCGGAAGGCGTGTGGGAAACGGGGTGCAGTTCGGCGCCGCCACGGCGGACGGCGAATACGACAATACTATTGTGGCCTCGATTGGACACGTAGACAAAGCGCCCGTCCGGCGAAATGATCACTCCTGCCGGGTAATTGCGCTCGTCCAGCACCGTTCCGCGCGGAAGCGTCGGCTGCGAATTTCCGGGGGTGAGCATTCCGGTTCGTGGGTCGTACGCGCACACCACGAGGGTGCTGTCCAGCTCGTTGACCAGGTACACGTGCCGTCCCGACGGGTGGAAGACCAGGTGTCGTGGGCCTGCGCCGGGGCGAGTGGCAGCCCTGCCACTCTCGCGGAGCGTCCCCTTCCGCTCGTCGAGCCGGTACGTGTGCACGGAATCGGTCCCGAGATCGACGGCGAGGAGGAAGCGACCCGCAGGATCGGTGACCACCTGATGCGCATGCGGACCTTCCTGCCGCTCAGGGTCGGGCCCCGAACCCTGGTGCCGCACCAGGTCGCTCACCTCGCCCAACGCCCCGTCGCGCCCGAGGGGGTGCACGGCGATGTTGCCGCCCGTGTAGTTGGCGCTCAGCAGAAACCTTCCGTGCACCGACACATGGCAGGGATCGGCTCCGCCCGTCGGCCTGGTCCCGAGCACCTCGGCCGGGCGGCCCCCGCCGATGCGAACCGCGGTCACGGCTCCTTCCGCCTGCTCGTTGACGGCGTACAGAGTGCGCCGGTCGGGGGCGACGGCCAGGTAGGACGGGTTCGCGACCCCTTCCAGCAGACCGGTCGAGGCGAGTGTGCCGCGGTCCGGCCGGTACGCGGCCAGGCCGATTCCGGTGCCGCCGCCGGGCTGTGCGGTGTACGTACCGATGTACGCGGTCCGCAGCGCGGCGGCCGCGGCTCCGGCGGAGCGGTCGTCCGAGGAGGACTCGGCACTGCGGTCGTCCGCAGCGGGCCCCGCGGCGCGGACATCCGGAGCAGCCCCTTCCGCGTACGCGCGCCCTGGCAGGACCAGGCCCACGAGGCCGGCGCCTGCGAGAAGCCCCCATCCCCTTCGGCTCAGGGCGCCTTCCGATTCCCTGCCTGTACGTTCCCCATCCGCCCCATCCACCCCAGCCGCCCCGTCCGCCTTGTGTACCTCGTGCGCCGCATGCTTCTCACCCATGAAGTCCCTCACGCCCCTTCTGTCCCGCCGGCCCGTGCTGTCGCGCCCCGCATGCTGGCGTAGGCCACTGGACAGCGGCAAGGCGCCACACCGCCCGCATCTGGCGGACAACGCGGTGGGGCGGGCCGTGCGAGCAGGGGAAAACCCGTGGTCAAAGCGGGCGAAGCACGATTGTCAGACCCGGATGCCACACTCTCTTCCACGCACGAATTTCCGTGCGAAGTCGCTGCGGCGGCCAGTTCCTTGTGAACTGCATAGGGAAGACCAGGAGTGCCGATACGGCTCTCCCTACCGGCGGGCCCCTTCTCACGGCAGCCCGGCCCTCCGCTCCCCGGCCTCGCATGCGGCCCGGCGCGTCACCCCACGCCGCTCCGGCCCGCTGCCGTCCCCACCCGCGCCTCGTCCAGCCGCGTGAGGACCTCGTCGACCGTGCCCTTCGGGGTCAGTTCCGAGGAGTCCAGCCACAGGCCGATCCTCGCGGTGGTCTCCCGCATGCCCCGGTCCATGAGAGCGGGGGTCCACCCCTCGCTGTAGCCGGTCTTCGCCCGGCCCTCCTCGCGGGCGGAGAGGGCCCCGGCGTCCGGTGCGAGGACGACGACGTACAGCGGCTCGGTGCGCACCAGGCCGATGTACCTCTCCAGTTCCTCGCCGAGGACGATGTCCTGTACGACCGCGGTGAACCCCTCCGCGGCGTACGCGTCGGCGGTGGCGGCGGAAAGCCGGTAGCGGAGCCGCAGTTGGGACAGTGCCTCCTCGCCCGCGTCCGGGGTCGTCTCCACGCGGCCCGACACGACCATCCGCCGGAAGACGTCCCCGCGGACGTGGGCGGCACGCGGCAACCGCTCGGCAAGCGCCTGGGCGACGGTGGACTTCCCCGCGGCCATCGCGCCCGTCACGAGAACGACGGCGGAATCCAGTTCTGCAATCTTGGAGTCGACCATGAAAGGACCGTAGCGAGAACTGCCGTACGCGTCTCAGGAGTTACGGCGCCGCCCACATCGCGGCAGCGGCTCGGCCCCCGCCGGGAGGAGCACAGGGCGGGCCGGAACGGGCGACCGGCCTGAATCCCGGTCACCGGCGAGCAGCAGGCGGCTAGGGGTTGCTGACAGCCGCCTGGGGCCTGATCGGCAGCCGGTTGACGGGCCGGCCGGTGGCGGCCCGGACCGCCGAGGCGACCGCGGCGGGCGAGGTGACGACGGGCACCGCACTGGCCGCCTTGGCGCCGAAGGGGGCGACGACGTCGCGCTCCTCGACCAGCTTCACGATCCGGATGTCCGGGGCGTCCAGGGCCGTCGGCAGGGCGTAGTGCGTGAGGTTGGGGTGGCGCACCAGGCCTCGTGGGGTACGGAGGTTCTCCGTCAGGGCGGCCCCGACGCCCTGGGTGACTCCGGCTTCGATGCGGGCGGCGAGCTGTGCCGGGTTGAGGACGCGGCCGACGTCCTGGGCGACGGCCATCTCCACCACCCGGATGGAGCCGAGTTCGATGTCGACGTCCACGACCGCGCGCACCGCGCAGAAGGCGAGTCCGACGAAGGCGTCGCCCTGCCCGGTGTCGTCCAGGGGCTCGGTGGGGTGCGGGCGGCACTGGGCGGTGGCCCACAGTTCCTTGCCGTCCATGGCCTCGGTGACAGTGGTGCTCAGGACGCCGTCGTAGGAGGTGATCTTGCCGTCGGCGATGGAGAGGAGTTCGGTGGACATGCCGAACTTGTGGGCCAGCGGCTGGAGGAGCTGGGTGCGGACCATCTTCGCGGCCCGCTCGACGGCTCCGCCGGACACCCAGGTGTGGCGGCCGTGGGTGGCCGGCCCTGCCGGGGGCTGGTCGGTGTCGACCGAGGCGACGTGCACCTCGTCGATGCCCAGGGTCTCCTGGACGATCTGGCGGGCCAGCGTCGAGAAGCCCTGGCCGGTTTCGACGGCGGCGCAGATGACGGTGGCGATGCCGTCGTGGACCTTCACGGTGGCGGTGGAGACCTCGTCGGCGCCCTCCGCGCCGAGCATGTGCACCATGCCCAGGGCGTAGCCGACGCCTCGGCGCACAGCGCTCGGCTCACCCGCACCCTCCGGGCCGCCGGGGAGCAGCCAGCCCTCCTCCGGGGAGTCCTTGGGGAGCGTGGGAAGCGGGAAGTCCCGTACTGCACGCAGGAGTTCGGCGACGGGGGCCGGGCAGGTGACGGTCTGGCCGGTCGGCAGCAGGTCGCCCGTGGCCAGGACGTTGCGCATGCGCAGCTCGGCGGGCTCCAGGCCCAGCTTCGCGGCGAGCTTGTCCATCTGCCCCTCGTACGCGGCGCACACCTGGAGGGCGCCCTCGCCCCGGACGTGGCCGGACGGAGGGTTGTTGGTGCGGACGGCCCAGCCCTCGATGAAGGCGTGCGGAACGACATAGGGGCCGCAGGCGAAGGACACGGCGGCGGCGAGGGACTCGGAGGAGTCGTCGGCGTACGCGCCCGCGTCGAGCAGGATCTGCGCCTCGACCTTGACCAGGCGGCCGTCGGCGTCCGCGTGGTGGCGGTAGCGCAGCAGGGTCGGGTGGCGGTGGGCGTGGCCGAGGAAGGACTCCTCGCGGGTCGCGGCCAGCTTCACCGGGCAGCCGGTGCGCAGTGCCAACAGGCCGAGCGGGAGTTGGAAGCCCGCGTCCTCGCGGTCGCCGGTGGCGCCGGGGACACCGGTGACGACGATCTTCACCCGTTCGCGGTCCAGGCCGAAGCTGGCGGCGGCGAGGTCGCGGTCGGTGTGCGGGTCGGTGGAGGCGGTGTAGATCTCGACGCCACCGTCGGGGCGGGGCACGGCGAGCCCGGCCTCGGCGCCGATGGGGGCCGGGTCCTGGCGGCCGATCCGGTACAGGCCCTCGACGACGACCTCGCCACTGGCCTCGGGGTCGCCGAAGCTGAGCGGGATGTGCCGGATCAGGTTGCCGTCGGGGTGCAGGGGTTCGGCGGCGAAGGCCTGCTCGGGGTCGGTGACCGGTTCCAGGACCTCGTACTCGACGGCGATCGCGGCGGCCGCGAGCCGGGCGGTGTCGGGGTGGTCGGCGGCGACGGCGGCGATCGGCTCGCCGTGGTGGCGGACCACGTCGTACGCGAAGACCGGCCGGTCGACGATCTTCCGGCCGTAGTGCGGGTCGCCGGGGACGTCGGTGTGGGTGACGACGGCGCGCACGCCCGGCATGGCGGCCGCGGCGGACGTGTCGACGGAGAGGATGCGGGCGTGTGCGTGCGGGGAGCGCAGGATCGCGGCCCACAGCAGGCCCTCGGCCCACAGGTCGGCCGCGTACGGGAAGGTGCCCTCGGTCTTGGCGCGGGCGTCGGCCGCGGGGAGCGAGGCGCCGAGGCCGTGGGCGGGCTGTTCCTGCTGCGTGCCGCCGACCGCTGCGGTCGCGGTGGCCGCGTCGTTGCTCACGCCATGCCTCCGTCGTGCGGGTGGTGAAGGGTGTGCTGGGCGCTGCCCGCGCCGGGGGGCGCCTGGTGCGGGATACGCGCCTCGTCCGAGGTGTGGCCGCTGGCGGCGGCTTCGGCGCTCGCCTCGCGTTCGGCGACGACGTCACGTACGGCTTCCAGGACGCCGCGGTAGCCGGAGCAGCGGCAGAGGTTGCCGCACAGGGCCTGCCGGGTCTCCAGCTCGGTCGGCGCGTGGTTGCCTTCGAGCAGGTCGTGCACCGTCATGGCCATGCCGGGGATGCAGAAGCCGCACTGGACGGCGCCGCAGTTGGCCAGGGCCCGCTGGACGTCGGAGGGTTCGCCGTCGGTGGCCAGGCCCTCGACGGTACGGACCTCGGAGCCGGCGGTGGTGGCCGCGGGCACCAGACAGGAGGCGACGAGGCGTCCGTCGACCTGGACGGCACAGGCGCCGCACTCACCCTGGGAGCAGCCGTCCTTGGCACCGGCGAGGCCGAGGCGCTCGCGCAGGACGTACAGGAGCGACTCGCCGATCCAGGCGTCGGTGACGGGCCGGTCGGCGCCGTTGACCCGCAGCACGTAGGAGGCGCTGGGGTGTTCGCTGGGTGCATCGTGGAAGGGCGGGGGCTCGTGCGGAGCGGCATAGGACGGTGCGAAGTCCGACTCCGGGGAGGCGGTGGGACCGGAGTCGGGGACGTACTCGGTGCCGTGACCGGCGACGAGGTCGGGCGTCTCGACCTCATCGTCGGCGGTCGGGGCCTCGTGAGGGGCCTCGGGGAGCGCCGTCGCTTCGCCGGTCGGTACGTCCGGGGCGGCGGGGGGATCCGTCGTGGCGGCCACGTCCGTGTTGTCCTCGGGCGCGGTCTCGCCGTCGGGGGCGTCGGCCGGCTCGACGGTCCGGGCCTCCGAGGCATCGTCACCGGCGTGGACGTCGGTCGGCTCGGGGGCGTCGGGGTCGGCTGCGGGGGCAGAGGCGTCCGGGACCGGCGCGGAGTCGGGTGCCGGGAGGGAGGTTCCGGCGGCCGGGGTGGCGGTCGGGGGCTCCTGGGGGCCACCGAAGGGGCCCTGTGCGGGAACCGGGTGTGTGGTGCCCTCGCCCGGGGTGGGCTCGTCCTCGGGAGCGGAAACACCGGCGGGCTGGGCGGCCGGAAGTGCCCAGGGCGCGGGGGCGCCACCGGGGAGGGTCGCGGGAGCGCCCTGCATCTGCCAGGGCGCCGGAGGCACCGGGCTTCCGGGGACGGTCCCCTGGCCGGACGGCGCGGACGGGCCGGACGGGCCGGGCAGCGCGGACAGGCCGGACGGCTCGACGTGTTCGGCGGACGTGTGCGGCGCGTGCGGCGCGTGCGGCGCGTGCGGCGCGTGCGGCGCATCCTCGGTGTACGACGCACCTTCGCCGTGTGGCGCTCCCCCGGCGTCCGAAGTCGACGGTGTGGGCCCGAGGGCCGGGTACTCGCCCGAGTCGTCCCGGGATTCGTCGTCGGTGAAGGGCATCGCCCACTGGCCCGTGGGCGCGCCGGCTCCGTCGGTGCCGGGGCCCTGGCCTGAGACGGCGGGTCGCGCGTCGGAGGCGGCGGGACCGGCGTCGAGGGCCTCGGTGAAGTTCCACTGGCTCGTGGCACCCGCGTCGTGGCCTGCCTCCGGCCAGCCCGGGGCGGCGGACGGCCGGTGGGCCTGCACGCCGGGAACGCCGTGCCCGTGCCCGTGTCCGTGGCCGTGTTCGTGGTCACCCTGCGCCAACTCGCCGTACCCCGGCACGCCGTGGGGCGGCGTGCCGTAGGACGGCTGACCCCGGTCCTGCCCCAGCTGCCCCTGTCCCTGAGGGTCCTGGTAGGGCTGGGGGTCCTGGTGGAGGTGGACGTTCCAGGTGCCGGTCTCCAGGGGGGCCGTGATGTGCGGGGGCACGTAGTCGTGGCCGGGGGCGGCGAGCGGGGTGCCGGTGCCATTGCCGCTGAAGTCGAAGCCTTCGGGCAGCTGGACGAACGCCGTGGCGTCGGCGTCGTACTCACCGCCCTGCGGCGTCGGCTGCCAGCCGTGGGAGGCGAGGCCCAGCGCCGGGGCGTGGGGCTGCTGGTGGCCGTTGCCACCGTCACCCTGCCCGGCGCCGCTGCCGCCGTGCCCGGGACCGCCACCGTGCCCGGTGTTCTCCGGCTCCCCGGAGCGATCGGTGTGACCGGTGTGCTCGGCGTGATCGGTGTGCTCGGTGTTGTCCGTCACGACAGCGCCCTCCCCAGTGCTCGTCGGGCCAGCGCGGCGACCGTGCGCCGCAGGTGCAGTACGGCGGGGGGCAGCGGTTGTGCCTCTCCCCCGTCCACCGGCTGGGGCGGGTCCGGGATGCAGGCGGCGGCGACGTACTCGCCGAACGCCTCGCAGGCCTCCGGGGCGAGGCGCCGTTCGCCGTCCCAGTCGATGAGCGAGGCGATCCACGCCTCGGCCTCCAGGGGGCGCAGCGGCATCTGCGCGATCGCGCCCACCGCGCAGCGCACCCCGCGCCGGGCCGGGTCCAGGACGAGGGCGACCGAGGCCGTGGCACGGCCGGGGCCGGTGCGGCCGGTGGCCTTGTAGAAGACCTGCGGGGCGTGCAGGAGAGGCGCGCGGACGAAGGCGATGAGCTCGCCGGGTTCCAGCATCGCGCGCCCGGCCAGGAGATGGGAGACCGGGATGTCACGCTGGCCGCCGGGGCCCGCGACGACCAGGGTCGCCTCCAGAGCGGCCAGCACCGGCAGGGAGTCGCCGGTCGGTGCGGCGGTGACGATGTTGCCGCCGAGTGTTCCGGCGTTGCGGATCTGCGGCGGGCCCGCGGCGCGGGAGGCGGCGGCGAGGGCGGGGATGAGGGCGGCGAAGTCCGGTCGGCCCATGCGGGCGTGGGTGAGTCCGGCGCCGAGGAGGGCGTGCCCGTCCTGGTACTGCCAGCCCCGGATCTCGCTGATCCGGCCGAGGCCGACCAGCCCGGAGGGGCGCAGGTGCCCGGAGTTCACGGCGGCCATCAGGTCGGTGCCGCCCGCGACGGGCACGGCGGCGGGCATGGCGGTGAGAGCCGCCACGGCCTCGTCGAGCGAGGCAGGCAGCGTCACCGACTGCGCCGCCTGCGGTGCGTGCGTGGTCAACCCAGCTGCCCCTTCCCGGTGTCCCGCCTTGTTGCGCCGTACGGTACGTGCTCCCGGCCCGGACGTGGCAACTCTGGCACATCTTCGAATCGGCCCGACGCGAGGGTCCGCCCTGGGACTTCCCGCCGCGCACCGGGACGTGATGCCCCTATGACCCGCTCCTCCCGAAGAGGCCGGATTGACCACATAGGGATGCTTCGGATCATTCGGGCATCTCCGCACCCTTCACGGCAGTTGTTCAAGATTGCACAGCTTGGGGGCGCCGCACGACCGACCAACCGATCGCCCCGGACGCCGACACCGACGCCCATACCGACGCCCGTGCGACGCCCGCGCCGACGCCCGTGCCGACGCCGACGGCACGGGAAAGGCCCCGGGACGGTTCCAGGGGAACGGTCCCAGGGCCGGGCGCGCAGGACACGCATCTGGCCACGCGGCTCACACGTTTGGGGGCGACCCCTCGATCGGGCGTCCGATCACGCCGGGTCGCCGCTGTTCGGGCCGGGGCCCGGCGGGCGGCCGGTAGTCGACGCCGAGCGCGTCGAGGCGGGCGTAGTGCTCGGTCATCCGGGAGGCGAAGGCGGCGAAGTCCCGTTCGGCCGGGGCGGGCAGGGCCGACCAGGCGACCTCGGCGAAGGCGGCGAGGCGGGGGAAGACCTGGTAGTCGACCCGGCGGCGGTTCTCCATCACCTCGGTCCACACGTTGGCCTGGGTGCCCAGGACGTGCCGGGCCTCCTCGGCCGAGAGCTCCGGCGGGACGGGCTCGAAGCGGTAGACGTCCTCCAGGGTGCGGACGTAGCCGATGGGCATCGGCTCGTCGGGGCCGCCGTGCTGGCGGTGGTCCAGGTAGACCTGCTGCTCGGGGCACATCACCACGTCGTGGCCGGACTTGGCGGCCGCGATGCCGCCCGCGTAGCCCCGCCAGGAGGAGACGGCGGCGCCCGGGGCGAGGCCGCCCTCCAGGATCTCGTCCCAGCCGATCAGGCGGCGGCCGCGCCCGGCGAGCCAGCTGTCGAAGTGCCGGATGAACCAGGACTGGAGCTCGTCCTCGTCGGCCAGGCCGAGTTCCTTGATCCGGGCCTGGGCGGTCGGCGACTGCTTCCACTGGTCCTTGGGGGCCTCGTCGCCGCCGATGTGCACGAACTGCGAGGGGAAGAGGGCGAGTACCTCCTCGAAGACCTCCTCGTAGAAGCGCAGGACCCGGTCGGTCGGGGCGAGGATGTTGGGGTTGATGCCCCAGGTGTCCCAGACGCCCAGCGCCGACGTGTCGACGACGTCGGTGTTGCCGAGTTCCGGGTACGCGGCGATGGCGGCCTGGGAGTGGCCCGGGATGTCGATCTCGGGGACGACGGTGATGTGCCGGGCGTGGGCGTACGCGACGATCTCGCGGATGTCGTCCTGGGTGTAGAAGCCGCCGTGCGGGGTGTCGTTCCACAACTCCGACGCCCGGTGGCCCCACTTGGAGCGCGGCCGCCAGGAGCCGACCTCGGTGAGGCGGGGGTGGCGCTTGATCTCGATGCGCCAGCCCTGGTCGTCGGTGAGGTGGAAGTGGAAGACGTTCAGCTTGTGCGCGGCGAGCAGGTCGAGGTAGCGCAGGACGTCGTCCTTCGGCATGAAGTGCCGGGCCACGTCCAGCATCATGCCGCGCCAGCCGAAGCGCGGTGCGTCCTCGACGCGCTGATACGGAAGCACCGCTTCCGCCTCGGCCGGCGGCGCGTTGCGGAATGCCTGCGCCCCCAGGAGCTGCCGCAGCGTCTGGGCGCCCCAGAAGACACCGGCCGGGCTGCCGCCGGTGAGCAGCACGACGCCGCGTGAATCCCCGTCACCGGGCCCGATGTCCAGCCGGTACGCCTCGGCCGCCAGTGACTCGTCCAGCCGCAGCCGTACGGTCGCCTCCTCGGCCCGCGCCGCCGGGTCCAGCGGCAGGCCGAACGCCGCACCCAGCACTCCGCGCAGCCAGCGTGCGGTGCCCTCGGTGCCGGGGGCGGCATGCACGGTGGCCGCCGCGTCCAGCCGTACCGAACCCTCGGGGGACTCCCGCACCGCCACCGGGGCCGGTATCAGGTCCGCCACGTCCATCACTCCCATCAGTCCCGTGCGGGACATCAGTCCGTCCGTCCCGTGCGGGACATCGGTCCGTCGGCCCCGTGCGGGGCACCCGGTTCAGTCCTTGACCGCTCCGCCCAGTCCCGAGACCAGGCGTCGTTGTACGAGTACGAAGAAGACGAGCACCGGGACGGTCATCACGGTCGAGGCTGCCATGATCCCTCCCCAGTCGTTCTCGTCGGGCTTGAAGAAGACCAGCAGCGCCATCGGCAGCGTCGACTGCGAGACGTCGCTGATCAGGAAGGTCTTCGCGAAGAGGAAGTCGTTCCAGGTCGAGATGAAGGAGAAGACGCTCGTCGCGACCAGCCCCGGGAAGACCAGCGGGAAGAGGATCTGCCACAGGAAGCGGGTCCGGGAGGCCCCGTCCAGGTAGGCCGCCTCCTCCAGCGCCTCCGGCACCGCCTTCACGAAGCCGCGCAGCATCCACACCGCGAAGGGGAGGGAGAAGGCGAGGTGCGGCAGGATCAGCGAGCCGAGGGTGTTGAGCTGCCCGAAGTCCCGCATCAGGAAGAAGAGCGGGATGGTCAGCGCCTCGACCGGCACCATCTGCGCCACCAGGAACATGATCAGCAACGTGGTGCGGAACCGGAAGCGGAACCGGGTCACCGCGGTCGCCGCCAGGAACGCGATCAGCGCGGAGAGCACCACCACCGAGCCCGCCACCAGCAGGCTGTTGAGGAAGTACCGCCCGAAGTCCTCCTGCGCGAAGACCCGCCGGAAGGAGTCCAGCGACGGCGCCAGCGTCCAGGGCCTGGCCTCGGTCGACTGCACCTCCCCCGCCGGTTTGAAGGCCGACAGCACCATCCAGTACAGCGGGAACGCCACCACGACGGCGATCAGCAGCGCCGACGCCTCGGCGAGGAGCCGCCACGGCCGCCGCACCCGCCACGACCGCCGTCCCGCACGGGGGCGCTCCGTACCGGCGCCCCCCGTCACCCGGCTCACGTCAACTGCGCTCACAGCTCTTCCCCCTGACGCCTCATCAACCGCAAGTACACGAGCGTCACCGCCAGCAGGATCAGCAGCATGACGACGCCGATCGCCGAGCCGAGGCTGTACTGCGAGGAGGCGAAGGCCTTCTGGTACGCGTACACGTTCAGCACGAGGTTCTGGCCCGCGATGCCGCCGCCGCCCGTCATCACGTACACCTGGGTAAAGATCTTGAAGTCCCAGATGATGGACTGGATGGTGACCACGATCAGGATCGGCCGCAGCATCGGCGCCATGACGGACCGCCAGATCTTCCACTGCGACGCCCCGTCCAGCGCCGCCGCCTCCAGCACCTCCCCCGGGATCGCCCGGATTCCCGCGTACACGGTGACCATCACGAACGGGAAGGAGCACCAGACCACTTCGAGGAGTACGAGCGCGAAGGCGCTGTAGCGGCCGTACGTCCAGGAGAAGTCGCCGAGTCCCAGGAGCCGGTTGACCGGCCCGTAGTCCGGGTCGAAGAGGAACACCCACACCGTGGAGCCGGTGATCGCGGGTGTCGCCCACGCCCCCATCGCCGCCAGCATCAGCGCCAGCCGGGGCAGCGCCCGCACCCGCGTCAGCAGGACCGCCAGCGCGCACCCGACCACGAGGGTCGCCACGACGCACGCGGCGGCGAAGACCACCGTCGCGCCCAGCACCTGCCAGAACTGCCCGTCGCCGAAGAGCGTCGCGTAGTTGCCGAAGCCCTGGAAGGTGGTGGGTTCGCCGCCGCTGACCTGAGCCTGGGTGTATTCGAGGAACGAGATCAGGCCAAGTTGGTAGATCGGGTAGACCAGGAGGGCCGCGAGGACGACCAGGGCGGGGGCCAGGTAGAGCCACGGCGTCCACCCGGCCCGCCCGCGCGGCGAGGACGCGGCCCCACGGCGCGAGGACCCACGGCGCGAGGCCCCGCCCCCGCGCCCCGCCGGAGCGGCCCCTCCCGCGTCCGCCGAAGCCGAGCCCGAAGCCGTGCCCGAGGCCGCGGCCGTGCCCGACCCCGCAGCAGCAGTCACAGGTGCGGAGCCCACGTCCGCGGAGCCCACTTCTGCGGAGCTCACTTCGCCGCCGCTCCGAACGCCTCGTCCATCTTCTTCGCCGCCTCGTCGGACGCCTTCACGACGTCGCTCTTGCCACTGACGATCTGCTGGAACATCGTCGGCAGCACGAGCGAGGCGTCGATCTGCCCCCAACCGGGCGACGCGGGCACGAACTTGGTGCCGGAGTCGAGCGTCTTCACGAAGGGCGCCACGAACGGCTCCTTCTTCGCCGCCGCCCCCCGCACGTCGTTGAAGGTCGGCAGGAAGCCCATCGCGTCGAAGAGTTCGCCCTGCGTCTTCTTCGAGGTCAGCGACTTCATCAGGTCGACGGCGAGCGTGCGGCGCGCGGTGGACTTCATGACGCCGATGTTGTTGCCGCCCGCGAACGCAGGGGCGACGGAGCCCTTCTCCAGGCCCGGCAGCGGCACGACCGCGTACTTGCCCTTCACCGGGCCCGCCTCGACGGCCGCGTGGCTGAAGTCGCCGCCGATCGCCATGGCCGCCTTGCCCGCGGCGAAGGCGGTGATGGTGTCGTTGCCGCCCATCTTGGCGCACTTGGCGGCCGGGCAGTTGTCGTCGCCGAAGAGCGAGGTGTAGGCGGTGATGCCCTTGCGGGCGGCCTCGCTGTTGATGGCCGCCTCGTACGAGGAGCCGCTGCCGGTGGCGAGTTCGCCGCCGTTCGCCCAGACGAAGGGCATCGCGCCGTAGGTGTACGCGCCGCCGACGGCCAGCCCGTACAGCTCCGGCTTCGCCTTGTGCAGCGCCTTGGCGGCGGTGATCAACTCGGCCTGGGTGGTGGGCACGTCGACCTTGGCGTCCTTGAGGACGTCGGTGCGGTAGTACAGCGCGCGCACGCCCACGAAGAGCGGCGCCCCGTAGACCTTGCCGTCGACGGTGACGGACTGCTTGGCCGTCGGGTCGGTGTCCTTCGCCTCGTCCCAGGCCCCGAACTCGGCGCTCACGTCGGCGAGTCCGCCGTCGCGGACGTATCCGGCGGTGTCGGTGTTGCCGTACTCGATCACGTCGGGGGCGCTCTTGGGGTCGTTGAAGGCGGCCTTGATGCGCTGGGCGCGGGTGTCGACGGGTATGTACTCCACCTCGACCTTCGTGCCCGCGTGCGCCTTCTCGAAGGCGGTCACGGCGGAGTCCACGACCTTCTTCTTGGGGCCGTTGGCGACCTCCTGGAACAGCCAGACCCTCAGCGTGCCGCTCTTCTCGTCGCTCTTGGCGCCACCCCCGCCGGAGGTCTGCGGTGCGCAGGCGCTCGCCGCCAGCACACCTGTCAGGGCAAGTGCCGCCGCGGGCAGGGACGTTCGGACGATGCGCTTCATGTACGGAAACCCCTGTCGAGTAAGCGCCGTTGCATTCTCTGCAACGCACGTTTCGTACTGCACAACACAACAGGCAGGAGAGTAGGCGGCGCCTCGATCTCGAACAACCCCTGAACGGGCGCCGGATGGGCCAGGAACACAAAAAGCGGCCCCCTCGCAGTGCGCGTCAACGCACCGCGAGGGGGCCGCCCTCCTACCAACCAACCAACCTACAAACCTGCGCCCACGGCGCAGGAGGGGCTACTTCTTGTCGCCCTTGCCGTCCTTACCGCCCTTGCCACCCTTGTCGCCAAGGGACTCGAAGATCTCCTTGCACATCGGGCAGACCGGGTACTTCTTCGGATCGCGCCCCGGGACCCACACCTTGCCGCAGAGCGCCACGACGGGAGTGCCCTCCAGGGCACTCGCCATGATCTTGTCCTTCTGGACGTAATGGGCGAACCGCTCGTGGTCCCCGTCGCCGCGCGACGTCTGCGGAACCGGCTCGACAAGTGTCCCCGTACCTGCCCCGCGCTCGGGCTCGGGCTCAAGAGTGCTCATACGAGCCAAGGGTACAAGGCCTCCCCGCACCCGTCCGGCCCCCGTTCGGCGGAGGATCCCTACACCCGTCCGGCCCCCGTTCGGCGGAGGATCCCCGCACCCGTCCGGACCTAGTTCAGCGAGGGATCGTCCGGATACGTCGCGATCATCGCCAGCCCGCTGCGCTGCCGCCGCAGCACCTCCCGCCACAGCCCCTCCGGCCGCGGCGAGGACACGTCCCCCGGCTCCGACTCGACGACGTACCAGGCCCCCTCGTTCAGCTCCTCCTCCAGCTGGCCGGGGCCCCAGCCCGCGTACCCCGCGAAGATCCGCAGCGACCCCAGCGCGGCCGCCAGCAGCTCCGGCGGCGCGTCCAGGTCGACCAGCCCGATCGCCCCGTGCACCTGCCGCCAGCCCATCGGCCCGACCCCGACCCGCTCCCCCACCGGCGCCGCCCCCGGCACCACCGCCACCCCCAGCGCCGAGTCCTGCGAGACCGGGCCGCCCCGGAAGACCACCCCGGGCGCGCCCGCCAGCTCGGCCCAGGGCGCGAGGATCTGGTCCACCCCCACCGCCGTGGGCCGGTTCAGCACCACCCCGAGCGAGCCCTTGTCGTCGTGGTCGATGAGCAGCACCACGGCACGGTCGAAATTCGGGTCCGCGAGTGCCGGGGTCGCCACCAGCAGCCGCCCTGTGAGCGAGGACACCTCCGTCATGCGCCACATGATCCCGCAGAATCGCCCTCCGCGGACAGCCCGTGACAGCCCGAACAGGCCCCCAGCTCAGGGCGCACGGCAGCAACGGGAGCGCGCACCACCGCACACAACCGGACCGTAACCCTCCGCTGATCCCCGTGAAACAGAGCGTGTTGTGGCGAATTCATGACGTACGTCCACCCCGTTCACACACGCTGAACGGGGGCATCAGCCCATTACCCTTTCCTCTTGGCCCCCTGCCCGACGATTCCGGAACGCGAGATACATGACCGGCACTGACGATGTACTGCTTGTCCACGGCGGCACCCCGCTGGAGGGCGAGATCCGCGTCCGCGGCGCCAAGAACCTCGTCCCCAAGGCGATGGTCGCGGCCCTCCTCGGCAGCGGTCCGAGCAGACTGCGCAATGTGCCCGACATCCGCGACGTACGCGTCGTACGCGGGCTCCTCCAACTGCACGGCGTCACGGTCCGCCCCGGCGAGGAGCCGGGCGAACTGATCCTGGACCCCTCGCACGTGGAGTCGGCGAACGTCTCCGACATCGACGCGCACGCGGGCTCCTCGCGCATCCCGATCCTCTTCTGCGGCCCGCTGCTGCACCGCCTCGGCCACGCGTTCATCCCGGGTCTCGGCGGCTGCGACATCGGCGGACGCCCCATCGACTTCCACTTCGAGGTGCTGCGCAAGTTCGGCGCGACCATCGAGAAGCGGGCCGACGGCCAGTACCTGGAGGCCCCGCAGCGCCTGCGCGGCTGCAAGATCCGCCTCCCGTACCCCTCCGTCGGCTCCACCGAGCAGGTCCTGCTCACCGCCGTCCTCGCCGAGGGCGTCACCGAGCTCTCCAACGCGGCCGTCGAACCCGAGATCGAAGACCTCATCTGCGTCCTGCAGAAGATGGGCGCGATCATCTCGATGGACACCGACCGCACCATCCGCGTCACCGGCGTCGACAAGCTGGACGGCTACACCCACCGCGCGCTCCCGGACCGCCTGGAGGCGGCCTCCTGGGCGTCGGCGGCGCTGGCCACCGAGGGCAACATCTACGTGCGCGGCGCCCAGCAGCGCTCGATGATGACCTTCCTCAACACCTACCGCAAGGTCGGCGGCGCCTTCGAGATCGACGACGAGGGCATCCGCTTCTGGCACCCGGGCGGCGCGCTCAAGTCCATCGCCCTCGAGACGGACGTCCACCCCGGCTTCCAGACCGACTGGCAGCAGCCGCTGGTCGTCGCCCTCACCCAGGCCACGGGCCTGTCGATCGTCCACGAGACGGTCTACGAGTCCCGCCTCGGCTTCACCTCCGCGCTCAACCAGATGGGCGCGCAGATCCAGCTCTACCGCGAGTGCCTGGGCGGCTCCGACTGCCGCTTCGGCCAGCGCAACTTCCTGCACTCGGCGGTCGTCTCGGGACCCACCAAGCTCCAGGGCGCCGACCTGGTCATCCCCGACCTGCGCGGCGGCTTCTCGTACCTGATCGCGGCCCTCGCCGCCCAGGGCACGAGCCGCGTGCACGGCATCGACCTGATCAACCGCGGCTACGAGAACTTCATGGAGAAGCTCGAGAAGCTCGGCGCGAAGGTCGAACTGCCGGGCGGCGCGCTCGTCTAGTCCGTCCTCGTCCAGTCCGCCTTCTCGTACGTCACCGGGGGCGCCCACCGCAGCAGCGCGGCGGGCGCCCCCGGCGGCGTATCAGCACCCGGTACGCCGTCCCGGCCCTCAGTACCCCGTCCGCGTCCCCGGCGGACTCGGCAGGTTCGGCAGGTCGATCCCGAACCGGTTCACCCGGTACGTGCAGTGCGTGTACCGGTACCCCGGCCGCACCGAGCTCTCCAGCACGCCCTCGCCGTCCCCCTCCGCCCCCTCGGGCTTCGCCAGGAAGTAGTACGTCCCGGCGGGCAGCGACAGCCGGCGCTGCGGGTACGCCTTCCGCCCGTCCTTGCACGCCGAGGGCCGCGCCGTCTCCCGGCTGCCGTACGGCGTGCAGTCGGCGCAGCGCGGCATGGTGAAGCTCCCGGTGACCGGCCCGGTGTAGAGGATCACGGTGGGCCGCGTCGAGTCGTTGCTGATCACGTACGGCATCCGGGCGCCGCCGGGGGCGCTCTGCCGCGGCAGAGCGTTCCCCGCCGCCGGGCGCACCGCGGCGATCTCGGCGGCGACGGCGATGGTGCGGGCCCGCCCGGCGTTCGGGCTGCTGCGGTAGGTGTCGGCGAAGCCGGTCAGCGTCGTACGGGCCCGTGCGAAGTCCTTGTCCTCGAACTGGTCGAGCCCGCACTCCCAGGTGCCCTCCTCGACGGCCCCGTCGGCGTCGCCGCGCAGCGCGGTCCCGGTGCTGCCGGGCAGGGCGGACGCGGTCGTACGGATGCGTTCCAGCTCCGCGGAGACGGGACACGGGTCCTGGCCGCCCAGGCTCTTCCTGCGGTCCGCGATCCTGGCCCGTATCCCCTGCTCCACGCGCCCCGCCTGCGGCGACTGGGGGAAGGCCGTCATCAGCTCGCCCAACTGCCCGCCGCCGGAGGTTCCCAGCCCCTCCATCCCGCAGTCGTACAGCGCCGTGGCCAGCCGGGCGTCCGGCCACCCGGCGAGGTCGCCGAGCGCGTTCGCGTCGACCCGGCCGGGCACGGTGCGCAGGTACGTCAGCGGCTCGATCGCCGTGCAGCGCTCGCCCTTCTCGTACGGAGCGCCGACCGCCCGGTAGTACGCCTCCAGCCGCCCGGGCACGAGCTTCGCGGCCCGGGAGCCCGGATGGTCCCCGACGAGCCGCCCGTACGCCGCGAGGGCCGCCCCGTACTCCGCCTTCCCCTGCGCGAAGGTGCCCCCCTGCGCCTTCGCCACCCGCGCGTCGGCCTCCGCGAGCCGCGCGAGCAGCATCTCCTGCACGGCCTCGTCCTGGGCGCCCCGGTAGAGCACGGTGCCGGTCGCGGGCAGGGCCAGCAGTACGACGCCGAGTGCCACCGCCACGTACGGCTTCACCGGCAGCGCCCGCCGCGCCCGCAGCCCCCGCCGCGCCCCGTCCAGCGCCGCGAGCACCAGCAGGACCAGATACCCGAGGACCACCCACCCCGACACCCCGTCGACGTCGGCGGGCAGCGCGTGCACCAGCAGCCCGGCCGTGGCCGCCAGGCACACTCCGGCGAGCGCCCACTGCCGCAGGAGTACGTAGCCGAGCCCGAGCCCCGACAGGTTCAGCACCCCCGCCCCGACGGCCCGCCCCGCATCCGCCTCCGGCGGCGGCCCCACATCCGGCGCCCTCCCGGGCATCGGAGGCACCACCGACCCCCCACCCACCTGCCCGGACGACGTCCCGAACCCGGACGGCCCCCCGGCCGACACTCCCGACGGCCCGAACCCCGCTGCCCCGGCGGACGGCACGCCACCCGCACCCGACGGCGCAGACCCCCCGGCAGGCGGGACACCGGCCCCCGGCGGCACGGACGGCGGCCCGAACCCCTGTACTCCGGCGGGTGGCGCGGCACCCGCACCCGACGGCGCAGACCCCCCGGCGGACGGCACGCCACCCGCACCCGACGGTACGGGCGGCGGCCCGAAAGCCCCCGGCGCCCCCACAGGCCGCTCCGCACCGGAAACGACACCGGTCCCCGGTCCCGGGGGCGGCCCGAACCCGGGCGGCCCGCCGGAAGCCTCCGGCCCCGCCCCCAGCACCCCAGGCACCCCACCGGCCCCAGGCTCCTCGCCCGGCCCGCCGGGCCCCGCCCCGGCGGCGGACACCCCGGCCCCGCCGGACTGCCCGCTCCCCCGCACAGCACCGCCCTCAGCGGCCCCTGAGAGCCCGTCAGGCCCGTCTTCCCGCACGCCACCACCCCCAGGGCCCTCTGAGGCCCCGTCAGGCCCGCCTGGCCGCCCGGAAGTCACCGCCTCGCCCGCACTCTCCCTTCCGGCGGGCAACGGCGGCGGCACCGAGGCCTGCGCCGACTGCGGCCCGCGCTCCGCCTCCGGCGGCGTCGCCCCATGCCCCGGCTCCCCGTATCCCGGCCCCGAAGCCACCGGCCCCGGCTCCCGCGACGACGCGTCTCCCCTCGGCCGCTCGTCCTGCACCGCGTCCCTCGGCTCCCGCGGGTCCCACCGGCCCCCAGCGTCCACCGCGTCCCGCACGCCCGGGTCGCCGTTTCCGGCCTCCACCCCGTCCCGCACGTCCGGCGCTTCCCGGTCGCCGCCCCCGTCCCGCACGTCCCGCGACCCCCGACCCCCGGACTCCACCGCGTCCCGCGCTTCCCGGTCGCCGCCCCCGGCCCCCGCCCCGGCCCGCACGTCCCCCGTGCCCCGGTCGTCGTCCCCCGAACGATTCCCTGCCCCCATGCCGCCCCCCGGCGCTAGCACGTCCGCGCGCCGGTTCACCCCGCCCGGCGCGCTGGTCCGGGGCGCACCTGAGGCGGCCCCGGCCCGGTCCACGATCCAGCGCCCCAGGGGCTCCGTCAACGCCCCGGGACCCAGGGGCCGTGCCCCGCCGCCGCAGCGTCCCCGGCGGGCCCGCACGCCCCACCGGCAACCTTCTCCGGCCAACCCCTTGCCCCGTACACCCACCAAGTGTTCACGTGACCCCGGCACACTGCGCGCACCGACAACCGACCACCCGCGACCACCCGAGAGGCCGCCCATGACCCTGCCCGCACTCCCGAAGCCCGCCGCCCTGCTCTGCGACATGGACGGCACCCTCGTCGACACCGAGCACCCGTGGCTGGAGGTCGTCGCCGCCCTGCTGACGGAGCACGGCATCGAGCCGACGCCCGACACCCTGGCCCCCTTCGCCGGGGCCGCCATCGACACCGCCGCCGCGCTCTTCGCCGACCGGCACGGCGTCACCGGCACGGCGCAGCGCCTGGACCGGGAGTTCACGGAGCTGGTGGCGGCCGGGGTGAGCGCCCAGCCGGGGGCGATGCGCCTGCTGGACCGGGCCCGGGAGCTGGGGGTACCCGTCGCGCTGGTCACCGCGTCGGAGCGGAAGGTGGCGGACCTGGTGCTGAAGGGGCTGGGGGCGGAGCGGTTCGCCGCCTCGGTCACGCAGGGTGAGACGGAGCGCGGGAAGCCGCATCCGGACCCGTACCTGGCCGCCGCGCGGGCGCTCGGCGCGGACCCGGCGCAGTGCCTGGCGGTGGAGGACACCCCCACGGGCGCCCAGGCGGCGCTGGCGGCGGGCTGCAGGCTCCTGGCGGTCCCCTCGGTGCCCGGGATCGAGCCGGGCCCCAGGACGTACCTGTACGCCTCCCTGGAGGACGTACGGATCGCAGAGGCCCCGTAAGGCATCCGGACACACCACAGGGGGCGCCCGTCCGTCGTATTCCGGACGGCCGCCCCCTGAAGGTTCAGCCTGTGTCGCCTAGGGGGTGTTACTTGCCCTTGGCGGCTTCCTTGAGCTTGGAGCCCGCGGAGACCTTCACGCTGTAGCCGGCCGGGATCTGGATCGGGTCGCCGGTCTGCGGGTTACGAGCGGTACGAGCGGCACGGTGGGTGCGCTCGAAGGTCAGGAAGCCGGGGATGGTGACCTTCTCGTCGCCCTTGGCGACGATCTCGCCGACGGTCTCGGCGAGCGCGGCCAGCACGGCGTCGGCGTCCTTGCGGGTCACCTCGGCGCGGTCGGCCAGGGCGGCCACCAGCTCACTGCGGTTCATGTTGTTACTCCCGTGTTCTTCTTGCCTGTGAGGCGTGCCACGCGGCGGAGCCGCATGTTGGGGCACAGCGAAGCCGATGCTGCCAGGGCTCTAGGACAGTCCCCGGACCGGGTCTGGTGTTCAGACCCTCGCGCCCGGTTACGCATCCTGCCCCCACCAGCGGCGGGAAAGCCAATCCGGCACCCGGCAGGGTCACCCGAAGGCCACCGGGAGAGCGTCACTGCCTCGTGTCGTGACGCTCTGTCGACTTCACTGTCGCGGACTGCTTACGGGCCGCGGAACCCGGGGCCGGGTTCCGCAGGCTCATTGCCCGCCACCCTAGAGGTGCCCCGGATACGCCGCGACCCGCGACGCGCCGCGCGTCAGGCGGACGTGGGACCCGTCACAGTCGCGCCGGCGGCCTTGGCGGCCGTACGAACCGCACCTGCGACCGCACCCGCGACCTTGTCGTTGAAGACCGACGGGATGATGTAGTTCGGGTTCAGCTCGTCCTCGCTGACGACGTCCGCCAGGGCGCTCGCGGCGGCCAGCATCATCTCCGTGTTGACGGTCCGCGACTGCGCGTCCAGGAGGCCGCGGAAGACGCCGGGGAAGACCAGCACGTTGTTGATCTGGTTGGGGAAGTCCGAGCGGCCGGTGGCCACAACTGCCGCCGTCTGACGGGCGATTGAGGGCTCGACCTCCGGGTCGGGGTTGGCCAGCGCGAAGACGATGGAGCCCTCTGCCATGGCGGCCACGTCGTCGCCGTTCAGGACGTTCGGGGCGGAGACGCCGATGAAGACGTCGGCGCCGACGACGGCCTCCTTGAGGGTGCCCGTCACCCCTTCGGGGTTGGTGTTGTCGGCGATCCAGCGCAGCGGCGATTCAGGGTCGGCGGAGACCAGGTCCTCGCGTCCGGCGTGCACCACGCCGTGGATGTCGGCGACGACGGCGTGCTTGACGCCGGCGGCGAGGAGGAGCTTGAGGATGGCCGTACCGGCGGCTCCGGCGCCCGACATGACGACGCGGACGTCGCCGATCGACTTGCCGACGACCCGCAGCGCGTTCGTCAGTGAGGCGAGGACCACAATCGCGGTGCCGTGCTGGTCGTCGTGGAAGACCGGAATGTCCAGGGCCTCGCGCAGCCGGGCCTCGATCTCGAAGCAGCGCGGCGCGGAGATGTCCTCCAGGTTGATGCCCGCGAAGCCGGGGGCGATCGCCTTGACGATGGAGACGATCTCGTCGGTGTCCTGGGTGTCCAGGCAGATCGGCCAGGCGTCGATGTCGGCGAAGCGCTTGAAGAGGGCCGCCTTGCCCTCCATGACCGGCATGGCGGCCATCGGGCCGATGTTGCCCAGGCCCAGCACGGCGGAGCCGTCGGTGACGACCGCGACGGTGTTGCGCTTGATGGTGAGGCGGCGCGCGTCCTCGGGGTTCTCGGCGATGGCCATGCAGACGCGGGCGACGCCCGGCGTGTAGATCATCGAGAGGTCGTCACGGTTGCGGATGGGGTGCTTGGACGCCATCTCGATCTTGCCGCCGAGGTGCATCAGGAACGTACGGTCGGAGACCTTCCCGAGCACGACCCCGTCGACACCGCGCAGCTTCTCGACGATCTCGTCGGCGTGCGAGGTGGAAGAAGCGGCGATCGTGACGTCGATCCGCAGCTTCTCGTGGCCGGATGCGGTGACGTCGAGGCCGGTCACGGAGCCGCCGGAGGCTTCGACGGCCGAGGTGAGCTGGCTGACCGAGGTCCCGCTCGCGGGGACCTCCAGTCGGACCGTCATCGAGTACGAGACGCTGGGCGCCGTTGCCATGGCCGACTTCCTCTGCTTTCCCTAGCTTCATTGCTGCGCCGCCGCCGGTCCGAAACCGGGCAGCGCAGTCCGATCGTCGCACCTACCAGCCGGTAGCGGGTAATGGGCGCTTCATTTTCGGAAACTGTTTTCCACCATACGAGAACTGCCCGCTCGGCGGAACCCCCAAAAAATCTCGGCGGAACCACCAAAAAGAGGTCCGGAGCGCTCCAAGGAGCACTCCGGACCTCTTCTTCCCGTACGTGAGCGACACCGGCCCGCCATGCTCGCCTCGCGGCAAGTGGTCGCTCGAAGCGACTAAGGTTGGGCCCGGGGGCTTGGATCGAGCCGGTGTCACATTCGAGACTAACAAACCCTCCACGGAAGTGATTCCCGAGTGGGCAGTTGACTCGAAATCAGTCCCGCAGCAGCGCCGGAACCCCGTCCTCATCAGGGGTGTCCCGCTTCCCCGAGACGACCGTGAGCTGCTGCGTCGCCCGCGTCAGCGCCACGTACAGCACCCGCAGCCCCGCCGGGGACTCCTCGGCGATCTCCGCGGGCGACACGACCACCGTGGCGTCGTACTCCAGCCCCTTGGCCTCCAGGCTGCCGAGCGCCACGACCCGCTCCCCCAGGTCCGCGAGCCAACGCCGCGCCTGGGCACGCCGGTTCATCGCGACGACGACGCCGACGGTGCCGTCCACCTGTTCCAGGAGGCGCTGGGCCTCTTCCCGTACGGACGTCTCCAGGTCGTCCCGTACGGCCACGAAGCGCGGCACGACACCTGTCGACCGCACCGCACGCGGCGACCGCATGTCCGGGGCGGCCAGCGCCAGGACCTTCGCCGCCAGCTCGGCGATCTCCGCCGGGTTGCGGTAGTTCACCGTCAGCTCGAACTTCCGGCGCGGGCGCGAGCCCAGCGCCTCGTCGCGGGCCTCGGCGGCCTCGGCCGGGTCCGTCCAGGAGGACTGGGCGGCGTCGCCCACGATCGTCCAGGTCGCGGTGCGGCCCCGGCGGCCGACCATCCGCCACTGCATGGGCGTGAGGTCCTGCGCCTCGTCGACGATGACGTGCGCGTACTCGGTGCGCTCGGCGGCCAGGCGCTCGGCGCGCTCCCACTGGGTCTCCTCGCGCTGCGGCATCAGCTCTTCGAGGCCGGTGAGGGCGTCCAGCGGGTCGTACTCGCGCTTCTTCTTCGGCCGCGCGGGCGTGCCCAGGAGGAGCTGGAGCTCGTCCAGGAGGGCGACGTCGTGGACGGAGAGCTCGGCACGCTTGAGGGAGCGGGCGAGCTGGCGGACCTCGCGCGGGTTGAGGATGCGGCGGGCCCAGCGGGCGAGCCGCTTCTCGTCGGCCATGTCGGCGAGCACCCCGCGCGGGGTCAGCTCGGGCCACCAGGCGTTCAGGAAGGCCAGGAAGGCGTCCTCGGTCGACACGTCGTCGTCGAAGGAGGAGCGCAGCTCGGCGGCCAGCTCCGGGTCGGTGTAGCGGGCCCGGCCGTTGGACTTGGCCCACAGGGCGTCGAGGAGCAGCTTGCGGGCGCGCGGGCGCAGCAGGTTGACCGGGGCGGTGCCGGACAGGACGGTGTTGCGGATGCGCTGGAGATCGCCCGCCTCCAGTTCGAGGCGCGCGCCGAAGGCCACGACGCGCAGCAGGTCGGTCCGTACCGCCGCCGGAGCCTCCTCCTCCGGGTCGCCGAAGGACAGCTGGCCCTCTTCCTCCTCCGGCACGGGGGCGCCCGGCGTCTCCAGGGCGCCCCTGGCGGCCTTGCGGAGCACCTTGAGCATGCGGGAGGAGCCCTTGATGCGGGCGATGTTCGGTTCGTCGTACGTCGTCGCCTCGGCCCCGTCGACCAGCGAGCCCAGCGCGCGGATCGCGACCTGGCCCTCCTCGCCGAGGGAGGGCAGCACGCCCTCGGTGTACGAGACGAGCAGCGGGGTCGGCGAGACGATCAGGATGCCGCCCGCGTAGCGCCTGCGGTCCTGGTAGAGGAGGTAGGCGGCGCGGTGCAGGGCGACGGCGGTCTTGCCGGTGCCGGGGCCGCCCGCGACCTCGGTGACCGAGGCGGCGGGGGCCCGGATGACCAGGTCCTGCTCGGCCTGGATGGAGGAGACGATGTCGCGCATGGTGTGGCTGCGGGCCTGGCCGAGGGCGGCCATCAGCGCGCCGTCGCCGATCACGGCCAGCTTGTCGCCGCCGAGGAACGCGGTCAGTTCCGGGCGCATCAGGTCGTCCTCGACGCCGAGCACCTGGCGGCCCTTGGAGCGGATCACGCGGCGGCGCACGACGCGGCCCGGGTCCTTGGGCGTGGAGCGGTAGAACGGCGCGGCGGCGGGCGCCCGCCAGTCGATCACCAGCGGCGCGTAGTCGGAGTCCAGGACCCCGATGCGGCCGATGTGGAGGGTCTCGCCGATGTCGGCGCTCCGGTCCTCCCGTACGGCGTCGTCGGCGGGCTCGATCGACGTGAACGCGCCGTCCGGGCCCTTCTTGCCGTCCTTGCCGTGGAGCAGGTCGATCCGGCCGAAGAGGAAGTCCTCGAACTCGTTGTTGAGACGGTTCAGGTGCACCCCCGCCCGGAAGACCTGCGCGTCGCGCTCGGCGAGCGCGCCGGGCGTGCCGACCTGACCCCGCTGGGCGGCGTCGTTCATCAGGAACTCGGCCTCGTGGATCTTCTCCTCAAGACGGCGGTACACCTGATCCAGATGATCCTGTTCCACGCCGATTTCACGGTCGCGGACCGAATCGACAGCGGCATCCTGCGCGGCCACCGAGGCCCCCTTCTGACGTGCACTGGGCAGCCGTCAACCGTACGCGAAGGGGACCGTTATGTCAGGCCTCGACTTTGACCAGTGGTTTGCCGTCGAATGTCCGGACCTCGAAGTGGTCGATCTCGTTGACGTCCATGGCCGCCCCGCCGTGCACGTAGAGGGGTGTCTTGGCGGCCTTGTGCGGGCTGTCGGGGATGCCGTAGCCCCACTTCGGGACGGACCAGCTGCTGACGACCTCCTCCTCGCCCTTCGTGGAGACGGCGACCAGGCTGCACTTCAGGGGGCCCTTGACGTTCTTGAGCTCCAGGACGGTGTGGGTGCCCCAGCCCTTCTTCTCGGTGCCGACGACGGCCGACACCTTCGTGACCGGGTCGGTGGCCTGCGTCTTGTTCTCCATGTGGTGGAAGAAGGCGTCCTCGGCGGGGCTGGTGGGGTGCGGGTCGGGGAGGGCCCGGACGGGTCCGGGGTCGTTGTCGGCGGCCGCGAGGACCACGGCTCCCGAGCCGCCGATCACCACGGCGGCGGCCGCCGCGACCAGGGAGAGGCCGCGGCGCCTGCGGCGGGCCTGCTGGTCCCTCCGTACGGTGACCTCGTCGACCAGGTCCGCCAGGAGACGGGGACTCGGGGTGGTCACCTCCCGTGGCGGGCCCGGGGGTTCGGCGAGGGCGGCGAGCATCGGCTCGATGCCCGCGAAGTCCTCCAGCTGGGCGGCGCAGGAGGCGCAGGCGGCGAGGTGGGCCTCGAAGGCGGCGGCCTCGGACTCGTCCAGAATGCCGAGGGAGTAGGCGGCGACGGCGTCGTGGACCGACTCGCCGCCCGGTGCGCTCCCGCCGCCCTGTGCGCCCCGGCCGCCCGGCACGCTCCCGCCGTCCTGTGCACTCATGCCGTCACACCTCGTTCCTCAAGGGCCAGCTTCATCGAACGGAGCGCGTAGAAGACGCGGGAGCGCACGGTCCCGCTGGGCACGCCGAGGATCTCGGCCGCCTCGCCGACCGTACGTCCCTTGAAGTAGGTCTCGACGAGCGCCTCCCGGTGGGCGGGCGTCAGGTCGTCGAGGGCGTCGCCGATCGTCATCAACCACAGCGCCTTGTCGATCTCGTCCTCCGCGGGCAGGACCTCCAGCGGCGACGGATCGACTTCCTGCGGCCGGGCCTGCCGGCTGCGGTGGTTGTCGATGACGATGCGGCGCGCGACCGTCACCAGCCAGGGGCGTACCGAACCGGTGGCCCGGTTGAGCGCACCGGCGTTCTTCCAGGCACGGATGAGCGTCTCCTGCACGACGTCCTCCGCGCGCTGGCGGTCACCGGCGACCAGACGCAGCACGAACGCGAGCAGCGGCCCGGCGTGCTCGCGGTACAGCGAGCGCATCAACTCCTCTTCCACCGAAGGGGTGCTGACACTCCGTCCGGTACCGCGATGCCGCGCCCCGCGCCGCGGACGGTCATCGGCCACCGCCGCATCCTCGCGCACCTGGCACCTCCCGGTCGAGCCCTGTCACGCCTTCCTCGACGGTCCATACGGACGGGCGGGTGCACGCGACTCAACAGGGGCGCAAGATTCTTTCCGTACGACGCCTCAGGGCTGCACGGCGGTGACCGCGGCCCGGCGCCGGTGGCGGGCGACCCGCTCCCGGTTGCCGCAGGTCTCGCTGGAGCACCAGCGGCGGCGGCGCCCCCGGGAGGTGTCCAGGTACAGGCGCTCGCAGGTGTCGCCCTCGCAGCGGCGCAGACGGGCACGGGCGACGGGGTCGGTGAGCAGGGCGACGGCGTCCCGGGCCAGCACCGCGAGGAGCTGCTCGCAGCGGGGCTCGGCGGCCAGCGCGCAGGCCAGCGAGCCGTCGGCGGTGCGGACGGCGCGGGGGGCCGGAGGGGGCAGCGCGGCGAGGGCGTTGACCTCGTCGAGGGCGGAGCCCCGGCCGCCGGCCAGGACGTCGGCGATCTGCTCACGGAGGCGGTGGAAGCGGGGCGCCCAGGCGGGGTCGACGCGCAGGGCGGTCCCGCCGGGCACCAGGCCCGCCCCCACCGCCCACTCGGCCAACTCCCTTGCGCCTACGAGGAGTTCCTGCCCCCGGGTGCGGGTGGCGAGCAGGTCCAGGCACACCCGGCCGGAGTCGAACCACCACGGGGTGCGCGTGCTGGTGGTGCCGGTGCCGCTCGCGCCCATGCCGATGCCCTCCGGGGTGGCCGGTGCTTCCCGTACCTCCCAGAGTGCCCGCCCCCACGCCCCACCGGAAGCCCCGGTACCGCCCTGGCGAGGCGGTGGGTGTGGGGTGCGGGCGGCTGAGACGCCGACGCGCCCCCGACCTGCCGCCCGAAGGGCAGACACGTCAGGGGCGCGGGGAACTGCGCGACCGGCCACAAGGCACCGGAACGACAACCGTGCAGGAACCTCAGGCCTTGGCCTTCTTCTTGGCCCCGTTGGGCCACAGTCTCGGCCTCCGCTTGGCGGCAACGTCCTCCGCCCAGCCGAACCCGGCGATCGCCGCCGCGATGAGCGGCCACGCCAGGATGAACATCAGCACCTGGTAGAGCTTGCCGAGGTTCGAGTTGATCAGCTCGCCCACCACCGGCAGCGACCCCAGCGACCACATCTGGTCGATGATCGGGATCGTCAGCATGATCGCCATCTCGTGCCAGAGATAGATCGTCACGGCCCGGTTGTTGGCCAGCGTGATCGGCGTGTCGAAGCCCTTCAGCTTGTCCGGCAGGACGTCCCACGACGGCGAGTAGTGCAGCAGCACGGCACAGAAGCCGAGCGACCACAGGGCGTTCGCCGTGGGTATCTCGTCGAAGTTCCAGCCCGCCTCACCGATGTGCGTGCCCGCCCACCACAGGCCGAGCCCCATGAGCACCGCCGCGAACGACGGGATCATGTACGCCTTGAGCTTCTGCAGCGTGCCCTCGTTGTGGGCGAAGCCGAGCATCCAGCAGGACGCGAAGGTCGTGAAGTCGGTGATCGCGTTGCCGGTCTCGCCGGGGATCTCGATCAGCTTCATGCCGAGCACCGCGGACAGCGCCAGCGGAGCCAGCAGCGTCGGCCACGGCATCTTGCGGAACAGCTTGAGCATCAGCGGCGACAGCATGACGAACCACAGGTACGCCCGGATGTACCAGAGCGGACCCGAGGTCTGCGCCGCCCAGCTGACGTCCAGCAGACCGCCCGGCGAGCCGACCTCGTCGGGACCGGTCGCCGCGCCCACCGGCACGAACCACCAGGCGAGCCTGATCCACCACCAGATGATGGACTCGCCGTCCTCGCCCGCGGTGGGCTTCCAGCCGCCGTTGAAGATCAGCGCGAGGGTGACGATCGCGAACACCCACACCGGCACCATCAGACGCCGGATGCGGCTCTTGATGACCTGGCCCGCGGACCGCGCGCCCAGCGAGCGCGCCATCAGCGATCCGGCCAGAGCGAACATCACGCCCATGGACGGGAAGACGATCGTCATCCACGCCTGTCCGTAGACGTGGAAGAGCACGACGCGGACCAGCGCGATGGAGCGCAGCAGGTCGAGGTAGCGGTCACGGCCGGGCTTCTTGGGCGCGGCCGGTTCCGGGGTCTCCTCCGGGGCGTCCGGGGAGGGGGCGTCCGGGGCGTCCTTGAGGCCCAGGCCGTCCGCGCCCGCCGTCTGGGGCCAGGCGGACGTGCTCGGTCCGTACGGGTCCTCGGCCGTCCCGTCGCGGCCCCATGCGGGCTGCTGCCGGGTCGGCGCGCCCACGGCGGACCTGGCGAACGCCGGAGTCTCCTCCTGCTGCCCGCCGGAGCCGCCGGGACCGGCCTGGCCGCCCTGCCCGCCGTAGCCGCCCTGACCGCCGCCGGTCCTCGGGAACGCCGTGGTGGCGTCCCCGTGGCCCGGCCCCGCGTAACCGGGCTCCGCGTATCCGGCGTTGCCCTGCGGGGCGTAAGCGCCCTGCTGGGGATAGCCGCCCTGCTGGGGGTAGCCGCCCTGCTGCGGGTAGCCGCCGGTCTGGGGGTACGCCTGCGGGTAGCCGGAGGTCTGCCCCTGGCCGTACGACGAGGAGGGCAGCGCGGGTCCCGGGTTGTTGCGGACCGTCGGCCAGCCGCCGCCACCCTGCTGGGGGGCGGGGCGGGCGCCGGACTGCTGCGGCAGCGGGAAGCCGTCCGCGTCGTACTCGGGACCGAAGCCCTGGGCCCCGGGGTCATCGGGATAGCCGTTGCCGTTCGGGCCCGGATAACCGTGGCTCATCCGACCGGCCACCTCTCCTCTTCGCGCCGCTGGCCCGGCAGGGCCCCCGGCGCCTCGACCACACCGGTGCGGCGCAGCTTCTGCCAGCGCAGCCGGCCGCCGGTGAGGGCGGTGATCCAGGACTGGAGCAGGACGACGTACATGATCTGGCGGTACAGGATCTGCTGGAGCGGGAAGGACAGCAGGTGCGTCATCTTCTCCTTGTCCAGCTTGAACGCGTAGGCCGCGCAGATCACTTGGAGCATCAGCACGCCGAACCAGGCGATGACGGTCTTGCCGGTCGGGCCGAACACGAGGCCGTAGATCAGGAAGATGTCGATCAGCGGGGCCAGCAGCGGGAACACGATCATGAAGAGCGAGACGATCGGCAGGCCGACGCGTCCGAAGCGGCCCGAGGGGCCCTTCTCGATGAACGCGCGGCGGTGCTTCCAGATCGCCTGCATCGTGCCGTACGACCAGCGGTAGCGCTGCGACCACAGCTGCTGCACGGACTCCGGCGCCTCGGTCCAGGCGCGCGCGTTCTCCGCGTACACGACCTTCCAGCCGTCGCGGTGGAACGCCATCGTGATGTCGGTGTCCTCGGCGAGGGTGTCCTCGCTCATGCCGCCGACCCGGTGCAGGGCGTCCGCACGGAACGCGCCGATCGCACCCGGGATGGTCGGCATGATGCCGAGCATGTCGTAGAGGCGGCGGTCCAGGTTGAAGCCCATCACGTACTCGATGTGCTGCCAGGCGCCGATGAGCGAGTCGCGGTTGCCGACCTTCGCGTTTCCGGCGACCGCACCGACGCGCGGGTCGCCGAAGGGCTGGACCAGCTCGCGGACGGTGGACGGCTCGAAGACCGTGTCGCCGTCCATCATCACGATGATGTCGTAACGGGCGTGCCGGATGCCGTTGTTGAGCGCGGCGGGCTTGCCCGCGTTCTGCTGGCGGACCACCCGGACGTTGGGTATGCGCATCTGCTCGACGATGTCGGCGGTGCCGTCCGTCGAGCCGTCGTCGATGACGATGACCTCGATGGGGTGGTCGCTGGACATCAGGGAGCGCACGGTGTTGGCGATGCACTCGCGTTCGTTGTACGCGGGGACCAGCACGGTGACCGGTCTGGTGATCTCGGGTCCCCAGCGGAACCCTCGCTTGCGCACCCTGCGGGCATGCGCGAACGAGAGGATCAGCATCAGGCCGAAGCGGGCGATGACCAGCGAACCGACGATCGCCAGACCCCAGGTGAGGGTGTCGGTGATGCCGTCCGAGACGGTGATCGCGACCAGGAACGCCTTCGACTTCCACAGCTCGGGACCCGTCACCGGGCTGTGCGCGGAGGTGGTGCCCAGCGCCTCGGTGAGGTTGGTGAACTTGAAGCCGCGCTTCTGCATGTCCGGCAGGAACTTGTCCAGTGCCTGAAGGGTCTGCGTGCGGTCACCACCGGAGTCGTGCATCAGCACGACGGTGCCCTTGGTGGTCTTGGGCGTGGCGCGCTTGATGATCGCGTCGACGCCGGGCCGCTTCCAGTCCTCGGAGTCGGTGTCGTTGACGACCGTGAGGTAGCCCAGCTCGCCGACGTACGTGGCGACCGGCCAGCTCGCGTCGTCGAAGGCGTACGCGAACGAGGAGTACGGCGGACGGAACAGCGAGGTGTGCACCCCGGCCGCACCGGCGATCGCGAGCTGGTTGCGCGAGAACTGCGAGTCGATGCCGTTGCGCGTCTGGTACGAGAGGTCGGGGTGGTTCCAGGTGTGCAGACCCAGCTCGTGCCCCTCGTCCACGATGCGCTTGACGAGGTCGGGGTAGCGGGTGGCGTTGGAGCCGACGACGAAGAAGACGCCGTGGGCGCCGTACTCCTTCAGCTTGTCCAGGACCTTCGGCGTCCACTTGGGGTCCGGACCGTCGTCGAAGGTGATGACGACGTGCTTGTCCTTGACGTGCCGCGCCTCGGGCTTCTTCGGGTCCCGGGTGTCGATGACCGGTCCGCCCTTGAGGACGTTCTCCGGCACCGTCGTCTGGTCGACGGGCGGACGGGCGCCCGTCTGGTCGGAGCCGATCTCGTTGTGTACGTAGCCGCGCAGCATCAGCATCGCCATGAGGGCGACGAGGAGCAGCGACGGCAACAAGTACCGCATGGGGAACCAGCGCCGCCGGGTGCGCGTGCGTGCGCGCGCGGCGGAGCGGCGGGCGCCCTGGGAGGAACGCCTGCGAGGGTTGGACATCTACGTGCCGTGCCTTCTACTTCGCCGGATTGGCCGGGTCAGGAATGGGGTCGGTGGTGTTCCCTCCGGCGTTGGCGCCGTTGGTCGCCGCACCGCCGTTGGCCGCGCCACCGTTGTTGGCCGCGCCACCGTTGTTCGCGGCGCCGCCGTTGTCCGCCGCACCACCGTTGTTGGCAGCGCCGCCGTTGTTGGCCGCGCCGCCGTTGTTCGCCGCGCCACCGTTGTTCGCCGCGCCACCGTTGTTGGCCGCGCCGCCGTTGTTCGCAGCACCGCCATTGTTCGCGGCACCGCCATTGTTGGCCGCGCCGCCGTTCGCCGCACCGCCGTTGGCGGCACCGCCGTTGGCAGCCGCTCCGCCGTTCGCCCCGGCACCGCCGTTGGTCTTGTCGGGGCCGGTGGGAGGCTTCTTCGCCGGGTCCTTCGGGTCCTTGGCGTCGTCCTTCTTGGCGCCGCCGGCCGGGACCTTGCCGGTGGTGGTGCCGGCGGTCTGCGAGGAGCCCGCGGGCACGTTGCCGCCGGTGACCGGCGGGATGCCGTCCGGCTTGGGCACGGACGGGGTGGGATCGGGGTCGGACTTGACCTTCTCCGCGGTCTTGTCGGAGGCGAAGTCCGGTATCGGCAGCCCCGGAGCAAGGGAGTTGCCGCCGATCAGGGAAATGATGAGCATCGCGGCGTAGGCGGCGCACACCGCGCCGAGCACCCAGCCGAGCCGGCGGAGCTTCTTGCCGCGGCGGCCGCTCTCGTCGACGAACACCGGTCCGTCGGGGCTCTCCGTGGACAGCTCCGGGAGCAGCGGGGGCTCGTGCCGACGCCCGAAGTGCGACCCGACGGAGTCGAGCTGCATCGTCCGGTCGTCGGCCTGGCGTATCTGACGTATTTGGCGGGTCTGCCCGGTCTGGGCGCCCTCAGGAGTGTTCTTCACAGCTTTTCGCACATCCCCCACTGACTGGCTCATCGGTGGGCGCGCGCGACCAACTGGTTCCGCCATTGGTCCGGGCCCCCACCCGTCCAAGCGTCCCTATCACACTGCACCCGGACGTCGAATGTAGCGCACCCGGGTGACAGAGCTTCTCGCGAGTGCACTCTTGTCACACATCAATGACATATCCAGAGCCGGAATGGATCGTTCCGAGTCCGATTCGACCCATTTACCCCCTATCTCTAGGGCAGATAAGACATCACGTGACGCATACGACAGTCCGCCCCGTCCGGCCGGCCACGAACGGCGCCGGACACGTCTGCGGACACGACAAAGGCCCGGCTGCTTGAGGCAGCCGGGCCTTCGTCTCACATGGGGTTGTGGAGATGGCGGGAATCGAACCCGCGTCCAACGGTGCAGAATCAGGGCTTCTCCGTGTGCAGTCTGCTGCGATTTTCTCGGCCCCGGAGATCACGCAGACAAGTCTCCGACGGGCTCAGTCACTGTTTGATTTCCTCACCGTCCCCGCGACCGGGACGGTGAGTTTAGATCCCTTGATGATGCCAGGATCCGGGTCGGGATCACCCCCGGGCTGACACTTCGCAAGTCGCTACTTAGGCAGCGAGGGCGAAGGAATCGCGCTTGGTGTTGGCGATTATTGGTTGCGACATATGGTTTACGAGATCATTGCCGCTTCCTCGACACGCTTCCCCTGCTTCGACATCCGCTGTCGAAACCGATCATCCCCATGTTGATTTTTCAAAGTGGGCCGGGGGCCTGGGCCACCGTCCCGTCGCCTGACCCATCACCATGTGGGGTGCGACATGTTCCATCGTACGTGACCATCGTCCGCCGATGCCAGCCAATTACCGCCCGGCCCGCCCTACAGGTACCCGCGCTCCTTGCGCTTCACCGCCGCGATGGCGCGGTTGGTCTCGCGCGTGTCCTGCTTCTCGCGGAGCGTCTGACGCTTGTCGTACTCCTTCTTGCCCTTGGCGAGCGCGATCTCGCACTTGACCCGGCCGTCCTTGAAGTACAGCGCGAGCGGCACGATGGTGTGGCCGGTCTCGCCCGACTTCGACTCCAGCTTGTCGATCTCCGCCCGGTGCATCAGCAGCTTGCGCTTGCGCCGTGCGGCGTGGTTGGTCCAGGTGCCCTGCGAGTACAGCGGTACGTGGATGTTGTGCAGCCAGGCCTCGCCGCCGTCGATCTGCACGAAACCGTCCACCAGTGACGCCCTGCCGAGCCGCAGGGACTTCACCTCGGTGCCCATGAGCACAAGACCGCACTCGATGGTGTCGAGGATGGTGTAGTCGTGCCGGGCCTTCTTGTTCTGCGCGATGATCTTGCGCTTGGGGTCCTTTTCCTTAGCCATAGTGCGGTCATTTTCGCACTACGAGCCCCCCTGAAGGCCACTCAATACTGTCTCCGCCCGCTCCCTGGCCCGCTCGGTCTCCTCCAGGTCGGGCGTGATGCCCCGTCCGTCCAGCCGGTGCCCGGCGGGGGTGCGGTAGTGGCCGACGGTCAGCTCGGCGACCGAGCCGTCCGCCAGCCGGCTCGGTTTCTGCACCGAACCCTTGCCGAAGGTCCGCGAACCGACGGTCAGCGCCCGGCCCCGGTCCTGGAGCGCTCCCGTCATCAGCTCGGCGGCGCTCATCGTGCCGCCGTCGACGAGCGCGACCAGCGGTCTCTTCGTGTCGCCGCCGCGCTCGGCGTGCAGGGCGCGCTGGCGGCCCCGGTCGTCGTACGTCGCCACCAGGCCCCCGTCGAGGAAGGCGGAGGCGGCGGTCACGGCCTCGTCGACCAGCCCGCCCGCGTTGCCGCGCAGGTCCAGCAGGACGCCCTTGCCCGCCGGGGCCTCGCGCACCGCCTTGCGCACCCGCTCCCCCGAGCCCCGGGTGAAGGAGGTGACCCGGATCAGCACCGCCCCGTCGGCCAGCTGCTCCACGGTGACCGCGTCGGTGGGCAGGTTCGCCCGGCGCACCTCCTGCGTCCACACCTTCGTCCCCCGCTGGAGCCGGATGCGTACGGGGGTGCCCGCCCCGGCGCCGGAGCCGTCGCCGCGCAGCAGCGAGACGACCTCGGTGACCGGGCGGCGGTCCACCGCGTGGCCGTCGATGCTGCGCAGGGAGTCCCCGCGTCTAAGGCCCGCCTTCGCGGCGGGGCCGCCCGGGCGCACCCGCTCGACCTGGACCTGGCCGTCGGCACGCCGCTTGGCGACCAGGCCGACACCGGTGTACTCGCCGTCCAGGGACTGCTCGAAGTCCTTGTACTCCGCCGGGTCGTAGACCGCGCCCCAGCGGTCGCCGCTGCGGCTGACCACCTCCTCGGCGGCCTTCTTGCCGGACTTGCCGTCGGCGACCGCCTCGGCCGCCGCCCGGGCGACCGCATCACGCGTCGCCTGAGGCGCGGCGGGCCGCACCGCCGACGCGGGCTGCGGCTCGTCGTCGTACACCCATGAACCGGTCGTCGAGACGGTGGCCAGTGCCCCCGCGAAGACCAAGGTCAGGGCCGCCCCGCGGCACAGGCCGCGGGGCCGGATACCGAATTCCGGGCCTGGCATGGCGACGAGTCTAGGACAAACGCCGTGCCCCGTACGGCGTGTTGCCGTACGGGGCACGTGGTGAACGGGTGTCGCCGGTTACACCTTCAGGTACTTGCGGAGCGCGAAGAAGGCGGCGAGCGCGGGCATCAGCAGGCTGATCGCGAGCACCAGCGGCAGCTTGGTGAGGACCGCGTCCCAGCCGATGAACTGCACCAACTCCATCTTGTCGGCGAGCGCGAGGCCGTGGTCGATCAGGAAGTAGCGGCCGAGGACGAGCATCACGCAGGCGAGCGCACCGCCGATGAGACCGGCGACGGCGGCCTCCATGATGAACGGCGCCTGGATGTAGAAGCTGGAGGCGCCGACGAGCCGCATGATGCCGGTCTCGCGCCGTCGGCTGAACGCGGAGACGCGCACGGTGTTCACGATCAGCATCAGCGCGATGACGAGCATCAGGCCCATCAGGAAGAGCGCGGCGACGTTCATGCCGTTCATCAGCTCGAAGAGCTGGTCCAGGATGGAGCGCTGGTCCTCCACGGCCTGCACGCCCGCCCGGCCCTGGAAGGCGGTCGTCACCACCTTGTACTTCTCGGGGTCCTTCAGCTTGATCTGGTAGGACTCCTGCATCTGGTCCGGCGTCAGGACGTTCGCCATCGGCGTGTCGCCGAACTGCTCCTTGTAGTGCTTGAACGCCTGGTCCGCGTCCTCGTAGTAAATCTTGTCGACAATGTCCATCTTCTCCAGGTCGGCCTTGACCTGCTGCTTCTGCTCCGCCGTGACGGCGCCCTTGGCGCACTGCGGGACGCCCGTCTCGGCGTCGTTCTTGTTGCAGAAGTAGATGGAGATGTTGACCTTGTCGTACCAGTAGGTCTTCATCTCGTTGACCTGGTTGCGCATCAACAGGGCCCCGCCGAAGAGGGCCAAGGAGAGTGCGACGGAGACGACGACGGCAAAGGTCATCGTGAGGTTCCGGCGGAGACCGACACCGATCTCCGACAGGACGAACTGGGCGCGCATCGGCGTCCTTTCAGTGCTGGTAGCCGTAGACGCCGCGAGACTGGTCGCGTACGAGACGGCCCTTCTCGAGTTCGATGACGCGCTTGCGCATCTGGTCGACGATCTGCTGGTCGTGGGTCGCCATCACCACAGTGGTGCCGGTGCGGTTGATGCGGTCCAGCAGCTTCATGATGCCGACGGAGGTCTGCGGGTCGAGGTTGCCGGTCGGCTCGTCCGCGATCAGCAGCATGGGGCGGTTGACGAAGGCCCGCGCGATGGCCACGCGCTGCTGCTCACCGCCGGAGAGCTCGCCGGGCATCCGGTCCTCCTTGCCGCCGAGGCCGACCAGGTCGAGCACCTGGGGGACGGCCTTGCGGATCTCGCCGCGCGGCTTGCCGATGACCTCCTGCGCGAAGGCGACGTTCTCGGCCACCGTCTTGTTGGGCAGCAGGCGGAAGTCCTGGAAGACGGTGCCGAGCTGGCGCCGCATCTGGGGGACCTTCCAGTTGGACAGGCGCGCGAGGTCCTTGCCCAGCACGTGCACCTGCCCCTGGCTGGCGCGCTCCTCGCGCAGCAGCAGCCGCAGGAAGGTGGACTTTCCGGAGCCGGAGGAACCGACCAGGAAGACGAACTCGCCCTTCTCGACCTCCAGGGAGACGTCCCGCAGGGCGGGCCGGTTCTGCTTCGGGTAGGACTTGGACACGTTGTCGAATCGGATCACAGGTGCACCACGGTCGCCGGTAGTAGGTGTGCGTGACCATACGCGACCCGGCCCCGACCGTGCAGGCTGCTTCCCCGTGATGAGGGGTTTGCTCCGTTTTGCGGTGCGGCCCTTTGCGCCCGGGCCGCGCACGTCGGGCGAGCGGCTGGCACAGTGGAGGGGAACGGATGCGTTTCCCCGGGCGTTATGGGGAGAGAACGCGAAGTATTCGGGATGTGCATCCAGGCAGTGCGGAGTGTGCGGCCGGTGACCGGAGGAGGACAGCGCATGACCTATGACCGGTTGGTGTGCGCGAACTGCGCGGGACCGGTGGCCGAGGGCCGCTGCCCGACCTGTCGGGCGAGCAGGCAGCGCCTGGAGCAGCGGGAGGGCCCGTTCGCCCAGCTGAATCCGGCGACGCTGGTGGCGCTGCTGGTGGTGCTGGTCGCGGCGATGGCCCTGCTGGCCCACCAGGCCGCGTAAGGGCTCGTACGTACGAGGAGGGGCCCGGGGTGCTGTGTGCGCCCCGGGCCCCTCTCGTGTGCGTACCCGCGTCCCCGCGTGCGGCCGTGGTGTGCGGCCCGGGGGTCAGGCTGCGGTGGTGCCGCGTCCGCCCAGGCGGGGCAGGAAGCGGAAGGCGATGCCGCCGGCGATCATCGTGGCGGCGCCGACCATGAGGAGCGTGGTGTCACCGGCGCCGGTGGCGGCCAGCTCGTCCTTGGGCTTGGCCTGCTCGACCGGACGGTTGGCGACGGAGTCGACGTCGGTGTTGTCACCGGTGCCGGTGCCCGTGCCGGCGGCGGTGCCGGTGCTCGTTCCGCCGGTCGTCGGGGTGGTGCCGCCGGTGGTCGGGTCGGTGGGCGGCTTGGTCGGGTCCTCGCCACCGGTGGTGGCGCCGCCGGAGGGCTTGCCGCCCGTGGTGGTGTCGCCGGAGGCGTTGCCGCCGTTGGTGGTCGGGGCACCGGCCGCGTTGCCACCGCTGGTCGTGGGGGCGCCCGCGGCGTTGCCACCGCTGGTCGTGGGGGCGCCCGCGGCGTTCCCGCCGTTGGTGGTCGGGTCGCCCGCGGCGTTGCCGCCGGTGGTCGTGGGGCTGCCCGCGGCGTTGCCACCGTTGGTGGTCGGGGCACCGGCCGCGTTCCCACCGTTGGTCGTGGGGCTGCCTGCGGCGTTCCCGCCGTTGGTCGTGGGGTCGCCTGCGGCGTTCCCGCCGTTGGTGGTCGGGTCGCCGTTGCCGCCGTTGTCGGCGCCGCTGGCACCCTGGTTGGCGCCAGTGGTGCCCTCGGTGGTGGTGCCCTGATTGGCGCCAGTGGTGCCCTCAGTGGTGGTGCCCTGATTGGCGCCGCCGGTGTTGGCCCCGCCCGTGTTGGCGCCGCCGGTGTCGGCGCCGCCGGTGTCGGCGCCGCCGTCGGCCGCGTCCACACCGGCGTCGAGCTTGACCGGGCCGGCTTCGAGCTGGACGCCGACCTTCTCCTTGGCCCCGTCTCCGGAACCGGCGGCCTGTGCGACACCCGCGACGGTCAGCGAGGCTCCGGCGGCGACCACCGCGCTGGCGGCTATCCGCGCGACACGGACCCGCATCTTGTTGGTCATCTGGTTGCTACCCCCAGTAGCTGGCGAGCTCTTGTGGATCGAGTCGTTGGCGCAGCTATGCAGGGGCAACGGCCTTGGCGGGGATGTCAGTTCACGGGACCGCCTCTCAAGAGGCCGTCCGCTGGCCCCCGTTCACACCCGCCCCAGACATACGCATGCTGCCCGCTACACTCCCCCAGCCGCGAGAAGCCCGTCAAGAACGTTCAGGGCGTGATGCCCGGTTATACGATCACTTGCCCGGGAGATGCACACAGGGCTGTGACATAGCGGGCCGTGACAGGTACGGCGACCGCTTGCGCAACGCACGAAGGCGCCGGTCCCCTTCCGGGCCCGGCGCCTTCGTCGGCGTAACGCTGCTGCTTACTTCTCCTGCTGCTTGCGCCAGCGGATACCGGCCTCCAGGAAGCCGTCGATCTCGCCGTCGAGGACGGACTGCGGGTTGCCGACCTCGAACTCCGTACGGAGGTCCTTGACCATCTGGTAGGGGTGCAGGACGTACGAACGCATCTGGTTGCCCCAGGAGTTGCCGCCGTCGCCCTTGAGGGCGTCCATGGCCGCCTGTTCCTCCTGGCGGCGTCGCTCCAGGAGCTTCGCCTGGAGGACGTTCATGGCGCTCGCCTTGTTCTGGATCTGGGAGCGCTCGTTCTGGCAGGAGACGACGATGCCGGTCGGGATGTGCGTGAGGCGCACCGCCGAGTCGGTGGTGTTGACGCCCTGGCCGCCGGGGCCGGACGCGCGGTACACGTCCACGCGCAGCTCGGACTCGTCGATCTCGACGTGGTCGGTCTTCTCGACGACCGGGAGGACCTCGACGCCCGCGAAGGAGGTCTGGCGGCGTCCCTGGTTGTCGAACGGGGAGATGCGCACCAGGCGGTGCGTGCCCTGCTCGACGGAGAGCGTGCCGTACGCGTACGGGGCCTTCACGACGAAGGTGGTGGACTTGATGCCCGCCTCCTCCGCGAACGAGGTCTCGTAGACCTCGGTGGAGTAGTTGTGCCGCTCGGCCCAGCGCAGGTACATGCGCTGGAGGCGCTCGGCGAAGTCGGAGGCGTCGACGCCGCCGGCCTCGGCGCGGATGTTGACGAGGGCCTCGCGCTCGTCGTACTCGCCGGAGAGGAGCGTGCGGACCTCCATCTCGTCGAGCGCCTTGCGTACGGAGACCAGCTCGGTCTCGGCCTCGGCGAGGGCGTCCGCGTCGTCCTCGTCGGCGGCGAGCTCGAACATGACACCGACGTCGTCGATGCGGCCGCGCAGGGCCTCGGTCTTGCGGAGCTCGGCCTGGAGGTGCGAGAGCTTGCTCGTGATCTTCTGAGCGGCGTCGGGGTCGTCCCACAGGGACGGCGCCGCGGCCTGCTCTTCGAGCACGGCGATGTCGGCCCTCATCTTTTCGAGGTCCAGGACGGCCTCGATCGACCCCATGGTCGAGGAGAGGGACTTCAGCTCTTCGGATACATCGACGACTGCCACGTGCACCAGCCTAACCGGTACCCGCAGACCCCGGCCCCGGGTCCCTCCCGGGGGCCTTCTCGCGGACGGTCAGGGCTGGGCCGGGGAGGAGTGGGTGGGGGGCTGCGCGGGGTCCTCGTCGGAGGAGGTGGCCGCGAGCCAGCCGCCCACGCCGAGGGCCGCGAGCAGGGCGACGCCCGCCGTCGTCATGATGAGGCGGCGACGGCGCACCTCGGAGCGGTGCCGGGCGGAGCCGGGTCGCCGGTCGCCGGGGGTGCGGGGCACCCGGGCGGTGCCCAGCGGCCCGCCCGCCAGCTCGTCCGGGGCGGGCACCCGCATGGAGGTGTGGGTGTCGCGGTTGGAGGAGTCCAGGGACCCGCCGGGGACCAGGGGCACGGCTCCCTTGCGCTGCACCGGTTCCGTGCCGGTGGGCTCGTCCTCGTACGTCATGGAGACCGTCGGGACGGCGGCCTCCGACTCCGGTTCGTCGACGTCCAGGGGCGGCATTCCGGCGAGCGAGGGCAGCTGTTCGCGCAGGCCGGCGGCCAGTTCGGAGGCGCGCAGCCGGGAGGCGGGGGCCTTGGCGAGGCACTGCACTATCAGCTGCCACAGCTCCTCCGGGATGCCCGGGAGGGGGACCACCGTCTCGGTGACGTGGCGGCGCAGCACGGCGCCGGGGTGGCCGCCGCCGAAGGGCGTGAAGCCCGCGAGGAGCTCGTACAGGACGGTGGCCAGCGCGTAGATGTCGACAGCGGCGCGCGGCGGCAGGCCCTCGACGATCTCGGGGGCCAGGTAGTCAGGCGTGCCGATGATCTTCGTGGCCTTGGTGCGGCGCGGGGTGTCGATGAGCTTGGCGACGCCGAAGTCGGTGAGGAGCGCGGGGTGCGCGCCGCCGGGGCCGAGCGGGCCCTGCATGTCCAGGAGTACGTTCTCCGGCTTGACGTCGCGGTGCACGATCTGGGCGGCGTGCGCTGCGGCCAGGCCGTCCGCGATGTCGATGGCGATGGCGACGGCCGCCTCGGGGGCGAGCCTGCGTTCGCGGTCCAGGCGGGTGCGCAGGTCCGTTCCCCGGACGAGGTCCATCACGAGGGCGAGGTCGTTGCCGTCGACGACGAGGTCGCGCACGGAGACCACGTTGGGGTGGTCCAGCTTGAGCAGGGCCGTGCGCTCCTGGACGAAGCGCCCGACCAGCTCCTGGTCGGAGGCGAGGTCCTCGCGCAGCATCTTGACGGCGACGGGACCCTCGGGTCCCTCGCCGAGCCACACCGTGCCCGCGCTGCCTCGCCCGAGAATCTGGTGGGCGGTGTACCGGCTGCCGATTTTCCGTGCCAAGACTGCTCCCTCAGCGGCTGGCGTCGGCCCTCAAAGTACGCCGCCGACGAGGCGTTGAGTGCACAGGATGGCCCCTGTACGGCGTCATTCCGTACTTCCGGGAACAAAATCCACCCCCGGAAGTCGACATGTCTCCTCCGTGACCGCTCTGTGCGGGGACTCCTCCTGCGGGGAGCCGCCCAGCTTCTACTTGGAGCCACCCAGGTCGTCGAAGAACTTCACGGCGCTGTCCCACCAGTCGCCGATCTGCGCGAAGAAGCCCTTCGTGGTGCCGATCCACTCCTGGAGCGGGGTCAGCTCCCAGATCAGCCAGGCCGCGACGAACAGCAGGACGATCGTGAACAGGCAGCCCTTGAGACAGCCCAGGCCCGGGATGCGCATCGGGTTGGCGCTGCGACGGCGCGGCTCCCTCGGCGGACGCGGCTCGCGCGGGACGGGCGGCGTGGGGGCCTGGGGCTGCTGCGGCTGCGGCGCGTACCGCTGCTGCTGCGGGGGCGGCGCCTGGGGCTGCTGGCGCTGGGGTGCGTAGTTCTGCTGCGGCGGGCGCTGCTGCTGGCGCTGGGGCTGCTGCTGCGGGTAGCCGTAACCGCCCTGGTTCTGCCGGCCGTACTGACCCTGCTGGCCGTACTGACCCTGCTGCCCCTGCCCCTGCCCCTGGCCCTGCTGGCCGCGCTGCGGCTGGCCCTGGCCCTGCTGGCCGCGCTGCGGCTGCCGCTGGGGGCGGCGGCGCAGCGGGTCCTGGCTCGGGTCCAGGTACTGCACCTGCGTCTGCTCGTTGCGGTCGCGGGCGGCGCGCAGCTGGTTCTGCCAGGGGTGCGGGTCCTCGGGTCCGGCACCGGCGGGGGCGCCCTCGGGGCGCGGCGGCACCGGCGGCATGACGGCCGTGGGGTCGGCGGCGCCGCGCGGGCCGCCGGGGGTGCCCGTCGAGGGCAGCACGCTGGTCGCGCCATGGGGGTCGTACGATCCGGCGTTGCTCGGCAGCACCTGCGTCGGGTCCGCGTCACCGGGAAAACCAGCACCGGCGCCGGTGTCGGGAACGGGCGCCGGCGCCGGGTCCGGTGCGAGCAGCGCACCGACGCCCATGGCCGCCTCGACCTGCGCGGAGCTGGAGTGCACTCCGATGCCGGAGGCCACGACGCGCAGGGCGCGGGCCAGGTTCTCGGCGCTGGGGCGCTGGTCGGGCTCCTTGCGCAGGCAGCGCTCGATGACCGTCCACAGGGGTTCGGGGACGGTGGTGGGGCGGCGCGGCTCCTCGCTCAGGTGCCGGTGCAGCACTTCCAGGGCGGTGCCGCCCGCGAACGGGGGCCTGCCGGTGACCAGTTCGTACAGCAGGATGCCCGCGCCGTAGATGTCGACGGCGGAGGTCTGCGGGCGGCCCTCGGCGGACTCCGGTGCCACGTAGGCGGGGGTGCCGACGAACTCGTGGGTGCGGGTGAGGCCCGGGGAGTCGGCGAGGCGGGCGATGCCGAAGTCGGTGAGCATCGGGTGCATCGCACCGTCGCGCTCGTCCAGGAGTACGTTCGCGGGCTTCAGGTCGCGGTGCACGACGCCGTCCGCGTGGCTGGCCGCGAGCGCGTCGGCGATCTGCGCGGTGAGCAGGGAGGCGGCGACGGGGGTGAGCGGACCGTTGTCGCGGAGGTAGCGGTGCAGGTCGGGGCCGTCGATCAGGTCCATGACCAGGGCGAGGAGGTCGCCCTCGACGACCAGGTCGCGGGTGCGCACGATGTTGGGGTGGGTGAGCCGCAGGAGCACGGAGCGTTCGCGCAGGAAGCGCATCACCACGTCCGCGTCGTTCGCGAGCTCCTCCTTGAGGACCTTGATCGCGACGGTCTCGCCGGGCTGGCCCGCGACGGCCGCCTCGGCGCCCGCCGTCTCCCGCTGGCGGGCGCGCCAGACGGTGCCCGTGGCTCCGCGCCCGAGCGGCTGCTCAAGCAGGTACTTACTGCCTACCGGCCGCACGTCATGCACTCCCTGCTGGTCGGTGACTGACCCTGATCGTGGTTCGTGTGCGGGCCGCCGGTGTTCCGGCCGCCCGGCCTTCCGCTTTTCTGGTTGCCCAACTGTAGTGCCGCCGAACGGGGCACCGGCCGAACGTGCGTCGCGTCCCGGAGACGTCCCGGGGGCAGGGGACAAAAGTCCCTGCGCACATGTGTTCCCCGGAAAGACGCGACCACCGCGCCGATGGTTGCCGTACGTCCGTGCGGGGTGCGTCACTGCCGTTCGGCGGGCGGCCCCGCAACCGTCGGCGACGCTCCCCGTGCACTGTCCGAGCGTGCCTCATACAGGTTCTTTTGCGTCCACAGCCGACCATTCAAGATCACTTGGTGGCGGGCGGCGGGCGGGTTGTCAGTGGCAGGTGCGAGGATGCCATCAGCACAGACCTCTGGGGTACGCGAGGGCGCACGAAGCCCTCAACACCCCTCGGTGGGTGCCGACCTGTACCGGACGACGCGTCCGCGCCGGGTGGGGGGACCTCGCGGGGGCGGCGGATTGCGCGGCCCCGCACCGGCCCTTCGACGGCGCCTCGCGCAGAAGGGACCGCTGACGCGATGCAGATCCGGCTGACCGTCCTCGCGCCGCGCAGCGGCCAGAGCAGAGCCGCCACGCAGGGTGCCGCCGCGCCCGGAGCTCCGGTGGCGGCAGCCGCCCCGGCGGTCTGCGACGTGCTCGTCACCGCCCCCGCCGGGACCGCGCTGGCCGCCGTCGCCTCCGGGCTCGCGGCCGCCGTGCAGGGACCGGGCGGCCCGGAGACGACGGGCGCGGTGGTGGTGTACGCCGGGCGCGAGCGCCTGGACGCCCAGCGGTGCGCGCTGGGCGAGCCCCCGCTGGTGGACGGGGCGGTGCTGTCCCTCCAGGCCCCGGCCGACGAGGACGCCCCCGAGCTCTCCGACCTCACCCAGCTCCAGGTGGTGGCGGGCCCCGACGCGGGCGGCGTGCATCTGCTGCACGGCGGTCAGATCCGGATCGGCCGCTCCACCGACGCCGATGTGCCGCTGGACGACCCGGACGTGTCCCGGCTGCACTGCACGGTCACCCTCGCCGAGGACGGCCGGGTCACCGTCGCCGACCTCGGCTCGACGAACGGCACCTCGCTGGACGGCCGCGAGGTCGGCCGCCGGGAGGTGCGCCTGGCCCCGGGCGCGCTGCTGCGGGTCGGCGAGTCCGCCCTGCGGCTGGCCCCGCCGGGCGCGCACGGCGCGGCCCTGCCCACCGCACCGGACGGCGAGGGGCATCTGCGGGTGCCGCGCACCCCGCCCACCACCGTCGCCGGTGTCCCGGCTCCGGGGCGGTACGGGGGGAGCGCGTCCCATCACCGGGTGAGCGGGCGGCCCCCGGCCGACAGCGCCCCGCCGCACGGCACGGTGCCCGCGCAGGGCTCGTACGGGCACGGTGGGAGCGCGCCGAGTCCGGAACCGTACGACCGTGAAACCGACACCCCCTCGGGGCACGGCGGCGACACCCACCACGGCACGCCGCTGCGGCCCCCTGCCGCCCACCAGGGCCAGGGCCCCTTCGCCGGGACGGCCGACCGGACGCACGGCGCGGGGCGGGTGGTCGAGAGCGGCGGCGACTCCCGTACGGCGTCCGAGCCGGTCAGGGAAGAGCCCAGGAAGCGCGGCGGCATAGGGAGTTGGGCACGCCGCCTGGCCGGGGGCCGGGGCGAGGCGACGCACGACTACGCGGGCGAGCCGCCCGCCCGGCAGGCCCCCGCGCCCCGGGCCGCCGCCCCCGCGCAGCCCGCGCCCGTCACTGCCGCCGCCGTCCCCGACCCCTGGCCGGACGCGGCGACGCTGCTGCTGACCGCGCTCCAGCCGGGCCCCCGGCTGTGGGAGCGCGGCCCCGCGCACCCCGAGTCGCTGGTGCTGCGCCTGGGCACCGCCGACCGGTCCGCGCCCGACGGCGCGGGGCTGCTGCCGTCGGTGCCGGTGACGGTGGGGCTCAGGGAGGCGGGTTCGCTGGGGCTCGCGGGGCCGCGCGCGCGGCTCTCCGGGCTGGCGCGTTCCGTGGTGGCGCAGCTCGCCGCGCTGCACTCCCCCACCGACCTGGAGATCGTGCTGATCAGCGCGGACCGTACGCGGCCCGCCGAGGAGCGGGCCCGCGAGTGGGGCTGGCTGGGCTGGCTGCCGCATCTGCGCCCGGCACACGGGCAGGACTGCCGGCTGCTGCTCGCGTACGACCGTGACCAGGCGGCCGCCCGGGTGGCCGAGTTGGTGCGGCGCACGGAGGAGGGCGCACCGGAGGCGGACGCGCCGCGCACGGTGGTGATCGTGGACGGCGACCCGGGTTCGGCGGGGCTGCGCGAGGCGGCCGCCCGGCTCGCGGCGCACGGTGCGGGGCACGGCATCCACGTGCTGTGCCTGGCCGAGACCCCGGCCGCGTCCCCGCTGTCGCCCGTGGAGGCGACGTACGACGCGGCCTGCGCGAGTGCGCCCGCGTTCCGCGAGTGCGGTGCGGTGGCGCTGCTGAGCGGTGATGTGGCCACAGCGGTACGGGTGTTGCGCACGGCGGGCGGCCGCAGCGCCGGGCACGGGACGCTGGGCACGGTGGACGCGGTGTCGGCGGCCTGGGCGGAGCGCTTCGCACGGGCGCTGGCCCCGTTGCGCACGGACGCCGCGGACCTGGGCTCCACCGGGGTGCCGGGCCAGGGGCGCGGCACGGGACGGCTGTCGGCGGCGACACTGCCGCCGGTCTCCCGGCTGCTGGACGAACTGGGCCTGGCCCGGGCGACTCCCGCCTCCCTGATGGCACGGTGGGCGGCGGCCGCCGACGACGAGCAGGCTCCCGGGGCGACCCGGGCGTGGGCGGTGCTGGGCGCGGGCCCGCGCGGGCCGGTCTGCGTGGACCTGGCGCTGGACGGGCCGCATCTGCTGGTCGAGGGCCCGGCGGGCAGCGGTCGTACGGAGCTGCTGCGTTCGGCGGCGGCCTCCCTGGCGGCGGCGGCCCGGCCGGACCGGCTCGGGCTGATCCTGGTCGACGGGGCGGGCGGCGAGCGCGGCGAGGGGCTGCGGGTCTGCACCGAACTGCCGCACGTGTCGACGCACTTGGTGGCCTCCGATCCGGTACGGATGCGGGAGTTCGCGCAGGCGCTGGGGGCCGAGCTGAAACGCCGTGACGAGCTGCTCGGCGGGCTGGACTTCGCGGACTGGCACGCGGGGCGGGCACCGGAGCAGGCGGCCTCCGCGGCCTCCGCCGTGCCGTCGGTCCCGGCGGCGCGCTCGCAGGGGGCGGCGGAGACGCACCTACCGGCGCACGCGCAACAGGAGCCATACATCGGGGCGCAGCGCACCGGTGCTGGTGCTGTTTCTGGCACCGGTGCTGGTGCTGGGTCAGCTGTCGGTGGTGTGTCGGCTGCCGGTGTCGGTACCGGTGCCGGTTCCGGCGACATAGAGGCTCCGAGCACCGGGACGCTGCGCCTGCGGCCCGCCGGCGTGCGGGAGCGGGAGCGGGAGCGGCAGGCGCAGGCGGGCGGCGGGCCTTCCGCGCTGCCCCGACTGGTGGTGCTGGTCGACGACTTCGACGCCCTGGTCGCACCCGCGCTGGGGAGTACGGGGCGGCCGTCGGCGGGTTCGGTCGTCCGGGCACTGGAGTCGGTCGCCCGGCACGGGGAGCGGCTCGGGGTGCACCTGGTGGCCGCCTCGGCACGCCCGGACCGTACGGCGGACACCGAACTGGCAAGGGGAGAACGGCTGTTGCGGGTGGTGCTGGATCCGCCGCCCGCCGCGCCCGCCCCCGAGGAGCCCGCACCGGGGCGGGGTCGACTGCTGCACCCGGACGGTTCGGTGACGCCGTTCCAGGGCGGCCGGGTCACCGGCCGCATTCCGCGTACGGCGACGCAGCGGCCGACCGTGGTGCCGCTGGAGTGGGAGCGGATGGGCGACCCGCCAACCCGCCGCCCGGTGCGCGAGCTGGGCAACGGGCCGACCGACCTGGCGCTGCTGGCCAGTGCGCTGGAGCGGGCCGCCCGTACGGTCAACGCGGAGTCGCTGCCGCCGCTCGCCGCCCCGCAGGAGGCCAGGTGAGCGGGGGGCGGGACGCCCGGTAGGGACACTCCGGGCGTCTTCCGGCACGTGCGGAGCTTCCGGCGGGCCCGCCCGCCTGCCCTGCCCCGCCTCAGCCCCGCACCGGCCTCGCCCCCGCCCGGCATACGCCGAGGATCTTGGGGCATGCGCCGAGCGAGCGCCGAGCACCTTTTGCATGCCCGAGGCCCGCTTCCGTACCTCTGCAGCCCCTCCTCCGCACACCCGCCACCGCAGGCGAATCGCACGTCACGAGGCCGCAACGAAAGCCGAGTTGACACCGAAGGCACTATTGCGGGCCATCACCACCGGGCGTAGGACTGACCCACGGAAGCGAAGTTCACGGGACGGCAAAGGGCGGCGCTCGGCCGATTCGTAGGTGCACAGGAGAGACGGGGCAGTAATGCGCACAACTCTTCACCAGCAGAAACAGCGAGGCACTTTCACAGGCCCGCACGGCAGGCAGGCCCGGCGGATGCTGATAGTCGCAGCGGCGGCGGGCGCGCTCGCCCTCACCGGCTGCGGCGGCGGCACCAAGAACCCGAAGGAATCGGGCGGCAGCACGGGCGCCCAGCAACCGCCCGCCGACGCCCTGAAGCTCCCCGACCTGAAGGGCCAGAAGCTCCAGGTCATCGCCGTGTGGACGGGCCCCGAGGGCGAGAACTTCAAGAAGGTCCTCAAGGAGTTCGAGAAGCGCACCGGGGCGACGGTCAGCTACGTGCCGACCCAGGACGCGATGCTCACCTACCTCGGCTCCAAGATCTCCGGCGGCACTCCCCCGGACGTCGCGCTGCTCCAGCAGCCGGGCGCGCTCAAGCAGGCCGTCGCGAACAAGTGGCTCAAGCCCCTCGACGCCGACACCCAGGCCCAGTTGGACAAGAACTACTCCAAGGGCTGGAAGGACATCGCGGCCGTCGACGGCACCCAGTACGGGGTGTACTACAAGGCCGCGAACAAGTCCCTGGTCTGGTACAACACCAAGGCCTTCGAGGACGCCGGGGCGAGTGAGCCCAAGACCTGGAAGGACTTCCTGGCGACGGCCGAGACGATCTCCCAGTCGGGTGTCGTGCCGGTCTCGGTGGGCGGCTCGGACGGCTGGACGCTCACCGACTGGTTCGAGAACATCTACCTCTCGCAGGCGGGCCCGGAGAAGTACGACCAGCTCGCCAAGCACGAGATCAAGTGGACCGACCCGTCCGTGAAGGACGCGCTGACCACCATGGCGCAGCTCTTCGGCAAGGAGAACTACCTGGTCGGCGGGGCGAAGGGAGCGGTCGGCACGGCCTTCCCGAAGTCCGTGGAGAACACCTTCGCCGGTGCGACGCCCAAGGGCGCCATGGTCTTCGAGGGCGACTTCGTGGCCGTCAACATCGCGCAGGCGAAGGCGAAACTGGGCACGGACGCCAAGGTGTTCCCGTTCCCGGCGGTCGGCGACAAGTCCCCGGTGGTGACCGGCGGCGACGTCGCGGTGGCGCTGAAGGACACCAAGGCGGCCAAGGCCTTGATGACCTTCCTGGCGTCCACGGATTCCGCGAAGATCTCGGCGGGCGCGGGCGGCTTCATCTCGCCGAACAAGTCCGTGGACCTGTCGGCGTACCCCAACGACACGCTGCGCAACATCGCCAAGGCGCTGATCGGCGCGGGCGACGACTTCCGCTTCGACATGTCGGACCAGGCGCCGCAGTCGTTCGGCGGCACGCCCGGCAAGGGCGAGTGGAAGATCCTCCAGGACTTCGTGCGCAACCCGAAGGACATCGCGGGCACGCAGACGAAGCTGGAGACCGAAGCGGCCGCGGCGTACAAGAACTGACGCCGTGAGTTCCGCGACCGCGGGGGGTGCGGCGAGCGTGACGCCGCCCCCCGCCACCCCTGACAAGACGCCCGGCACACGCAAGAGCGTGACAGGCACACGCAAAGTCATCGCGGTCAGCTTCCTGCTGCCCGCGCTGATCCTGCTGGGCGCGCTCGTGGTCTACCCGATCGGGTTCTCCGTCTACCGCAGCTTCTTCGACAAGGCCGGCACCGGCTTCGCGGGCTTCGACAACTACGTCGCCCTGTTCACCGACGACTCCATCCTGACCGCGATCAAGAACAACCTGATCTGGGTGGTCCTCGCCCCCACCGTCTCCACCGCGCTGGGCCTGATCTTCGCGGTGCTCACCGAACGGGTGCGCTGGGGAACGGCGTTCAAGCTGATCGTCTTCATGCCGATGGCGATCTCGATGCTCGCCTCGGGCATCATCTTCCGGCTGGTGTACGAGCAGGACCCGGACAAGGGGGTCGCCAACGCGGTCTGGGTGGGCGTGCACGACACGTTCGCCGAGTCCTCCGTCTTCCCCAAGGCGCGTCCGCTGCCGGTCCACCCGCTGAAGGCGGCGGGCGGCGGTGCGTTCATCACCAAGCAGCCGGTACGGCTCGGGCAGCAGGTCAACCTGCCGCTGATCGGCGTCGCGGCGGCCCAGATGCCGAAGGACGTACAGCTCGCGAAGGCCCCGCCGACCGCGCCCGACCGGGTCACCGGGACGGCGTGGCTGGACTTCACCAAGGGCGGCGGCGGCAAGCCGAACGTCATCGACAGCAAGGAGTCCGGCCTCAAGGGCCTGAAGATCGAGGCCGTGAAGGGCGGCGCGGTGGTCGACTCCACCGAGGCGGCGGCCGACGGCTCCTTCTCCCTCTCCGCCAAGGCCGACGGCGCCGAACTGCGGCTGCCCGCAAGCAATTTCCGCGAGCAGTACAACGGCGTCGACTGGCTCGGGCCGAGCGTGGTGACACCGGCCATCATCGGCAGTTACGTCTGGATGTGGGCCGGATTCGCCATGGTGCTGATCGCGGCGGGCCTCGCCGGGCTGCCGCGTGAACTGCTGGAGGCGGCCCGGGTCGACGGGGCGAACGAGTGGCAGGTGTTCCGCCGGATCACGGTGCCGCTGCTGGCACCCGTGCTGGCGGTCGTCACCGTCACCCTGATGATCAATGTGCTGAAGATCTTCGACCTGGTGTTCATCATCGCTCCGGGCGACTCCCTGGACGACGCGAACGTACTCGCGCTCCAGCTCTACCAGTCGTCCTTCGGGACCGATGCCGATCTGGGCATCGGCAGCGCCATCGCCGTGTTCCTGCTGTTGCTGGTGATTCCGGTGATGCTCTTCAACATCCGCCGCATGCGGAAGGAGCAGGGCCGATGACGGTCAACACGGACATCGTCAGGGCGAAACGGTCCCTGCCCGCACGGATCGCGGCCATGGCCGGCGGCGGGGTGATGCGGGTCTTCCTGGTCCTGGTCGGGCTGTTCTGGCTGATGCCGACGATCGGGCTGCTGATCTCCTCGCTGCGCGACCCGGCGGACATCGCGGCGTCCGGCTGGTGGCAGGTCTTCACCAAGCCCGCCGAGCTGACCTTCGAGAACTACTCGGCGATCCTGCAGAACGACACCGTCCTCAACTCCCTGCTCAGCACGGCCCTGATCACCGTCCCGGCGACGGTGCTGGTCGTGGTCATCGGGGCGCTGGCCGGATACGCGTTCGCGTGGATGGACTTCCCGGGCCGCGACTGGTGGTTCATGGTGGTCGTGGGGCTGCTGGTGGTGCCGGTGCAGGTGGCGCTCGTACCGGTGGCCAAGCTGTTCGGTGTGATCGGCATCTTCGAGACGACGTTCGGTGTCGTCCTCTTCCACGTCGCCTTCGGCCTGCCGTTCGCGATCTTCCTGCTGCGGAACTTCTTCGCGGAGATCCCGCGGGAACTCCTGGAGGCGGCGCGGCTCGACGGGGCGGGCGAGATCCGGCTGTTCACGCGGGTGGTCATGCCGCTGGGCGCACCGGCGATCGCCTCGCTGGGGATCTTCCAGTTCCTGTGGGTGTGGAATGACATGCTGATCGCGCTGATCTTCGCGGACGCCACGAACCCGCCGATCACGGTGGCGCTCCAGCAGCAGGTCCGGCAGTTCGGCAACAACATCGACGTGCTGGCGCCGGGCGCCTTCGTGTCGATGGTGATCCCGCTGATCGTGTTCTTCGCTTTCCAGAAGCAGTTCGTGTCGGGCGTGATGGCGGGGGCGGTGAAGTAGCGCTCCGCCAAGTGCGGTGACGAGGAGGGTGGTTCGGCCGGACCCGGCCGAACCACCCTTTTGTGTCAGCGTCTTGACCTCGGCGAACCACTCTTCCGTGTCGGCGCACACGGGAACTTCCCCCGTATGCCGCATCCGGCGTAACCGGCTTCGCGCACCTCCCGTTGCCGGGCATACGGCCCGCCCGCCTTGTCGGGGGCGCGGCCCGTCCTGCCCGCGTCGACCCCATGGATGTGCCGTGCCCCGGTTCAGCGTGATCGTGCCCGCTTACCAGGTCCAGGAATACCTGGAGGAGTGCCTTGACTCGGTGCTGACCCAGTCCTTCGACGACTTCGAACTGATCGCGGTGGACGACTGCTCGCCGGACGCGTGCGGCGATCTCATCGACGAGTACGCCGCCCGCGACCCGCGCGTACGCCCCCTGCACCTGGCGGAGAACGGTGGCCTCGGCAACGCCCGCAACCTCGGCATGGAGCGGGCCCGCGGCGACTACCTGATCTTCCTCGACAGCGACGACACCCTGGTCCCCGGTGCCCTGCAGTCCGTCTCCGACCGCCTCAAGGAGGCGGACTCCCCCGACGTCCTGGTCTTCGACTACGCCCGTACGTACTGGAGCGGCGAGGTCGAACGCAACCAGTTCAGCGGCGAGTTGCACGAGGAGGGCCCGGCGTCCTTCCCGCTGGCCGACCGCCCCGGGCTGCTGCGCGTCCTGATGGTCGCCTGGAACAAGGCGTACCGGCGGGACTTCGTCGAGCGCGAGGGCTTCACCTTCCCCTCCGGCTACTACGAGGACACCCCCTGGACCTACCCGGTCCTGATGTCGGCGGCCTCGATCTCCACGCTGGACGAGGTGTGCGTGCACTACCGGCAGCGCCGCCAGGGCAACATCCTCTCCACCACCTCCCGCAAGCACTTCGACCTGTTCGACCAGTACGACCGGGTCTTCGCCTTCCTCGACTCCCGCCCGGAGCTGGCGGGCTGGCGGCCGGTCATCTACCGCCGCATGATCGACCACTTCGGTACGGTCTTCACGCGTCCGGGGCGCCTCCCCAAGGGCAGCCGGGCGGAGTTCTTCCGCCGGGCCCGCGCCCACTGCCGCCAGTACCGCACCCCGGACACCGCCTCCCGCTTCCCGGCCCACCCGCGCGGCATCGCCGCCCGCAGCGCGGCGGCCCGCCGGGCGGGCGCCCAGGGACACACCCCGGGGGGCAAAGCGGGGGCGGACTCCGGCAGCGAGGCGGACCAGGCAGGGGCTGGGGCGGAATCCGGACCAGGGGCGGGCTCGGGCTCGGGCTCGGGCTCGGGCTCGGGCTCGTCCAGGCGTACCCCCGCCGCCCGCCGCGCCGCCACCCTGACCGCCAGTGCCCGCCGCGCGGCCGCGTCCGCCTCCCGGCGACTCGCCTCGCCGACCGCTGCCGACACCGGCACCGGCACCGGCAGCGGCAGCGCGGGTCCGGGCACGGGCGCACAGGCCACGGGCGCACCCCGGACGGCCCCGGCGGGTTCGCCCCGTACCGGTACGGAAGCCGCCGTCCCGCCCCAGTCCGGCGGCACGGGTCACGGCAGCACCGCAAGCGGCAGCGCCGGCACCGGGAGCGGCGACAAGGGGAGCAGCGGCTCCACCGCCCCCCGCCCCCGCCGCACCGCGGCGCGCACCACCCCCGGCACCGCCGCCGGTGACGCCGCCGCCCTGCGCCTGGTCACCGGCACGGGCCCGGGAACCGGTGTCGGCGCCCCGGCCGCCGCCTTCCGCAGCCCCGGCGCCCCCGCCGCCCCGCGGATCGCCGCACCCTCGGCCCGCACTCGGCTCCGGCAGGCACTGGTCCGGCTGGGCAGCCACCGCACGTACCGCCTGCTCGCCCTCGCCCAGGCCGTCCGCCGCACCGCCACCTCCCGCACCCGCGCCCTGCTGCGCGTCGTGCGCTCGGCCGTCATGCAGCTGCACTACCGCGTCCAACTGCGGCTGCCCGTACGCGAGGACCAGGCCGTGTTCGCCGCGTACTGGAACCGTGGCTACTCCTGCAACCCGGCCGCCGTCGAGGCGAAGGTCCGCGAGCTGGCCCCGCAGGTGAAGACCGCGTGGATCACCGGCGCCGCGCACGCCCACACCGTCCCCACCGGCACCCGCCGGCTGCGCCCCGGCTCGGCCGCGTACTGGAGTGCGCTGGCCCGCGCCAAGTACCTGGTGAACAACGTCAACTTCGACCACCGCCTCGCCAAGCGCCCCGGCCAGGTCCTGCTCCAGACCCAGCACGGCACTCCGCTGAAGTCGATGGGCCTCGACCTCCAGGACCGCCCCGCCGCGGCCATGGACTTCGAGAAGCTGCTCGCGAACACCGACAAGTGGGACTACCTGCTGTCCTCCAACCGCCACTCCTCCCTCGTCTGGGGAAGGGCCTATCCCTCCGCCTACACCACCCTCGAACACGGGTATCCGCGCAACGACGTCTTCCAGAGCGCCACGGCCGACGACGTCGCCCGCATCCGCGCCTCGCTCAACATCCCCGAAGGCTCCACCGCCGTCCTCTACGCTCCGACGCACCGCGACTACCGGCGGACCCAGCGCCTGACGCTCGACCTCGAACGCATCGCCCGGTCCCTCGGGCCCCGGCACGTGATCCTGACCCGTGCCCACTACTTCGCCAACGGTCCGCTGCACCGGCCGAGTTCCCACAGCTCGGCCCGAATCGTCGATGTGAGCGAACATCACTCGATCGAGTCACTCTGTCTGGCCTCGGACGCCCTGGTCACGGACTACTCGTCGCTGATGTTCGACTACGCCAACCTCGACCGCCCGATCGTCCTGCACATCGACGACTGGGAGGCCTACGAGGCGTCCCGCGGCACCTACTTCGACATCCGCGAGTTCCCGCCGGGCGCGATCGCCCGCACCGAGGACGAGCTGATCGACATCTTCCGGACCGGCCACTGGCGCGGTTCGCGCTCCGCCCAGCTGCGCGCCGCTTTCCGCACCCGGTTCTGCGCGTTCGACGACGGCCACGCGGCGGAGCGCGTCGTGCGCCGCGTCTTCCTCGGCCAGACCGAGGGCCTGCCCCGCTTCGTACCGCTGGAGGACCGCACCCCGGCCCCCGCGCCCGGCAGCGCCCCCCAGAGCGCCTTCCCGGGGTCCGGTCTCCCGGACGCCCCCGAGTCCGTACTGCCCGCCCAGCAGGACGCCAGGACCACCGCGCAGGCCGTCGCGGACCTCCTCCCGGCGGAGCTGCGCTGAGCACCGCGCACGACGTACGACGAGGAGGGGCCCGGCGGACAACCGCCGGGCCCCTCCTCGTTCGTCGTGCGGGCGGTTACGGCTTGACCGCGATCCGCCCCTCGTCCATGCGCAGCAGCAGCAACTGCTCGCCGGTCTCCTCCAGGAACTCGTCGACGGCCTGCCGCGAGCCCTGCCAGTACCCGTAGTCGTCGATGAGCAGCACGCCGCCGCTCACCAGACGCGAGTACAGGTGCTTGAGCTCGTGCTTCGTCGAGGCGTACCAGTCGGTGTCCAGGCGCAGGATCGAGATCTGCTCCGGGGCCTCGTCGGGAACGGTGTCCTCGACCTTGCCCTGCACGTAGTGCAGCCGCTCGGCCGGGTAAGGAACCTTCTCGAAGCCCGACTTGACGTCGTCCAGCGAGGCGACGGCCCAGATCGGCCGGTCCTTGCCGTAGACCTCCAGGAGCTGCGCGGCGGACTTGCCGTCGAGCCGCTTGTCCTCCTCGGTGGGCGGTGTCATGCCCTCGAACGTGTCGAAGAGGTAGAGCTCGCGGTCGTCGACGCCCTCGGCGAGGAGCGTCTTCGCGCAGGCCTGCATGGAGCCGCCGCGCCACACGCCGCACTCCACGATCGCACCGGGGATGTCGTGCTTGACGATGTGCCGGGTGGCCAGGATGAAGGCGTTGAGCCGCTCGGGAGAGGTCATCGAGTACGGCTTCACCGCACGGATGATCTCCTTCGCCCCGTCGTCGTAGTCGGCGGGCAGTTCAAGGACGTTGGGCTTGGGGCTGGGCTTCGGCTTGGGCGCGGGGGCCGGGACGACGGCCGCGGGGCGGGCCGCCTGTCGGGGACGTTGGCCTGGAACCGGGACGCGTCGCAGCTGGTAGCCGGTCAGTTGCTGAAGGACGCCATTCACGGCGTTACGCCATACCATGCGCACGGACAGTACGCGGAAATGCTGGCGTCCGCCTCCATCTCGTCAACATCCGGCCACCCGGCCGACGCGCTTCAGCAGTTCAGGTCGACCCGTACCAGGCGTGACTTGTCTGGACCTGTGGCCACCGTAAAGAAACCCTGACCAGGGGGAATTGACTGGCTCGGGGTCAGCAGCAGCCAATCGGCGCCGCCGCTGCACACGGCTTTTCGGCGCAGACGCGCATCAGTTCGGCCATTCAGTGCGCGTGCCATGTCGGTGGCTCTGCGTGCGTTTTCCGCGACGGGGATCTCCGGTTGCGGCCAGGCGGGCATCACCGTGTACGCGCCGTATCCGGGCAGCATCCGCAACGCCACATAGTGGTTGGTCAACACCACGTCCCCCGGGCGCACATGGCGCATCGCCCACTCCCACCCCGGCCACGGCGGCAGGAACTGCACGTGTGCGGTGAACACCCGGGGCATCAGCTCCGGGGGCACCAGGTAGAGCAGCGCCCCCGCCTGCGCCCGTGCGCCGAGCGGCAGCGCCACGGCGAGCACCGCGGCGAGCAGGGTGCGGCGCATCCTCTCGACGCGGGCGCGCGGCCACGGCGCGCACACCTCCACCGCGACGGCGCACTGCAGTCCGAGCAGCAGGTACGGCAGCACGCGCCCCCAGGTGTAGTGCCCGGTGCACCAGCCGGCGGCGGCGACGCCCGCGGTGCCCAGGCACAGCAGCACCAGGGGGTCGCGCCGGGAGCGCCGGTGCCGGAGCAGCAGGACGGGCACGGCGATCAGCGCCAGCCCGTACCGCTCGGGCATCGACGTGTAGGCGGCGATGTGGAAGGAGTCCAGCGCCGAGGAGTCGGGGATCGACAGGACGTTCCCGTACGGCCACAGCAGCAGCGGAAGCAGCACGCCGACGCCGGCCGCCGCACCCCGTGCGAGGGTGCTCCGGTCGCGCCCTCGCACCGTACCGGCGCACACCGCGCCGCAGCCGATCAGCGCTCCCACCGCCATGACCGGGTGAATGAGCACCAGGACGGCGACGAGCACCCCGGTGACCGCCCAGTGCCCCGCCCCGGTGCGCCCGCGGGTCGCCCGCATGAGGCGCGCCCACAGGTGCAGCCCGAGCGCGAGGGCGAACGTGCTCGGATACGACAGGGACAGGCACAGCGCCGACAGGGAGGTGTGTCCGCCCCACAGGAACAGGTGCGTCCCCCACAGGAAGAGCATGCACAGGGTGGCGAACACCGGCGCCCAGGCACCGGAGGACAGCGTCCTGACGAAGCGGCGCAGTGCGGCGAGCAGGGCGACGGCGTTGACCGTGGCGCAGACGCTCAGCGTCGCGAACGTCGACAGGCCCGTCAAGCGCGCCAGGAGGGCCGCCAGGACGGTGTAGGGCGTGTAGTACGGGCTGCTGTCGCCGGGGCGCTCGACGAGCGGGCTGCCGGGGTCGGAGAGGTTCTGCGTGAGCCGCTCCAGGACCGCCGCGTGCTGCCCCAGGTCACCGAGCCAGGGCAGCCGCCAGGCGACGCACACCAGGAAGCAGACGATGCCGCCGAGCACCAGGTCCGGTGCCGGGGGCAGCCGCCGCACAGTGGCCCGGGCGGGCAGGGGACGACCGGGCCGGGGAGCGACGGGCGGTGAGCCACGGGCCGCCGTGGGGGCGCCGGCAGGGGATGCGGTGGCCATGCGGGGTCGCCCTCCGGAGGGGATCGATGTCCCCGTCACCCTGCAACGGTCCGGTGGGCGGCCTCGGGCTTCGACGTGCGGGCATCCGGGTGACCGCCGGGCGGGGCGGCGCCCGGCGGGCCCGCACCGGGCGGGCGGCCACCGCACCGGCTCGGTGGGTGGAGCGGCTACTGCACCGGCTCGGCGGCCGGGGCGGGCACCTGCTTGGGGCGTCCGGCCAGCACGCGGTCCGGGTGGGCGCCCGGGACGGGGATGCCGTCGACGCCGCCGATGTGGTTGGCCCAGCGGATCGTCACCTCGCGCACGATCGCCCGCGAGAGGCGGTACGGCAGGTGGGGTGCCCGGCGCGGCTTGCGGAAGACGCCGACCGAGTCGCCCCAGTAGGCGTGCTTGGCGTCGATGGCCTCGTAGTCGTGCCGGATGCCCTTCATGGGCGGGAAGTCGGTGAAGGCCTCGCGCAGTTCGAGCCCGCAGTAGGCGGCCATCGCGCGGAAGCCGTCGGGGTAGTAGCGCCAGCAGTCCTGTGCGTCATGGGCGTTGCCGCGCGAGGGTGCGGTGATGAAGGCGTGCCCGCCGGGCCGCAGCACCCGGCCGATCTCCATGATGGAGGCCCAGAAGAACGGGATGTGCTCGAAGGCCTGGCCGGAGATGACGATGTCGGCGGTGCGCGACTTCAGCGGGATGCGGTACGGGTCGGTCATGACCCGGTCCACGTTCGGCCCGTCGAGGACGTCGACGCCGACGTAGTCGATCTTGTGGTCCGCCAACAGGGCGCGGTGGGTGAGGCTTTGCCCCGGTGAGATGCGCGATCCCAGGTCGACGACGCGGTGTCGCTTGGTCAGGGGCATGTACTCCTTCACACAGAGCGCCATCTGGTCGTAAGCGGACTGGTGCATGGTTCTCTCCCTGTGACGTCAACTCATGGAGGATGCCGCACCATGGCGGCGCCCCCATTGTTGCCGTCAACCGCGCGCGCGTGTCGACCGCCCGCGATTCTCGTCATCTCCCCCGCACTACCTGCCCGTTCGGGCGGTGAGCGCGGCGACGGCCGCCGCCGCGAGGTCATCCATATGGGCGTCGTAGCCCTCGGGGGGTTCGGTCCGTACGACGACGAGACGCCAGTACAGCGGCCCGGCCACCAGCTCCAGGACCCGGTCGACGTCGGTCCCCCCGGGCAGGTCGCCGCGCGCGACGGCGTCCCGGACGAGTCCGGCGGCGATCCCGTGGCGCGGGTCGAGCAGGGCGGCCCTGATGGCCTCGGCGATCTCCGGGTTGCGGACGGCCTCGACCAGCAGGTCGGGGATCACCTGCGAGGCGACGGGGTGGCGCAGCGCGTGCGCGAGGACCTCGATCAGGGCGCGCACGTCGCCGTACAGCGAGCCCGTGGCGGGCGCCGGGAGGCCCTGTGCCGCGACGGCGGACACGAGGTCGAGGACGAGGTGCAGCTTGGAGCTCCAGCGCCGGTAGACGGCCGTCTTGCCGACTCCGGCGCGGCGGGCGATGCCCTCGATGGACATGCGCGCGTAGCCGACGGCGGCGAGTTCGGCGAAGACGGCGGCGCGAATCGCCTCGGTGACGTCCTCGCGCAGCACCGCCGCCCCGGCCGGCGCCCGCTTCGCGGGGCCCGTGGTCGCGGTGTCCGGTGCCTTCGGGTCGGTCGTCATGGCGGACATCCTAACGTCACGACGGAACGGTTGCGTTTCGACGTCGATGCGCCCTACTGTCGACGCCACGACGATACGGTTCCGTCCCGACGCACTCGCCGCCCGGCAGCACGCTGCCCGGCGCGGCACGTCCGGCGCGCTCCCGCGCTCCCGGAGAAACCGGCCCGCCCAGCGAAAGCAGCCCCATGGCCACCTCCACCGCACCGCCCCGACCCCTCCCGCCCGACCTCACCGCCTACGCCCTCGCGCACGGCCTCACCGTCAGTGGTGCGCGCCCTTCCCTGCCGCAGTACGTCCGGCAGTTGTGGTCGCGGCGGCACTTCGTCATGGCCTTCGCCACCGCCCGCCTCACCGCGCAGTACAGCGGCGCCCGGCTCGGGCAGCTGTGGCAGGTGCTGACACCGCTGCTGAACGCGGCCGTGTACTACGTCGTCTTCGGCGAGCTGATGCACACCAAGGACGACGTCACCGACTTCGTGCCGTTCCTGGTGACCGGCGTCTTCGTGTGGTCGTTCACGCAGAGCACCCTGACGGCGGGCGCCCGCGCCATCAGCGGCAACCTCGGCCTGGTGCGGGCGCTGCACTTCCCGCGCGCCGCCCTGCCCGTCTCGTACGCCCTGCAACAGCTCCAGCAACTGCTGGTCTCGCTGGGCGTGCTGGCCGCCATCCTGGTGTGCTGCGGACAGCTCCCGCGGCCCTCCTGGCTGCTCGCGGCGCCCGCCCTCGCGCTCCAGACCCTCTTCAACACCGGTGTGGCGCTGGTGCTGGCCCGGCTGGCGGCCCGCACACCGGACCTGGCGCAACTGCTGCCGTTCCTGCTGCGCACGTGGATGTACACGTCCGGCGTGATGTGGAGCGTGGCGCAGCTCGTCAGGGGCGACAGGGTCCCGGAGGCCGTACGGGTGCTCCTGGAGTGCAATCCGGCGGCCGTGTACATCGCACTGGTGCGGTACGCGCTGATCGACAGCTACGGCGCCGCACAGCTCCCGGCGCACGTGTGGGCGCTGGCCGCCGCCTGGGCGCTCGTGGCGGGCGCGGGCGGCCTCGTGTACTTCTGGCGCGCGGAGGAGAGGTACGGCCGTGGCTGAGCCCGCACCGACCGCCGAGGACACGGCCACCGCCGGGGACACCCCCACCGTCGTCGTGGACGGCCTGCACGTCACCTACCGGGTGCACGGCGCGGGTTCGGGCCGGGGCAATGCCGTCAGGGCCCTGCGCGGGCTCCTCTCCCGGGCGCCCTCCCCCGCCGTGCGCACGGTGCACGCCGTCAAGGGCGTCAGTTTCGTCGCACGCAAGGGCGAGGCGATCGGGCTGATCGGCTCCAACGGCTCCGGCAAGTCCACCCTCCTCCAGGCGGTGGCCGGACTCCTGCCCGCCGACCGGGGCCGGGTGCTCACCCGGGGGCAGCCCTCCCTGCTCGGCGTGAACGCAGCATTGTTGAACGATCTGACGGGTGAACGAAACGTCGTCCTGGGCACCCTCGCGATGGGCATCTCCCGCCAGGAGGTCAGGGAACGCTACGACTCCGTCGTCGCGTTCTCCGGCATCAACGAGAAGGGCGACTTCATCTCGCTGCCCATGAACACCTACTCCTCCGGCATGTCCGCGCGCCTGAAGTTCTCCATCGCCGCCGCCAAGACCCACGAGGTGCTGCTGATCGACGAGGCCCTGTCCACCGGAGACGCCCGCTTCCAGGAGCGCAGCCGCCGCCGCATCGCCGAACTGCGCGAGCAGGCGGGCACCGTGTTCCTGGTCAGCCACCACCACCGGACCATCACCGAGACCTGCGACCGGGCCCTGTGGCTGGAGTCGGGCACACTCCGGATGGACGGTCCCGCCGAGGAGGTGGTGGCCGCGTACGAACGGTCGACCGCGGCGAAGGGCGGGTGACGGGGCAGCTGCGGTTCGGCCGGGAAACGCCAGGTGACGGCCGTTTGCGGCACGGGCGTTCTAAAATCCCGGCGATGACGCCCCCGCAGCTCGCCCCCAGCGCCCCGGCCGCCCCGACGGCCCCCGGGCCCTCTGCCCGGCCCTCTCCCGTCCGCCTGGCCGCCGTGTGGGTCCTCACCCGCGCCCTCCAGGTCCTGCTGGTCTCGGAGGTGTTCGGCCGGGTCGGCGACGGCATCAACGGCGAGGTCCACCGGATCTACCGGACCTGGTACGAGCAACTGCTCACCGGCGCCTTCCCGTTGGACGACGTGATGTGGCAGTACCCGCCGGGCGCCGCCCTGGTGATCCTGTCACCGGCGCTGGTGCCCGGGCTCAGCTACTTCCAGGCGTTCGTCGCCCTCACTCTCCTGGTCGACGCCGTGGTCACCGCCGCGCTGGTGCGCGCGGGACGCCCGCAGGGCCGCCTCGCGGGCGCCTGGGTGTGGGTCGCCGGACTGCCGATGCTGCTGCACGTCCCCCTGGTGCGCTACGACGTCCAGGTGACCGCCCTCGCGGTGCTCTCGCTGCTCGCCCTGCGCAGGCGGCCGGTGCCGGCCGGGGCGCTGGCCGCCGTCGGCGCTCTGGTGAAGGTGTGGCCGGCGCTGGCGCTCCTGGGCGCACCCCGGGGACGTACCACCAAGGCGGCCTGGGGATCGGCCGTGGTGTCGGCCGCGGCGCTGCTGGGAGTGCTGGCGCTGGCGTTCTCGCACACCTTCGACTTCCTGCGCCAGCAGGGCAACAGGGGCGTGCAGATCGAGTCGCTGGGCGGCACCGTGCTGGCGCTCGCCCGGCTCGTCGGCGCCCCGTACGAGGGGGCGTACCGGGTCGAGTACCGCTACGGCGCGATGGAGTACCTCGGCCCGTACGTGTCCACCGTCGCGCACCTGTCCCTGGCGCTGACGGTGGCGGCGTTCGGCTGGCTGCTGCTGTGGCGGGTGAAGGCGCGGCGCTGGACCGCTGCGACGGCGTGCGACGCGGCCCTGTGCGCGGTGCTGCTGTTCGTGGTCACCAGCAGGGTGATCAGCCCGCAGTACATGATCTGGCTGATCGGGCTGTCCGCCGTGTGCCTGACGCTGCGCGAGAGCGTGCTGCGCCCGGTGGTGAAGCTCCTGCTGCTGGCGTCCTTCGTGAGCACCCTCGCGTACCCCCTGGCGTACGGACAGGTGACGTCCGGGACGGTGTACGGCTGCCTGCTGATGCTCCTGCGCAACGGACTGCTGGTGGCCGCGGCCGTGCTGGCGTGCCGCCGCCTGTGGGCGTCGACGGTCACCCGGCGCGCACCCTAGAGAGCCCGAAGGGGCCCACCACGGTGTGGTGGGCCCCTTCGACTCCTGCGTCAGACCCGGTTGCGCAGCAGCGTGCGCATGGTGCGCATCGCCACCGACAGGTTCGCCAGGTCGAAGTCGTCCGAGCCCTGGATCTCCTCCAGGGTGGAACGCGCGCGTCCCAGCAGGGCCGCGTTCTTCTCCTCCCACGCCTTGTAGCGCTGCTCCGGGGTGGAGCTGCCGTTCCCGACGGACAGCACGTCCTGGGTCAGGCCGGCGTGGGCGGCGTACAGGTCCTCGCGGATGGAGGCGCGGGCCATGGACTGCCAGCGGTCGGCACGCGGCAGCTCGATGATGCGGTCCATCAGCTGCGTGATGCCGAGCCGGTCACCGAGGTCGTAGTACACCTCGGCGACGTCCATCGGCTCCTTGTCGAGGCGGTCCGCGATGGCGACCACGTCGAGGATCGGGAAGGCCGAGGAGAAGCCCGCCACGCGCAGCGCCAGGTCCTCCGGCACACCGGCGGCGGTGAGCTCGGCGAGGATGCCCTGGTACCACTCCAGGTCCGCGCCGCGCAGCAGCTTCGGCAGGTCCGCCCAGACCTGCGCCACGCCCGCCCGGAAGAACTCGACGGTCTCGCCGATCTCCAGCGGCTGCGGGCGGTTGCCCAGCAGCCAGCGGGTGCCGCGCTCGACCAGGCGCCGCGAGTGCAGCCGGATCTGCGTCTGGACCTCGGCGGCGACCTGGTTGTCGAGGGCCTCCACGGCCTCCCAGACGTCACTGAGGCCGAAGATCGCCCGGGCCGCGAACTGCGCCCGTACGACTTCCTCGATGGACGCGCCGGTCTCCTCGCGCAGCCGGTGCAGGAAGGTCGAGCCACCGGTGTTGACGGTGTCGTTGACCAGCACCGTGGTGATGATCTCGCGGCGCAGCGCGTGGGCGTCGATCTGCTCGGCGAACTTCTCCCGCAGGGCGGCGGGGAAGTACTCGTGCAGCAGCACCCGCAGGTGCGGGTCGTCGGGCAGCTCGGTGGAGATCAGCTCGTCCGCGACGGTGATCTTCGTGTACGCGAGCAGCACGGCCAGCTCCGGCTGCGACAGCCCCTTGGAATTGTTCAACAATTCCCGGATCTGGCGGTCGTTGGGCAGGAACTCCAGCGCCCGGTCCAGGTGACCGTCACGCGTGAGGCGCCGCATGAAGCGCTGGTGCGCGTGCAGCAGCGACGGCGACTGGGCGACGGCGTTCGCCAGGGCGGTGTTCTGCGCGTAGTTGTTGCGCAGCACCAGCGTGCCGACCTCGTCGGTCATCTCGGCCAGCAGCTTGTTGCGCTGCTTGACGGTCATGTCGCCGTCGGTGACGAGCGCGTTGAGCAGGATCTTGATGTTCACCTCGTGGTCGGAGGTGTCCACACCGGCGCTGTTGTCGATGGCGTCGGTGTTGATCCGGCCGCCCTCGCGGGCGAACTCGATGCGGCCGAGCTGGGTGGCGCCCAGGTTGCCGCCCTCGCCGACGACCTTGACCCGCAGGTCCTCACCGTTGACGCGGATGGCGTCGTTCGCCTTGTCGCCGACGTCGGCGTTGGATTCGGCGGAGGACTTGACGTACGTACCGATGCCGCCGTTCCACAAAAGGTCGACCGGCGCCTTGAGGATGGCCTGCATCAGGTCGGCCGGGGTCATCTTGGCGGTGCCCGGCTCCAGACCCAGCGCCTCGCGCATCGCGGCGTTCACCGGGATGGACTTGGCGCTGCGCGGGTGGATGCCGCCGCCCTGCGACAGGAGGTCCTTGTTGTAGTCGGCCCAGGAGCTGCGCGGCAGCTCGAACAGACGACGGCGCTCGGCGTAGGAGACGGCGGCGTCCGGGTTCGGGTCGATGAAGATGTGCCGGTGGTCGAACGCGGCCACCAGACGGATGTGCTCGGACAGCAGCATGCCGTTGCCGAACACGTCGCCGGACATGTCGCCGACGCCGACGACCGTGAAGTCCTCGGTCTGGGTGTCGTGCCCGAGCTCGCGGAAGTGCCGCTTGACGGACTCCCAGGCGCCGCGGGCGGTGATGCCCATGCCCTTGTGGTCGTAGCCGACGGAGCCGCCGGAGGCGAAGGCGTCGCCGAGCCAGAAGTCGTAGGCGACGGCGATCTCGTTGGCGATGTCGGAGAACGTCGCGGTGCCCTTGTCGGCGGCGACCACGAGGTACGTGTCGTCCTCGTCGTGCCGGACGACGTCCTTCGGGGGCACGACCTCACCAGCGACCATGTTGTCGGTGATGTCGAGGAGCGCCGAGATGAACGTCTTGTACGAGGCGATGCCCTCGGCCAGCCACGCGTCCCGGTCCACCGACGGATCGGGCAGGTTCTTCGCGACGAAGCCGCCCTTGGCGCCGACGGGCACGATGACGGTGTTCTTCACCATCTGCGCCTTGACCAGGCCGAGCACCTCGGTACGGAAGTCCTCGCGCCGGTCCGACCAGCGCAGACCACCGCGCGCGACCTTGCCGAAGCGCAGGTGCACACCCTCCACGCGCGGCGAGTACACCCAGATCTCGTACGCCGGGCGCGGCGCGGGGAGGTCGGGGATCGCCTGCGGGTCGAACTTCATCGACACGTACGCGTGCGGCTTGCCGTCGTCCGCCTTCTGAAAGAAGTTCGTCCGCAGCGTCGCCTTGATGACGGTCAGGAAGGAGCGCAGGATGCGGTCCTCGTCGAGCGAGGCGACCTGCTCCAGCGCGCCGTCGAGCTCTTCGAGCAGCCCGTCGATGAGCTCGGTGCCCGCCTTCTGCCGCTCGGGCGACATGCGTGCCTCGAACAGGGAGACCAGCAGCCGGGTGGTGTGGACGTTGTTGCGGAGGGTGTCCTCCATGTAGTCCTGGCTGAAGGTCGACTTCGCCTGGCGCTGGTACTTCGCGTACGCGCGCAGCACGACCGCCTGGCGCCAGGTCAGCCCGGCGCGCAGTACCAGCGAGTTGAAGCCGTCGTTCTCGGCGGCACCCGTCCACACGGCCGCGAAGGCGTCCTGGAAGCGCTCGCGGGCGTCGTCGGCGAGGTAGTCGCCGACGCCCGGGATCTGCGGCATGCGCAGCCCGAAGTCGTAGATCCAGGCGTGCGTACGGTCCGCGCAGCGCAGCTCGTACGGACGCTCGTCGACGACCTCGACGCCCAGCAGCTGGAGCACCGGCAGGACGGCGGACAGGGAGACCTGCTCGCCGGTGCGGTAGATCTTGAAGCGGCGCTCGCCGGGACCGGCGCCCACCGGCTCGTACAGGCTGAGGGCGAAGTCCTTGACGCCCTGGCTGAGCTGCTCCAGGTGCACCAGGTCGGCGACCGCGGCGCGCGGCGAGTGGTCGGCCTTGTAGCCCTCGGGGAAGGCGTGACCGTACCGCCGCAGCAGTTCGGCGGCGCGCTCCTCGCCGAGCTCGGCGTTGAGGGCCTCGGCGAAGCCGTCGGACCAGGAGCGGGCGGCCTCCGCGAGGCGGGCCTCGATGCGCTCGACGTCGGCCTCGGTGAGGACGGTGAGCTCGGTGCCGGGCTCGACGCGGACGACGAAGTGCAGGCGGGAGAGGATCGACTCGGTGTTCCAGGCGGTGAAGTCGACGCTGGTGCCGCCGAGCTCCTCCTTGAGGATGTCGATCAGGCGCAGGCGCACACCGGTGGTGTAGCGGTCGCGCGGCAGGTAGACGATCGCCGAGTAGTAGCGGCCGTACTCGTCCTGGCGCAGGTACAGCCGCAGCCGGCGCCGCTCCTGGAGGTAGAGCACGGACGTGACGACGGAGCGCAGCTGGTCGACGGGCGTCTGGAACAGCTCGTCGCGCGGGTAGGTCTCCAGGATCTGGAGCAGGTCGCGGCCGTCGTGGCTGTTGGCGGTGAAACCGGCGCCTTCGAGGACCTCGGCGACCTTGCGCCGGATGACGGGGACGCGGCGCACCGACTCGGTGTACGCGGCGGAGGAGAACAGGCCGAGGAAACGGCGCTCGCCCACCACGTTGCCCTCGGCGTCGAACTTCTTCACACCGACGTAGTCGAGGTACGAGGGACGGTGCACGGTGGCGCGGCTGTTGGCCTTGGTGAGCACCAGGAGCTTGTGCTCGCGGGCCTTGGCGCGGGCGTCGGCGGGCAGCCGGGAGAACGACGGGGAGACGGGGTGCGTCTCGTCGTCCTCGTGGTGCTGCGGGTCGGAGCGCAGGACGCCGAGCCCGGTGCCGGGGACGGCCGTGAGGGAGTCCTCGCCGGTCAGCTCGTACTCGCGGTAGCCGAGGAAGGTGAAGTGGTCGGCGGCCAGCCAGCGCAGCAGCTCGCGGGCCTCCTCGACCTCCTGGTCGGGGAGGTCGGCGGCCTTGGGCTCGCCGGGCAGCTCGTCGGCGATGCGCAGCGCGGAGTCGCGCATCTTCTCCCAGTCCTCGACGGCCTCGCGGACGTCGGACAGGACGCGCAGCAGGTCGGCGGTGATCTGCTTGAGGTCGCCGCGGTCGGTCTCGCGGTCCATCTCGACGTGGATCCACGACTCGACGATCGCGTCGTGCGGCAGCTCGCCGGTGATCTGCTTGGAGAGCACCTCGATGAGCTTGCCGGTCACGTCACGGCGCACCAGCACCTGGGGGTGAATGACGACGTGGATGCCGCGGCCCTGCCGGGACAGCTCGTTGGTCACCGAGTCGACGAGGAAGGGCATGTCGTCCGTCACGACTTCCACGACCGAGTGACTGCACGTCCACCCGTTCTCCTCGACGGTCGGGGTGTGCACCCGTACGTTCGCCGTGCCCTGCGGGCGGTTCGCCGCCAGCCGGTAGTGCGAAAGCGCCGCCCCGAAGACGTCGACCGGGTCGCGGTCGCTGAGGTCTTCCGGGGCTGTGTGCAGGTAATAGCGCTGGAGGTACGCGAGCAGCGCGTCCTGGTCGGGCGCCCCTTCGCTCTCGGACCCAGTCGGAGTTAGTCCCCCCGCCGGGCTGTTCTCAGCTACCCGGGCGGCCCGTGCGAGCAGCTCGGCCTTGGCTTCGTCCAGCTTGGTCTGCATGTCCTCTGGCTCCTGTCGCGCGCCGTTGCGTGACGTAGGTGGTGGAGAAAGTACAACGCCACGACGCGGTGTCTCCGGTCGCTTCTGACGTTGTGCCGCGAAGTGGGATCACGATGACACCCGGGCCGGACGCCGGTTTCGGCGTCGTGTCCGGGGTCGGAAAACCAGCGGTGGCCCGGGCACGGTAGTGCGCCGGGCGAAGGCCGGGGGCTGCACCGCCCCCGAGGCGTATCGCGCTGATCACGGCACCAGGCTATCCCTCCTTGCCCGGGAGGCGTTATTCGCGGGGCGTTGGACAAAACGCGGAGGAGTTCGACGCTTTGTCCATTCCGGCACAGGGGCCCCGTGTGCCTCGTCGGTCACGGCGTGTGGAGTCCGGTGGGCGCGTGGAGGGGTCCGGCACGCGCACGCCCCCTTGGCAAAAGCGGCGCCCGGGGGCACGTTGGCCGAACCACCGTCCACTCCCCCTCTCCGCGGAGCTGCCATGTCAGCGAAGATCCTCATCGTCACGGGCGATGCCGCCGAAAGCCTCGAAGTGCTCTACCCCTACCAACGGCTGCGCGAGGAGGGGTACGACGTCCACATCGCCGCACCGGCCCGCAAGCAGCTGCGCTTCGTGGTGCACGACTTCGAGGCGGGCTTCGACACGTACACCGAGAAGCCCGGCTACACCTGGCCCGCCGACCTCGCCTTCTCCGAGGTGGACCCCGGCAACTACGTGGCGCTGGTGATCCCCGGCGGCCGCGCCCCCGAGTACCTGCGCAACGACCCCGAGCTGCGCAAGATCCTCAAGTCGTTCTTCGACACCGACAAGCCCGTCGCCCAGATCTGCCACGGGCCGCTGCTGACCGCGGCGGTGGGCGCGCTCAGCGGTCGCAGGGTCACCGCGTATCCGGCGCTGGAGCTGGACATGCAGAGTGCCGGGGCGACCTTCCAGGACGCGGAGGCGGTCGTCGACGGCACGCTGGTGTCGGCGCGCGCCTGGCCGGACCACTCGCGCTGGATGCGCGAGTTCCTGACCGTCCTGCGGGCGAAGGCCCCGGTGACCTGAGCACCCGCGCCCCGGGGCCTGGGGCCCGGGCACCGGGCGCCAGGAGCCCCGGGGTGGCCTGTGCGCGGGGCTCTCAGGCCGCCATGTCCTCCGCTATGCGCACCGCGTCCGTCAGCGAGTCCACCACCGGCACCCCGGCGGCCTCCAGCACGGCCCGGCTGTGCGAGCCGCCCGTGTAGAGCACCGCGCCCGCGCCGACGTGCGCCGCCGCCAGGGCGTCGTCGACCGCGTCGCCGATGACCACCACGCGCGCCGGGTCGACGTCCTGAAGGGCGGCGAGGTGGCGCACCATGTGCTCCGCCTTGGTGCCCCCGGAGGGACCGGTGCGGCCGTCGACCCGCACGAAGTGGCGCTCGATGCCGTAGCCGCGCACCACGGGCACCAGCTCGTCGTGCCCGTACATGCTCAGCAGCGACTGGCTGCGCCCGGCCGCACCCCAGCCGGTGAGTATCTCCTCGACCCCGTCGGTCAGCCCGCAGGCCGCCCGCAGTTCGACGTAGTGCCGGTGGAAGGCGGCGTCCATGACGAGCCATTCCGCGTCGGTGGGCAGGCGGCCCATCAGCCGCTCGTAGAACCTGGGGATCGGTATGCAGTACAGCTCGCGGTAGCGCTCGACGGTGATCGGTGCCAGGCCGATCTCCGCGAAGGCGGCGTTCGAGGCCCCCACGACCGCGTGGATGTCGTCGAGCAGTGTGCCGTTCCAGTCCCAGACCAGGTGCGTCCTCATGAAAGAACGTTACCCACCGCCACTGACAAAGCCACTGACCAGGGTGCGGACCCCCGCCCGGGCACCTCAGCCCAGCAGCCCGGGAATCTCCTGCACCCCGAACCACAGCAGCTCGTGGTCCTCCGCGCCGTCCACCACGAACTGCGCGTCGTCGTCCCCGAGGTCCGCAGCCCCCAGGGCGGCGGCCGCGGCCGTCACGTCCTCGCGCGCGTCGTCGGCGTCCGCGTGCACGGCCGCCGCCTTCTTCAGCGGTACGACTCCCTCGACGCGCACCTCGCCGATGGCCCCGGCGTCCATCCCCCGCCCGTCGGGGTCGGCGGTCACCAGGGTGTCCGCGACGTCCGCGGCGACCACGATGCGGCGGCGCTCGGCCGCGGGGTCCCCGGCGACCAGCCGCAGCGAGGCGGCCGCGGCGCGCCCCAGGGCGGCGTACTCCAGCTCCTCGATGTCGTCCGAGACGTACCACTCGCGCAGGCCCGGCGTCACCGCGTACGCGACGAGCGGTCCGGGCCCCAGCTCACCGGCCTTGTGCGCCGCCGCGAGACCGGGAAGGGTGAGAGGTACGTAGACGCGCATCGGGGCCGCTTTCGTCGTCGCTTCCCTGGCCGGAAGGGCTTCTCGACAGGGCAACAGCTGGGCCTCAAGAGTACGTTCCGGGTCCCCCATCAGGGCGGCGGTCCCCCCGCGCGGCCGTCCACCCGGCGCCGCACGCCCCCCGTGCCCGCCCCGCCCCCGGGTCCGGCGGCCACCCTGATAGGTGATTCGGCCAGTGGTGCGCCGGGGCCCCGTGCGCCTCTTGCCGCCGGGCGGCCCGGCCCCGTACAAGATGCTCCACCAGAAGTTACCGCCCGGTATCCCACCGGCCCGGCAGAGCGGGGCGATCTCCATGCACAGCACGACGACCCGGCCCGGCACCACCCGTCGCGACTCCCGCGGCCCCTCCGGCGCCCGCACCCGGCCGCAGGCCCCTCGCACCCCGCAGCGACAGTTCGCGGAACTGCTGCTGGCCGTGCTCAGCGGACAGCGCCCGGCGCACAGCATGCTGAACCTGATGTTCCGCGACGCCTACGACCAGCTGCTCGACCACGCCCCCAGGACACCGTTCCGCACCCGGGGCGTGCGCCCCGTCGTGCGGCACTGCCGCGGCTTCAGCCCCCGCCCCGGCGTCATCGAGGCGTGCGCCGGCATCGGCGCCGGCGAACAGGTGCGCGCCATGGCCTTCCGGCTGGAGCAGACCCCCGACCGGCGCTGGCGCTGCACCGCCCTGGAGCTGGGCGGCGAAAAGGCGCCCGCGAGGGCCTGAGAGGGCGGGAAACACCGCCGGGCGCGCACCCCCGAAGGAGCGCGCGCCCGGAAACGTACCGCCAGGAACTACTTCTTACGGCGACGGCTGCCCGCGGCCTTCTGCGCCTTGCGACGCTCGGCACGGGTCATGCCGTCGGACTCCGAACGGGTCGGCCCGTCGGCGCCGGCGTTCTCGAAGTCGCCCTCGACGATGCCGCCCTCGCCGTCCACGGTCGGCGCGGAGAAGTGCAGCCGGTCCGGACGCTGCGGAGCCTCCAGGCCCTTCGCGTGGATCTCCGGACGCGAGGCGCCCGCGGGCACGGCGTCCTCCTTGGTGAGCGAGGGACCGTCCTGCACCGGGACCTCCTCGACCTGCTGCTCGACCTGGACCTCCAGGTTGAACAGGTAGCCGACGGACTCCTCCTTGATGCCGTCCATCATGGCGTTGAACATGTCGAAACCCTCGCGCTGGTACTCCACCAGCGGGTCCTTCTGCGCCATGGCGCGCAGGCCGATGCCCTCCTGGAGGTAGTCCATCTCGTAGAGGTGCTCGCGCCACTTGCGGTCCAGCACGGACAGCACCACGCGGCGCTCCAGCTCGCGCATGATCTCCGAGCCGAGCTGCTTCTCGCGGGCCGCGTACTGCTCGTAGATGTCGTCCTTGACGGACTCCGAGATGAACTCCGCCGTGATCCCGGCGCGGTCGCCCGCCGCGTCCTCCAGGTCCTCGACGGTGATCTTCACCGGGTAGAGCTGCTTGAACGCGCCCCACAGGCGGTCCAGGTCCCACTCCTCGGCGAAGCCCTCGACGGTCTCGGCCTGGATGTAGGCGTCGATCGTGTCGTCCATGAAGTGCTTGATCTGCTCGTGCAGGTCCTCGCCCTTCAGGACACGACGGCGCTCGCCGTAGATGACCTCGCGCTGGCGGTTGAGGACCTCGTCGTACTTCAGGACGTTCTTGCGGGTCTCGAAGTTCTGCTGCTCGACCTGCGACTGTGCGGAGGCGATGGCACGGGTGACCATCTTGTTCTCGATCGGCACGTCGTCGGGGACGTTCGCCATCGCCATGACGCGCTCGACCATGGCCGCCTTGAACAGACGCATCAGGTCGTCGCCCAGCGACAGGTAGAACCGGGACTCGCCCGGGTCGCCCTGACGGCCGGAACGGCCGCGCAGCTGGTTGTCGATACGGCGCGACTCGTGCCGCTCGGTGCCCAGGACGTACAGGCCGCCGAGCGCCTTCACCTCGTCGTGCTCGGCCTTCACCGCGGCCTCGGCACGCTCCAGGGCGGCGGGCAGCGCGGCCGCCCACTCCTCGATGTGCTCCTCCGGGTCCAGGCCCTGCTGGCGCAGCTCGGCCTCGGCGAGGTCGTCCGGGTTGCCGCCGAGCTTGATGTCCGTACCGCGACCGGCCATGTTCGTGGCGACGGTCACGGCACCCTTGCGGCCGGCCTGGGCGATGATCGGCGCCTCACGGTCGTGCTGCTTGGCGTTGAGCACCTCGTGCTGCACACCGCGCTTGGCGAGCTGCTGCGACAGGTACTCGGACTTCTCGACCGAGGTGGTGCCGACCAGGATCGGCTGGCCCTTCTCGTGCTTCTCGACGATGTCGTCGACGACCGCCGCGAACTTGGCGACCTCGGTGCGGTAGATCAGGTCCGACTGGTCGATGCGGACCATGTCCCGGTTGGTCGGGATCGGCACGACGCCCAGCTTGTAGATCTGGTGGAACTCCGCGGCCTCGGTCATCGCCGTACCGGTCATGCCGGACAGACCGTCGTAGAGGCGGAAGAAGTTCTGCAGGGTGATCGTGGCGAGGGTCTGGTTCTCGTCCTTGATGTCCACCCCTTCCTTCGCCTCGATCGCCTGGTGCATGCCCTCGTTGTAGCGGCGGCCCGCGAGCACACGGCCGGTGTGCTCGTCGACGATCATGACTTCGCCGTCGATGACGACGTAGTCCTTGTCCTTCTTGAAGAGTTCCTTGGCCTTGATCGCGTTGTTGAGGTAACCGACGAGCGGGGTGTTGACGGCCTCGTAGAGGTTGTCGATGCCCAGCCAGTCCTCGACCTTCGCGACACCCGGCTCGTGGATGGCGACGGTGCGCTTCTTCTCGTCGACCTCGTAGTCGCCGGTCTCCTCGATGCCCTTCAGCGGGTTGCCCGGCTCGCCCTTCTTCAGGCGGGTCACGAGCTTCGCGAAGTCGCCGTACCACTTGGTGGCCTGGTCGGCGGGGCCGGAGATGATCAGCGGCGTACGGGCCTCGTCGACGAGGATCGAGTCGACCTCGTCGACGATCGCGAAGTTGTGGCCGCGCTGGACGAGTTCGTCCTGCGACCAGGCCATGTTGTCGCGGAGGTAGTCGAAGCCGAACTCGTTGTTCGTGCCGTACGTGATGTCGCAGGCGTACTGTGCGCGGCGCTCGGCCGGCGACATGTTCGCGATGATGCAGCCGACCTCCAGGCCGAGGAACTTGTGCACCCGGCCCATCAGCTCGGAGTCGCGCTCGGCGAGGTAGTCGTTCGTGGTGATCAGGTGCACGCCCTTGCCGGACAGTGCGTTCAGATACGCGGGGAGCGTGCCGACGAGGGTCTTGCCCTCACCGGTCTTCATCTCGGCGACATAACCGAGGTGCAGCGCGGCGCCGCCCATCAGCTGGACGTCGTAGTGGCGCTGGCCGAGGACCCTCTTGGCCGCCTCGCGGACGGTCGCGAAGGCCTCGGGCAGCAGGTCGTCGAGGCTCTCGCCGTCGGCGTGACGCTGCTTGTACTCATCGGTCAGGGCGCGCAACTCGGCGTCGGAGAGGTTGACGAAGTCCTCTTCGATGGAGTTGACCTGGTCCGCGATGCGGTGCAGTTTGCGCAGGATCTTGCCTTCGCCTGCACGCATGAGCTTGTTGAAGACGGACACTGAGGCTGGTCTCCTTGCCGGTCGGGCCTGTGCACTGGGTCGGTGTGACTTCTGGTCGGTACTGACTTTGGCGCGGGCACGGCAGGCGGGCCCCACCGCAACGGCCATCGTAAGCGAGGACCCAGCCGCCCCGGGAGGTCCACAGCTGTGAAGGCGCACCACTGTCAACACGGTGAACGTCCCGCGCCGCCCGAAGGTGCCGGGCAGCACTCGAAAAGTGTTCGCTCTCGGCACGGGCCGGCACCAGAATCCGTTCATGGAACCCTTCGTACTGAGCACAGAACGCCTCGAACTGCGGCCCTTCGCGGCCGCCGACACGGACGAGGTGTTCCGGACCGTCCAGGACCCCGACATCCTGCGCTGGACCACCCTTCCTTCACCGTACGAGCACACGGACGCGGTGTTCTTCGTCGAGCAGATCTCCGGCGAGGGCCTGCGCACCGGCACCGGCTTCCACTTCGCGGTGCGCCCGCGCGGCGGCGGCGAACTCCTCGGCGCGGTCGGCATCGGCTTCCACCTGGCGCCCGGCACCTGGGAACTCGGCTACTGGACGGCGAAGCCCCACAGGGGACGCGGTTGCGTCACCGAGGCGGCGACCGAGGTGATCCGCTGGGCGCTCGCCACCCTGGGCGTCGACCGGATCATCTGGCGGGCGGAGGTCGGCAACGAGCCCTCGCGCGCCGTCGCCCGCAAGCTGGGCTTCACCATGGAGGGCGTCCAGCGGGCCGCCACCGTCCACCAGGGCACCACCCGGGACGCCTGGGTCGGCTCGCTGCTCCCCTCGGACCTGGGCCTGCCGGGACTGCACCCGTACCTGCCCGCACGAGGTGCCGGGGAGCTCCCCGCGCCCGCTGCCGACGGCCCCGCGCTCGATGTCAGTGCCGCCCTCTAGGCTGTTTCCATGACCTTCCAGCCGCCCGCAACGGTCGCCCTCTCCGCCGACGAAGCACGCCGGATCGCCTTGCGCGCACAGGGATTTCTGGGTGCCCCCGACCGCCGCGCGGGAGTCCGGGGCGTGCTGCGGCACCTGGGCGCGGTGCAGCTCGACACGATCTCCGTGCTGGCCCGGTCGCACGAGCTGATTCCGTACGCCCGCCTGGGAGCCGTCGAGCGCCGCACGGTCGAGGACGCGTACTGGTCGCAGGAGACCCACGCCTTCGAGTACTGGTCGCACGCGGCCTGCATCCTCCCGGTCGAGGAGTGGCCGCACTTCGCGTTCCGCCGCCGCGCCTACCGCGCCCGCCCGCAGTGGCACCACGAGCTGAGCGACGGCGCGTACGACCGCGTGATCAAGCAACTGCGCGCCGAAGGCCCGCTCACAGCCACCGAGTTGGGCGGCGCGAAGAACGGCGGCGAGTGGTGGGACTGGTCGGAGTCCAAGGTCGCCGTCGAACGCGCCCTGATGCACGGCGACGTGGTCTGCACCCGGCGGCGCGGCTGGAAGCGGGTGTACGACCTCGCCGAGCGCGCGATCCCCGAGGCCTTCCAGCACGACGACCTCTCCGACACGGAGTGCGTACGCCGCCTGGTCGGCCTCGCCGGACGCTCCCTGGGAGTGGGCACCCGGGAGGACATCTCCGACTACCACCGGCTGAAGAACGCCCAGGTGGACGAGGTGATCGCGGACTCGGGTCTGGTGCCGGTCGAGGTCGAGGGCTGGGGCAGGCCCGCGTGGGCGGACCCGCAGGCCCTGGCCACCGTCCCGCGCGGACGGCACCGCACGACGCTGCTGTCGCCCTTCGACTCGCTGATCTGGGACCGGCCTCGCACGGAGCGGATCTTCGGCTTCACGCACCGCCTGGAGGCGTACGTCCCCAAGCCCAAGCGCGTCCACGGGTACTTCGCGATGCCGCTGCTGGCGGGCGGCAGGCTGCTGGGCCGGGTCGACCCGGCCCGCGAGGGCTCCGTGCTGGTGGCCCGGCAGGTCTCGGTGGAGTCCGCGAAGGCGGTGGGGGACATGGCGAAGGCCCTGTGGGAGGCGGCGTCCTGGGTCGGCTGCACGGAGGTCCGCCTGGACCGCACGACTCCCGCGGAACTGCACGCGCCGCTGAGGGCGGCGCTGGACGCGTAGCGGGGGGTCCGGCCGGGGGGCGACCGGCCGACGGGGGGCGGCCGGTGGGGGTTCCGGCTAGCGGATCTCCAGGATCTTCTCCCGCATCGCGTACACCACGGCCTCCATGCGCGAATGCAGCTGGAGCTTCTCCAGGATGTTCCGCACGTGGTTCTTCACGGTGTTCTCGGAGATGAACAGCTCCTTGGCGATGTCCCGGTTGTTCATCCCGGTCGCCACCAGCTTGAGCACTTCCAGTTCGCGATCGGTCAGCCGGGGCGCGGGCACCAGCCGGCGCTCGTCGGACCGCTGGATCATCGACTTGAACTCGGTGAGCAGTTTCGACGCCATCGAGGGGCTGATCTGCGACTGCCCGTCGGCCACCGCCCGGATCGCCGTGGACACCTCGTCCGTGGAGATCTCCTTCAGCAGGTACCCCGTCGCACCGGCCTTGATCGCGTCGTAGAGGTCGGCCTCCTCGTCGCTGATCGTCAGCATGATGATCTTCGCGCTGGGTGCCACCTCCTTGATCGAGGTGCATGCCTCGATCCCGCCGCGCCGGGGCATCCGCACGTCCATCAGCACGATGTCCGGCAGCAGGTCGGCCGCCTTGTCGACGGCCTCCGCGCCGTCCCCGGCCTCGCCGACGACCTGGATGTCCTCCTCCTGCGCGAGGACGATCTCCAGCCCGCGCCGGAACAGCGCGTGGTCGTCGACCACGAGGACCCTGATCGGCTCCTTGCGGAACGCGCCCTCGTCGCGGCCTTCGTCACGGTCGCCCGCGCGGCTCGGACCGCGGTCAAGATTCCGGGCGTAGTCGCCGCCGTGCACCGGACCGAAGCTGTCCGCCATCGTTCCTCCCCCTGAGGCCATGGCCCGAAGTTCGTGTGCTGCGCCAACCACGGTCCGCAGAGCACTTCTTGACTTGCGGTGACATGATTCCATGCCCCGGCGTCGGAGCGGTCGCTTCAGGACTCGCTTCAGGGTGCACACACCGGTGTCCCCGGAGGTGCGGACACTCTCCGGGGACACCACCTTCAGGTGGTACGGCGGCTCGTGCGCCGCCTGGGGACACTCATCCGCCGAGTGCGCCGCCCGCGCCGCCGGCCTCGGACTCCGCCAGCGGGTCGGTGTCGAGGTGGATGACGCCGTAGTCGTAGGCGTGTCGCCGGTAGACGACGCTCGGTCCCTTGGTCTCCGCGTCGACGAAGAGATAGAAGTCGTGGCCGACCAACTCCATCTCGTACAGCGCCTGGTCGAGCGACATGGGTGCGGCGACGTGGGTCTTCTCGCGGACGATCAGCGGCCCGTCGCCCTGTACCTCCAGCGAGCCGATCTTCTTGGTGGGCACGCCGCCGTCCGACTCGGCGTGGTCGACGACGAGTTGGCCGTCGCCGTCGATGACCGCCGCGTCGGGAACCGCCGCACCGACCTCGGCGGCGGAGAGCCTGCCGGTGCCGCGACGGGTGTGCCGCTTGTCGTGCTGCTTGCGCAGCCTCGCTTCGAGCTTTCCGGTCGCCAGGTCGAGCGCCGCGTACGGGTCGCCCGCCGATGCCTCGGCCCGGATCACGGGACCGCGTCCGTGGACCGTGATCTCCACACGGTCGGACCGGTCCGCCTGCCTCGGGTTGGGCTCCTTGGACACCTCCACGTCGAGGCTGATCACCTTGCCGTCGAGCTTCTGGATCCTCTCCAGCTTGAGCTTCTCCGCCACGTGCTTGCGGAACCGCTCGGGTACCTCTGTCTTGCGGCCCTTGACGACGATGTCCACGCAGAACTCCGTTCCCGGATTGCTCCGCTCGCTGCGGAGCGTCTCCCTTTTTGCACCAGACTCCGGTTCAGTCCCGAAGTCTCGGACTAGGCGACTTCCTCTCCTCCTCCCCCGTGGGGAAGATCCACACCCCCGACTTTCGGGGCGCGAGGGAAAACCTGAAGCACGGCAGTGCAATAAGTGAGGCACAGCGACCGCTATTCCTCACTTCTGAACATAGCCCGCCCGGCCGGGTATCGGCACCCGCTACCGGCACGTACCTCCGTTCAGGTGGTTTTTCCCTCTCACTACCTGCAACGATGCAAGTTCCCGCTCAGTTCCAGTTTATTTCGAAAGATTTCGGCGGAGCCGCGACAACCGCTGCCGCGATCGACGGGAATCCACTATTGCCGGGCCTTCCCGCAGGCGTACGGAAGTACTCCCCGGACCTTCCGGGTCTCCCCCTGCGCCTGGCGTACGCACCCGGCCGGGCCCGCAGCGCACGCGCCGCCTCGGCCCGCAGTGCACGCGCCGCCTCGGACAGCGACGCACCGGTGGTCATCAGGTCGTCCACCAGGACCACCCGGGAGACCGCCCGGAAACCCGTCCGGCCGCCCACCAGCAGCCTCGTACCACCGGGAACCACCTCCAGGGCCCCGGCCAGGTTCGCCAGCCGCTCACGGGCGTTCAGGCCCGCCTGGTCACCGACCCGGCGAGACTGCCGCAGCACCGGCGCCACCCGGGCCGGCGTCCCGCTCCGGCGCAGCTCACCGGCTGCCACGAAGGCGATCCGCCGCACCGGGTCCTGCCCCCGCGCGGCGACCGATCGCCGGGCGGACGGCACGGGTACCAGCACCAGTTCCTGCATCGCGTCCACTGGGGGTGCACTTACCCAACCGCCCGGGGGATACGCCCCCGGGGGCTCCCCCTCCTCCCCCTCCCCTCCCTCCCCACCCCACCCACGCCCCACCCCCACCACCCCTCCACCCGCCTCCCCCGCCGCGCTCCGCACCGCCCCCGCCAACGCCCGCCCCAGCACTCCCGCCAGGCCGAGCGCGCCGCGTTCCTTGTGCGCGAGGAGCACCGCCCTGGGGGCGTCCTCGTAGCGTGCCGCCGCGTGCACGACGGGCAGTCCCGGCGGTTCCGGCGAGGGCCGTACGCGCCCCGGCTCACCCCCGTACACCGCCCCGGCGCACTCCGCGCAGACCCCGGACGGCTCCCGCGGTCTGCCGCACCCCGCGCAGGCCACCGGCAGGACCAGAGCGGTGAATTCCCGCCAAACTCCCCGTAATTGCTTCATGTCTTCACTGTGCCGGGGAGCTCCCCCTCCCGCCACCCCTGTGGACAACGCACGAAAGCGGGCCCAACCCCCTGTGGAAAACCAGGAGTCGAGCCCACCGTCACACCTCACCGCAGCGACCGGTCGCACCTCACGGAACCAACCGAACGCACCCACCGAAGCGCTCCCCACGCACCCCGGCGGCCCCGCCCCTACCCCGGATAGACCGGCATCGACCCGGCATCGACCAGCGTCTTCCAGTTCGCCCCCGGCGGCAGCCGCACGATCCCGTCGTCCTTCGTCTGCGCCAGCACCGCCGCCCCCTCGGCGTCCGAGGCGGCGACGGCCGTCACCTGGTTGGCGCCGGGCAGCAGCCCCTCCGCCGAACTGGAGCCGTCCGTACGGACGTACCGCATCTGCTGCACTCCCCCGGCCTCCCGCCCGGCCACCACGAGCCGGCTCTGCCCGGCCCAGGACATCGCGGTCACGTCCTCCATCTGCGGGGCGGCGGACCGCAGTCCCACGATCCTGACCTCGGGGCCACCGGGGCCGTTGGTGCGGTCGACCCGTCCGATCTTGAGCGTCTTGCGCTGGTCCTTGCCCACGACGAGCAACGCGACCCGCACCCCGTCCGCCGACACCCGCAGCGAGTCGACGTACCCCTCGCCGAGGCGCTCGATCGACACCGGCTGCGCGGTGCCCCGGCCGTCCACCAGGCGCATCACGCGCGGCCGCCGCTGGTCCCGGTCGGCGAACCACAGGTCCCCCATGCCGTCCCAACTCGGCGCGGACAGTGTCTCCCTGGCCCCCGGATCACTGCGGTACGCCGTCCTGGCTTCGGGCGCACCCGCCATGATCGGCCCCACGTTCAGCCGGTGTCCGTCGTCCATCACGGCGGCCACGTTCTTCTCGTCGCGGGAGATCCCGGCCGACCGCACGACCATCCGCCGCTCGCCGATCGCCCCCGGCACCGCCTCCTGCGGCCCGTTCTCGCTGGCGCTGAGCATGCGCACGAGGTGTCGTTCGTTGTCCAGGAAGTACAGGTGGTTGGGCGAATCGGCGACACCGCCCGGTGCGTAGACGCTGGCGCTGCTCTTCTGCAGCGTGCACAGCGACGAGTCGTCGGGCCGCATCATCTCCACCTGATCGATCCGGGTCGAGGACGTCAGGTCCTGGAGTGTGAAGAGGAGTTGGGCCGCCATGTCCATGCAGCGCTTGCGGTCGGCGTCCGCCGACTCCGTGTTGAGCGGCACCTTCAGCGAGTTGTGGTCGCCGATGGGCAGCGTCTTGGTGCCCTTCTTCAGCGCCGCCTTGCTGGGGAAGCGCGAGTAGACCGAGTGGCGCAGCCAGGCGGACGGCCCGTCCATGACCGCCTTCACCGCCTGCGCCACGGGGTCGAGCCGGGTCTGCGGATCGGTGCGCTTGCGTACGTAGACGGGGTCGGCGACCAGCGCGCGCAGCCCGGAGTCGCCCGCGGTCACGGCGAAGTAGTACTTGTTCACGGACCGGAAGATGCGCTGGAAGTCCGACTCGCCGAGCACCAGGCCCGGCGGCGGGTTTTCGATGCGCCACTCCGCGGTGTCCTTCTTCCCCGGCCCCTTCTCCTTGACCAGGTGCAGCGGCTGCTCGTACACACCGGACAGCGGCTGGTACGCGCTCTGCTTGTCCAGCTCGGCGATCCGCTCGCCGGAGATCTTGAACGTGATGGTCCTGCTGTTCTGGCCGGAAGTCGTCTCTGCCGGGTTGGGCACCGCGCCGCTGAGGATGGTGGCGGTGCTGCCGGGGTTCCACGTCTTCGAGGCGTCGCGGGTCAGGTACTTGCGCGCGGTGTCGAAGCCGGGGTCGTCGCTGGTCATGGCCTCCATGAAGCCGTCGACGATGGCCCGGGGGCCGTCTCCCGGGCGCGGCGGCACGCTGTAGACACGCACCTGCGTGTCGACCTGGGGCGACGCCTTGACCTCGCGCACGTCGCCGTGGTCGGGCATGGACCCGCAGCCGGCGGCGGTCAGCAGCAGGCCCGCACCGGCCACCAGTGCGGTGACCCGCAGTCCGCGCGCTGGGACGGTCCTGCCGTCGTTCGTACGGTTCCTGCTGCGGCTGTGCCCCTCAACGCCCACGCGGGCTGTCCTCCCGGTCCCTGTTCCGGGGTGCGCCGCCGGCACTGTCGCGGCCCTCGCGCGCATCCCTGTCGCCGTCGTCCGCGTCACTGTCGCGGCCCTCGTGTGCCGCTGTCGCGGCGGCGTCCCCACCACTGTCGCGTACGTCGGTGTCCCTGTCGTCGCTGTCACCGGCGCCGGTGGCAGCGCGCTCCTCGGACACGTCTTCGCCCGCCCTGCGCGAGACGACCCGTGCCCCGTTGCCCGGCAGCGCCGTCGGGTCGGCCGGAACGGCCGCCGTGCGCGGCGCGGGTATCGGCCCGGCCCGCCGCTCCCCCGTCTGCTGTACGGGGATGGAGCTGATCCGCGTGTTCCCGGCGTCCCGCCCCGCCGCCTGCTCCGCCTCTGCCACGCGGGCGCGTGCCCGCCGCGAGTCCTCGGGCTCCAGCGGGATGGGCGACCCGCGCAGGGGCTCGTCCACGGTGCGCGGCAGGGTCAGCCGGAACTGCGATCCGCCGCCCGGCTCGCCCCAGGCCTGGAGCCAGCCGCCGTGCAGCCGGGCGTCCTCGACGGCGATGGACAGGCCCAGCCCGGTGCCGCCGGTGGTGCGCGCCCGCGCGGGGTCGGCCCGCCAGAAGCGGCTGAAGACGCGGGTGGCCTCGCCCGGTTTCAGGCCGACGCCGTAGTCCCGTACCGCCACGGCGACGGCGCCCTTGGCGGCCCCCAGCCGTACCACCACGTCGCGTCCCTCGCCGTGCTCGACGGCGTTGACGACGAGGTTGCGCAGCACCCGCTCGACGCGCCGGGCGTCGGCCTCGACGACCACGGACTGTTCGTCGCCGACGACGCGGATGACGGTGCCCTTGCGTTCGGCGAGGGGTTCCGCCGCGTCGATCACCCGTCGTACGACCTCACGCAGGTCTATCGGCTCGGCCTCCAGGGCGGCCGCTCCGGCGTCGAAGCGGCTGATCTCCAGCAGGTCGGCCAGCAGTGACTCGAACCGGTCGATCTGCCCGACCAGCAGTTCGGCGGAGCGCGCCGTCACCGGGTCGAAGTCGCTCTTGGAGTCGTGGATGACGTCGGCGGCCATCCGTACGGTCGTCAGCGGGGTGCGCAGCTCGTGCGAGACGTCGGAGACGAAGCGCCGCTGCATCCGCGAGAGGTCCTCCAGCTGCTGGATCTTGAGCTGGAGGTTCTGCGCCATCTTGTTGAAGGCCTCGCCGAGGCGTGCGATGTCGTCCTCGCCGGTGACCTTCATCCGTTCCTGGAGGCGCCCGGCGGAGAGCCGCTCGGCGACGCCCGCGGCCATCCGTACCGGTGTGACGACCTGGCGCACGACGAGCCAGGCGATGGCCCCGAGCAGGACGACGACGAACAGTCCCGCGGTGAGCAGGGTGTTCGTGACGACCTTGAGGGAGGCCTCCTCCTGCGTCAGCGGGAAGAGGTAGTACAGCTGGTACGGGTTGCCGTTGATGTCGTTGAGGCGCTTGCCGATGATCAGGCCGGGCTCGGAGGGCTGCGCTTCGTTGCTGTAGACGATGCGCCAGTTGACCTGGAAGGTCTCGGGGTGCCGGTCGAGGGAGTCGCGCAGTTCCTCCGGGACGCTCTCCAGGGGGTCGACGCCGCCGGAGGCGCGGGGGCCGCGCTGGCTGCCGGATTCGTCGTTGGCGACGCTGAGGGCGACCACGTTGAAGGCTTTCTGGCCGCCGCTGGCGAGCTGTTCCACCAGGTCGGAGCGCCAGTTGGCGGCGTTGCGCACGGCGTTGCCGCCCGCGTTGTTGTCCCTGCCGCCGGCGTCGGGGGCGTTCGCCCGGTCCTGGGCGACGGCGAATCCGCCGCGGGCCTGGTTCTGGGCGGCCTCGACCTTGGACTTGAGCAGTCCGTTGCTGACGGCGCTGATGACGACAAAACCGAGCAGCAGCACCACGCCGAGGGACATCAGCAGGGTGGTGGCGACCACCCGCAGCTGGATGTTGCGCCGCCACAGCCGGATCGCGGGCAGCAGGGGCCGTCGTACGAGGCGTACGACGAGGCGCAGGACGGGCCCGCCGGGGGCCGCGTCCTGGAGGAGGCGACCGCCCTGGCGCAGCCGGCCGGCCCGGGACGTACGCCGTCCCGGGTGGCCGGAGACGCCCGGCGGGGCGTCGTTCCTCGGGCCCCGTGCGGGGCGGTCCGCTGCGGCAGTCCGCTCCGTACGGCTTCCCGGCTCCCCGGGCTTCGGAGCAGCACTGCCTCGGTTCATGTCAGCTCGGTCCGGCCTTGTATCCGACGCCGCGTACGGTCACGACGATCTCGGGGCGCTCGGGGTCCTTCTCGACCTTGGAGCGCAGTCGCTGGACGTGGACGTTGACCAGTCGGGTGTCCGCGGCGTGGCGGTACCCCCAGACCTGCTCCAGCAGCACCTCGCGGGTGAACACCTGCCAGGGCTTGCGGGCGAGCGCGACCAGCAGGTCGAACTCCAGCGGGGTCAGCGCGATCGACTGCCCCTCCCGCTTCACCGAATGACCGGCCACATCGATGACGAGATCACCGATGGCCAGCTGTTCCGGTGCGGGCTCCTCCGACCTCCTCAGCCTCGCCCGGATGCGGGCGACGAGCTCCTTGGGCTTGAACGGCTTGACGATGTAGTCGTCGGCGCCGGACTCCAGTCCGACCACCACGTCCACGGTGTCGCTCTTCGCCGTCAGCATGACGATCGGTACTCCGGACTCCGCCCGGATCAGCCTGCACACCTCGATGCCGTCCCGTCCGGGCAGCATGAGGTCCAGCAGCACCAGGTCCGGCTTGGCCTCCCTGAACGCAGCCAGCGCTTTGTCGCCGTCGGCGACGAACGACGGCTCAAAACCTTCTCCACGCAACACAATGCCGAGCATCTCGGCGAGTGCGGTGTCGTCGTCAACTACGAGAACGCGACCTTTCATAAACGCCATCATCCCATTAGCTCATCGTTGCCCGTGGTGACCTGGCACACAGCTCCGCGAGAGCGGTCCCGGTCACCGGTGAGACGGCGCCGTCCTCGGTGACGAGCGCCGTCACCAGTTCCGGTGGTGTGACGTCGAAGGCGGGGTTGTACGCCTGTGTCCCGAGCGGCGCCACCACCTGCCCGCCGCCCCCTTCCGTACCCGTCGCCGAGAAGCCCCCGGTGAATTCCGTCACTTCGAGCCCGGACCGCTGCTCCACCTCGATCGCCGCCCCGTCCGGGGTCGCCAGGTCGACCGTGGTCAGCGGTGCGACCACGATGAACGGCACGTGGTGGTACTTGGCGAGGACCGCGAGCGGATAGCTCCCCACCTTGTTCGCCACCGAACCGTCCGCCGCGATCCGGTCCGCGCCGATCAGCACGGCGTCCACCTCGCCCGCCGCGAACAGCGAGCCCGCCGCGTTGTCGGTCAGGAGGGTGTACGCCATGGAGTGGCGGGCCGCCTCGTACGCGGTGAGCCTGGCGCCCTGCAGCAGCGGCCGCGTCTCGTCCACCCACAGCCGCCGCAGCCGCCCCTGGCGATGCGCCGCCAGCGCCACGGCGAACGCGGTGCCCTCGCCGCCGGAGACCAGTGCACCGGTGTTGCAGTGGGTCAGGATGCGGTGGCTGCCGCCGGGCAGCAGCTCGTCGAGGAGGGCGAGCCCGTGCCGGGCCATGGCGGCGCTGGCGGCGGCGTCCGCCCGGTGCAGTTCCCGGGCGGCGTCCAGCCCGGCCTGCGCGGCCCCGTCCTGGCCGAGCCCCTTCTCCAGGGCGGCGGCGTGCGCCCCGGCGGCCTGCCGCACTCCGTACCCGAGGTTGACGGCGGTGGGCCGCGCTCCCGCCAGTTGCGCCGCGGCCTCGTCGACGTCGAACCCGCGCCGAGCGGCCAGCGCCACCCCGTACGCCCCGGCGATCCCCAGCAGCGGGGCTCCCCGTACGGCGAGGCTCTGGATGGCCCGTACGAGCGCGGGCACATCGGTGCAGACCAGTTCGACCTCTTCCACCGGGAGCCGGGTCTGGTCGAGGAGCACCAGGACCGGCCCCTCGGGGGGCTCCTCCCATCGAAGCGAGGGCAGCGTGGGCGGTTCTGCGCCCACCGTGCTGTGCGCGTCGTGATCAGCCATCCGCCCAGTCTGCCCCGTACCGCACCGGGAATTGAAGGTGCGGAAGAGAGACAGGGGATACGGCGGCCGGGCCTCCGGCACACCTCCCATGGCACGATGGCTGGCAACCAGCCGCCGCGTCCGCGGTCGGGCACCGTGAAGGAGCGACGATGAACGACTCTCCGGGCTGGGCCTCGCCCGGACCCGCCCCCTCCGACGGCCGTCCCCCGGAGAACTCCGGGGGCACCGGGCCCGCCGACGGGGCGCCCGAGTCCACGCCATCCGGATCGAAGTGGTCGAAGGAGCAGCCGCCGGCCGGGCAGTGGTCCGCGCCGAGCGCCTCCGCGCCGCGCAGCCACGCCCAGACCCCGCGCCCGCAGGGGTGGAACGGTGCTCCGCAGGGTGGCGGTTGGGGAGCCCCGGGGCCGGGCGGCTGGGGCGGCCCGCCGCCCGCCGCGAAGCCGGGCGTGATCCCGCTGCGCCCGCTGGGCCTGGGCGACATCCTCGACGGCTCGGTGTCCACGGCGCGCGCCCACTGGCGGACGGTGCTGGGCGTCACGGTGGTCGTCGCCGTGCTCGTACAGATAGCGGACGTCCTCCTGCGGAAGTTCGTCCTGCCGTTGCCCGCGGAGATCACCGCCGATCCGGAGTCGAACCCGACCGAGGCGCTGCGCCAGTCCCTCGAAGCGACGCAGGACAGCATGATCAGCATGGTGCCCAGCCTGCTGATCAGCACGATCGGCACCCTCTTCACGACGGCGCTGCTGACCATCGTGGTGAGCCGCTCGGTGTTGGGGCGCTCGGTGTCGCTGGGCGACGCCTGGCGCGAGGCCAAGCCCCGGCTGCCCCATCTGCTGGGCCTGACCCTGCTGCTGACGGTCGGTGCCATGGCGGTCCTGACCGTGGCCGCCCTGCCGGGCATTCTGCTCGGCTCGGTCGGGGGTGCCCTGCTCTCCGCGTTCGGCGTGCTGGCGGCCTCCGTCCTGGTGATCTGGCTGTGGGTCCGCTTCTCTCTGGCGTCCCCGGCGCTGATGCTGGAACGCCAGTCGATCGGCCGGTCGCTGCGCCGTTCCGCGAAGCTGGTGCAGGGCTCCTGGTGGCGCGTCTTCGGCATCCAGCTGCTGACGGCTGTACTGGCGGGCATCGTCTCGATGCTCGTCGTGATGCTGTTCACCTTCTTCGCCCTGCTCGCGGACGGCAGCGGCCTGGACAGCCTGCTGAAGGGCACCACTCCGGAGTTCGGCTGGACGTACCTGATCATCCTCAGCATCGGCGCGGTGATCGCCGCGTGCATCACCTACCCGATCTCCGCGGGCGTGTCGGTGCTGCTCTACATCGACCAGCGCATCCGCCGCGAGGCCCTCGACCTGGACCTCGCCCGCGCCGCCGGCCTCCCCGGCTACGGAACGGAACAGTCGGCCGACCCCACACCAGGGAGCTGATGCGGCGGTGCCGGTGACGGGGGACACTGCCGCGGCCTGGCTCCGGGCCCGCACGGGCGACGATCCGCCCCTGGACATCCCACGCGTCCCCGCCCGCGAAGCGGCGGAACGCGAACTGTCCGAGCCCGCGTACCACGAGCACGACCCGAACCTCCTCCAGCGGGCCCTGGACCGCTTCTGGGAGTGGGTCGGCGGCCTCTTCGACGCGGCCTCCGGGGCCACCCCCGGAGGTCCGCTCGGCCTGGCCGTCATCGCCCTGGTCGTCCTCCTGCTCCTCGCGGCCCTGTGGTGGCGCCTCGGCACCCCGAGCCGCTCCCCGTCCTCCTCGGCCGCCGCCCTCTTCGACGACGGCCCCCGCAGCGCCGCCGAACACCGCACCGCAGCCGAGGCGCACGCCGCTGCCCAGCGCTGGAACCCCGCCGTCCAGGAACGCATGCGCGCCCTGGTCCGCGCCCTGGAGGAACGCACCCTGCTCGACCCGCGCCCCGGCCGCACCGCCGACGAGGCCGCCGCCGATGCCGGCCGCACCCTGCCCGAGCACGCCACCCGTCTGCACGCCGCCGCCCGCTCCTTCGACGACGTCACGTACGGCGACCGCACCGCCGACGAAGCCGCGTACCTCCGCCTGCGCGACCTGGACCTCGACCTGGAACGCACCAAGCCGTCCCTGGCCGACACCACCCCGCCGACCTCCGAGTGGGCCGCCCTGTGACGACCGCGCCGCCCTCCACCTCGACCTCGGTCTCGCCCACCGCCCGCCAGCTCTGGACGCGCTCCCGCGGCCTCCTGGTGTTCCTGGGCCTCGTCCTCCTCTCCGGCATCGTCCTCGCCGCCCTCCAGTCCGGCTCCCGGCACGACGCCCTCGACCCTCGCTCCGCCTCCCCCGCCGGCACCCGTGCCGTCGCGGAACTCCTCAAGGAGCGCGGCGTCTCCACCCGCGTCGTCACCACGCTCTCCGAGGCCACCTCCACCGTCGGCCCCGACACCACCCTGCTCGTCGCCTCCCCGAACCTCCTCACCTCCTCCCAACTGCACAGCCTCCACCGCGCCACCTCCTCCTCCGGCGGCCGCACCGTCCTCGCCTCCCCGTCCAACAGCGCCCTCTCCACCCTGGCCCCGGGTGTGGGCGTCGCCTCCCGCCCCGCACCGGTCGCCGCCCTGGCCCCCCGCTGCACCCTGCCCGCCGCCACCTCCGCCGGTCCCGCAGACCTGGGCGGTCTCCTCTACTCCCCCGCTCCCTCCTCTTCCGGCGCGGACTCCTGCTACCCGGTCGACGGCCGCGCCTCCCTGCTCCGCCTCCCCACTGCCGCCGACGGTGACTCCGTCCTCCTCGGCACCCCCGACTTCCTCCAGAACGAGCACCTGGACCAGCAGGGCAACGCCTCTCTCGCCCTCCAACTCCTCGGCTCCCGACCCCACCTGACCTGGTACCTCCCCTCCCTCGACGACCCCACCGCCACCGGCGAACGAGGTTCCTCCGACGACACCACCAGCGGATTCCTCTCCCAGATCCCGCCCGGCTGGCTCTGGGCGACCGCCCAACTCGCCCTGGCCGCCCTGCTCGCCGCCCTGTGGCGCGCCCGTCGCCTCGGCCCCCTGGTGACCGAACGCCTGCCCGTCGCCGTCCGCGCCTCAGAAACCACCGAGGGCCGCGCCCGCCTCTACCGCCGCTCCAACGCCCGCGACCGCGCTGCCTCGGCCCTCCGCTCCGCGACCCGCACCCGCCTCTCCTCCCTCCTGGGCGTCCCCACCGCCCACGCACACACCCCGGCGCACCTCCTGCCCGCCGTCTCCGCCCGACTCCCGCACTCCGAACGGGACTTCAACTCCCTTCTCTTCGGTCCCACCCCGTCCCACGACACCGGCCTCGTCCGCCTGGCCGACGAACTCGACGCCCTCGAAAGAGAGGTCCGCGCCTCATGAGCGCCCAGCACGCAGAGATCCCCGCCGAGACCCCCGACCGCGCCCGCGCCTCCCTGGAGGCCCTGCGCACCGAGATCGCCAAGGCCGTGGTCGGCCAGGACCCGGCGGTCACCGGCCTCGTCGTCGCCCTCCTGTGCCGCGGCCATGTCCTCCTCGAAGGAGTCCCCGGCGTCGCCAAGACCCTGCTGGTCCGCGCCCTGGCCGCCTCCCTCGAACTCGACACCAAGCGCGTCCAGTTCACCCCCGACCTGATGCCCAGCGACGTCACCGGTTCCCTGGTCTACGACGCCCGCACCGCGGAGTTCTCCTTCCAGCCCGGCCCCGTCTTCACCAACCTCCTCCTCGCCGACGAGATCAATCGCACGCCTCCCAAGACCCAGTCCTCCCTCCTCGAAGCGATGGAAGAACGCCAGGTCACCGTCGACGGCGTGCCCCGCCTCCTGCCCGACCCCTTCCTGGTCGCGGCCACCCAGAACCCGGTCGAGTACGAAGGCACCTACCCTCTCCCCGAAGCCCAGTTGGACCGCTTCCTCCTCAAGCTCACCGTCCCCCTCCCCGACCGCCAGGACGAGATCGACGTCCTGACCCGTCACGCCGAAGGCTTCAACCCCCGGGACCTGAAGGCGGCGGGCGTACGTCCCGTCGCCGGCCCGGCCGATCTGGAAGCCGCCAGGACCGCGGTCGCCACAACCTCGGTGTCCCCCGAGATCACCGGCTACGTCGTCGACATCTGCCGTGCCACACGCAACTCCCCCTCACTAACGCTCGGCGTCTCCCCGCGAGGCGCCACCGCCCTGCTGTGCACCGCCCGCGCCTGGGCCTGGCTCACCGGCAGGGACTACGTCATCCCCGACGACGTGAAGGCCCTGGCCCTCCCGACGCTCCGTCACCGCATCCAACTCCGCCCCGAAGCGGAGATGGAGGGCGTCACCGCCGACTCCGTCATCACCTCCGTCCTCTCCCACGTCCCCGTCCCCCGCTGAGACGGCGACGACCCCATGGCCCTCACCGGAAGAACCGCTCTGCTCGCGGCCCTCGGCTCACTCCCCGTCGGCATCCTCGCGCCGAACTGGTCGGGGATTCTCGCGGTCAATGCACCCCTGACACTCGCAATTCTGTGCGACTACGCTCTGGCCGCGCCAGTGCGAAAGCTCCAATTCACCCGATCCGGTGACACATCCGTTCGACTCGGTGAAACCGCCACAGTCCAACTGGCCGTCACCAATCCCTCCCCCCGCCCTCTGCGAGCCCACGTCCGCGACGCCTGGCCCCCCAGCAGCTGGTCACCCGCCGCCGAGGCAGCGGCCTCCCGCCACGAGGTAGCCGTCCCCGCAGGCGAACGCCGCCGTCTCATCACGGAGTTGCACCCCACCCGCCGAGGCGACCGCCGCTCCGACCGCGTCACCGTCCGCTCCTACGGCCCCCTGGGCCTGGCCGCACGCCAGGGCAGCCACGACGTCCCCTGGAGCGTCCGCGTCCTGCCACCCTTCGCCAGCCGGAAGCACCTGCCGTCCAAGCTGGCCCGGCTCCGCGAACTCGACGGACGTACGAGCGTATTGACTCGCGGCGAGGGCACCGAGTTCGACAGCCTCCGCGACTACGTCCCCGGGGACGACACCCGCTCCATCGACTGGCGCGCGACCGCCCGCCAGAACACTGTCGCCGTACGTACCTGGCGCCCCGAGCGCGACCGCCACATCCTCCTGGTCCTGGACACCGGCCGCACCTCCGCCGGTCGCGTGGGCGACGTCCCGCGGCTCGACGCTTCCATGGACGCGGCACTCCTCCTGGCAGCCCTCGCCTCCCGTGCCGGCGATCGGGTCGACCTCCTGGCCTACGACCGCCGCATCCGCGCCCAGGTCCAGGGCCGTTCCTCGGGCGAGCTCCTCCCCGCTCTGGTCAACGCGATGGCGCCGTTGGAGCCCGAGTTGGTCGAAACGGACACGCACGGCCTCAGCGTCGCGGCCCTCGCCTGCGCTCCTCGCCGCTCCCTCGTCGTTCTCTTCACCGGCCTCGACTCCGCCCCCGTGGAGGAAGGCCTGCTCCCCGTCCTCCCGCAGCTCACCAAGCGCCATACCGTTCTGGTCGCCTCCGTCACCGATCCCCGCGTCGAGGAGATGGCCGCGGCCCGCGGCTCGGTGGAATCCGTGTACGAAGCCGCTGCGGGAGCCCAGACCCAGGAACAGCGCGACCGCACGGCGGAAAAACTGGAGCGGTACGGCGTGACGGTCGTCGACGCCACCCCCGACAAACTGGCCCCTGCTCTCGCCGATGCCTACCTGGCCCTGAAATCAGCCGGCCGCCTCTAGACCTCCGCGTCACGAACAAGCACCTGTCGACAGAAATCCTGAAGGGGATTCCAATCTGCCCCTAAACGCAGAAATGCCCCGTACCGGTTTCCCGGTACGGGGCATTTCTACAATGATTGTTCGGCGGCGTCCTACTCTCCCACAGGGTCCCCCCTGCAGTACCATCGGCGCTGAAAGGCTTAGCTTCCGGGTTCGGAATGTAACCGGGCGT
>NZ_JBIUXN010000007.1:0-346065 GCF_044744005.1 Streptomyces sp. NPDC087440 | reverse complement strand
TCCGAACCCGGAAGCTAAGCCTTTCAGCGCCGATGGTACTGCAGGGGGGACCCTGTGGGAGAGTAGGACGCCGCCGAACAAATTTTGATAACGGGAAAGCCCCGCACCATTGGTGCGGGGCTTTTCTGCGTTTACAGGGTCATGCCCTTTCACCTGCCGAGGCCATACCCAGCCAGGTGTGCGGGTTGCCCTGCCAGCACCAGCCCAGTTTCGGGGCGCCCTTGCTGATCCAGAGAGCCGGCACCCGCTTGTCCTTCTCGCGGCGCGATCCCGAGAGCGAATAGCACTTGTTCTTCGCGAGGGTTTCCGGGAACTGCGTGAGCAGGGCAATGCCCTCCTCCAGCGTCAGCCCCGTCCGGGCGCGCGATTTCAGGGCTGCCATCGCGTCCAGCGGGACCGCCGAGCAGAACTCCTCGCCGCGCTCCACGTCGAAGACGACGTACACCGGTGAGTCCGGTGCCCCCGACTCCTTCACCGTGACGAACTGCTCCAGCTCGCCCGGCTTGAAGGTCCACTCGATGACCCCCGGTTTCGTCTTCCCCGCCAGCGTCGTCAGCGGTAGTGATTCCTCGACGGCGACCAGTTCGCGCGTCACCACCAGGAGGAACGGCACGCGCTCCGCGGTGGGCGCGGCCATCGGCTCCGCCCGTTTCGTCACCTGCGCGCGCAGCGGCTCGACGAGTTCACGGAACTCGGCCTCGGTTCGGCCGGCCAGGGGCGCGTACCCCTGGGACAGCAGTGTCTGGACCTGGCGGTCGAACTCGTTGCTCACGTCGGCAACCTGCATGGGCAGCACCCTCTCGGAGAAGTAGCCTTGTGGGAAATTTACGTGCGACGTAAAGTTACGCCGCGACTGTCCGCGTGGTCAAGGGTAAATTTACGTCGGAGGTAAGATTCTTCGTATGCGTACAGGGACGAGCGTTGAGGCAGGGCCCGCCATGGGGCTTCGGGAGTCCAAGAAGTACGAGACGAGGCAGCTCATCTCGGACCATGCGACCCGGCTGTTCATGGAGAAGGGCTTCGAGGCGACCACCATCGCGGACATCGCGGTGGCGTCCCGGGTGGCCAAGAAGACGGTCACCAACTACTTCGCCCGCAAGGAGGACCTGGCGCTCGACCACCAGGGGGAGTTCGTCGCCGGGCTCGCGCGTGCGGTCGCCGGGCGGGGCGTGGGGGAGTCCGCGCTCGCCGCGCTGCGGCGGGAGTTCCTCGCCGGGGTCGAGCGCCGGGACCCCGTGATCGGCTTCGCGGGGGAGCGGTTCTGCCGGATGATCGCCGACAGCCCGACCCTCACGACCCGCCTGCGTGATCTGCACGACCAGCGGGAGGAGGCCCTCGCCCACGTCCTGGCGGAGGAGGCCGGTGTCGCGGGTGACGACTTCGGGACGTACGTTGTTGCCGCCCAACTGGGCTCCGTGCAAAGGGCGTTGTTCCAGCGCATCATGCGGCTGACCCTGGCGGGCCGGTCGGCGGACGAGGTGGCTGCCGAGGTGGCGGAGGACGGGAGGCGGGTCTTCGGTCTGCTGGAGGCGTCCTTCGGTGATTACGCGGTGAGGACTGCTTCCAGATCGTCATCGTGAACTTCAGGTCCGGTCCGCCCCGGACGTGGCGACGGCCTCGCAGTTCTCGGGTGTGGCGGGCCTGCGGTCCGCGAGGCCGACGGGCGTGTTGTCCGCGGCGCCGATCATGTGCGGGCCGTCGACCACGGTTTCGGTGCTGGCCGTGTAGTTGACCTCGGCCCCGTCCAGGGACGGGGCGTTGAGCTGCGCGAAGGGTTTCACGAAGGGTTTGTCGAGTTCGGCCAGGGTGTAGTGGAAGCTGGTCCCGTCCGAGGCGGGGAGCTTCAACGGCCGCTGTGGGGAGGCGGGTTGGTAGGGGCTGGTGGTGGCGGGGTCGTCGGCGGGCGGTGCCCCCGGAGGGGTGGACGTACCGCTGCTGGAACCGGCCCCCGGAGCCGGTGCGGAAGCGGCAGGGGGCCGTCCTTCGGTCGAGGAGCCCGGCTGGGCGCCCGCTGCCGTGTTCGGCGGGGGTGTTGCGCGGTTGCCGCCCGTCGCGAGGGTGGCCGCGGCTGTGATCACTGCCGCCGGGAGGGCGGCGAACATGGTGAGCCAGACAGGGAAGTGCTGGTGGCTGGAGAGGCGCTGCCACAGGGACGGCGGGCCGGGGCGTGGGGGCGTCGGCGGTGGACTCGGGAACCCTGCGCTCACTGGCCCTCCCGGAGGTTGGGAGGACCGCCGTAGCCAACAGCCCTGCTGGTCACCAGGAGTTGGCGGCCTTCCGGACAGCCGGTTGACACGGAGGTCGACTGTCCGGAACGTCTTGCCCCCAGCAGGTCGCGTCCAGGCGGGCCCGTTGGGCGGGGGAGTCAGTGGCGGTGGGTGCCGGTCAGTGAGGCCGGGGCGTGGTGATCGCCGCGGGCCAGGATTTCGCCCGCGACCCAGGATTCGACGCCCCGGTCCTCCAGGGTGGCGAGGGCGACGTCGACCGATTCCTGGGGGACGACGGCGATCATGCCGACGCCCATGTTGAGGGTCTTCTCCAGTTCCAGGCGCTCGACCTGGCCGGCCTGGCCGACGACGTCGAAGACGGCGCCGGGGGTCCAGGTGGAACGGTCGACCGTAGCGTGCAGGTGCTCCGGGATGACCCGGGCCAGGTTGTTGGCCAGGCCGCCGCCGGTGACGTGGCTGAACGCGTGGACCTCGGCGGTACGGGTGAGGGCCAGGCAGTCCAGCGAGTAGATCTTCGTCGGCTCAAGCAGCTCCTCACCGAGGGTGCGGCCGAACTCGGCCACCTCCCGGTCCAGGGACCAGCCCGCACGGTCGAACACGACGTGCCGCACGAGCGAGTACCCGTTGGAGTGAAGACCGGAGGAGGCCATCGCGATCACCGCGTCGCCCTCCCGGATCCGGTCCGCGCCCAGCAGCCGGTCGTACTCCACGACACCGGTGCCCGCGCCCGCCACGTCGAAGTCGTCCGGGCCCAGCAGGCCCGGGTGCTCCGCCGTCTCGCCGCCGACCAGGGCGCACCCGGCCAGCACACAGCCCTCGGCGATGCCCTTGACGATCGCGGCGACACGCTCGGGATGCACCTTGCCGACACAGATGTAGTCGGTCATGAACAACGGCTCCGCGCCGCAGACGACGAGGTCGTCCACGACCATGCCGACGAGGTCGTGGCCGATGGTGTCGTACACGCCCATCTGCCGGGCGAGATCGACCTTCGTACCGACACCGTCGGTCGCGGAGGCGAGCAGCGGACGCTCGTAGCGCCGGAGGGCGGAGGCGTCGAAGAGACCGGCGAACCCGCCGAGGCCACCCAGGACCTCGGGACGCTTCGTCTTCTTCACCCACTCCTTCATCAGCTCCACGGCGCGATCGCCGGCTTCGATGTCGACGCCCGCGGACGCGTAGGTGGAGGGGGAGGTCGTCATGCGCGGGTCGCTTTCGGGGAGTTGGGGCGAGCGGGGTGGTGTCACCACGAAGCCGCGTCGTCGAACGACGTCGGGGCGGGGTGGAAGCCGAGGCCCTTGCGGGCCGCGTCCAGGGCGAGGGTCCGTTCCTCGGCGAGGTGGCTGATCGCGTACCGGGTGATGCGCGGCGGGCCGGGCCGCCGGGCCAGTCGCCAGGCGGTCTCCGCCGCGGTGGCGGCCCAGGACGCGGCGCCCTTCGGCAGCGGGCGCAGTTGTACGCGCAGGCCGCGTGCCGCGAGCAGGTCGCGCAGGGCTTCGCCGATGGGGACGGGGTCCGCGTCGGCGATGTTGTACGTACCCGGTGCCGTGGCCCCGTCGCAGGCCAGCAGTGCCGCGTCGGTCAGATTGCGGATGTGGGTGAGCGACTGGAGGGCGGTGCCGTCGCCCGGCAGCAGCAGCAGGCGGCCGCCGCGCACCGCGCCCAGCACGCGGGGCAGGAGCGTGCGGTCGCCCGGGCCGTAGACGGCGTGCGGGCGCAGGACGACGGTGTCCGGTCGGCCGGACAGTGCCCGTTCGGCGGCTGCCTTGGAGGCCGCGTACGGGGTGAGGTAGCGGCGGACCGGGGCCAGTTCCTCGTCGGCCAGCACGGTGGGCACGAACGGGTCGTAGACGCTGGCGGTGGAGATGTGGACCAGGCGTGCGCCGGGGAAGGACGCCGCCACGTTCCGGGTGCCGGTGAGGTTGGCGTGCCAGACCGGAGCGGGCGGGCCCCAGTCGCCGACGGCTGCGGCGGCGTGCACCACCGCGTCCACCCGGGGCGCCCCGGGCCAGGGGCCGGTGGTGAGGTTCCAGTCGGTGCGGGTGAGCGCGTGGACCGTCCAGCCCCGGTCGGCCGCCGCGCGGCACACCGCGCCACCGACGAATCCGCGCGCTCCGGTCACGGCGATCCTCATGACGTCTCCTCCGCCGTTGACGGGGCCGAGGCGGCGGCCACGGAGACGCGCTCGCTCAGTCGTTCCCGCAGTGCCGCGCGGTCCGGTTTGCGGGAGCGGCCCGCCGCGGGGATGCGGTCCAGGACGACGACCTCGTCCGGGAGCGCGGCCGCGTCGATGAGGGCGGGGAGCTGTGCACGTACGGCCGGGGCGAGGGAGCCGGCGGGCTCGGTGCCGTCCGGGGTCACGGTCAGGACGACCCGTTCGTCGCCGTAGCGGTCGGGGACGCCCACGATGACGGCCTCCGCGACGCCGGGCAGGGCGGTGACGGCCGGTTCGTACAGGCCGGGGTAGATGTTCGTACGTCCGCGGATCAGCATGTCCTTCTTCCGGCCGAGCAACACCAGTCGCCCGCTCTCCAGCCGGGCGAGGTCCCCGGTGGCGTGTTCGTGCATCGGTGGCTCGCCGAGGTAGCCGCGGCACAGGTTCGGCCCCGACACCAGCAGTTCGCCGTCCGGGGCGGTGCGTACGCCGACGCCGGGCAGCGGGGTGCCGAGGAGGTCCCCGGGGCCGGTGTGCTCCGTCTTCTCCCGGCCGGTGGCCACGGCGACGGGCACGATCTCGGTCATGCCGTACACCGCGAGGAAGTCCACCCCCGGCAGGGCGCGTCCCGCGCGGCGCAGCAGGCCGGGCAGCACCGGTGCGCCGCCGAGGACGATGAGGCGCAGCGTCGCGGGCAGGGCCGCCTCGCCCCGCTCGACGGCCTCGACGACCGCGGGGAGGTCGGCGGGTACGCAGAACGCGTGGGTGGCGTCCGCCAGTCCGCGGGCGAACCGTGCGGGGTCGGCCGACGGTGCGAAACCGTACGGCGGCATGGTCCAGTGGGCCCCGGCGATCAGCGCCGGGATGCCCATCATGAGCTGGTCGGTGTGCAGGACGTCGCTGCCCCGCATGCCCAGGGCGTCGCCGCAGCCCGCCAGGCCCGCGCCGAGCGAACCGCGGGTGTGGACCACCGCCTTGGGCGCGCGGGTGGTGCCCGAGGTGAAGACGACGAGCGCCTCCTGCTCCGGGTCGGCGGGCGGTCGTACGGCCGGGGCCGGACCGGCGGCGAGCCTGCGCGCCGACAGGGCGCGGGCGGGCACCCCGGGCAGCCGTCGGCCCGCGTAGATGTGGCGCACGCCGAGCCGGTGGTACGAGGGCAGGAGCAGCCCGCGTCGGCGGGCGAGCGTACGGCCGTACCGGGCCACCGCGTACAGCAGCGACTCGGCGGCCGCCCAGCGGGGAGCGGCCAACTGGAAGCGTGCGGAGAACAGTTCGGGGCCTGTGCCGGGGTCGGCGAACACCACCGTGCCGCCTGCCGCGATCACGCCCAGGGCCAGGACGACGCCGTCCGGCCCCGGGCGTACGGAGAACAGGACCCGGTCCCCGCGCTCCATGCCCGCCTCGCGCAGCCGGTGCGCGGTGGCCAGCACGGCGCGGGTGAGCTGCGCGTAGCTGAGGGTGCGGCCGTCGGGGCCGGTGAGGGCGGGGGCGGGGCCCTGCCGGGCGGCGCTGTCGAACAGGGCGCTCAGGAGGTCCGTTCCGGTGCCGGGGCCCGGCGTGGTGCGAGGGTCGGGGCCCGGCGTGGTGCGGGTGTCGGGCGACTCGGTCACTGCGGGCTCCGGAGCTTCAGGTCGAGCCGGGCGTACCCGGGGATCAGGACGCGGCGGGCCGCGCGGCGGCCGGTGATCTCGGTGGGCCCGGCGGCGAGGACGGTGTTCAGTACGGCGTGCACCTGGGCCATGGCCAGGGGCATTCCCAGGCAGAAGTGCGGGCCCGCGCCGAACCAGAGGCGGCGCAGTTCCGGCGGGTGGGGGCGCTCGGGGGCGAAGGGACCGTACGCCTGCGCGCACAGCAGGGTCGCGATGACGACGCGGTCTCCGGCCGCCACCGGGACGCCGCCGACGGTGGTCGCGGCGGCGACGCTGCGCAGCATCACCGGCGAGGGCACGGTGACGCGCAGCGCCTCCTCGACGACGGCGTCCAGGCCGGGACCCGCGTGGCTGTCGTCCCCGCTCAGGAGTCCGGGACCGTTCAGTCGGCCGGTGTCGTGGCAGAGCGCGACGAGGCGCGGGATGAAGGAGACCAGGGTCTCCGTGCCGGTGAGGAGGAAGGCGCCGACGGCCCCTCTGGCCTCCTCCTCGCTGAGGCCCAGTCCGCGCAGGCGGCCCGGCAGGGTCTCCTCGGAGCCCTCGCGGTAGGCGGTCACCGCGGCGGCCGTCAGATTCCCCAACACCGCACGGGCCCGAGTGATTTGACGGCCCGTCATGGAGTGCCGCCACAGTCGCACCATCCCGGTGACCTCGGCAGCCTGGGCGTGTGCCGCGGCGAACCGGCCCGGATCGACCGGCATGCCGACGATCTCGCAGATGGCCGCGCCCGCACAGGTCTGGGCGACGCGGACCAGGTCGACCTCCTCGCCCGCACGCAGCCGGTCGGCGAGTTCGGCGAGCGGCTGGGTCAGGACACGGGCGCAGAGCTCGGCGACGTACCCGGGAGTGAAGAGCCCGGAGAGGCGGCGGCGCAGTGCCGTGTGGTCGGGTCCCTCCATGTTGAGGAGCACGGAGGGGCCGAGCACGGGGGTCCACAGGTCGGCGGGCGAGCCCGGCCCCGTCTTGGTGAAGTGCTCGGTGTCACACAGCACGTCGCGGGCGAGGGCGGCGTCGCTGACGACCACGCCGACGCGCGGCACGCGCACCACGGGACCGCGCGAGCCGACGGCCCGCAGCAGACGGTAAGCGACGGGGTGCGCGGCGTTCTGGAGGCGCTGCTCCCACGGGTTGTCGGGCGGGGCGAGGACCGTCGTCATCGGATGTCCACCACCTCGGGCCGGTACCGGTGGTCGGCGTACCAGCCGAGCGTGCGGCGCAGACCCCAGGCGCGGACCCGCCGGGCGGACCCGGCGACACGCACGTCGCGCCGTACCCCGTACGCGGGGGTCAGCTTGCGGACCGCGTTGACCAGCGCCCGGTCCTCGTGGGTCTCTTCGATCGCGGTGCGGGGGAAGCCGCCGGCGCGCTCGTACAGGTCGGCCGCGACGGCCATGTTGCAGCCCGGCGCCATCACGTACGGGCCCAGGTAGTCCGGGCCGCGGTTGCCCGGCCTGAACCGTCCGAAGAGCGCCGCGATCTCGGTGGCGCCGACGAGTGCCGCGCGGCGCAGCGGCGGCAGCGGTGCCTCGTCGGTACGGGGGCGCAGGCGGCCCGCGACCAGTTGGAGACCGTCGTCGAAGGCCGCCCGCACCCGGGCGGTCCAGTCGGCGGCGGGCAGACAGTCGGCGTCGGTACGGGCCAGGTGGGTGGCGCCGTGCGCGATGGCGTAACGCATGCCGGTGTCGGCGGCGGCCCCGGTGCCCTTGCGGGACTCGTGGACGAGGTGCAGGCCGCCGGGGAAGCCGAACCCCTTGACGACGTCGGAGGTGCCGTCGGTGGAGTTGTTGTCCACCACGACGAGGGTGAAGTCGCGGTCGGTCTGGGCGGCGAGGGCCCGCAGCGTCGCGGTGATGCCCGGCGCCTCGTTGTACGCGGGGACGACTACCCAGAGGTTCACAGTCGGATCACGCTCATTCCCATGCTGATGCCGCCGGCCAGGCCGACCAGGGCGACGAGGTCGCCGACTTCGGCCCGCCCGCTCTCGCGGGCCCGTACGAGTTGGAGGGGCAGGCTCGCCGCGGCCGTGTTGCCGTGCTCGGTGACGGTGACGGTGATCTTGTCCAGGGGCAGCCCGAAGCGGTCGGCGAGCTGGTCGAGGTAGGGCTTGGACACCTGGTGGACGCAGATGGCGGCCATGTCCTGCCAGCCGACACCGAGACGCTCCAGGGTGTCGTCGAGGATCTGCGGGCCGAGCTGTTCGAAGGCGCGGCGCAGCCCCACACCGTCGAGGCGGAAGTAGGTGTGTTCGTCGCCCCGGGGATGGGCGGAGCCTCCGGAGGCCAGCGTGCCGACGCTCCAGGACCGGGAGTCGGCGGTGAACCCGCTGCCGAGGACGCCGGGTTCGTCGGACGCCTCGACCAGGAGCGCCGCACCCGCGTCGGACATGGTGTAGCCGGGGATCGCCGAGAGGTAGGTGCGCAGGTCGGGCACCGACCAGCGGACGGCGCGCGAGGGGGACTCGCCGCAGGCGACGAGAACGCGGCGGTAGGAGCCCTGGGCGATGAGGGCGTGCGCGGTCTCCAGCGCGTTGAGCACGCTGTTGCAGGCGTTCTTCACGTCGAAGACGGGGCAGCGCAGGTCCAGTTGGTCGGCGACCATGTGGGAGGTCGCCGGTTCGATCATGTCCTGGCTGGCGGCGGCGAAGATGAGCAGGTCGATGCTGCCGGGGTCGGTTCCCGTCTCGGCGAGCAGTTTGCGGGCGGCGGCCGCGGCCAGATCGGACGCCTGCCAGTCGTCGGGCATGGTGTGCAGCCGTTCGACGCCGGTGAGGCGGTGGACCAGGCCGGGCGGTGGTCTGAATCCGGCGCTGGAGGCGGCCACCCGGTGCTCGGTCTCCGTCGTGGAACGGACGGCTTCGGGCAGGTGGACCGTCACCCCGGCGAGCCGGGCGTGGGTGTGAGGCATGGAGCTGGTCTCCCGTCAGACGAGGGTCACGGTCAGCCGGTCGTACGAAGGAATGACCACGCGGCGGCTGTAGCGGCGCTCCACCACCCGCCAGGGCCGCCCGACGGCAGTCAGGGTCTCCAGGGTCCGGCCGATCTCCGCCCGGGCTATCGCGGAGCCCAGGCAGTGGTGGCGGCCGGCGCCGAACCACAGCTGGCGGTTGGCCGGTTCGGCGGGCCGGTCCAGCCGGAACCCTCCGGTGAGGCTGTTGGCGGTGTAGTTGAGCAGGGTGATCCGGTCACCGGCCCTGAGGGTCCGGCCGGCGAGCCGTACGTCGTGGCGGACCGTCCTGCCGATGACCGGGGCGGGGGCGGTCACCCGCAGGCCCTCGCGGACCGCGTCCGGGACCCGGTCGGGCGCCGCCACCAGCGTGTGCTGCTCGCCGGTGTCGTGGAGCAGGGCCACGGTCCTGGTGATCGCGCTCGCCGCGGTCTCGGTGGCCGCGATGCCCACCAGCGCCGCCATTCCGGCCGTCCGCCCGGCGTCCAGGCCGACCTCGCGGCAGAGCCCGATGAGGTGGTCGGGGGACTCGGTGTGCCAGATCTTCTCCACGTGGCCGGTGAGCCTGCCGACGATGTCCCGGCCGCGGGCCACGGTCGCCGGGGTCAGGTCGCCGCCCGCGGAGGCTTCGAGGGAGAGGGCGGCCAGTTCGCGGGCGGTGGCGAAGACGCGTTCGTACGCCGCGTCGTCGGTGCCGGTGACGGGGACCCGCAGCAGCTCGGTGACGATCCGGCCGACGACCGCCCGGCCCAGGGCCGCGACGTCCACGGGCCGGCCGGCGGCCAGCTGGGCGCGGGCCTCGGCGAGCCGGGGGCCGATGGTGCGGTCGACCAGGTCGCGGGCGGCGCTCTCGCCGAAGAGCTCGCGGGTGCCGGCGCGCAGGGCCCGGTGCCCCTCCCCGTCGAAGAGGTCGTCGACCCAGTCGCCCAGGAGCTGGGCCCAGAGCCGGCCGACGCCGCCCCGGTCCAGGACGGTGAAGTTCTTCTGGTCGGTGAGGACGGCCCGCGCCGTCGCCGCGTCGGCGGTCAGCCAGCCGATGCGGGGCACGTACTTCAGCGGCCGGGCCAGTCGGCCGGCGTGGAGCAGGAGCGGGAGAACGGGACGGCTGGCTGCCAGCACGCGAAGTTCGTGCAGCTCGGCGCGGTTCATGGGTGTGGGTGATCCATCTCGTCGTCGTGCGGACCGCGGGGGCCGGGGCCTGCCGGATGCGTCGCTGTGCGGACCGGTGAAGGCGGGGCCTGCCGGATGCGTCGCTGTGCGGACCGGTGGAGGCGGGGCCTGCCGGATGCGTCGTCGTGCGGACTGCGGGAGCCCCGGGGCCTGCCGGTCGTGTCGTGGCCCGCCGCGGGGATGGCCCGCCGCGGGGCCCTTCCCCCTTCAGGGGGAGGGAGGGAAGGGCCCTGCGGCAGGAGGCGGGGCCGGGGGGTCAGCCCGCCTGGGGAGGGAAGAGCGCTGCCATGCCGTCGATCGACTCGGGCCCGTACCCGACGGAGCCGACCGGCACCCGGGACTTGGTGGCCTCGATGACCTTGGCGGTCCACACGGGGCCGAAGCCGCCGCACAGTTCGATGAGCTGGATGCCCTCGTCGACCAGGGCGGCCGCCACCGCGGGCGCCTGCGCGGGGTCCGCCATGCCGACCAGGACGGCACGGAAGCCGTCGCGCTCGATCACGGACCGGTCCTGGTCGGGGTCGAGCCCGCGTCCGGTGAAGAGGAATCCGAAGGCGTCGAGTGCCATGCTTATCGCTCCTTGATCTGCTGGGGCAACCGGGGAGACCGGGCCAGCTCTGCCACTACTTCGTCGGCCACTTCGGCCAGGTTCAGCCTGCCCAGGGCGGGGCCGGTGGACGGCTGGACGCCGTACCACTTCTCCAGGTCGGCGACCAGGACGGAACTCGTCATCGAGTCGATGCCGAAGGCGCTCAGCGGTACCTCCGGGTCGAGTTCGGCCGGTTCCATCTCCAGGAGTTCGGCCACCGCCAGGCGCAGCCGCTCCGTCACCAGTTCGGCGGTGATGTCCTGTGCGGTGCTCATGCCGTGCTCTCCGTCCGTCGGCTGGACCACTGGGCCAGCGGCACCAGTTCTCCGTTTTTGACCTGCTCCGCGCACGAACGGCGGCGGATCTTCCCGCTCGTCGTACGGGGGATCTTGTTGCGCGGCACCGCGTACACGCTGACGGCGGCGGGCAGCACCTTCGCGACGGCGATGCCCGCGGCGCGGACCGCGGCGGCGAGTTCGTCCGCGTCCCGCACGATGGTCTCCAGGACCACCGCCACGCCCCGGTCGTCCTCGCCGAGCGGCCAGGCGGCGGCGCGCTGTTGGGCGAAGGCCGGGTGGGAGTCCAGCGCGACGGCCTCGGCGTCCTGCGGGAAGTAGTTCTCCCCGCCGATGATCAGTACGTCCTTGATGCGGCCGGTGACGAACAGCTCGCCCCCGTCGACGAAGCCGAGGTCCCCGGTGCGGACGTACGTCCGCCCGGCAGCGCCCTCGTCCCCGGCCACCTGCGCGGCGAAGGTCTCCGCCGACTCCTGCTCGCGCCCCCAGTAGCCGCCGCAGTTGCCGGGGGAGTCGACCCAGATCTCGCCGACGACGCGGTCGGCGAGGACGTGGTGGGTCTGCGGGTCGACGACGGCGATCGTGACGTCGTTCACCGCGGTTCCGCAGCCGACGAGTTCGACGGCCTCGCCCGCGACGGTGGTCAGGACCGCCTTGCCCTCCGCGAGCGCGTCGCGCTCGTACCGGCCCACGACCGTGGGCACCAGGGAGGGGCTCAGGCTCACCGCGAGGGTGCACTCCGCGAGCCCGAACCCGGGGGAGAAGGTCTCCTCCCGGAAGAGGCTCACCCGGAACGCCTCGGCGAACCGCTGCTGGGTGGCGGCCCGCACCGGCTCCGAACCGTTGACCGCGACCCGCCAGGTGGAGAGGTCGAGGGCGGCCCGCGCCTCCTCGGACACCCGGTTGACGCACATGTCGTACGCGAAGTCGGGTGCGGCGGTGAACACGTCGTCCTCCGCGGCGATGGCACGCAGCCACACCTTCGGGTCGCGGACGAACGTCGCCGGTTCCATGGTGACCGTACGGGCGTCGGAGACCAGCGGCAGCACCACGGCGGTGCACAGCCCCATGTCGTGGAAGAACGGCAGCCAGCTGACGATGGTGGTGGTCGGCTCGACCTCGCAACGGTCGCGCATCGCGGCCTGGTTGGCGACCAGGTTGCCGTGGCCGACGATCACGCCGCGCGGATCCCCGGTGGACCCCGACGTGTACTGGAGCAGTGCCGTGGCCGCCGGGTCGAGCGCGGCCGCGTCCGGCAGCGGGGCCGCGTCGGGCGCGGGGTCGTCCTGGCGTACGGAGACCCAGCGCACCCCGGGCAGCAGGTCGGCGTCGGCCTCCTCGGCGTCCTGCGCGGTGGAGACGAGCACGGCCAACGGGGCGCAGTCGCCGCAGATCGACTCCAGGCGTTCGGCGCGGGTGGTGGTGCCCGCCCTGGCCGCGGTACGGAACGCGGGCACCGGTACGGCGATCATGCCCGCGTACAGGCAGCCCAGGAAGCCGATGTGGAAGTCGAGCCCGGGCAGGGCGGGCACGATCACGCGGTCCCCGGCGCTGCCGGTCTCGCGCAGTACGGCGGCCAACGCCCGCGCCCGCAGGTCGAGTTCGACCGGGTTCAGGGCCTCGATCACCTCGCCCGACGCGTCGAGCGCCGTGACCACCGGACGGTCCGCGTCGGGGCCGGTGGTGCGGGTCAACAGGGCCTCGACGATGGTGCGTGCTTCCCGACCGCTGTGCGCCGGGGCCGGCGGCCGGGTCGCGGTCGCCTCGGTGGGGGTGTTCACTGCTGTGCTCCTTGTTCGGTGGTGGCTCGGGACGCCAGGGCGACGCCGGGGCTGACCCCCGGCACGGACGAGGACAGGGGCGCCGGGAAGGCGGCCGGGACGGCGGTCGGGTAGCGGCCGGTCAGGCAGGCGGTGCAGTAGCCGGAGGAGTCGCCCCCCACGGCCTCGGTGAGCAGGTCCAGCGACAGGAACGCCACGCTGTCGCAGCCGAGCCGCTCCGCCATCTCGGTGATCGGCATCCGCTGGGCGAGCAGTTCCTCGGGGCGTCCGGTGTCGATGCCGTAGAAGCAGGGCCACCGGTACGGCGGGGAGGCGACCCGCAGGTGCACCTCCGTGGCACCGGCCTCGCGCAGCAACTGGGTCACCGTGCGCATCGTGGTGCCCCGTACGAGCGAGTCGTCCACGAGGACCACCCGCTGCCCGGCGACGGCGTCCGCCACGGGGGCGAGCTTGCGCCGCACCGTGTTCTCCCGGGCCGCCGGATCACCGGCGATGAAGCTGCGGCCGACCGCTCCGGGCCGCAACAGGCCCTGGACGACGGAGAGTCCGGCCCGCTCGGCGTAGCCGTCGGCGGCGACCCGGGCGGTCTCCGGGGTGGCCACGACGACCGGGCGCGGCGATCCGCCGACCGGCGCGTGGTCGGCCAGGGCCTGGCCCGCCCGGTAGCGCGCCCGGTAGACGCTGCGGCCGGAGAGCGTGGAGTCGGCGCGGGCGAAGTAGACGTACTCGAAGAGGCAGGCGGCCGTCTTCGCGTCCGGCACCTCGATGCGGCTGCTCGCCGTGCCGTGGGCGCCGATGGACAGCACCTCCCCGGGCTCCAGTTCACGGACCACCTCGCCGCCGACGGCGGTGAGGGCGGCCGTCTCGGAGGCCAGCAGCCAGGTGTCGCCGCGCCTGCCGAGGGCCAGCGGGCGGAACCCGTGCGGGTCGCGGACGCCGTACAGGTTCTCGCCGTCGGTCAGGACGAGGGCGTACGCGCCCCGCAGCCTCGGCAGCACCTCGTGCAGTGCCGTGGGGACGTCCACGCCCCGCGCCGCGCGCTCGGCGAGCAGCAGCCGGGCGAGGAGTTCGCTGTCGGTGGACCACAGCGCGGGGTCCACGGCGTCGGCGCCGGGGGCCGTGTGCGGGTCCACCAGCGTGCCGTTGTGGGCCAGCGCCAGCGGCGGCCCGTCCAGCATCACCGGCTGGGCACCGGCCAGGCCGTCCCGGGCGCCGTGGGTGGCGTACCGGACGTGGCCGACCGCCACCGGGCCCTCGGGGAGCCCGTCGAGGTCGGGGAGGGCCTGGGCGACGGTGCCCGCACCGTGCCGGGCGATCAGGGCGTCGCCCGTGCCGACGGCGATTCCGGCGCTCTCCTGGCCCCGGTGCTGGAGGGCGACGAGCATCTCCCGCACCGGGGCGGCGTGCGGGCCCGAGGGGCCCCACACACCGGCGATGCCGCAGGCCTCACGGGGCTTGTCGGCGTCGTGCGGGCCCGCGTTCATGAGACGTCTCCGCCCGCGTCCAGCCAGGCGGTGAAGGCTGCGAGGTCCGGCAGGATCACGGTGGAGCAGGAGAGCACCGCCAGGTTCTGCCGCATGTCCGTGATGGTGACGACGGTGCGTCCCGCCCGGTGCGCGGAGAGCATCTCGGCGGCGGTGCCCATGCTGGGCTCGTGGCCGGGCAGCCAGGCCACGCAGACGTCGCTCTCGGCGGCCAGCCGGGTGAGCCGGTGGAACAGCTCGGTCAACTCCCGCAGCTCGGGGGCGAGTTCGTCGTGACGTACGACCGGCTGGTCGGCGAGCGCCGCGTGTGCGGCCCGTACGTCGGCCGGGTGCGAGCCGAGCCATTCGGCCATCACGACACCGGGGTCGTTGATGACGGCGTCGGGCCGCCGGGCGCGCAGGCAGTCGGTGAGCTGCTCCCGGTAGGACTGGTCGGTGAGGTGCGCGCCGGTGCGCGCTCCCTGCATGGTGCCCGCGAGGAAGTACGACCGGGTCTGCCGTACCGTCTCGGTCGCGGCGGCGGCGGTCATTCGTCCTCCAGGGAGTAGGGCGCCAGGTTCAGCTCGGCGGGGGCGGCGGCGCGGTGGATGGCCGCCGCTTCGAGCAGGAACGCGATCACTTCGTCCTGCGGCGCGGACACCGCGTCGGCCACGACCTCCAGGTCGCGCTGGAAGTGGGCCTGGCCGTGGGTGGCGACCGCGCCCTGGTTGTCCTTGGTGATCAGCAGCGCCCGGTCCTCGGCGATGCCCGCGGGCTTGCCGGCCAACGGCAGGATCAGCTCGGCCATCTGCCGGGTGGCCGGGTGGAGCACCCGTACGGAGACGCTGTGCTGCTCGGGGTGGACCAGCAGCGGGCGTATCCAGTCCGCGGGCGGGGGCACGGTCGCCAGCTGCGACTCGGGCCGCATGGTGAATGACCGGGACGCCACGTTGTGCCCGCGTCGCGGGCTGAAGCGCAGGTAGTCGAGGCGAATGACGTCGTCGTCGAGCGTCCAGGTGGCCCGGGCCCGGCCGGGGGCCGTGCTCCCGTTCGCCCGTACGCGGTACGGATAGGCGTCGACGACCACGCGCACCACACCGTCGACCGCGGCCGAGCGGTCGAGCCGCAGCGGCTCGCCGTGCAGGAGGTAGGGGTCCAGGATGACGACGCCGTCGTGCCCCCGGTAGACGGCGGCGACGTGCCGCCCGTCGATCAGGTACTCGGCGGTGACGCCGGTCCGCTCGGCCACCATGCGCCCGGCGGCGAAGGACTGCCAGGCGCAGGACAGCCCGAAGCGCGGCGGGGCGGCCCGGGTGCCGAAGTACTCGTGGAACTGTGAGGCGCTGTTGTAGGGAATACCGACCAGGACTTCGTCGAGGACGTCCTTCTGTACGTCGATCAGCAGTGACGCGCCGAGGGTCTTCACTTGCGGCCTCCCTGGAAGAGCGCTGCGGCCTGCTCCAGCAGGGAGGGCCGGTGTGCGTACGTGGTGTCCTGGCCGCCGAGCAGCGCCAGGTGGTCGCGGAGCACCCGGAGGTAGGTGAGCAGCTCGAACTGGGTGAGGTTGCGCGGCGAGTCGAGGAACTTGATGCCGCCGGTGAGGTCCACGCCCCGGCGACGCTTCTTCTCGTCGAACGCGCGGGCCGTCTCCGGGTCGGTCTCCCGCGCCTTGAGGTAGGCGGCGATCACCCTCGACTGGAGTTCCACGGTCGGGAAGTGACCGCCGGTTCCGTCGGTCATTCCCGCGATGAAAAGGTCGTCGTAGCGCGGCGAGAAGGCGAGCAGGTAGAAGTCCGGCCGCCCCTTGACCCAGTCGAGGTGCTGCTCCTCGATGAACGGAATGTGAATTCTGAATCCGGTCGCGAGAATAATCGTGTCGAATTCTTCGGACGTACCGTCGGAGAATTCCACGAACTTTCCGTCGAACCGGACGGGAGCGGGGCGCACCTTCACCCGCCCGTGCGCGCAGTAGTACGGCAGCAGGGAGTTGACGATCGGCGGTGATTCCAGCGGCTCGTGATCGGGCTTGGGCAGCCCGAACTGTTCGGGGCTGCCGATGCTCAGCTTCAGCATCGTCCGGTAGACGAACCGTGCCACGGGGGCGGGCAGACGGAAGTTCTGGCTCGATTCCGAGACCTGGTCCGCCGGCTTTCCGAAGATGAACTTCGGGAAGAAGTAGTAACCCCGTCGCATGCTGATGGCGACATCGTCGGTGACCCCCGCGGCCTCCACCGCGATGTCGCAGCCGGAGTTGCCCGCGCCGACGACGAGCACCCGCTTCCCGCGGAGCTCGGCGGGGTTGGTGTAGTCACGGCTGTGCAGGATCTCCCCGTCGAACTTCCCCTCGAACGACGGGGTGTGGGGATGCCAGTTGTGGCCATTGGCAATGATCAGCGCGCTGTGTTCCTGGGTGTGGCCGTCCGCAGTGGTGACGCGCCAGCCGTCGGAGAGCCGCTCGATCTTGGTGACGTCGGAGTCGAACCGGATGAGGCGCCGAAGGTCGAACCGCTCGGCGTACTGCCGCAGATAGGTCCGCACCTCGCGGTGGCGGGGATAGTCGGGGAGCTCACGGCTCATGGGCAGGTCGGAATAGCCGGTCACCTCACGCGAAGTGATGGTGTGCGTGTTCTCGTAAACAGAACTCCGCGGATTCTCGATGTCCCAGATGCCGCCCACGTCGGAGTGGGATTCGTACGCCATACAGGGAATGTTCAGGTCGCTGAGGCTTTTCAGGGAGGCGAGTCCAGAAGGACCGGCTCCGATGACGGCGACCGGCCGTGGCTCCGTCTGCGGTTTTGACACGTGTTGCTCCCCGTTGGAGGTGGTGACGTGAACTCGGCACTCCCGATGCACCCGAAGTGCCAACCTCAGACTCCAACAACCGGGCCCCTTGACTCCAGTTAGTTTCAAGGACTTTCAAGTGACGGCAGAAATGAGGTCGTAACTTGACTTCGGTGCCGCCGCTTCTGCCTAATGAGCCTGAACGGCAGCCCCGGAAAGTGAGTCACCTCACATTCCTTCTCGGGGGTGAACCGAACGAAGCTCTTTTACGTGGAAGCTCAAAAGCCTTTACGTAGACGCTTTATGGGAGGAGTGCCAGTGGCACGCGTCGTGGTCGACGTCATGCTCAAGCCCGAGATTCTCGACCCGCAGGGACAGGCGGTGCAGCGTGCACTGCCCCGTCTCGGCTTCGAGGGAATCGCGGACGTCCGTCAGGGGAAGCGTTTCGAGCTGGAGGTGGAGGGGCCGGTCGATGCGGCCGCCCTCGCCCGCGTCCACGAGATGGCCGAGACCTTCCTCGCCAACACCGTCATCGAGGACTTCACCGTGCGGGTGGAGGAGGAGAAGTGACCTCTCGTATCGGAGTCGTCACCTTCCCCGGCACGCTCGATGACCAGGACGCGCTGCGCGCCGTCCGCCTCGCCGGCGCCGAGCCGGTGTCTTTGTGGCACCGCGACAAGGACCTCCACCAGGTCGACGCGGTGGTCCTCGCCGGGGGCTTCTCCTACGGCGACTACCTCCGGGCCGGCGCCATCTCGCGGTTCTCGCCGGTGATGGACACGGTCATCGGGCAGGCGAAGGCCGGTATGCCGGTCCTGGGTATCTGCAACGGCTTCCAGATCCTCACCGAGGCCCACCTGCTGCCGGGTGCGATGCTCCGCAACAATCACCTGCACTTCATCTGCCGCGACCAGAAGCTGCGGGTGGAGAACGCCGGGACGGCCTGGACTGCCGATTACGAGCAGGGCCAGGAGATCTCCGTACCGCTGAAGAACATGGACGGCCGGTACGTCGCCGACGAGCACACGCTCGACGAACTGGAGGCGGAGGGCCGCGTCGCCTTCCGCTACCTGGACGGCAATCCGAACGGCTCGCTGCGGGACATCGCGGGGATCACGAACGCGGCGGGCAACGTCGTGGGTCTGATGCCGCATCCCGAGCATGCTGTCGAGCCTTTGATCGGTACGGGGCGTACCGATGGGCTCGGGTTCTTCACCTCGATCCTGAAGAAGCTGGTCAACGCCTGATGACTCTGGACACCGTCAAGCACGCGAGCGAGACGCCCGACGTCGAGCTGCCCTGGAAGGAACTCGGCCTCAAGGAGGACGAGTACGCCAAGATCCGCGAGATCCTGGGGCGTCGTCCCACGGGTGCTGAGCTCGCGATGTATTCCGTGATGTGGTCGGAGCACTGCTCGTACAAGAGCAGCAAGGTCCACCTCAAGCAGTTCGGTGAGAAGGTCCCCGCCAACGACGCCATGCTCGTCGGGATCGGCGAGAACGCCGGTGTTGTCGACGTCGGCCAGGGCTATGCGGTCACTTTCAAGGTCGAGTCGCACAACCATCCCTCGTACATCGAGCCCTACCAGGGTGCGGCCACCGGTGTCGGCGGCATCGTCCGCGACATCCTCGCCATGGGCGCCCGCCCGGTCGCGGTCGTGGACCCGCTGCGCTTCGGTGCCGCAGATCACCCGGACACCAAGCGGGTCCTGCCCGGCGTCGTCGCCGGGATCGGCGGCTACGGCAACTGCCTCGGCCTGCCGAACATCGGCGGCGAGGTCGTCTTCGACGCCTGCTACCAGGGCAACCCCCTCGTCAACGCCGGTTGCATCGGCGTCATGAAGCACGAGGACATCCACCTCGCGAAGGCCTCCGGGCCCGGTAACAAGGTCATCCTGTACGGCGCCCGCACCGGCGGCGACGGCATCGGCGGCGTCTCGGTCCTCGCGTCCGAGACCTTCGACGACGCCAAGCCCACCAAGCGCCCCGCCGTCCAGGTGGGTGACCCGTTCCAGGAGAAGCTCCTCATCGAGTGCACCCTGGAGATCTTCGCGGAGAAGCTGGTCGCGGGCATCCAGGACCTCGGCGGTGCCGGACTCTCCTGCGCCACGTCGGAGTTGGCGTCGGCCGGTTCCGGCGGTATGCGCGTCGAGCTGGACACCGTGCACCTGCGTGACTCCTCGCTCTCGCCGGAGGAGATCCTCATGAGCGAGTCGCAGGAGCGCATGTGCGCGATCGTCGAGCCGCAGCACGTCGACCGGTTCCTGGAGATCTGCGAGAAGTGGGACGTCATCGCCACCGTCATCGGTGAGGTGACCGAGGGCTCCCAGCTGGAGATCTTCTGGCACGGCGAGCAGATCGTCGACGTCCCCCCACGGTCCGTCGCCCATGAGGGGCCGACGTACCACCGCCCGTACGCCCGCCCGTCCTGGCAGGACGCCCTCCAGGCGGACGACGCCAACAAGCTGCCCCGTCCGGCGACGTCCGAGGAACTGCGCGCGCAGGTCCTGAAGCTGGTGGCTTCGCCGAACCAGGCCTCGAAGGCGTGGATCACGGAGCAGTACGACCGTTTCGTGCAGGGCAACACCGTGCTGGCGATGCCCGAGGACGCGGGCATGGTCCGTATCGACGCCGAAACCGGCCTCGGTGTCACGATGTCGACGGACGGCAACGGCCGCTACGCCAAGCTCGACCCGTACACGGGCGCCCAGCTCGCCCTCGCGGAGTCGTACCGCAACGTCGCCACCACCGGCGCCAAGCCCCTCGCCATCTCGGACTGCCTGAACTTCGGTTCCCCCGAGGACCCGGATGTGATGTGGCAGTTCGCGGAGGCCACCCGGGGTCTCGCGGACGGCTGCCTGGAACTGGGCACCCCCGTCACCGGCGGCAACGTCTCGCTGTACAACCAGACCGGTGAGACCGCGATCCACCCCACGCCCGTCGTCGCCGTCCTCGGCGTGATCGACGACGTCGCCCGCCGCACCCCGATGGCCTTCGCCCAGGAAGGCCAGCTCCTCTACCTCCTCGGCGACACCCACGAGGAACTCGGCGGCTCGGCGTGGTCGGAGGTCGTGCACAACCACCTCGGCGGGATGCCGCCCAAGGTCGACCTGGCCCGCGAGAAGCTCCTCGGCGAGATCCTCATCTCGGCCTCCCGGGACGGCATGATCGACGCCGCCCACGACCTGTCCGACGGCGGTCTGATCCAGGCGGTCACCGAGTCCTGCCTGCGCGGCGGCAAGGGTGCACGCCTGGTCGTGCCGGACGGGCTCGACCCGTTCGTGTTCCTCTTCTCGGAGTCGGCGGGCCGCGCGGTCGTATCGATCCCGCGGAGCGAGGAGCTGCGCTTCAACGACATGTGCGGGGCACGCGGCCTGCCCGTCAACCGCATCGGCGTCGTCGACGGCGAAGAGATCGAGATCCAGGGCCAGTTCAGCATCCCGCTGAACGAACTCAAGGACGCACACGAGCAGACCCTGTCAGGACTCTTCGCCTGACACGGCACCGGCCGTGGCCCCCTGCCCACACGGGCAGAAGCGGCCACGGCCGGCGCGCCGGGCTCAGCGCGACAAGGTCAGGGCAACAGGACCTTGCGCCCGTCCACGCGATGCCCGTTGCGGGCCAGGCGGCCCACGACGTCGACGAGCAAGGACCGCTCGGCCTCCTTGATGCGCTCGTGGAGCGACGCCTCGTCGTCACTGTCACGCACTTCCACCGCCCTCTGGGCGATGACCGGCCCGGTGTCCACACCGGCGTCGACGAAGTGGACGGTGCAGCCGGTGACCTTCGCACCGTAGGCGAGCGTGTCGGCGACCCCGTGGGCCCCGGGGAAGCTGGGCAGCAGCGCCGGATGGGTGTTGACGACGCGCCCGCCGAAGCGCGCGAGGAACTCCGTGCCCAGGATCTTCATGAACCCGGCCGAGACGACCAGGTCCGGTTCGTACGCGGCCGTGGCGTCGGCCAGGGCCGCGTCCCACTCCTGACGGGTGGCGAAGTCCTTCACCCGGCAGACGAAGGTGGGTACGCCTGCCCGCTCGGCCCGCTCCAGTCCGGCGATGCCGGTCCGGTCCGCCCCGACCGCCACGATCCTCGCCCCGAACCCGGTGGGGTCGTCGGCGAGGGCGTCCAGAAGTGCCTGGAGGTTCGTGCCCGACCCGGAGATGAGGACGACCAGACGGCTCGTCGTTGTCCTGCCCTCGTTCATGACAGGGCCTCCACCAGCGCGTCGCCCCGGAGCGTACGCAGTATCCGGACCTCGCGGCCCACCCGTTCGCGGCAGAGGAGACCGGCCTGTTCGAGCTGTCGGCAGTGGTACGTCACCGTGCTGGCCGTGCAGTGCAGCAGGTCCGCCAGCGTGCTCATGGAGACGGACTGACTGCCCTTGCGCAGGATGACGGCGCGCAGTTCGCCCAGGGTCATCGCGAGCACGTCCACCGACCGCTCCTGCGGGGACTCGGCGCTCTTCAGGAACGCGGCGAGCCCGGCCACCGGGTAACCGATGTGCACGTGCCCGTCCTCGGCGACACGGTAGACGCAGGCACGGGTGCCGGAGACCAGCGGCATGAGCGTCAATTTCCGTACGACAACGTCCTGGCCCTGCGGAGCATTGTCCGGCAGCCGCAGCTTCCCCTCGGAAAAGGCGATCCGTGGGCTCAGATTGGCGAGAAGTACACCTGCCGCTCCCGTGACCGACGCCACACCCGCGCGTTCGGCCTCCCGTTCCAGCAAAGGCTTTCCCCGGTGCCATACGGGGGCGACCGCGTCCCATGTCGTACGGACCAAGTCGGCGTACGAGTTCAGGAAGGCGGCAGGGTTGCCGACGGCTTTTCGCCAAGCAGGCGGGACTTCCCCGCCAAATGTCTGCTCCAGGTCGGCCAGCAGCATTTCTGATCCCATGTCAGAGATTCGCTCGATCTCATTGCGCATGGCGTCCGCGCCGACTTCGCCACCCATCGACAGAATCCCCGGAATATGAAGGGACCCTCCAGAAGTGATGGGGCCCATCATGTCGAGAAGAGGCTGCGAGCAGGACTTCCGCAGCATCCTGCGGCGGCTTCCGGGGACTCCTTGCGGGACCCCTAAAACATCCCCTATCAGCGAAAGAACGGACATCCCGGGTGCGGAATGCAAGGTGATGGGGATTTCAACATTCTCGCCTATAAAGAGTGCGGTTCGTTCGTCCACTTTTCCCCCGTTCGAGACCGATCCGGCAGGGGGGCACCACCGTGCCTCCCTGCCGGCTGGTACAACGAATGATATTCAGCCGACGGGGGTGTAACGGCTGAATTTCAGAAGCTGTTCCCGGCCTGCCCATCACCTGTAACGATTTGTTACAGGGGCAGGGGTGTTCACGAGTGAATAGGCGCCATTTCAACAGTTGAATTTCGGACCGGGAGGCCGGTTCTCAGCATTCGATGACGTTGACGGCGAGGCCGCCGCGGGCGGTTTCCTTGTACTTCACCTTCATGTCGGCGCCGGTTTCCTTCATGGTCTTGATGACCTTGTCGAGGGAGACCTTGTGGCTGCCGTCGCCGCGCATGGCCATCTTCGCGGCGGTGACGGCCTTGACGGCGGCCATGCCGTTGCGTTCGATGCAGGGGATCTGGACGAGGCCGCCGACGGGGTCGCAGGTGAGGCCGAGGTTGTGTTCCATGCCGATCTCGGCGGCGTTCTCGACCTGTTCGGGGGTGCCGCCCAGGACCTCGGCGAGGGCGCCGGCGGCCATGGAGCAGGCGGAGCCGACTTCGCCCTGGCAGCCGACCTCGGCGCCGGAGATGGAGGCGTTCTCCTTGAAGAGCATGCCGATCGCGCCGGCGGCGAGGAGGAAGCGGACGATGCCGTCCTCGTCCGCGTTGGGGACGAAGTTCATGTAGAAGTGCAGGACGGCGGGGATGATGCCGGCGGCGCCGTTGGTGGGGGCGGTCACGACGCGGCCGCCCGCGGCGTTCTCCTCGTTGACGGCCATGGCGTAGAGGGTGACCCATTCCATGGCGTGGGCCTTGGGGTCGCCGTCGGCGCGCAGCTGGCGGGCGGAGTTCGCGGCGCGGCGGCGGACCTTGAGGCCGCCGGGCAGGATGCCTTCGCGGGACATGCCGCGCGAGACGCAGGCCTGCATGACGCGCCAGATCTCCAGGAGGCCCTCGCGGATCTCTTCCTCGGTGCGCCAGGCCTTCTCGTTCTCGAGCATCATCGAGGAGATGGACAGGCCGGTCTCGCGGGCCATGCGCAGGAGTTCGTCGCCGGTGCGGAAGGGGTGCTTGAGGACGGTGTCGTCGGGGACGATCGGGTTCTGGCCGGCGACGGCGTCCTCGTCGACGACGAAGCCGCCGCCGACGGAGTAGTAGGTCTTCTCCAGCAGGGGTGTGCCCTGGGCGTCGTAGGCGAAGAGGGTCATGCCGTTCGCGTGGTACGGGAGGGAGCGGCGGCGGTGGAGGATGAGTTCGTTGGGCTCGTCGAAGTCGATTTCGTGGGCGTCGCCGATGTCGGTGGCGAGCAGGCGGAGCTTGCCGGTGGTGCGGATGCGTTCGACCTCGGCGTCGGCGGTCTCGACGTTGACGGTGCGGGGGGAGTGGCCCTCGAGGCCGAGGAGGACGGCTTTGGGGGTGCCGTGGCCGTGGCCGGTGGCGCCGAGGGAGCCGAAGAGTTCTGCGCGTACGGACGTGGTCTGGGCGAGCAGGCCGTCCTTCTTCAGGCGTCCCACGAACATGCGGGCGGCCCGCATGGGTCCGACCGTGTGGGAGCTGGACGGGCCTATGCCGATCGAGAACAGGTCGAAGACCGAGATGGCCACAGCAGAACTCCTCAGAAGGGTGGCGGACGTCGTTGTCCGTCGGGCAGAACAGGGCAGAACAGGGCAGAACAGGCGGAACGAGTGCGCTGCGGGGCCGGACGCCCCGGGCAAGGGACGGGGCACCGAGCTCACTGTCCAGTGTGCGCGGTGCCCCGTATTTACGTATTGCTGGAAGTCGCCTACCACGCGACGCCCAGATGAAGCCTACGTAACCCGACCGAATTACTTCAGGCCGGGGTAAAGCGGGTGCTTGTCGGCGAGGGCAGAGACCCGGGCCGACAGGTCCTTGACGTCGTACGAGGGCTTCAGGGCCTCCGCGATGATGTCGGCGACCTCGGTGAAGTCCTCCGTCTGGAAACCGCGGGTGGCAAGGGCGGGGGTGCCGATGCGCAGGCCCGAGGTGACCATCGGGGGGCGGGGGTCGTTCGGGACGGCGTTGCGGTTGACCGTGATGCCGACCTCGTGGAGGCGGTCCTCGGCCTGCTGGCCGTCCAGCTCCGAGTCGCGCAGGTCGACCAGGACCAGGTGCACGTCGGTGCCGCCGGAGAGCACGGACACACCGTGCTCGGTGACGTCGGCCTGCACCAGGCGCTCGGCCAGGATGCGGGCGCCGTCCAGGGTGCGCTGCTGGCGCTCCTTGAACTCCTCCGAGGCCGCGACCTTGAAGGACACGGCCTTGGCCGCGATCACGTGCTCCAGCGGACCGCCCTGCTGACCCGGGAAGACCGCGGAGTTGATCTTCTTGGCGAGCTCCTGCGTGGAGAGGATCACACCGCCACGGGGGCCGCCGAGGGTCTTGTGGGTGGTCGTGGTGACGACGTGGGCGTGCGGCACCGGGTTCGGGTGCAGGCCCGCGGCGACCAGGCCCGCGAAGTGCGCCATGTCGACCATGAGGTACGCGCCGACCTCGTCCGCGATCTCGCGGAACTTGGCGAAGTCCAGCTGGCGGGGGTAGGCGGACCAGCCCGCGACGATCAGCTTCGGCTGGTTCTCCTTGGCGAGGCGGGCGACCTCGTCCATGTCCACGACGCCGGTCTCGTCCACGTGGTACGCGACCACGTTGTAGAGCTTGCCGGAGAAGTTGATCTTCATGCCGTGGGTCAGGTGACCGCCGTGGGCCAGGTTCAGGCCCATGATCGTGTCGCCCGGCTTCAGCAGCGCGAACATCGCGGCGGCGTTCGCCTGCGCACCGGAGTGCGGCTGGACGTTCGCGTGCTCGGCGCCGAACAGCGCCTTGATGCGGTCGATCGCGATCTGCTCGACCACGTCGACGTGCTCGCAGCCGCCGTAGTAGCGGCGGCCCGGGTAGCCCTCGGCGTACTTGTTGGTGAGGACCGAGCCCTGGGCCTCCATGACGGCGACGGGAGCGAAGTTCTCCGACGCGATCATTTCGAGGGTGGACTGCTGGCGGTGGAGCTCGGCGTCGACGGCGGCGGCGACGTCCGGGTCCAGCTCGTGGAGGGAGGAGTTGAGAAGCGACATCAGGCGAGTCCCTAAGGGTTTCAGTTGCCGGAGAGCGCGGTGTACTCGTCGGCGGAGAGCAGGTCGCCCGGCTCGTCCGTGACGCGCACCTTGAACAGCCAGCCGCCCTCGAAGGGGGCGGAGTTCACCAGCGAGGGGTCGTCCACGACGTCCTGGTTGGCCTCGGTGACCTCGCCGGTCACCGGGGAGTACAGGTCGCTGACGGACTTGGTCGACTCCAGCTCACCGCAGGTCTCGCCCGCGGTCACCGTGTCGCCGACTGCCGGGAGCTGGGCGTAGACGACGTCACCGAGCGCGTTGGCCGCGAACTCCGTGATGCCGACCGTCGCGACGCCGTCCTCGGCCGTCGCGAGCCACTCGTGCTCCTTGCTGTAACGCAGCTGCTGGGGGTTGCTCATGGCTGAATTCTCCTGGATGCGGGGGAGTGCTGAGGAACAGGGTCTTGACAGATGAGACGTGAGGACGCCCGCGGGGATGCGGCGTTCGTCACTTCCGGCGGCGCGGGGCGCTGCTTCCGGCGGCGGGGGCGCTACTTCTGCCGCTTGTAGAAGGGGAGCGCGACGACCTCGTACGGCTCGTGGCTGCCCCGGATGTCGACGCCGACGCCCGCCGTGCCCGGCGCGGCGAAGGCCGCGTCGACGTACGCCATGGCGATCGGCCTGCCCAGCGTCGGGGACGGGGCGCCGGAGGTGACCTCGCCGATGACCTTGCCGTCGGCGACGACCTGGTAGCCGGAGCGCGGGACGCGGCGGCCCTCGGCGACCAGGCCGACCAGCTTGCGCGGCGGAGCGGTCTCGGCGCGCTCGGCGGCCGCCTCCAGGGACGTACGACCGACGAAGTCGCCGTCCTTCTCGAACTTGACGACCCGGCCCAGGCCCGCGTCGAACGGGGTCAGCTTCGTCGTCAGCTCGTTGCCGTACAGCGGCATGCCCGCCTCCAGGCGCAGCGTGTCGCGGCAGGACAGGCCGCACGGGATGAGGCCGACGTCCTTGCCCGCCTCGGTCAGGGCCTGCCACAGCGCCTCCGCGTGCCGCGGCTCGACGAACAGCTCGAAGCCGTCCTCGCCGGTGTAGCCGGTGCGGGCGATCAGCGCCGGGACGCCGGCGACGGTGCCGGGCAGGCCCGCGTAGTACTTCAGGCCGTCCAGGTCGGCGTCCGTGACGGACTTCAGGATGCCGGGGGACTCCGGGCCCTGCACGGCGATGAGGGCGTACGCGTCGCGGTCGTCCCGCACCTCGGCGTCGAAGCCCTCGGCGCGGGCGATCAGGGCGTCCAGGACGATCTGGGCGTTGCCCGCGTTGGCGACCACCATGTATTCCGTCTCGCCCAGGCGGTAGACGATCAGGTCGTCGACGATGCCGCCGTCCTCCTGGCAGATCATCGTGTACCGGGCGCGGCCGAGGCCGACGGTGCCGATGTTGCCGACGAGGGCGAAGTTGAGGAGGTCCACGGCCTGCGGGCCGGTCACCGTGATCTCGCCCATGTGGGAGAGGTCGAAGAGCCCCGCCTTCGTGCGTACGGCATTGTGCTCGTCGCGCTCGGAGGCGTACCGCAGCGGCATGTCCCAGCCCGCGAAGTCGGTCATCGTCGCGCCGAGCGAGCGATGCAGGGCATCGAGGGCGGTGTGGCGGGGGGCGGTGCTCATGACGGAAAGACTCCCAGGGCATGACGACGGGGACGGTCCTCCCCATCTGTCATCGGAACCTGAGAGGTTCGCCGTCGCAACTCGCGCGTGCGGCTTGCACCTTGGGTGGGGCCGCCCGGTGGGGGACCCGCTTTTCAGATCTGCCTCGCCCGCGCGGTACGGGGCCTGAGAGATTCAAGGGAGGAGCTTGCTCCTTCGGCGTCCTTCGGCACTGCTGCCGTGGACTCTCCCGCGCGGATTCATGCGGCCGTTGTGAAGTTGAGGGTGCACAGGTGTGGCCTGGCGCGCACATCATTGCACGGCCCTCCCGGTCAGCAAATCGCTTGTCCCGCATTACCTTTTCTTTACACTTCTTGGGCAAGGGTGAGGGCATACCCGAGGGGGAGGGGTGAGGACGTTGCAGCAGCCCAGTGCATGCGCCGCCACGACAGGCCTGCGGACCGAGGCGGTCGTGGGGGCGGTGGGAGCGGTGGGGACCGTGGGAGCCGTGTCGGCGCGGGTCGTGCGCGACCTGCGCGAGCGCGAGGGACGCAGCCCACGGCGGCTGATGTTCGCCGAGGGGGACGTGGTGGTGGTGTCGGGCCTGCCCGGCAGCGGCAAGTCCACGCTCATGGGCAGGGCCGCCACGGGGGTGCGCACCATCGACTCGCAGGACGTGCGCGAGCGCTGGGACGCCAGGGCGCCGCGCTTACTGCCGTACGCCCTCTACCGCCCGCTCGTCCGCGTCGCGCACTACGCGGGGCTGCGCCGGGCACTGCGCTCCGGCGCCTCCGTCGTCGTGCACGACTGCGGTACGCAGGCCTGGGTGCGGCGGTGGCTGGCGCGCGAGGCCCGCAGACGCGGGCGGGGGCTGCGGCTGATCCTGCTCGACGTGTCGCCCGAGGTGGCCAGGGAGGGCCAGCTGGAGCGCGGCCGCGGGGTCTCCGGCTACGCCTTCGCCCGGCACCGCAGGGCCGTCGGAACCCTGGTCCGGGACGCGGAGGAGGGGCGGCTGCCCGCCGGGTGCGCCTCGGCCGTACTGCTGGACAGGGACGCGGCGGGGGTGCTGCGGGAGATCGGGTTCGAGGGGGAGTGAGGCGGAGCCTCTCCCCTCTCCCCCCGGCGCGGGGTGCCGGGGGGAGAGGGGAAAGGGGCGGGACTACTTCGGGGGACGGGCGGCGGACGCCTTGGCCCACACCGTGGCCGCCAGCTTGGCGGAAGCCTGCTGCACGCCGCCGAAGGCCTGCCGGGCGGCGTCCCAGTCGCCGGTCGAGACGGCCTTGACGAGCGCGTCGACGCTCGCCTTCAGGGCGGTGCGGGCGGCGGAGACCGTGGGGCACGGCTTGGCGGGCCCCGGGTCGACGATCACGGGGGGCGTGGTCGTGTCCACCGTGGTCGTCGCCGTGTTCGTGCCCGTGCCCGTGTCGGCCTCCGGGTCGACCGTCTGCGCGGTGTCCGTGTCCGTCGTGTCGTCGTCCACGGGATCCAGCAGGGACAGCGGGGTGTTGGCCGCGACAGGCTCCGGGTCGTCCGCCCGGGCGGCGGACGCGGTGCCCGCCAGTGCGTCCGCCAGCCGGGCCTCGACCAGGGCGCGGGCGGCGGTCCGCTCCGCAGCGGGCGCGACGGCGAGGTTCCGGGCGGCCTTGGTGAGGGCGTCCAGGTCGTGCCGGACGCCGTGCCCCGCAGCTGCGGATGCCGACGGGATGCTTCCCCCGGCGATGGTGGCAGCGGCGGCCGTGCCGGCCGTGCCGAGGATCAGCGCCCCGCAGAGCGACGTGGAGAGGGCGAGGGCGGCGGTCCTGTTCAGTGCCATGACGGCGGGTTTCCTTCCGGAAGGGGGAGTTCGGGGACGAGGCCGACCCGGCCGGTGGGGGCATCCGGTGGAGCGGTGGCGGTGGGGAACCGCCCGGCGGCCGATCGGCTCTGCTCGCCACCCTCGAATGGCGCAGCACGCTCCGCAACGCGGCGGGTGCGGAACGTGGCCATTCGGGTGGACTCCGCTGATCCGGAGCGCCCCGGCGATAGGCTCGGGCCCCGTACAGAGGCGGTAGGCAGGCGAGAAGGGGACGGTCCGTGGACATACCGGAGACGACGGGGCAGTACGGGGTGCCGGAGCAGCCCGGACCGTACGGCGGTGCTCCCTACGGGGCCCCCGGCGACGGTGCCCCGACCGGCGGGAGCCTTCCCGGCGGTGGTCTTCCCGACGGCGCCGCCCTGCCCGGCGGGGGCTGGCCGGCCAACGAGCTGGAGGACGTGCTCGCCGCCTCCCTCGGCAACCCCGGCGCAGGCCCACGGCTCGTGGAGGTGCTCGGCCGTTCGCAGGTGTGGATTCCGCTGCCCAACGGAGGCGGCCCCGACCGGGGTCCGCTCGACCTGCCGACCATCGAGTTCGACGGCCAGGCGTACGTACCCGTCTTCAGCTCCGAGCAGCAGTTCCGCACCTGCGTCGGCAGCCACCTGGACTTCGCCGTCGCCCCGGCCGTGGAGTTCGCCCGTGGGCTGCCGCCGCAGCTGGGCATCGTGGTGAACCCGGAGGGCGCGGTCGGCATGCCGCTGCCGCCGCCCGCCGTCGCCGAGCTGTGCCGCATCGGCCGCACCCCGCTGGACGGTCCGGCGAGCGGCGGCCGGGTGCGGCTCTTCGAGCCCGACTGGCAGGACGAGCCCGTCGACTTCCTCGCCGCGGCCGCGGAGGCGTTCCGGCAGAGCGGCGTCGTCGTCACCGCCCGCCGCGCCCTGGCGAGCGTGGAGGGCGACCCGCCGGCCCTGTTCGTCGGCGTACAGGTGTCGTCGTGGGAAGGGCCCGACCGCAACGCGCCGATGGAGGCGCTGGGGCAGGCGCTGAACCGGGAGTCCGTGCCGTGGCCGGTGCACCTGCTGCTGCTCGACATGGCGCAGGACCCGGTGGCGGACTGGATGCTGGAGCGGATCCGGCCGTTCTACACGCGGGAGCACTGAGGCCGTGCGGGACCGTGCGGCCGTGCGCGGTCCCGCACGGCGGGCGAAGACTTCCCGCCCGACACCGGCCCGGTGTCAGCGGTGCCGCTTAAGCTGGTTGGATGACCACGCCACACGGGGGCGGTGTCGACACGGTGGATACGGTGGATCGAAGAGGGGCGGGACCCAGGGTGAGCGCGTCAGGCTCCGCGACGGCCGGACAGGTCGAGCACATGCTGCGCCAGGTGACCCCGGGGCGGTACGACGCGTACGAGGCGCTGCTGCACGCCCTCGCGGACGGCCAGGTGTGGATGCTGCTCTGGCACGGCACCGCCGGTTCCCCCGACGCCCAGTACGGGAACATGGAGGTCGAGGGCACCGGCTACGCGCCGTGCGTGACCTCCGCCCAGGAGCTCTCCGCGAGCGGCTGGAACCGGGCGTACGACGTGACCTCGGGCCGTGACCTGGCCCGCGCCCTGTACCCCGACCACTGGGGCATCTGGCTGAACCCGCACGCCCCCGGTGGCGGCGTCGGCATCCCCTGGCTGGACCTGCGGCGCATCGCCACCGGTCTGGACCGGATGCCCGCGGGGCCGCTGCGGATGAGCGAACCGGCCCTGGACATCCCGCAGTTCTACGCCCAGCTGTCCCAGAACGCGCACCGCACCCCGGCCGTCCGCGCGCTCAGCCGCGCCTGGGTGCAGCCCGCGCTGGGAGCCCCGTACCTCGCCATCGGTCTCGACCTGTACGACACCGGCCGCCAGTCGGTGGAGGCGGTGCGGGCGATGATGCAGCAGTCCATCGGCGTCGTCCCGGACGGCCTGCCGGTGTCCACGGTCGCGATGACCGACGAGCACGACCCGGTCGGCATGTGGCTGCGCGCCAACGCCCGGCCGTTCTACGACCGGGACGCGCACGCGCCCGCCCCGACCGGGGCGCCCGGTTACGGCTACCCGCCGTCGCGCGCCTACTGAGCCGCCCCCTCCCCGATTTCCGCCCAAAAGCCCCCTGAGGGGGCCCATCGGCATGCCCGCGCACGGAGGTGGGCAGGTCTGCATGCTGAGACGGGGGTTGTGCATGCGGGGGAAATGGGTGTGTCCCAATTTGGCGTCTCTGGGCGGCAGTTGGACGGTACTGCCGGGCGTTGGGCCCAATTGCCCACTGTTCGCCCGCCGTTCAGCCCCGTCCGGATACCGGAAAACCGCAGACAGCATCACGGTTGCGCATCCATTGGCCGGGGGGTCTGGCGGGGTCCGGCGTCTGCGTTGAAGACTCCCCGAATCAAGGGGCGTTCGCCCTGTGTTCGACAAGCTCCAAGCCGCCACAGCGGCGGGCAAGGGCCGACCACCGTCGGCCGAGAGGGGTCCCCACCACGATGACGGCACCATTGCACGACACCTCGCCGGACGCGGACAAGGCCGCTCCCGCCGACGTCGCGGCCGATGTTGCGAAGAAGTCGGTCGAGGGGCGTTCGCTGCGCCAGATCGCCTGGACCAGACTCAAGCGTGACAAGCTCGCGCTGACCGGCGGCATCGTCGTCGTCTTCCTGGTGCTCGTGGCGCTCTTCGCCCCGCTGATCGTGGACCTGCTCGGCCACCCGCCGGACGAGTTCCACCAGGACAAGATCGACCCGCTGTTCAACATCGCCAAGGGCCTCGACGAGAACATGTTCGCCGGCGTCAGCTCCGACTTCCTGCTCGGCGTCGAGCCCGGCAACGGCCGTGACGTGTTCAGCCGCATCGTCTACGGCGCCAGGATCTCCCTCCTGGTGGCGTTCCTCGCCGCGGTGGTCGCCGTCGTCCTCGGTACGGTCCTGGGCATCGTCGCCGGTTACTTCGGCGGCTGGGTCGACTCGGTCATCAGCCGGGTGATGGACATGCTGCTGGCCTTCCCGCAGCTGCTCTTCATCATCTCGCTGGTCTCGGTGCTGCCGGGCGATCTCCTGGGCATGACCGGCAGTTCGGTCCGCATCTTCATCCTGGTCATGGTCATCGGCTTCTTCGGCTGGCCCTACATCGGCCGCATCGTGCGCGGGCAGACGCTGTCGCTGCGCGAGAAGGAGTACGTCGAGGCCGCCCGGAGCCTGGGCGCTGGACGGGCGTACATCCTGTTCAAGGAGCTGCTGCCCAACCTGGTGGCGCCGATCACCGTCTACACGACGCTGATGATCCCCACCAACATCCTCACCGAGGCGGCGCTCTCCTTCCTGAACGCCGGTGTGAAGCCGCCGACGGCCTCCTGGGGACAGATGCTCTCCAAGGCCATCAACACCTACGAGAGCGACCCGCTGTTCATGATCGCGCCCGGTCTGGCGATCTTCATCACGGTGCTCGCCTTCAACCTCTTCGGCGACGGAGTGCGCGACGCACTCGACCCGAAGGGCACCCGTTGACCACCGGGCGTGCGGCCCGCGAGGGCCGCGCCCCGTCCACCTCGCCCCTGCCACAACGGCCAGGCGGCAACACGAAGGTTTCCGGGCCCTGTGCCGGTAACCGCACTCACCCGGAGGTTGCAGAACCCATGAATCCCCAGCGTTCGTCGGCGAGGATCAGGCAGGTCGCCGGAGCGGCGGTCGTCGTGGCCGCCCTCATGACCACCGCTGCGTGCGGTGGCGGCGGTGACAAGAAGGACGAGGGCAAGAGCGGCGGCAAGGCGGCGGGATTCAACGCGGCCACCGGTGACAAGATCGCGAACCCGTCCACCAAGGCGGGCGGCACGCTGAAGATGATCAGCAAGCAGGACCTGGACTCTGCCGACCCGCAGCGTCAGTACTACGGCATGGCCTGGGACTTCTCCCGCTTCTACTCCCGCCAGCTGGTCACCTACGCGGCCAAGCCCGGCAACGCCAGCGCCGAGCTGGTGCCGGACCTCGCGAAGGCCAACGGCAAGATCACGAACGGCGGCAAGACCTACACGTACGAGCTCAAGGACGGGATCGCCTGGGAGGACGGCACGCCGATCACCTCCAAGGACATCAAGTACGGCATCTCGCGCCTGTGGGCCAAGGAAGCCATCACCGGTGGTCCCAGCTACCTGGTCCAGGCCCTCGACCCGGGCGCGAAGCCCAAGTACCAGGGCCCGTACAAGGACAAGACCAGCGACGGTCCGGCGGGCATCGAGACGCCCAACGACAAGACCATCGTCTTCAACCTGGCGACGCCCAACGTCGACTTCGAGCAGATGCTGGCGATGCCGGCCGGCTCCCCGGTGAAGAAGGAGAAGGACACCGGCGCCAAGTACCAGCTGAAGCCGTTCTCCTCGGGCCCGTACAAGTTCGAGTCGTACTCGCCGAAGAAGTCCATCTCGCTGGTGCGCAACGACAAGTGGAAGAAGGAGACGGACACCGTCCGCGCCGCTCTTCCTGACAAGGTCACCGTCACGGTCAACCCCAACATGGAGGCTCTCGACAAGCTCCTCATCAAGGGTGACTACGACGTCGACATGAACGGCACCGGCCTGACCCAGTCCGGCCGTATCGCGGCGCTGCAGAAGCACAAGGACAACGTCGACAACATCCAGACGTCGTTCACCCGCTACGTCGACATGGCCCCGGTCGGCCCGCTGACCAACGTGGCGTGCCGCAAGGCCGTCATCTACGCGACCGACTTCAAGTCGCTCCAGGAGGTCCGCGGCGGCGAGGAGGCCGGCGGTCCGCTGGCCACCACCATGCTGCCCACCACCATCAAGGGCTACGACGACTACGACCCGTACGGCGTCAAGGCCCGCGGCGGCAAGCCGGACGTGGCCAAGGCCAAGGAGCAGCTCAAGGCCTGCAACCAGCCGAACGGCTTCAAGACCAAGATCAGCGCCCGCAGCAACAACACGGGTGAGAAGGAGACCGCCGAGGCGCTCCAGCAGTCCCTCAAGGCCGTCAACATCCAGGCCGAGGTCGAGGTCATCGACGGCGCCGAGTCGGCGTCCATCACCGGTTCGCCGACCGTCGTCAAGCAGCGCGGTCTCGGCCTGATCATGACCGGCTGGGGCCCCGACTTCCCGACCGGCCAGGGCTTCTCGCAGCCGCTGATCGACGGTCGCTTCATCGCGGCCACCGGTAACTACAACGGCTCCGAGACGAACGACCCGGCGATCAACAAGATGTTCGACGACGCCCTGAAGGCGACCGACCCGGACAAGGCCGCGGAGTTCTACAAGCAGATCAACCACAAGACCGCCGACATCGCCGCGCAGATGCCGTTCCTGTACGAGAAGAACTTCTCGTGGCGCAGCTCGCGGCTGACGAACGTCTACTCGTCGACCGCCTACAACGGCCGCTACGACTACGCGTCGCTCGGCGTCGTGAAGTAGTCCTCACCGAGGACCAGTTGATCCCCACCATCGCCAACCCGCCAAGCCCGAAGGGCAGGTGATGGCCGCAGGAGGCGGCCGGAGGACCCCGTGACCCGGGGTGCTCCGGCCGTCACCGGGCCGCGCACAGTGCTTGCTTACGTCATCCGGCGCCTGTTCGCCGTCATCATGATGCTGTTGGTCGTCACGCTGACGACCTTCGTCATCTTCTTCGTCCTGCCCAAATGGGCCGGACAGGACCCCGCCCTGCTGTTCGTCGGCAAGCAGACCGACCCGGCGTCCATCGAGGGCATCCGGGAGAAGCTGGGTCTCGCCGACCCCGTCCTCGTGCAGTTCTGGCACTTCGTCCAGGCGCTGTTCGTCGGCCGGGAGTACTCCAGCGGAACTGACGTCACCCAGTGCGCGGCCCCCTGCTTCGGTTACTCCTTCCGTACCGAGCAGGAAGTCTGGCCGCAGCTCACCGAGGCCCTGCCGGTCACGCTGTCCCTCGCGGCCGGCGCGTGCCTTCTGTGGGTCGTCGGCGGCGTCGCCGCGGGCGTGGTCTCGGCACTGCGCCGGGGCTCCCTGTGGGACCGCATGGCGATGACCATCGCCCTGGCCGGCGTCTCGCTCCCCATCTACTTCACCGGTCTGCTCTCGCTGGCCATCTTCAGCTTCCAACTGGGCTGGATCGACGGTGAGTTCGCCGCGTTCGGGGACGACCCCGGCCAGTGGTTCCAGAGCATGCTGCTGCCCTGGATCACCCTCGCCTTCCTGTACGCCGCCATGTACGCCCGGCTCACCAGGGCGAGCATGCTGGAGATCCTCGGCGAGGACTACATCCGCACCGCCCGGGCCAAGGGGCTCACCGAACGCGTCGTCATCAGCAAGCACGCGATGCGCTCCACCTGGACCCCGGTGCTCACCCTGCTCGGCCTGGACCTCGGCGCCCTGCTCGGCGGCGCGATCCTGACCGAGTCCACCTACAACCTGCCGGGTCTCGGGCGTCTCGCGGTCGACGCGATCGCCCAGAAGGACCTGCCCGTGATCCTCGGCGTCACGCTGATCGCGGCGCTGTTCATCTGCGTCGCCAACCTTCTCGTGGACATGCTGTACGCCGTCATCGACCCGCGAGTGAGGCTCGGATGACCGACTTCGACAAGCCCGGCACGGACAAGGCCACCGCCGGGTCCGCCGGGGCGACCGTGCCCGACACCACCGTGGGCGTCCCCCAGGAGGTGGGCTCCGCACCCTCGACCTCCTTCCTGGAGGTACGGGACCTGCGGGTGCACTTCCCGACCGACGACGGCCTGGTCAAGTCCGTCGACGGGCTCAGCTTCCAGCTGGAGAAGGGCGAGACCCTCGGCATCGTGGGCGAGTCCGGCTCCGGCAAGTCGGTCACCTCGCTCGGCATCATGGGCCTGCACACCACCGGCCAGTACGGGCGCAGCAAGGCCCGCGTCACCGGCGAGATCTGGTTCGACGGGCAGGAGCTGCTCGGCGCCGACCCGGACGAGGTGCGCAAGCTCCGCGGCCGCGAGATGGCGATGATCTTCCAGGACCCGCTGTCCGCGATGCATCCGTACTACACGGTCGGCAAGCAGATCGTGGAGGCGTACCGGGTCCACCACAACGTGGACAAGAAGGTCGCGCGCAAGCGGGCGATCGAGATGCTCGACCTGGTCGGCATCCCGCAGCCCGACAAGCGCGTGGACTCCTACCCGCACGAGTTCTCCGGCGGTATGCGCCAGCGCGCGATGATCGCGATGTCGCTGGTCAACAACCCCAACCTGCTGATCGCCGACGAGCCGACGACCGCCCTGGACGTCACCGTCCAGGCGCAGATCCTCGACCTGATCCGCGACCTGCAGAAGGAGTTCGGCTCCGCGGTCATCATGATCACGCACGACCTGGGCGTCGTCGCGGAGATGGCCGACCAGCTGCTCGTCATGTACGGCGGCCGCTGTGTCGAGCGGGGCAGCGCGGAAGAGGTCTTCTACCAGCCGCAGCACCCGTACACCTGGGGTCTGCTGGGCTCGATGCCGCGCATCGACCGCGAGCAGACCGAGCGGCTCATCCCGGTCAAGGGCTCGCCGCCGTCGCTGATCAACATCCCCGAAGGCTGCGCCTTCAACCCGCGCTGTCCGTACGCCGACGTGCCCAAGGACAACGTCACCCGGACCGTGCGGCCCGAGCTGCAGCAGGTCAGCAGCGGTCACTTCTCGGCCTGCCACCTCTCGGCCGAGCAGCGGACCCGGATCTGGACCGAAGAGATTGCGCCGAAGCTGTGAGCGATGAAGCCGTGAGCGAGAACGAGACGAAGGCGGCCGAGCCCGAGCAGGCCGCCGCGAAGCAGGAGCCGGCCGCCGCCAAGCCCAAGGGCGAGCCGCTGCTGCGGGTCGAGAACCTGGTCAAGCACTTCCCGATCAAGTCCGGGCTGATGCAGCGCCAGACCGGCGCGGTCAAGGCCGTCGACGGGCTGTCCTTCGAGGTGTACCCGGGGGAGACCCTGGGCGTCGTGGGCGAGTCCGGCTGCGGCAAGTCGACCATGGGCCGGCTGATCACCCGCCTGCTGGAACCGACCGGCGGCAAGGTCGAGTTCGAGGGCCACGACATCACCCACATGTCCACGGCGAAGATGCGCCCGCACCGCCGCGACGTGCAGATGATCTTCCAGGACCCGTACTCCTCGCTGAACCCCCGGCACACGATCGGCACGATCGTCAGTGCGCCGTTCAAGCTCCAGGGCGTCACGCCCGAGGGCGGGGTCAAGAAGGAGGTGCAGCGGCTGATGGCCCTCGTGGGCCTCAACCCCGAGCACTACAACCGCTACCCGCACGAGTTCTCCGGCGGTCAGCGCCAGCGCATCGGCATCGCCCGCGCGCTCGCGCTCAACCCCAAGCTGGTGGTCGCGGACGAGCCGGTCTCGGCCCTCGACGTGTCGATCCAGGCGCAGGTGGTCAACCTTTTGGACGACCTCCAGCAGGAGCTGGGCCTCACCTATGTGATCATCGCGCACGACCTGTCGGTCATCCGGCACGTCTCCGACCGGATCGCGGTGATGTACCTCGGCAAGATCGTCGAGCTGGCGGACCGCGCGTCGCTGTACAAGGCGCCGATGCACCCGTACACCAAGGCGCTCATGTCGGCGGTGCCGGTGCCCGACCCGAGGCGGCGCGGCGTCAAGAGCGAGCGCATCCTGCTCAAGGGCGACGTGCCCTCGCCGATCTCGCCGCCGAGCGGCTGCCGGTTCCACACCCGGTGCTGGAAGGCGACCGAGATCTGCCTGACGCAGGACCCGCCGCTGCTTGAGCTCAAGCCCGGCCAGCAGGTCGCCTGCCACCACCCGGAGAACGCCGCGGACCAGGCGCCGGGCGAGGAGATCGTGGCGGCGGCGAAGGACGCGGTGAAGGTCGTGGACGTCGCCAAGGAGGCCTAGGAGTACGGGAGTTGGGCGAACGGAATCCGGACGTACGGGTTCCAACCGGCCGGTAGGGCACGACTTCGTAAAGTCATGTACATGTCGGTCGCATCCCGGAACGGGAGAGTGCAGAGTCGGCGCGACTGCTCCACACACCGTGGGGCAGGTCAACGCGTTCGAAGGGCAGACTCATGGCACTCTCCCGTTCGGCACGTCTGGCGGCCGTCGCACTCGCGGCCTCCTCCTTCTGCCTGGTCGCCGCGGCCCCCGGCCCGAAACCCGGCAGCGTGGGCGTCGACGACCCGTACTTCCCGAACCTCGGCAACGGCGGCTTCGACATCCGCCACTACGACCTGGGGCTCGACTACAACCCCGACACCGACCGCCTCGACGGCCTGACGAAGATCACCGCGAAGGCGCAGAAGAACCTCTCGTCCTTCCACCTGGACCTGCAGAAGCTCACCGTCGACTCGATCAAGGTGAACGGCAGACGTGCGGACTTCAGCCGCAAGGGCGACGACATACGCATCACGCCCACCCGCTGGCTGGAGAAGGGCGACACCTTCACGGTCGAGGTGAAGTACGGGGGAGTGCCCGAGGCGCTCTCCGGGCCGATCGTCTTCGGCTCGGACTACGGCTGGATGAAGACGACGGACGGCGTCTTCGTGGCCTGCGAGCCGAACGCCGCCTCCACCTGGTTCCCCGGCAGCGACCACCCCTCCGACAAGGCCACCTTCGACATCCGCATCAAGGCCCCCAAGGGCCTGACGGGCGTCTCCAACGGCCGTCTGGTGTCCACGAAGACCGAGGGCAGTACGACCACCCACCACTGGCGCACCGACAAGCCGATGGCGACCTACCTGGCCACCGCCACCATCGGCAAGTTCGACGTGAAGCAGGGCGTCACCCCCGGCGGCATACCGATTTACGTCGCCATCGACCCCGTGCTGAAGAACAGCAACGACGTCGACGTCTACGGTGTGACCGCCGAGGTCACCGACTACTGGTCGCAGCTCTTCGGCAAGTACCCCTTCGAGGAGACCGGCGCGATCGTCGACGACATGCCGCAGGCCGGATTCTCCCTGGAGACCCAGACCAAGCCCGTCTACTCCGCGGTCCGCAGCGAGTCGACCATCGCGCACGAACTGGCCCACCAGTGGTTCGGCGACTCGGTCTCGGTCGAGGAGTGGCAGAACATCTGGCTCAACGAGGGCTTCGCCACCTACAGCCAGTGGCTGTGGGAGGAGCACAAGGGCCGCGGCAACGCCCACGACCTGATGCGCGCCTCGTACAACGCGCGCCCCGCGGAGTCGGCCTTCTGGCAGACGGTGGTCGGCGACCCGCAGCGCGACACGATGTTCGCCTCCGCCGTCTACAACCGGGGTGCGATGACGCTCCAGGTGCTGCGCGAGAAGATCGGCGACAAGGCCTTCTTCAAGCTGCTGCGCACCTGGGTCTCCGACTACAAGTACGCCAACGCGGAGACCAGCGAGTTCATCAAGTACGCGGAGAAGATCTCCGGACAGCAGCTCGACGGGCTGTTCAACACCTGGCTGTACACGAAGGGCAAGCCCGCGCTGTAGCCGCTCGGCCGAAGCCCGCGCCGTAGGCCACACGCCTGACACAAAAGCGTTCGGAGCCCGTACGTAGGTAAGAATGTCGCGTGCTCCAGGAACTCTTCAGCCCCTCCGTCCAACATGTGCTCGACCTCGTCGGGATCTTCGTCTTCGCGATCTCCGGCGCGCTGCTCGCCGTCCGCAAGAACTTCGACGTCTTCGGCATGGCGGTCCTCGCGGAGGTCACGGCACTGGGCGGGGGGCTGTTCCGCGACCTGATCATCGGCGCGGTGCCGCCGGCCGCCTTCAGCGACCTGGGGTACTTCACCACCCCGCTGCTCGCCACCGTCCTGGTCTTCTTCCTGCACCCCGAGGTGGAGCGCATCCAGCTCGGGGTGAACGTCTTCGACGCGGCCGGGCTCGGCCTGTTCGCGGTCACGGGCACGGCCAAGGCGTACGACTACGGGCTCGGCCTGACCGCGTCCGCGACCCTGGGCCTCGCCTCGGCGGTCGGTGGCGGCGTGCTGCGCGACGTGCTGGCCAACGAGGTGCCCTCCCTGCTGCGCTGGGACCGGGACCTGTACGCGGTGCCCGCGATCGTGGGGGCGGCGATGGTCGCGCTGTGCATCCGCTTCGACGTGCTCAACCCGTTCACCAGCGGGCTCGCGGTGGTCACCGCCTTCGGGCTGCGGCTGGCCGCGCTGAAGTTCCACTGGCGGGCGCCGCGGGCCTGGCACAGGTCGTCGGTGAAGGTGGACGCGCCGGATCAGGCGGGCTGAGGTCCTCGCGTACGGGAAGGTCCTCGCGTACGGGAAGGTCCTCCCGTACCGAAAAAGCTACCGCTCAGTAATCGGCCGGTGTAGCGTGCCAGGCATGGCACAGATACCCACCGGGTCCCTCGGGGACAGCGAGTTCGACCGCGACACCGCCGTGGTGCGGCGCGAGCCGGGCGTGTACGACGCGGAGCTCTCCGCGGGCTGGACGATCATCAACGCCGTCAACGGCGGCTACCTCCTCGCCGTCATCGGCCGCGCGCTCGCCGACGCGCTCCCGCACCCGGACCCGTTCACGGTGTCCGCGCACTACTTCACGCCGTCGGTGCCCGGACCGGCCGTCGTCCGTACGGACGTCGTCCGCACCGGACGCACCCTCTCCTCCGGGCAGGCGTCCCTCTTCCAGTACGACGCGGAGGGCAACGAGGTCGAGCGCATCCGCGTCCTCGCCTCCTACGGTGACCTCGGCGCGCTCAGCGAGGACGTCCGTACGACCGCGAAGCCGCCCGCGATCCCGCCGCTGGAGCACTGCTTGGGCCCGTCCGACGGGCCCGCCCCCGAGATCCCCGGCTCCACTGCCCTCACCGCCCGCCTCGACCTGCGGCTCGACCCGGCGACGGTCGGCTGGGCGGTCGGCGCGCCGTCCGGCAAGGGCGAGATGCGGGCCTGGTTCGGCCTCGCGGACGGCCGCGACGCGGACCCGCTGTCGCTGCTGCTCACCGTCGACGCCCTGCCCCCGACCAGCTTCGAGCTGGGGCTGAAGGGCTGGACGCCGACCGTCGAGCTGACCTGCCACGTACGGTGCCGCCCGGCGCCCGGACCGCTGCGGGTCTCCATCGTCACCCGCAACCTGGCGGGCGGCTTCCTGGAGGAGGACGCGGAGGTCTGGGACAGCGCGGACCGGCTGGTGGCGCAGTCGCGGCAGCTGGCGCGGGCGCCGCGGCAGTAACCGGGCCGGTGGGGCGGGCCGGTCAGCGGCGGCTGCGGCCCCGGCCGCCCCAGCCGGAGCCGATGCCCGCCACGTGCAGGGCCAGGAAGGCCAGGCCGAGCAGCATCAGGCTGGTCGGCATGAAGATCTCGTTCGCCGATATGTCGGCCGCGTTGATGATGAACGCGATGACGAAGAGCACGGCTCCCACGATTGCCAGCATCTGAAGTCTCCTTGTGTACTTGCCAGTTGACTGGCTCGGTCGACTGGGCCTGCGACCCCTTACGGAATCCTTATGCGCCGGGTGCCCCCTGTCGGGGTGGACATGCGGTGGCAGTCTGACCGTTGTGAAATCCGACCGACTGCTCTCGATCCTGCTGCTGCTCCAGACCCGCGGCCTGGTGCGGGCCGCCGAGCTGGCCGAGCGGCTGGAGGTGTCGGTGCGGACCGTCCACCGCGACATGGAGGCGCTGTCGGCGGCGGGCGTGCCGGTGTACGCGGAGCGCGGCAGGCGCGGCGGGTTCGCGCTGCTGCCCGGCTACCGGACCGACGTCACCGGGCTGACGAGCGACGAGGCGCGGGCCCTGTTCGTGCTGGCCTCGCAGAGCACGCACGCCGACCTCGGGCTCGACCGGGCGCTGGGGAGCGCGCTGCGCAAGGTGATGGCGGCGCTGCCCGCACCGCACCGGCCCGCCGCCGAGCTGACCAGCCGCCGGATCATCGTGGACCCGGTGCGGTGGCGGCGGTCCGCGGAGGAGACCGACGTGGGGGTGCTGCACGAGGCGGTCTTCGCCGACCGGCGGGTGCGGCTGCGCTACCGGCACGCGGATTCCGCCGCGGTACGGACGTACACGGTCGACCCGTACGGACTCGTGTCCAAGGCCGGGACCTGGTACCTGATCGCCGACCACCGGGGGGCGCCCCGGCTGTACCGGGCGGACCGGGTGCGGTCGGCGGCCGTGCTGGACGATCCGGTGCGGCGGCGGGCGGGCGTGGAGCTGGCGGAGGTCTGGGAGGGGCTGCGGGAGGGGGTGGAGTCCCGGACGGCGGGGGTGGTGGTGCGGGTGAGGGTGCGCGCGGGGCGGCTGGACATGTTCCTGCGGATACACGGGGCGGACGTGGTGACCCCTCCCGCGCCGCCCTCGGACGACTGGGCCGAGCTCTCCCTCGCCTATCCCGACCTGCGCTGGGTCCGCGGCCTCCTCGACTTCGGGACCGGCCTGGAGATCCTGGCCCCGGAGGAGGCCCGCGCCGAACTCCTCCGCACCGCCCACGAGGTGGCCGAGCTCTACGGGGGCTGAGCCCTCTTGGGCTCCGCCCTTTGCCGCCCCAGCCCCCTTGGGCCGCCCTTTGCCGCCCCCGTCCCCTTGGGCCGCCCTCTGCCGCCCCGTCCCCTTGGGCGACGGGGCCGCCCCAAGGGGGCGGAACGGGCGGGCAAGGGGGCGGCCCCTCCCGCTCCCGGCCCGCCCGGGTGCCGCCCCTGGCTCCGCCCCCGCGCCGGACGCCCGTCCAAAGAGGCCCCACCCCGCCCCCACTCCCGCCGCACCGTGCAGGCCCCCCACCCCACCCTCGTACAATCGCCCCACCATGGCTTACCTCGACCACGCCGCGACCACGCCCATGCTGCCCGAGGCGGTCGAGGCGATGACCGCCCAACTGACCGTCACCGGCAACGCCTCCTCCCTGCACGCCGCCGGGCGCCGAGCCCGTCGTACCGTCGAAGAGGGCCGCGAGGCCTTCGCCGCGTCGCTCGGGGCCCGCCCCAGCGAGGTGGTCTTCACCGCGGGCGGCACCGAGGCCGACAACCTCGCCGTCAAGGGCCTGTACTGGGCCCGCCGGGCCGAGGACCCCCGCCGCACCCGCGTCCTGGCCAGCCCCGTCGAGCACCACGCCGTCCTCGACGCCGTCGACTGGCTGGCCACCCACGAGGGGGCGAACGTCGAGTACCTGGCCGTCGACGCGTACGGCCGCGTCCAGCCGGACACCCTGCGCGAGGCCATCGCCCGCGACCCCGACGACGTCGCCCTGGCCACCGTCATGTGGGCCAACAACGAGATCGGCACGATCATGCCGGTGAGCGAACTCGCCGACGTGGCAGCCGAGTTCGGCGTCCCGCTGCACGCCGACGCGGTCCAGGCGTACGGCCAGCTGGACGTCGACTTCGCCGCCTCCGGGCTCGCCGCCATGACCGTGTCCGGCCACAAGGTCGGCGGCCCGTACGGCATCGGCGCCCTGCTGCTGGGCCGCCAGTACACCCCCGTACCCGTGCTGCACGGCGGCGGGCAGGAGCGGCACGTGCGCTCCGGCACGCTCGACGTCCCCGCCATCGCCTCCTTCGCCGTCGCGGGCGTCCTGGCCGCCGAGCGGCGTGAAGACTTCGCCCGGACCGTCGGTGCGCTGCGCGACGATCTGGTGAAGGCCGTGCTGGCCGCCGCCCCCGATGCGATCCTCGGCGGTGACCCGGCTCCCGGCGGGCGGCTGCCCGCCAACGCGCACTTCACCTTCCCCGGCTGCGAGGGCGACTCGCTGCTGCTCCTGCTCGACGCCCAGGGCATCGAGTGTTCCACGGGCTCCGCCTGCACCGCGGGCGTCGCCCAGCCCTCGCACGTACTCCTCGCGACGGGCACCGACCCCGACCTGGCGCGCGGCACCCTGCGCTTCAGCCTCGGGCACACCTCCACGGCGGCGGACGTCGCGGCGGTCGCCGCCGCGATCGGCCCCGCGGTGGAACGGGCCCGCACGGCGGGGCTCAGCTAGCCGCCCGGCCCCCGCCCCGGCCGTACCGCGCCCGTTCTGACCTGCGAGTCAGTATCAGAACGGGAAGCGGAGGGGGACTCTGTTTTATGTAACCCTCATCACGCTCAACCCTGATGGCGCACAATCGCTCTTTATACTTGAGCCCTCTGAAGTCCCTCAGAAGTCGCAGAAGTCACGCGCCGCGCGTGGGGGCCGCACGACGACCCATGGAGTACACGTTGAAGGCGACCCTCCGTTCCCGCATCACCGCGCGCATCGGACGCATGTATCTGGCCAGGATCCAGAAGCACGGCATCAGCTCCTCGCTGCTCAACCGGCTTCCCGAAAACCTGCTCCTGCCCATGCGCCGGGACGGCCTCGACCCGGTGGCCAAGCTGTCCGCCAGGGCCGCCCAGTCCCCGATCTACCAGGTCCCCCTGCCCTTCGGCATGGACGCCTGGGTGGTGACCGGGTACGAGGAGATGAAGGAGGTCCTCGGCTCCACGGACGGCTTCAGCAGCGACTTCACCAACCTCGCGGGCAACGCCGGCGTCGTCGCCGAGCACAACCCCGGCGGCCTCGGCTTCAGCGACCCGCCGGTCCACACGCACCTGCGCCGCATCCTGACCCCCGAGTTCACGATGCGCCGCCTGCGCCGCCTCACCCCGCGCATCGACGAGCTGATCGAGGCGCAGCTCGACGTGATGGAGGCGGCGGGCGCCCAGGGCGGGCCCGTGGACCTGGTGCAGGACTTCGCGCTGCCGATCCCCTCCCTCACCATCTGCGAGCTGCTCGGCGTCCCCTACGAGGACCGCCACGACTTCCAGCAGCTCGCCATGGAGCGCTTCGACCTGTTCAGCGGGGCCACCGCGCCCTTCGGTGCGATGTCCGAGTCGCTCTCGTACTTCCGCGACGTCGTCAAGAAGCAGCGCGAGAACCCGGGCGACGGCCTCATCGGCATGATCATCCGGGACCACGGCGACACCGTCGGCGACGAGGAGCTGGCGGGCCTCGCCGACGGCGTCCTCACCGGCGGCTTCGAGACCACCGCGAGCATGCTCGCCCTCGGCTCCCTGCTGCTGCTCCAGAACCCCGAGGCCTTCGAGCGGCTGCGCGACGACGACGCGGCCGCCGCGCCCTTCGTGGAGGAGGCGCTGCGCTACCTCACCGTCGTGCAGGTCGCCTTCCCCCGCTTCGCGCGCCAGGACATCGAGATAGCCGGTGTGCACATCCCCAAGGGCGACCTGGTGCTGTGCTCGCTGGCGGGCGGCAACCGGGACGCGGCCTACACCCCCGACCAGGGCGGCTTCGACCCGGACCGCAAGGCCTCCGGGCACCTCGCCTTCGGCTACGGCATCCACCGCTGCATCGGCGCCGAGCTCGCCCGCATGGAGCTGCGGGCCGCCTACCCGGCACTGGTGCGCCGCTTCCCGCAGATGAAGCTCGCGGTGCGCCCGGAGGACCTCGACTTCCGCAAGCTGTCCATCGTGTACGGAGTGGACTCCCTGCCGGTGCACCTGCGCTAGGTGCTGCGCACGGGGGCGGGGGAGGGCTTGCGGGCCTCCTGGCGGACCAGCTTCAGGTAGTGGTCCCAGTCCCAGTACGGGCCCGGGTCGGTGTGGTCCGTGCCCGGGACCTCCACATGGCCGACGATGTGCTCGCGGTCCACCGGTATGCCGTACCGGGCGCAGATCCCGGCCGCCAGCCGGGCCGACGACCGGTACATGACCTCCGTCAGGGTGCCCTTCCGGTGGGCGAACGCCTCGTGCTCGATGCCGATGCTGCGTTCGTTGTAGCCGCGGTTGCCCGCGTGGTACGCCACGTCCAGCTCGCGCGCCATCTGCGTGATCTTCCCGTCCCTTGCCCGGATCACGTAGTGCGCGGCGGCCGCGTGCAGCGGATCGCGGAAGACCCGTATCGCCGTGTCGTAACTGCCCTCCGTGGTGTGGATCACGATCCGGTCGATGCGGTAGTCGTCCGGCCGGTCCGCCGTGCGCAGATTGCCCGCCGACGCCGCCACCCACTGGGCGCCCGGCTGGTCCACCGCGCCGTCCGTGCGCTGCTTGTCCACCCCCGGCACCTTCCACCACAGCCGGGACGCCTCATCGCCCCACACCACGGCCGCGCCGGTCACCACCAGACCCGTACCGATGAGGAAGCCGCGTCTGCTCGGCTTCTTCTGCCCACTCGGCAGCGGCTTCTTCGCCTTCTTGGCCATCACGACCCCCCTGTCCCCGTCCTGCACAGGTAACGCTTGGGAGTCCCGGGATGGTTCCGACTACTCTGGACGAGCTATGACCGATACCCCGCGCCCTGCTGCCCCGCGCCCCCTCCGCGTCCTCGCCGCCATGTCCGGCGGCGTCGACTCCGCCGTCGCCGCCGCCCGAGCCGTCGAGGCCGGACACGACGTGACCGGAGTCCACCTCGCGCTCTCCGCCAACCCGCAGTCCTTCCGGACCGGCGCGCGCGGCTGTTGCACCATCGAGGACTCGCGGGACGCCCGCAGGGCCGCCGACGTCATCGGCATCCCGTTCTACGTCTGGGACCTCGCCGAGCGTTTCCGCGAGGACGTCGTCGAGGACTTCGTCGCCGAGTACGAGGCCGGGCGCACCCCGAACCCGTGCCTGCGCTGCAACGAGAAGATCAAGTTCGCCGCTCTCCTCGACAAGGCGCTCGCGCTGGGCTTCGACGCCGTGTGCACCGGGCACTACGCCACAGTCGTGGTCAATGAGGACGGCTCGCGGGAGCTGCACCGCGCCTCCGACATGGCCAAGGACCAGTCGTACGTCCTCGGGGTCCTCGACGAGAAGCAGCTCGCGCACGCGATGTTCCCGCTCGGCGACACCCTCACCACCAAGGAGGAGATCCGCGCCGAGGCCGAGCGCCGCGATCTCGCGGTGGCCAAGAAGCCCGACAGCCACGACATCTGCTTCATCGCCGACGGCGACACCCAGGGCTTCCTCGCGAACCGCCTCGGCGGCAAGGCCGAGGGCGACATCCTCGACGAGTCGGGCACCAAGCTGGGCACCCACGACGGCGCCTTCGGCTTCACCATCGGCCAGCGCAAGGGCCTGCGCATCGGCCACCCCGCCGCCGACGGCAAGCCGCGCTACGTCCTGGACATCTCCCCGGTCAACAACACCGTCACCGTCGGCCCCGCCGAGGCCCTCGACGTCACCGCGCTGACCGCGATCCGCCCCCGCTGGTGCGGCACCGCACCGGCCGCCCCGGGCACGTACACCGCACAGCTGCGTGCCCACGGCGGCGAGAGTGAGGTCGACGCGGAGCTCGTCGGCGGGGAGCTCCGCGTCAGCTTCAAGGAGCCCGTGCGCGGGGTCGCGCCCGGACAGGCGATCGTGCTGTACGACGGCACGCGCGTGGTCGGCTCGGCGACGATCGCGACGACGTCGCGGCGCACGGAAGCGTCGGTCTGAGTCCGCACGGGGGCGTCCGTCCGAGTCCGCACGGAAGCGTCGGTCTGAGTCCGCGCCTGGGCGTCCGTCCGAGTCCTCACGGGGGCGTGCACCCACCCGCAACGGTGCACGCCCCTGCCTAGGTGGTGGCGAAGAACTCCACCAGCACCGGTGCCAGTTTTCGCGGGTCCACGTCGTGCGTCTGCTGCGGCAGGGAGACATGGCGGCCGTCGGGCACCGCGTCCGCCGTCCGTCGGGCGGCGTCACGCATGACACCGGGGCTGGCGTCCCCCGACACCACCAGCACCGGCTGCGTCAGCGCCGCCAGCCGGTCCACCGGGACCGTCCCGTCGCCCATCACCGCGTCGTCGTACGCCAGCGTCGGTGCGAGGGACTCGAAGGAACGCCACACCGGTGCCTGCTTCATCTGCGCGACGAATTCCTTCGGCATCCCGACCACGGACAGGAACAGCTCCACCGCCGCGCCCCGCTCGCCCGCGTCGAGCAGGGCGTTCAGCCGCCGGGTGTACGCCGCCTTCTCGGCCCGCGTCTCCTCCAGCACCGTGAACGGCGGCTCGTACACCGCCAGGCGCGGCACGCGCAGCCCGGCGGACGCCGCCCGCAGCACCAGTGCGCCGCCCGAGGACATCCCGTACAGGCCCGCGCCGCCGCCGACCTCCTCGACCAGCGCCGCCAGGTCCTCGACCTCGCGGGCGACCGCGTAGGGGGCCGTGTCGCCGCTGTCGCCGCGGCCCCTGCGGTCGTACGTGACGACGCTGAAGTGCTCGGCGAGCAGACCCGCGAGGGGGCCCTCCGCCGTACCCGTGCTGAAGGCGCCGCCCACCAGGATCAGCGGCGCGCCCTCGCCCGTGCGCTCGTACGCGAGGGGGGTGCCGTCACGCGAAATCACTTTGCTCATACAGACTTGGACTGCGGGCGCGCGCGGAACTCATCGCTCGCGGGGAGAAGTTTTTTTTCACGGAGTTCCGCGGGGTGTTTCCGTGCTCCCCGACGCGGCGTTCTGTGCCACCGGGCCCGGCGTTAGGTTGGAGGCCATGAACATCTGTGTCTTCCTCTCCGCGGCCGATCTCGACGAGCGCTACACCCGCCCCGCCCGGGAGTTCGCCGAACTCCTCGGCAAGGGCGGTCACACCCTGGTCTGGGGCGGCTCCGACGTCGGCCTGATGAAGGTCGTCGCCGACGGCGTGGAGCGGGCCGGAGGGCGGCTCGTGGGCGTCTCCGTGGACTTCCTCCAGGCCAAGGCGCGGCCCGAGGCCGACGAGATGGTCGTCGCCAAGGACCTCGCCGAGCGCAAGGCGCTGCTGCTCGGCAAGGCCGACGCCGTCGTGATCATGGTGGGCGGCACCGGTACCCTCGACGAGGCCACGGAGATCCTGGAGCTCAAGAAGCACGGGATGACCGACAAGCCGGTCGTGCTGCTCAACACCGAGGGCTTCTACGACGGCCTCAAGCAGCAGTTCCAGCGCATGGACGCCGAGGGCTTCCTCCCCGTACCCCTCACTGACCTGGTGTTCTTCGCTGAGGACGGGGTGGCGGCGCTGGCCTACCTGGAGGAGTCCGCCGGGGTCCAGTAGTGCTCCCCGGGGTGCGAGCATGGGGCACATGGCTACTCATGTGATCACCGGGGCGGGGTCGGGCATCGGCGCCGCCGTCGCCCGCCGTCTGCACGAGCGCGGCGACGACGTCGTCCTCATGGCACGCGACGCGGGCCGCGCCAAGGAGCTGGAGGCTCAGCTCCCGGGCGTGGGCACCCTCGTCGGCGACCTGTCCAACCCCGACCGGCTCTCCTGGGCGTTCTCGCACCAGCGGATGCCGGAGCGCGTCGACTCCCTGCTGCACATCGCGGGCGTCGTCGACCTCGGCCCGGTCGCCGACCTGGGTGTGCGCGCCTGGCACAACCAGCTCAACACGAACCTCATCGCCCCCGCCGAGCTCACGAGGCTCTTCCTGCCGCAACTGCGGCTCGACAAGGGGCACGTGATCTTCGTGAACTCCGGCGCCGGACTGAGCGCGAGCGCCGAGTGGAGCGCGTACGCAGCCAGCAAGCACGGTCTGAAGGCCCTGGCCGACTCCCTGCGCCACGAGGAGCACCCCAACGGGGTGCGCGTCACCTCCGTCTACCCGGGGCGCACCGCGAGCCCCATGCAGGAGAAGGTGCACTCCCAGGAGGGCAAGGCGTACGACCCGGCGAAGTGGATCGACCCGGAGTCCGTCGCCACCACGATCCTGATGGCCCTCGACCTGCCGCGCGACGCCGAGGTCAACGACCTGACGGTGCGGCCCGGACGATGACCTCCGAGGAGACTCCCGTGAAGTGGTGGGGCCCCGCCACCGGCGTCGGCTCCATGCCCGGCGGCGACGCCCGCGAGACCGCCAAGACCGTCACCGGCAGCTTCGAGGACTTCCCGTACCTCGCCGAGCTGCCCGCGCGCGGCCCCGGCGCGGACATGATCGGCCGCACCGCCGGAATGCTCGCCGAGATGTACGTCCACCTGGAGCCCAGCGGCTGGCGGTTCAGCGACCGTCCCGGCCGCGACACCCGGCGCGCCCGCTCCTGGCTGGGCGAGGACCTGGACGCCCTGGAGGAGTTCACCCAGGGGTACACGGGACCGGTCAAGGTGCAGGCCGTCGGGCCGTGGACGCTGGCCGCCGCCCTGGAGCTGCGCGGCGGCGAGGCCTCGCTCGGCGATGCGGGCGCCTGCCGCGACCTGGCGTCCTCGCTCGCCGAGGGCCTGCGCGGGCACCTGGCGGAGGTCCGGCGGCGGATTCCCGGCGGGCGGATCGTCCTCCAGCTCGACGAGCCCTCGCTGATCGCCGTACTGCGCGGGCAGGTCAGGACGGCCAGCGGCTACCGCACCTACCGGGCCCCCGACCGGCAGGTCGTGGAGAGCACCCTGCGCGATGTCCTGGGGGTCCACGACGGGCCGACCGTGGTCCACTCCTGCGCCCCCGACGTCCCCTTCGCGCTGCTGCGCAGGGCGGGCGCGGACGGCATCTCCTTCGACTTCACCCTGCTCACCGAGCGTGATGACGACGCGATCGGCGAAGCCGTCGAGGGCGGCACGAAACTCTTCGCGGGCGTCGTGCCGAGCGTGGACGGACCATTGTCAGACCCGGGCGGTAGCGTCATGGGTGTCAGGCAGTTGTGGCGCAGGCTGGGGCTGAATCCCGGACTCCTGTACGAGTCCGTGGTCGTCACCCCCACGTGCGGTCTCGCCGGGGCCACCCCGGCGTACGCGCGTGCGGCGCTGGACCGCAGCAGCCGGGCGGCACGGTCGCTCGCGGACAACCCAGAGTGACGAGCAGTCCCCTCACGGGGCCAACGGGAGGATGAAGACGGTGGCTGGCGAACAGCACGCAGCGGTACCCGCAGAGGCACGGGAGAAGCACGCGCGGCTCGCTGAGCAGATCGAGGAGCACCGCTTCCGGTACTACGTGAACGACCAACCGGTCGTCAGCGACGCCGAGTTCGACAAGCAGCTCCGTTCCCTCCAGGCGCTGGAGGAGGAGTACTCCGAGCTGCGCACGCCCGACTCGCCGACCCAGAAGGTCGCCGGGGCGTACGAGACGGAGTTCACCTCCGTCCAGCACCGCGAGCGGATGCTCTCCCTCGACAACGCCTTCGACGACGAGGAGCTGGCCGCCTGGGCGGAGCGCCTCGCGGGCGAGCTCAGCGGCATCGAGTACCACCTGCTGTGCGAGCTGAAGGTCGACGGCCTCGCCGTCAACCTGACGTACGAGAAGGGCAGGCTGACCCGCGCCGCCACCCGTGGTGACGGGCGCACGGGCGAGGACATCACGCCCAACGTGCGCACGATCGCGCAGATCCCGCAGCGCCTTCAGGGCGACCGCGTCCCGGACCTGGTGGAGATCCGGGGCGAGGTCTACTTCCCGATGGAGGCCTTCGGCGAGCTCAACGCCCGCCTGGTCGAAGCCGGTGACAAGCCGTTCGCCAACCCGCGCAACGCGGCGGCGGGTTCGCTGCGCCAGAAGGACCCGAGGGTCACCGCCAGCCGCCCGCTGCGGATGGTCGTGCACGGCATCGGCGCCCGTGAGGGCTTCGACATCGGCCGCCTGTCCGAGGCGTACGAACTGCTCAAGGAGTGGGGCCTGCCCACCGCCCAGCAGAACCGGGTGGTCGCATCGCTCGACGGCGTACGGGAGTTCATCGCGTACATCGGCAAGAACCGGCACTCCGTCGTCGAGCACGAGATCGACGGCGTCGTCGTCAAGCTGGACGAGATCCCGCTCCAGGGACGCCTGGGCTCCACCTCGCGCGCCCCGCGCTGGGCCATCGCCTGGAAGTTCGCGCCGGAGGAGGTCAACTCCAAGCTGATCAACATCCGGGTCGGCGTCGGCCGCACCGGCCGCGTCACCCCGTACGCCCAGGTGGAGCCGGTGACGGTGGCCGGGTCCGAGGTCGAGTTCGCGACCCTGCACAACCAGGAGGTCGTGAAGAAGAAGGGCGTCCTCATCGGCGACACGGTCGTCCTGCGCAAGGCGGGCGACGTCATCCCGGAGATCCTCGGCCCGGTCGTGGACCTGCGGGACGGCACCGAGCGCGAGTTCGTGATGCCCGCCGAGTGCCCGGAGTGCGGGACGGCGCTGCGCCCGATGAAGGAGGGCGACATCGACCTCCGCTGCCCCAACGCGCAGACCTGCCCCGCCCAGTTGCGCGAGCGCCTGTTCTACCTGGCGGGCCGCAAGAGCCTCGACATCGAGAACTTCGGCTACGTCGCCGCGACCGCGCTCACCAAGCCGCTGGAGCCCGCCGAGCCGCCGCTGCTCGACGAGGGCGACCTCTTCGACCTCACCATCGAACAGCTCCTGCCCATCAGGTCGTACGTCCTGGACTCGGACTCCGGACTGCCCAAGAAGGACCCGAAGACCGGCGAGGACAAGATCGCCCTGATCTTCGCCAACCAGGACGGCGAACCCCGTAAGAACGCCCTCGCCATGCTGGAGAACATCAAGGCCGCCAAGGAGATGCCGCTCGCCCGCATCCTCACCGGCCTCTCCATCCGGCACGTCGGGCCGGTCGCCGCCGAGGCGCTGGCCCGCGAGTTCCGGTCGATCGAGAAGATCGAGCAGGCGAGCGAGGAGGAGTTGGCGGGCGTCGACGGCGTCGGCGGGATCATCGCGGCCTCGCTCAAGGAGTGGTTCGCGGTCGACTGGCACCAGGAGATCCTCCGCAAGTGGAGGGCCGCCGGGGTGCGCATGGAGGAGGAGGGCGCGGACGAGGACCAGGGGCCCCGTCCGCTGGAGGGCCTGACCGTCGTCGTCACCGGAACGCTGGAGAACCACACCCGGGATGGCGCAAAAGAATCGCTCCAGAGGCTCGGAGCGAAGGTGACCGGTTCCGTTTCGAAGAAGACCTCCTTCGTCGTGGTCGGTGACAGCCCCGGATCGAAGTACGACAAGGCCATGCAGCTGAAGGTTCCGGTGCTCAACGAGGAGGGCTTCGGGGTGCTGCTCTCCGAAGGGCCGGAAGCCGCACGTGAAGCTGCGGTTCCGGTGGAGCAGTAACGGGAAGAACAGCGGCCGGAGGGCCACCCGTTCGGCGCATACCAGACGTCGGAGGGTGGCCGGGTCGCATTCGGGCAACAGCGGGCTACCGCTGCCCGGGAGAGCCTGCTGCGGCCTACTGTGGGGACGTGCGCCTGTCGTGCACGGCTGGGGAACCGCTTGCCGCCTCCGGGGTGTCTGCATCGTAAAGAGACGCCCGTGGAGCCGGGGGAAGCGGGACAGTGGCCGTGATGGCATGACTACGGGGCCATCTCGCGTGACACGGGCACCGCCGGCTGTGAGAGGGACGGGAATGAAACCGACCGAGAGTGCCGATTCGGCCTCCCGGCTGCGCAGTCTGGCCGCTCGGGCCGCACTGTTCGGCCGCCGGGCCGCAGGCCCCCGGCGCCGGCCGCGTGCTTCGCACCAGCCGCAGCAGCCCGAACCGTCCCGCCCGGGGCAGCCGCCGCAATCCGGTCAATCTCCGGCCGCCGGGCAACCGCATCCGGCGGGAAGCCCTCGCGGCGCCCTTCCGGCCGGGCAACTCCCGCCGTCGGGGCAGCCGCAGCAGCCGGGACCGCAGCAGCCCGGACCACTGCAATCCGGACTTCCGCAGGCCGGTCTCCCGCAGCCGGGACCGCTGCCGCCGGGTCTTCAGCAACCGCACCTTCAGCAACCGCACCTTCAGCAACCGGGGCTTCCGCAGCGCAACGGCCGGTCCACGGCGCAGGCCGGTTACGCCACGCAAGCACCGCCGGTGCGGCCCCCGTCCCTGTCCCCGCCCCCGCCGCCCGCGACCAGACACGGAGCGCCCGCCCAGGAGACCCGGGGGCGCAGGCTGGGGCGGCTGTGGGGGCCGACGCTCCCCGCCGTACCGGCCGCGCTCGCCGCCCTCGTCCTCGGCGCGGGCATCGCGCAGACCCTCGGCGAGGGGCGCGCCCTGTTCCCCTCCGGTGCGACGGGCTGGTCCCTCGCCGTGCTCACCGGCGTCATAGTCGGCCACCTCGTCGCGCTCGGCCGGGACAGGTGGTGGGGCGGCACGGGATCGGGGGCGGCGCTCACCCTCGCCGTCCTGCTGCTGTACGGATGGGTTCCGGCCGGGCTGGTCAGCCTGGCCGTTGTCGTGCTGGTCGGCACCGCGCGCAGGCGGCGCTGGCGGCAGGGCCTGCTGCACGGCGCCGTCGACATCCTCGGCATCGTCGCCGCCGCGCTCACCCTGAGCCTCTTCGGCGCCGTACCGACCGTGGAAGAGCCCTGGCAGCCGCTCGGCTGGGACTGGGCCGCGCTGCCCGAAGTGGTCCTCACCGCGGGCACCTACCTGGTGGTCACCCGGCTGCTGCTGTGGCTCGCCCAGTTTCCGCAGCACGGCCGGCTGCCGTCCGTCGCCCGAACGTCCCTGGTCCGCCAGGGACTTGTCGCCGGGGCGCTGCTGGGCATCGCCCCGCTGATCTGCGTGGTCGCCGTCGCCCTGCCCGTACTGCTGCCGCTGTTCGCCGTACCCCTGATCGCGCTGGACTCCACGCTGTGGATAGCCAGGGCGCGGGCCGAGGAGCAGTTGCGCGACCCCCTCACCGGGCTGCCCAACCGGCAGTGGCTGCTGGAGCGCGCCTGGCCCGCGCTGGAGGAGGCCGAATCGCTCGGCTCCCGCTCCGCACTGGTCCTCATCGACATGGACCGCTTCCGCTCGGTCAACGACACGCTCGGCCATCTCGCCGGTGACCGGCTGCTGTTGCAGATCGCGGCCCGGCTGCGCACGGCGCTCCCCAAGGGGGCGGAGGCGGCCCGCCTCGGCGGCGACGAGTTCGCCGTCCTGCTGCCGCGCACGGAGTCCGCGACGAGCGCCCAGCGCATCGCCCGCCACCTGGTCGCGGAGCTGGGCTCCCCCCTGGACCTGGACGGCCTGACCCTCGTTCTGGAGGCCAGCGCCGGGGTCGCCGTCTTCCCCGACCACGCGCTGGACGCGGAGGGCCTGCTGCGGCGGGCGGACGTGGCGATGTACCAGGCGAAGCGGGACCGCAGCGGGGTCGAGGTGTACGAGTCGAAGCGCGACTCCAACACCCCCGACCGGCTCGGCCTGTTGGGAGACCTGCGCCGGGCCCTCGACGCGGGCGAGGTCGAACTCCACTACCAGCCCAAGGTGCGCTTCGACGGGCAGGTGGCCGGTCTGGAGGCGCTGGTGCGCTGGGTGCATCCGGAGCGCGGGCGGGTCCCTCCGGACGAGTTCATCGCCATCGCGGAGTCGTCGGGGCTGATGCCGCACCTGACGGAGTACGTACTGGAGACCGCCCTGGCGCAGGTCGCCCGGTGGCGCGCGCAGGGCCTCTTCGTCCCGGTCGCGGTCAACGTCTCCCCGCGCGACGTGCACACGCCGGGCTTCGCGGGAGCGGTCGCGGCGAGGCTGGCGCGGCACGGGGTCCCGGCGGGGTCCCTCCAGCTGGAGATAACCGAACACGTCCTGCTGGAGGACCCGCAGCGGGCCGCCGACACCCTGGCCGGGCTCACCGGCCACGGCGTGAAGATGTCCCTCGACGACTTCGGAACGGGCTATTCCTCCCTGGTCCACCTGCGGCGGCTGCCGGTGAGCGAGCTGAAGATCGACCGCTCGTTCGTGGCGCGGCTGGCCGTCGACACCGAGGACGCCGAGATCGTACGGTGCACGGTCGACCTCGCCCACTCGCTCGGCCTGCTCGTGGTCGCGGAGGGCGTCGAGGACGACGAGACGTGGGAGCGGTTGCGGGACCTGCGGTGCGATGCGGTGCAGGGGTGGCTGGTGGCGGCCGCCATGCCGCCGGAGGAGGCCACGGCGTGGCTCCTCGCCCGGGGCTCACGGGGCTGGCAGCGTCCGGCGGAGCTGGCGGCGGCCGCGGCGGACTCCTTGCGGGCGGAGAGCGAATAGTCCTCCGGGGGCGAGGGTCCGAGGGCTGGGCCCCCACCGCCCCGCGCCGGGGCGGCTGCTCGTCCGCGCCTCTTCAGGGCGCGGGGTCTCCGTCGCGTGGGCGCGACTGCACCATGCTGGGCGGATCAGGAGCGCCCCATCAGGGGTGCGGGCTGTACCCCATGTGCGGCTCCGCCGCGCGGGCGCTTCCGTGCCGTGCCCCGTTAGGGGCGCGGGGAACTGCGCGACCAGCCACGACGCACCCGCACGGAACCGGGACCCACCACCCCCTGCACGGGAACCGTGCATGCCCCCGCGGGTTGAGGTGAAGGGGCGGGGCTGGGGACCCCCTCGCCCGGGCGGGGCAGGGCTGCGCGTACCCGGTGCTGGGAGGCGGGCCGGCGCCCCTTTGGACGCGCGTCCGGCGCAGGAGCTTGGGCAGGGGCGGCACCGGGCTGGGCCGGTAGCGGGAGGGGCCGCCCCCTTGCCCGCCCGTTCCGCCCCCTTGGGGCGGCCCCGTCGCCCAAGGGGACGGGGCGGCAAAGGGCGGAGTCCGAGGGAGGGAGGGTGGGAAGGGGGCATATGGGTGGTGATGTGTAGCAATCGCCCCGCTGTTCGGGCGAACCCCCGAGCGGGTCCCCCTCCCCCCACCACCCCCACTCCGAAGCTGCTTCCCGGGCGGGAACCCCCGTCGACCGGTACAGGTGCCCGAGGAGCAGCGTGGTACGGAGCAGACAGAGCGGAGCGCACACGCGTTCCCGGAGGCTGGGAAGGGCAGTCGGGCAGTGGGCCCGCAAGACCCTCGTAGGAACGGTCGCCATGGGGCTGGTGGGGCTGACGCCCCTGCCCGCCTACGCAGCCGACTACCCCTTGCAGAGCGACGCCGCGGCAAGCATCGACTGCGACCACCTCTACTACTCGAACTACCTGAGCGGTTCGCAGTTCGACAACGACGCGTCCGGCGAACCGGAGATCACGAACCGGGTCGTCTCCCGGCGGCCCGCCGGCAGCAGTCTGCCCGCCTACTGGTCGACCAACTCCGCCATCGGCCGCGACCCGGACACCGGCAAGCCCACGCTCTTCTACTCCCATTACACGACCGCCAACCGCACCCTCTACAAGCACGTCCAGGGCACCGACCGGGCCACCGACGTCATCTCCGGCACCGAAGGCCGCCAGCTTCCCCCGGGATACAACTGGGGCGGCCTCGGCGCGGATCCCACCCGGGACATGCTTTTCGGCGCACAGAACCTCAGTTCCGCCAAGCAGTTCTTCTCGATGAACCTGAAGACCGGGGCCACCAAGGTCTTCCAGCCGAAGGCCGCCGACCCGGGCGACCGGATCTGGCCCGGCTACACCTCGGTGCCGGACATCTTCGTCGACACGGCCGGCTTCCCGTACATGGGCGCCTACTCCGGTTCGAACACGTACATCTACCGCATCGACGTCGAGAAGGAGACGGCCACCAGGGTCGTCCAGATCACCGGGCCCGGTGCGCAGGGCGGTTCGCTCTACGGCCTGGCCTGGCACAAGAACTCCATCTACCTCGGCCACTACAACGGCACCCTCTACAAGGCGGATCCGGCCACCGGCGTCTCCACCACCGTGCCCGGCGGCCAGGTCGAGCCCAACCGCACCGGCGACCCCCGCTCCGAGAACGGCGGCTCCTGGCCGATCACCGACCTTGCCAGCTGCGCCCTCGCACCGCCGCTGGTGCCCACCCTCAAGGTGAGCAAGTCGGCGTCCGTGAACGGTGCTCCGGCCGGTCGCGCCAAGCCCGGCGACAAGGTCACGTACACGGTGAAGCTGGAGAACACCAGCACCGTCGACTACACCGGGGCGACCGCCACCGACGACCTGACCCGGGTGCTCGCGAACGCCACGTACAACGGCGACGCGACCGCCCTGGACAGCAAGGGCACCGCGATCGGCCGGTTCACGGCGACGCCGCCGCCCTCGCTGAAGTGGGAGGGGACCGTCCCGGCCGGGGAGACGGCGACGCTGACGTACTCCGTCACCGTCAAGGACGACGTCCCGGACGGCGCCGAACTGCGCAACACCGTCGTCGCCAACGACGACACCAACTGCGCGTCCGGCTCCACCGACCCGGACTGCGGCTCCGTCGTCCCGCTCGACGACAAGCCGAGGGTGGTGGTCGTCAAGACGTCCGCGCCCGCGAGTGTGAAGCCGGGCGAGAAGCTGACGTACACGATCACCCTCACCAACCCGAGCCGTGCCGACTACCCGGACGCCAAGGTCGAGGACGACCTGACGGGCGTGCTCGGCGGGGCCGTGTACGGCAACGACGCGGCGGCGAAGGACGGTTCGGGGGCGGCGCTCACCGCGCCCACGTACACCGCGCCCAAGCTGAGCTGGACGGGCCCGGTGAAGGCGGGCGGCAAGGTCGTGATCACGTACACCGTGACCGTCCGCAAGCCGCTGCCCGCCGGGCAGCACACGCTGCGCAACGCCGTCACCACGGACATCCCCGGGCAGTGCCCGCCCGGCAGCACCGACCCCGAGTGCGGGACGGTCACGCCGGTCGCCGAGCTGAAGATCAAGAAGTCCGGCTCGCCGAGGAACCCGAAGGCCGGTGACAAGGTCACGTACACCGTCACGCTGAAGAACGACAGCGAGGCGGACTGGACCGGGGCCACCACCAGCGACGACCTCTCGGACGTGGTCGACGACGCGACGTTCAACGACGACGCGAAGGCGACGTCGGGCGGCGCGAACACCGCCACCCAGCCCGTGTACGACGCGGCCGCCAAGAAGCTCACGTGGACCGGCACCGTCGCCAAGGGCGCGACCGTCACGATCACCTACACCGTGACCGTCAACAACCCGCCCGGCGGCAACAAGAAGCTCGCCAATGCGGTCGTCGGCCCCGACGGCTCCAGCTGCGAGGCGGGCAGCACCGACCCCGACTGCAACGACGACAACCCCGTCAGCGGGCTGAAGGTCAAGAAGACCGCGAGCACGAAGGACGCCAAGCCCGGCGACACGATCACCTACACGGTGACCGCCGAGAACACCGGCGGCGCCGTCGCCAAGGACGTCACGCTCGCCGACGACCTGACCGGTGTGGTCGACGACGCGACGTACAACAACGACGCGAAGACCACGACCGGCGGTGCGAACACCACCACCCAGCCCGCGTACGACACCGCCACCAAGAAGCTCACCTGGACCGGCGACATCGCCGCCGGGGCGACGGTGACGATGACGTACACGGTGACGGTGGGCAAGCCCCCGGCCGGTGACAAGAAGCTCACGAACGCCGTCGTCGGCGGCGACAACTGCCCGCCCGGTTCGACCGACCCCGAGTGCTCGAACGTCGTGCCGGTGGGTGCGGTCGAGGTACGCAAGGTCGCCGACCGCACGGACGCCAAGCCCGGCGAGAAGATCACCTACACGGTGACGGTCCGCAACACCGGCGAGGCCGACTACAAGGGTGCGACCTTCGCCGACGACCTGAGCGGTGTGCTGGACGACGCCTCGTGGGACGACAACGTCACTGCGGGCAGCGGTACGGCCGCCTTCGACGCCGGTACGAAGAAGCTGACCTGGACCGGCGACGTCACCAAGGGCGCGACGGTCACGGTCACCTACAGCGTCACGGTCGGGAAGCCCCCGGCCGGTGACAAGAAGCTCACGAATGCCGTCGTCGGCGGCGAGAACTGCCCGCCTGGCTCCACGGATCCGGAGTGCGGCTCCGTCACCCCCATCGGCACGGTCGAGATCCGCAAGGTCGCCGACCGCAAGGACGCCAAGCCCGGCGAGAAGATCACCTACACGGTGACCGTCACCAACAGGGGCGAGGCCGACTACAAGGGTGCGAGCTTCACCGACGACCTGAGTGGTGTGCTGGACGATGCTTCGTGGGACGACAACGTCACTGCGGGCAGCGGTACGGCTGCCTTCGACGCCGGTACGAAGAAGCTGACCTGGACCGGCGACGTCACCAAGGGCGCGACGGTCACAGTCACCTACAGCGTCACGGTCGGAAAGCCTCCGGCCGGTGACAAGGTGCTGAAGAATGCCGTCACGGGTGGCGACAACTGCCCGCCCGGTTCCACGGACCCGGAGTGTGGGTCTGTCACCCCCGTCGGCACGGTCGAGATCCGCAAGGTCGCGGACCGTTCGGACGCCAAGCCGGGGGAGCGGATCACCTACACGGTGACCGTGCGCAATACCGGTCAGGCGGACGTCAAGGGTGCGAGTTTCGCCGACGATCTGAGTGGTGTGCTGGATGACGCGTCGTGGGACGACAACGTCACTGCGGGCAGCGGAACGGCCGCCTTCGACGCGGCGACCAAGAAGCTGACCTGGACCGGCGACGTTGCGAAGGGTGCGACGGTCACGGTCACGTACAGCGTCACCGTCGGGAAGCCTCCGGCCGGTGACAAGGTGCTGAAGAACGCCGTCACGGGTGGCGACAACTGCCCGCCCGGCTCCACGGACCCGGAGTGTGGCTCTGTCACCCCCGTCGGCACGGTCGAGATCCGCAAGGTCGCGGACCGTTCGGACGCCAAGCCGGGGGAGCGGATCACCTACACGGTGACCGTGCGCAATACCGGTCAGGCGGACGTCAAGGGTGCGAGTTTCGCCGACGATCTGAGTGGTGTGCTGGATGACGCGTCGTGGGACGACAACGTCACTGCGGGCAGCGGAACGGCCGCCTTCGACGCGGCGACCAAGAAGCTGACCTGGACCGGCGACGTTGCGAAGGGTGCGACGGTCACGGTCACGTACAGCGTCACCGTCGGGAAGCCTCCGGCCGGTGACAAGGTGCTGAAGAACGCCGTCACGGGTGGCGACAACTGCCCGCCCGGCTCCACCGATCCGGAGTGTGGCTCTGTCACGCCCGTCGGCACGATCGAGATCCGCAAGGTCGCGGACCGCAAGGACGCCAAGCCCGGCGACAAGATCACGTACACGGTGACGGTGCGCAACACCGGCGAGGCCGACTACAAGGGCGCGAGCTTCGCCGACGACCTGAGTGGTGTGCTGGACGATGCCTCGTGGGACGACAACGTCAGCGCGGGCAGCGGAACGGCCGCCTTCGACGCGGCGACCAAGAAGCTGACGTGGACCGGTGACGTTGCGAAGGGTGCGACGGTCACGGTCACGTACAGCGTCACCGTGGGGAAGCCTCCGGCCGGGGACAAGAAGCTGACCAATGGTGTGGTCGGCGGGGACAACTGTCCCCCTGGTTCGACCGATCCCGAGTGCTCCAACGTCGTGCCGGTGAGTGCGATCGAGGTGCGCAAGGCCGCCGACGTCAAGGACGCCAAGCCCGGCGACAAGATCACGTACACCGTGACGGTGCGCAACACCGGTGAGGCGGACTACAAGGGTGCGCGTTTCAGCGATGACCTGAGTGGTGTGCTGGATGACGCCGTGTGGGACGACAACGTCACGGCGAGCAGTGGCACGGCTGCGTTCGATGCCGGTGCGAAGAGGCTGACGTGGACCGGTGATGTCGCGAAGGGTGCGACGGTCACGGTGACGTACAGCGTCACCGTGGGGAAGCCGCCTGCCGGTGACAAGGTGCTGAAGAACGCCGTCACCGGTGGCGACAACTGCCCGCCCGGCTCCACCGATCCGGAGTGTGGGTCTGTTACGCCCGTCGGCACGGTCGAGGTGCGGAAGGTCGCGGACCGTTCGGACGCCAAGCCGGGGGAGCGGATCACGTACACGGTGACCGTGCGCAATACCGGTCAGGCGGATGTCAAGGGTGCGAGCTTTGCCGACGACCTGAGTGGTGTGCTGGATGACGCGTCGTGGGACGACAACGTCACTGCGGGCAGCGGTACGGCTGCCTTTGATGCCGGTACGAGGAAGCTGACGTGGTCCGGTGATGTTGCGAAGGGTGCGACGGTCACGGTGACGTACAGCGTCACCGTGGGGAAGCCGCCTGCCGGTGACAAGGTGCTGAAGAACGCCGTCACCGGTGGGGAGAACTGCCCGCCCGGATCGACCGACCCTGAGTGCGGTTCCGTCACCCCGGTGAAGTCCCTGACCGTCAAGAAGTCCGGCGGGCCCGAGAATCCCAAGGTGGGCGACACCGTCACGTACACCGTGACCGTACGGAACACGGGTGGTGCCGCGTACGAAGGTGCGAGCTTCACCGACGATCTCCGTGACGTCCTGGACGACTCCACCTGGAGCGGTACGACCTCGCAGACCGTCGGGGCGGTTGAGTTCGACGCGGCGGGCCAGCGCCTGACGTGGAAGGGCGATCTCGCGGTCGGGCAGGAGGCGGTGATCACCTACCAGGTGGTCGTCACCAACGCCGGGAACAAGTACCTGCGCAATGTGGTCAGTTCCGGTGACAGCAACTGTGAGGCCGGGTCCGACGATCCCGACTGCCGCGAGATCCTGCCCAAGCCGGGGCTGGAGATCCGCAAGCAGGCCGCCCCCGCATCGGCCGGGGCCGGGGACACCGTCACGTACACCGTGACCGTGCGGAACACGAGCGCCGACGCCGACTACAGCGGGGCGTCCTTCACCGATGATCTCAGCGGTGTGCTGGACGACGCCGAGTGGGCGGACCAGGTGACGAAGACCTCCGGGACGACGGCCTACGACGCAGGGGCGAAGTCGTTCCGGTGGAACGGTGACGTCGCTCGCGGGACCACGGTCACCGTGACGTACAAGGTCGTCGTCGGGAAGCCGCCGAAGGGTGACAAGAAGCTCTCCAACACCGTTGTCGGCCCCGAGGACTCCTCCTGCCCGCCCGGCTCCACGGACCCGGCGTGCGGGACCGTCACCCCGGTCGGCACCATCGAGGTGAAGAAGACCTCCGCGCCGAAGGACGTCAAGGCGGGACAGAAGGTCACGTACACGGTGACGGTCACCAACACCGGTGAGGCGGAGGTCAAGGGTGCGACCTTCTCCGACGATGTGACCGGCGTGCTGGATGACGCCTCGTGGGACGACAACGTCACTGCCACCGGTGGTGCTGCTCGTTTCGACGCGGCGGCGAAGAAGCTGAACTGGACGGGCGATGTCGCCAAGGGGGCGACAGTGACGGTGACGTACAGCGTCACTGTCGGGAAGCCTCCGGCCGGTGACAAGGTGCTCAAGAACGCCGTCACCGGTGGGGAGAACTGCCCGCCGGGGGCGACCGACCCCGAGTGCTCCACCACCGACGACATCGCGCTCCTCGACCTGAAGAAGACCGCGAGCCCGAAGAGCGCCAAGCCCGGTGAGACCGTCACCTACACGGTGGTGGCCAGGAACGCGGGCACCGCGACGTACCGGGGAGCCGCCTTCGAGGACGACCTGAGCGCCGTTCTCGACGACGCCCGCTACAACGGCGACGCCAAGGCCGAGGGCGGCGGAACGGTCGTCTACACGGCGCCCGTGCTGCGCTGGACGCACGACCTGCCCGCCGGAGCCACCGTCACGATCACCTACTCCGTCACCGTCGACAAGCCGGGCACGGGTGACAAGGAGCTGAAGAACGCGGTCGCCGGGCCGGACGACTCGTCCTGCCCGCCCGGGTCCACCGACCCCGACTGCGGCGAGGTCGTCCCGGTCGCCTCGCTGGAGATCCGCAAGACCTCCGCACCGGCGAAGCCCAAGCCCGGACAGAAGGTCACGTACACGGTGACGGTCACCAACACCGGTGGTGCGGATTACCCGGGTGCGAGTTTCCGCGACGATCTCAGCGGAGTGCTGGACGACGCCGTGTACGAGGAGGACGCGAAGGCGGACGCCGGGGCGGTCGTCTATGCCAGGCCGCATCTGACCTGGACCGGTGATGTCGCGAAGGGGGCGACGGTGACGGTGACGTACAGCGTCACTGTCGGGAAGCCTCCGGCCGGTGACAAGGTGCTCAAGAACGGTGTCGTCGGCCCCGACGACTCCACCTGCCCGCCGGGTTCCACGGACCCGGAGTGCTCCAACGTCACTCCGGTGCCGGTGCTCGTCGTGAAGAAGAGCTCGGAGCAGGCGCAGGCGTCCGTCGGGCAGCCCGTCCGGTACACCGTGACGATCGAGAACACCGGTGAGGCAGACGCCACCGGCGCCACTCTCACCGACGATCTGACCGACGTCCTCGACGACGCCGACTGGAACGACGACGCCACGGCCGACAGCGGCACCGTCTCCTTCGAGCGGCCGCTGCTCACCTGGACCGGCGACGTCGCGAAGGGCGCCAAGGTCACGGTCACCTACTCCGTGACGTTCACGCGCGCCGGTGACGGCACCCTGCGCAACACCGCCGTGGTGCCGGACTCCAACTGCGAGCCCGGTTCGACCGACCCCGACTGCGGCGAAATCGTGCCGCCGGAGCCGGACGACGAGCGGGACCCGGAGCTGGAGGTCGTCAAGACGGCCACCCCGTCGCCGGCCACGGCGGGCGGCAAGGTCACGTACACGCTTCTCATCCGCAACGTCGGCGCGGTGCGGTACGACAGCGCGCTCGTCGCCGACGACCTGACGGGCGTGCTCGACGACGCCTCGTACAACCAGGACGCCACCGCGACCGCGGGGCGGGTCGACTTCCGGTCGCCCCGGCTGATCTGGACGGGCGACCTGGCGGTCGGCGCGTCCGTCACCGTCCGGTACTCCGTCACCGTCGGCAGCCCGCCGAAGGGCGACAAGACGCTGCGGAACGTCGTGGACGGCGGGGACAAGTCCAACTGCCCGGACGGCTCGACCGATCCGAGCTGCGGGACGGTCACTCCGGTCACGCCCCCCGTCGCGACGGAGCGGAAGATGGAGATCCGCAAGACGGCCACTCCGCACAAGGTGAAGCCGGGCGGCACGGTGACCTTCACGATCACCGCGCGCAACACCGGCAAGGTGCCGTACCGGGCGACGTCGTTCAGCGACGACCTGCGCCGGGTGCTGGACGACGCGGCCTACAACGGCGACGCGCGGGCCAGCAGCGGCACCGTGCGGCGCGTCGGCGACCGGCTCGTGTGGAACGGGCCGCTCGCGGTCGGGCAGACGGTCACGGTGACGTTCTCGGTCACCGTACGGACGCCGCTCACCGGCGACGGGCGGCTGAAGAACGTCGTCACCGGCGCGGACAGCAACTGCCTGACCGGTCAGGAGCCGGGGTGCACGACGACGCCGGAGGTGATTCCGCCGAAGCCGAAGAAGGTCAAGCCGAAGGCGGTGGAGGCGCACGGCGGGCCGGGGTCTCTGCCGCACACCGGCAGTGACGGGGCCTGGGGGCTCGGGGGTGGTGCTGCGGCGCTGCTGGTGACCGGGGGCGGGCTGATGCTGGTCGCGCGGAGGCGCGGCTGAGTGTAGGAGGGTGAGCGGTACGTGAGAGGGCCCCGGCGGTGGTTTCCGCCGGGGCCCTCTTGCGGTGGGGCGGGGGGAGGCACCCGGGCGGGCCGGGAGCGGCAGGGGCCGCCCCCTTGCCCGCCCGTCCCGCCCCCGGGGGGCGGCCCCGCCGCCCAAGGGGGCTACCGGGGGGCGGGACCGCCCCGCCCCCGAGGGGTACCCGTGGGGAACTGTTTCGCGGGCATGCGACCGCGACCCATAGGATTGGGCGCAATAACCACACCGCACACCAACCCCTGAGGATCGCTGCATGCCTGGCATCACGCGCGAGGAGGTCGCACACCTCGCACGGCTGGCGCGTCTGGAGCTGAAGCCCGAAGAGCTTGAGCACTTCGCCGGTCAGCTCGACGACATCATCGGCGCGGTCGCCCGCGTCTCCGAGGTCGCCGACCAAGACGTACCGCCTACCTCCCACCCCCTGCCCCTGACGAACGTCATGCGCAAGGACGAGGTACGCCCGTCGCTCACCCCCGAGCAGGCGCTCTCCGGCGCCCCGGCCCAGGAGCAGCAGCGTTTCAAGGTGCCGCAGATCCTGGGGGAGGACTAAAACAGCATGACTGAGATCATCAAGCTCACCGCGGCCCAGACGGCGGAGAAGATCGCCTCCGGCGAGCTCACCGCCGTCGAGGTCACCGAGGCCCACCTGGCCCGGATCGACGCCGTCGACGAGAAGGTGCACGCCTTCCTGCACGTCGACCGCGAGGGCGCCCTCGCGCAGGCCCGCGCCGTCGACGCCAAGCGCGCCGCGGGCGAGAAGCTGGGCCCGCTGGCCGGCGTCCCGCTCGCGCTGAAGGACATCTTCACCACGGAGGGGATTCCCACCACCGTCGGTTCGAAGATCCTCGAAGGCTGGATCCCGCCGTACGACGCGACGCTCACGAAGCGGCTGAAGGCCGCCGACGTCGTCATCCTCGGCAAGACCAACATGGACGAGTTCGCCATGGGGTCCTCCACCGAGAACAGCGCGTACGGCCCGACCGGCAACCCCTGGGACCTCACCAAGATCCCCGGCGGCTCCGGCGGCGGCTCCTCGGCCGCCCTCGCCGCCTACGAGGCCCCCCTCGCCATCGGCACGGACACCGGCGGTTCCATCCGCCAGCCCGCCTCCGTCACCGGCACCGTCGGCGTCAAGCCCACGTACGGCGCGGTCTCCCGCTACGGCATGGTGGCGTTCTCCTCCTCCCTCGACCAGGGCGGCCCCTGCGCCCGTACGGTCCTGGACGCGGCGCTGCTGCACGAGGTCATCGCCGGGCACGACCCGCTCGACTCGACCTCCATCGACGCCCCGGTCCCGCCGGTCGTCGAGGCCGCCCGCAACGGCAGCGTCGACGGCATGCGCGTCGGCGTCGTCAAGCAGTTCCGCGGCGAGGGCTACCAGGCCGGTGTCCTCCAGCGCTTCGACGAGTCCGTCGAGCTGCTGAAGAAGCTCGGCGCCGAGATCGTCGAGCTGGACTGCCCGTCCTTCGACCTGGCGCTCTCCGCGTACTACCTGATCGCCCCCTCGGAGTGCTCCTCCAACCTGGCCCGCTTCGACGCCATGCGCTACGGCCTGCGGGTCGGCGACGACGGCACGAAGTCCGCCGAGGACGTCACGGCCCTGACCCGCGAAGCCGGTTTCGGCGACGAGGTCAAGCGCCGCATCATCCTGGGCACGTACGCACTGAGCTCCGGCTACTACGACGCGTACTACGGCAGCGCCCAGAAGGTCCGCACGCTCATCACGCAGGACTTCGAGAAGGCCTTCGAGCAGGTGGATGTGATCGTGTCTCCCACGACGCCCACCACCGCCTTCCCGATCGGCGAGCGCGCCGACGACCCGATGGCGATGTACCTCGCCGACCTGTGCACCATCCCGACGAACATGGCCGGCAATGCCGCCATGTCGCTGCCCTGCGGCCTCGCGCCGGAGGACAACATGCCGGTCGGGCTCCAGATCATCGCCCCCGCCCTGAAGGACGACCGCCTGTACAAGGTGGGCGCGGCCGTCGAGGCCGCCTTCGTGGAAAAGTGGGGGCACCACCTGCTTGAGGAGGCACCGTCGCTGTGAGCACACTCGCCAAGGCCAAGGGCTTCAAGAAGTCCCGCGCCGGTACGTACCTGTCCATCGGCACCACCGCGTTCGGCGCGCTGAGCGTGATCAAGCAGGCCCGCAAGGCCCGCACGGACAACGACACGCTTCAGCTCATCGACGCCGTCGTCTCCGCCGCCGCCATCGCCACCGGCGTCGCCATCCTCCTGCGGGAGCTGAAGCGCCTGGGCGACGACGACGTCCTGCTGGGCTGAGAGGGAAAGTTTCACCGTGACTGTCACCACCGACCTCGTGTCGTACGAGGACGCCCTCGCGACGTACGACCCCGTCATGGGTCTTGAGGTCCACGTCGAGCTCGGCACCAAGACCAAGATGTTCTGCGGCTGCTCCACGGAGCTCGGCCAGGACGCGAACACCCAGACCTGCCCGACCTGTCTCGGCCTGCCCGGCGCCCTGCCGGTCGTCAACGAGATCGGCGTCGAGTCGGCCATCAAGATCGGCCTCGCGCTCAACTGCGAGATCGCCGAGTGGTGCCGCTTCGCCCGGAAGAACTACTTCTATCCGGACATGCCGAAGAACTTCCAGACCTCCCAGTACGACGAGCCCATCGCCTTCAACGGCTATCTCGACGTACAGCTGGAGGACGGCGAGATCTTCCGCGTGGAGATCGAGCGCGCCCACATGGAGGAGGACACCGGCAAGTCGACGCACGTCGGCGGTGCCACCGGCCGCATCCAGGGCGCCTCGCACTCGCTCCTCGACTACAACCGCGCGGGCATCCCGCTCATCGAGATCGTCACCAAGCCGATCGAGGGAGCGGGCGAGCGCGCCCCCGAGGTCGCCAAGGCGTACGTCGCCGAGCTGCGCGAGGTCATCAAGGCGCTCGGCGTCTCCGAGGCCCGCATGGACAAGGGCCAGATGCGCTGCGACGTCAACCTGTCGCTGCGCCCGCACGGCCGCGAGCAGTTCGGCACCCGCAGCGAGACGAAGAACGTCAACTCGCTGCGCTCCGTCGAGCGTGCGGCCCGGTTCGAGATCCAGCGGCACGCCGCGGTCCTGAACTCCGGCGGCACGATCATCCAGGAGACCCGCCACTTCCACGAGGAAGACGGCTCCACGACGTCCGGCCGCATCAAGGACAACGCCGAGGACTACCGCTACTTCCCCGAGCCGGACCTCGTTCCGGTCGCCCCCGCACGCACGTGGGTCGAGGAACTGCGGGCCGGTCTCCCGGAGATGCCGCGCGTGCGCCGTAACCGACTCCGCGAGGAGTGGGGCGTCAACGAGCACGACATGCAGTCGATCCTCAACGCCGGTGCGGTGGACTCCATCGTCGCGACGATCGAGGCCGGTGCCGACTCCGCGTCCGCCCGCAAGTGGTGGATGGGCGAGCTGGCCCGCAACGCCAACGAGACCGGCCGCGCGATCGACGAACTGCCGATCACCCCGGCGCAGGTGGCCCGGGTCACCGCCCTGGTGGCCTCCGGCGACCTGAACGACAAGCTGGCCCGCCAGGTCATCGAGGGCGTCCTCGCAGGTGAGGGCGGCCCCGACGAGGTCGTCGAGAAGCGCGGCCTGAAGGTCGTATCCGACGACGGCGCGCTGGGTGCGGCGGTCGACGAGGCCATCGCGGCCAACGCGGCCATCGCGGACAAGATCCGCGGCGGCAAGGTCGCGGCGGCCGGTGCGCTGGTCGGCGCGGTCATGAAGACCACCCGGGGCCAGGCGGACGCGGCACGCGTCCGTGAGCTGATCCTGGAGAAGCTGGGCGTCGAAGGCTGACGTTTCAGTTGTACGTCCGAAGGGGCCCCGGTCGAGATCCTGCGACCGGGGCCCCTTCGCGTACCAGGGGTGAACCACGGGCCGCGGTACGGCGTCCTCACCAGGATGACCCGTACGTACGAGAACGACCTCAGGGAACCCCCGGCGCGCGGCGCCCGGCCCGACGGCCGCCACTGGGGCGAGGACGCGCGCGGGCGCACCGCCTGGCGGCGCGGCCGGCTGATCGGCCTGTGCGCGGTGCTGCTGGGGCTGCTCCCGGTCTTCCACGGGTACGTGCCGGACGCGCGCGGCCTCGGCAGCCTGGCGGAAACCTTTCTGCCCTGGTTCGGGCTGCTGATCCTGCCGTTGCTGCTGCTGGCCCTGCGGCGCAGGTCGGCCTTCGCGCTGCTGACGCTGGTGGTGCCGGTGATGGCGTGGGCCGGGCTGCTCGGCGGGGTGTTCCTCGGCGGCGGTTCCGACGACGGCGGCACCGGGGCGTACCGGTTCGGTGTCGTGCAGCACAACATCGCCGACGACAACCCCGATCCGGCGGGCGCCGTACGGGCGCTGGCGGCGGCGGGACCGGACCTGATCGCCCTGGAGGAGGTCACCCCGGCGGCGCTCCCGGCGATCTCCGGCGCACTGGACGGGACGTACCCGCACCACGCGGTGCACGGGACGGTCGGGCTCTGGTCGAAGTTCCCGCTGCGGGACGTGCGCCCGGTCGACCTCAAGCCGGAGGGCATCACGCAGCCGTGGCAGCGGGGACTGCGCGCCACCGCGAACACCTCGGTCGGCCATGTCGCGGTGTACGTCGCGCACCTTCCCTCGGTACGGGCGGCCTGGCCGCAGGGCCTGAAGACGGGGTGGCGCAACGAGGCCGCGGTCAAGCTGGGGGCGGCGCTGGAGGCCGAACGCCTCGAACGGGTCGTGCTGCTCGGCGACTTGAACGCCACGGCGGACGACCGCGGGCTCGACCCGGTGGTGGCCCGCATGGACGACACGGGCGGCGCCGGGTTCGTGTTCAGCTGGCCCAGGAGGTTTCCGGTGGCGCGGCTGGACCACGTGATGGTGCGGGACGGGGTCGTGTCGCGGGTGGAGCGGCTGGCGGCGACCGGGAGCGATCATGTGCCGGTGTCGGCGTGGCTGAGGTTCTAGCTCCGGTCGTGTTCCGGTACGTGGCCGGGGGCCGGGCAGGCCCAGTTAACCGGTGATCTTGCTCAGGTACTTCTCCGGGTCACTCCCGCCCCGTACTTTCCGGGCAACGCCCCACTTACCCGGGAGGACCCCCATGCCCACCGACCTCAGCCGTCGCCGACTTCTCACCGTGGGCACAGGCGCCCTCGGGGCCGCCGCCGCGGGTTCGATGCTGCCGCCCTCGCTGCAGGCCGCCATCGCCGCCGAGCGGCCGGCGGCCGGCGGGCTGCGTGCCGTCAAGCACGTCGTCGTACTGATGCAGGAGAACCGGTCCTTCGACCACTACTTCGGCACCCTGCGCGGAGTGAGAGGCTTCGGCGACCGCAACGCCGTGGAACTCCCCGACGGGAAGCCCGTGTTCGAGCAACCGGGTCCGCTGACGCGCGTGCTGCCCTTCCCGGTGCGCGACGCCGCCGCGGCGCAGAAGAAGGACCTCCAGTACATCGGCGACCTCGATCACTCGTGGGACGGCGGCGCGAAGGCCTGGAACCAGGGCTGGATGAACGGCTGGGTGACCGCCAAGACCGGCGCCACCATGGCGTACTACGACCGCCGTGACCTGCCCCTGCACTACGAGCTCGCCGACACCTTCACCATCTGCGACGCCTACCACTCGTCCATCCACACGTCGACCAGCCCGAACCGCAACCACCTGTGGAGCGGCTGGACGGGGTACGAGGCCAACGGCAGCCGCGCCGTCACGAATGCCGCCTACGCGGAGGGCACCCACCCCGGCTACCCCTGGCCGACGTACGCCGAGCGCCTGGAGAAGGCGGGCCGCACCTGGCAGACGTACACCGAGTGGGAGAACTTCACCGACAACAACATCGAGTTCTTCACCAGCTTCAAGCAGATCGCCCGCAAGGCGCTCGCCAGGACCGGCGGGCACACCTACATGGAGTCCTTCTACGGGCAGGTGCGCGACACCAAGGACGCCGGGGAGCGGGCGAAGCTGCTCGCGCTGCTGGAGGAGGGCGTCGCGACGCTCGACAAGAAGGAGCGGTCGCTGTTCGAGCGCGGGCTGCGGCGCGGCGAGACCGGCAGTCTCGCGAAGAACTTCCGGGCGGACGTCGCGGCGGGCAAGCTGCCCGAGGTGTCCTACCTGGTGCCGTCCGCGATCGACTCCGAGCACCCGGGAGCCTCCTCGCCGGTGGCGAGCGCCTCGCTGGTGTACCAGGTGCTGGACGCCCTCGGCTCGCATCCCGACGTGTGGCGGCACACCGTCGTACTGATCAACTACGACGAGAACGACGGCTTCTTCGACCATGTCCCGCCGCCCGTCCCGCCGACCGACAACACCGACGAGCGGTGGAAGGGACGGCCGACCGGACTCGGCATCCGGGTGCCGATGCTGGTCGTCTCGCCGTGGTCGGTGGGCGGATACGTGTGCTCCGAGACCTTCGACCACACCTCCGTGATCCGTTTCCTGGAGCGCTGGACCGGGGTCCGCGAGCCCAACATCACGCCGTGGCGGCGGCAGGTCACCGGCGACCTGACCTCGGCCTTCGACTTCGACCGGGCGCACCGGCAGCCGTCCGTCGACCACCCCGGGGCGATTCCGCCGTTCACCGGGCGGTGGCGGCCCGTGCCGCCGGCCGTGCAGCGGATGCCGAAGCAGGAGCCGGGGGTGCGCCGGGCGCGCCCGTTGCCGTACCAGCCGGACGCGTACGGGAGGGTGGTCGCCGGGGGCGGGTCCTTCCGGCTGACCGTCGCGAACGAGGGGCGCGCCAGTGCGCACTTCGCGCTGTACCCGTACGCCGGTGAGTTCGCGGTGCCGCAGCACCTGGACGTCGCCGGGCGCGGCCGGGTGGACTGGAGCGTGCCGCTCGCGGGGGACGCGTACCGCTTCACGGTGACCGGGCCGAACGGATTCCGGCGGGAGTTCGAAGGGGCGAAGAGCGGGACCGTCGAGGTCGCCAGCCGGGTGGAGGCGCGCGACCGTGACCTGCATCTGACGCTCACGAACCGGGGGCGCAAGACGGTCACCTTCGTGGTGCAGCCGCTGGCGTACGCCGACGAGGACGACCTCGACGAGCGGCGGCCGCGCCGGGTCACCGTCCGGGCGGGGCGCAGCCGCAGCGTCGTGCACTCGGCGGACGACGCGCGCGGGTGGTACGACCTGGCGGTCACCGTCGAGGGCGAACAGGGCTTCCGGCGGCGGCTGATGGGACACGTCGAGAACGGACGGGCGAGCGTCTCGGGGTGAGGCGTGGGCCCTTGCCGGGCCCTTCTTCCCGGTGTCGGGCCGCGTGCGAGGATGCCTCGGGCGCGGTTCCGCCGGGGGCCGCCAACCGGCAGGTGGGGGCGGGATGTTCGCGAAGGACCTGGGTGCGGCGGGGGACGGCGGCCGCGCGGAACTGCGGCCGCTGGAGCCGTGGCAGGCGGAGGAGTTCTGGGCCCACGTACGGCGGGGCAGCGACTTCATCGGGCAGTACGTCGGACTGCCGGACGTGGTCGGGGACCTGGAGTCGGCGCGCGCCCTCCTCCAGCGGTACGCGGAGAAGGCCGCCGCCGACCGGGGGCGGATGTACGGGATCTGGCTCGACAGCACCCTGGTCGGGGCCGTCACGCTCCGGCTCTTCGACGCGCAGGCACGGACCTGCGAGGTGGGGTGCTGGCTGGAGCCCGCGGCGGCGGGCAAGGGGCTGGTCACACGGGCCTGCCGGGAGATCATCGACTGGGCGGTGCGGGTGCGGGGCATCCACCGGGTGGAGTGGATCTGCGACGTGGAGAACCTCCCCAGCAGCAACGTCGCGAAGCGGCTGGGCATGCGGCGGGACGCAGTGCTGCGCGAGGCGTACTTCTACCGGGGGGCGTGGCACGACGAGGAGGTCTGGTCGGTGCTGGGGCCGGAGTGGCTGGAGGGGCTCGAAGGCCGTTAAGGGGTCTCTCATCCGGGGCACCTAGCGTGCGGGGCATGAACGCGACGACCCGCACCGAGGACAAGAGCGACAAGAGCGACAAGAAGGCCGAGGCGGCCGACGCCAAGGCTGGGACTCTCGTGGATGAGGCCACCGAGATCGATGCGGCCGACGAGGCCGCCGAGAACGCTGCGCAGGAGGAGACGCCGCGTCCCGTGTCGGCGAAGGTCGGGGCCGGGGCCGCGGGCGTCGTCTCGGCGGCCCTCGGGCTGGTGGCGCTGACCGGTGGCTGGACCAGCCGGGTGCTCGCCGAGCGGGAGACGCTGGTGAGCCAGCTCAAGCTCTCCCAGGCGAGTGCGGCGAGCGACCAGATCAAGGGCCTGTACGGCAACGCCTGGCACACGACGGCGCTGGTCAACGGGGGATTCGCGCTGCTGGCCCTGCTCGTGGGCGTGGGCGCGCTGGTGGCCCTGCGACCGGCGGGACCGGACGCGGCCCCGCGGCCCGCGTGGATGCGGGCGGTGTCCTGGGCCGGAGTGGTCCTCGGCCTGATCGGCCTCGTGATCTCCGCCGGAATGTACTTCGACCTCTTCGCCTCCATGCCCACCCCGCCCGCCAAGTAGGACCCCTCCCGGCCCCCGTGGAGCGGCGGGGGCCGCCTCCTAAGGGGGGCGGCCCCTGTCACCCCCCTGCCTAAGGCGCCCACCTCCCGCCTAAGGCCCCCCGCCCCCCGCAAGATCCGGCAGCCTCCCGATGCCCCGCACCCCCCTGGCAGACGAGAGTTGAGGCATCGCACCGAGCGATGAACCCCAACCCGCCAGGGAGCACCAGATGTTCGAGTACGTATTCCAGGCCCGCCAGACCGAGCTCGTCCGGGCCGCCGCCCACGACCGTCTCCTCCGCGTCGCCCGCCAGGCCCGCAAGGAGGCCCGCCGTGCCCAGCGCGCGGCCAAGAACGAGGAGGGCGCCCCCGGTGGACTGAGAGCCCTCCGGGACCACTTCACCCACGCCGCCTGAACGGGCGCCCGCAATGCGGACAGCGGGTGCCGGTCGCACGAAGGCCTGTGCGATGCTCGGCGACGTGGAGACCAGGTCAGTCAGCCCCGTGTTCGTCGGCCGCACCGGCGAACTGAGCACCCTCACCGATGCGCTCGCCCGCGCCACCGCGGGCGAGCCGCAGGCGTTGCTGCTCGGCGGTGAGGCGGGAGTCGGCAAGACGCGCCTCGTGGAGGAGTTCCTCGGCCGGGCGGCCGCCGGTCCCGGGCCGGGGGCCGTCGTCGCCGTCGGAGGGTGTGTGGAGATCGGCGCCGAAGGACTGCCGTTCGCCCCCTTCTCGGCGGCCCTGCGCACCCTGCACCGCCTCCTCCCCGACGCCCTGGCCGCCGCTGCCGCCGGACACGAGGACGAACTCGGCCGACTGCTGCCGGAATGGAGCGACGCCTCCGCCACCCACCAGCTCGGCCCGGGGCCCGGCCGGACCGGCAGCGAGGACGCCACCGCGCGCCTCTTCGAACTGACCGTCCGGCTCCTGGAACGCGTCGCCGCCGACCACACCGTCGTCCTCGTCCTGGAAGACCTGCACTGGGCCGACGCCTCCACCCGGAACCTGCTGTCGTACCTGTTCCGCACCTTGCGCAGCGGGCGGCTGCTGGTCGTGGGGACCTATCGCGCCGACGACATCCACCGGAGGCACCCCCTGCGCCCCCTCCTCGCCGAACTCGACCGGCTGCGCACCGTGCAACGTATCGAGCTGCCCCGGTTCACCCGCGAGGAAGTCCGCTTCCAGCTCACCGGAATCCTGGATTCCGTACCTGAACCCGCCCTGCTGGACGAGGTGTTCGGACGGTCGGACGGCAACGCCTTCTTCGTGGAGGAACTGGCCGTGTCGATCGAGGGCGGCTGCCGGACCGGACTCACGGACTCGCTCCGCGACCTGCTGCTCGTACGCGTCGAGGCGCTCCCGGAGGACGCCCAGCGGATCGTGCGGATCGTCGCCGAGGGCGGCTCGACCGTCGAGTACCCGCTGCTGCTGGCCGTCGCCCGGCTCACCGAGGACGACCTGATCGAGGCTTTGCGGGCCGCCGTGGGCGCCAATCTCCTCCAGGCCGCGCCCGACGGAGAGGGATACCGCTTCCGGCACTCGCTCGTACGCGAAGCGGTCAGTGACGACCTTCTGCCCGGAGAGCGGTCCCGGATCAACCGGCGGTACGCGGAGGTGCTGGAGGCCGACCCCTGGCTCGTCTCCCAGGAGGCCCGCACCACCCGCCTCGCCAGCTACTGGTACGCCGCCCACGACGCGGCGAAGGCCCTGCCCGCCGTGCTGTCGGCCGCCGTCGAGGCCCGCAAGCGGCACGCACGCTCCGAGCAACTCCAGCTGCTGGAAAGGGCACTGGGGCTCTGGGACGACGCCCCCGAGGACGTACGCGCCGCACTGCGGCCCATCGACTACGCCGAGGTCTACCCGCCGTGCGGCTGCGACCCGGCCGCCGCCCCGCTCCGCTACCTCGACCTCATGGCCGAGGCCACCGTCGCCGCCCGCCTCGCCGGGGAACGCGAACGCGCCCTCAAGCTGGCCAAGCGCGCCCTGCGCCTCCTGGAGGAGGAGGCCGGAACCGGCCCCGGCGGAGTGGGTGAGGACGACACCCTGCGCGCCGCCTGGTTCTGGGTGCAGCGCGGCAAGGCGGTCACGGGGCTCTCGCGCGGCGACGGGTGGGAGGAACTGGCCACCGCGCAGGAACTCCTGCGCGGCCTGCCGCCGTCGCTCGTGCACGCCGACATCCTCACCATGGCGGCCAGCTGGGCCATGCTCCACCAGCCCGGTCCCGAGGCCATCGCCACCGCCGAACGGGCCGTCGAGTACGCCCGCATGGTCGGCGCCGAGGACACCGAACTCCGCTCCCGGCTCACCCTCGGCGGCCTGATGGTCGACTCCGGCGACATCGAGAACGGCCTCGCCGAGATGACCGCCGTACGCGAACTCGCCCTCGCCCGGGAGATCGTCAGCGTCGTCAACCACGCCCACACCAACCTGCCCTCCCACCTCGAAGGCATAGGCCGCTCCCAGGAGTCCGCCGACCTCTGCGCCGTCGGCCTCGCCTACGCGCAGGACCACAACCTCGTCGACGGCGAGCACTGGATTCTCGGCAACCAGGCCGAGTCGTACTTCTCCCTGGGCCGCTGGGACGACGCCTGCGCCAACTTCCTGCGCACCGAGCTCGCCGCCTCGCCCAGCATCCGGCCGCGCGGCACGGCGGCCCGCTGGCGCTCCGAGATCGCCCTGCACCGCGGCGAGATCGAGGAGGCCAAGACACAACTGGCCAAGTCGGCACGGTACTTCGGGCCGCACGACCGGATGCCGCAGCACGAGCTGCCCCGCCACCAGCTGACCATCGCCATCGCCGCCCGCGAGGGCCGCGTCCTCGACGCCCGCACCCGGACGGTCGAGGCCATCGGCGACGGCTTCCCCCTCGGCACCCACCGCTACGCCTGGCCGCTCCTCCAGGAGACCGCCGCCATGGAGGCCGACACCCGCACCCTCCCCGCGGCGATACCCGGCCGCGCCGACGCCCTCGCCCTGCTGCGCACGCACGCGCGACGACTCGCCACCGGAGCACCCGTCTGGGAGGCGTACGAGAAGTGGGTGCGGGCCGAACTGGGGCGCGCGGAGGGGCTGGACGCGCCGGAGGAGTGGGGCACGGTCGTCACCGCCTTCGAACCGCTGGACCGGCCCTACGACCTGGCCCGGGTCCGGCTGCGGCTGGCCGTGTCGCTGCTGGACGCCGGTGCTGGTGGTGGCGGAGGTGGCGGCGCCGGTGGTGCCGGGGGTGCCGGTGGTGGGGCGGGGGAGCCCGGTGGCCGGGAGCGGGCGGCGGAGCTGTTGCGGCTCGCCGGGGAGACCGCCGAGCGGCTGGGCGCCCGGCCGCTCGCCGAACAGGTCGCCGCCGTCGCCCGGCGGGCCCGTCTGGCGCCCGCCGCCGCGTCGGCCCCGGCCGGGTCCCCGGGGCAGGACTTCCACCTCACCCCGCGCGAACGCGACGTCCTGCGGCTCGTCGCCGCCGGGCGCAGCAACCGGCAGATCGCCGAGGAGCTCTACATCTCGCCCAAGACCGCGAGCGTCCACGTCTCCAACATCCTGGCCAAGCTGGAGGTCACCGGCCGGGGCGAGGCGGCGGCGGTGGCGCACCGGCTGGGCCTGTTCCGGGAGGAAGCGGTGGCGTAAGGCGCGCAGGGTGCGGCGGAGAAGGGCGGGCGGGGTGCGCAGGGTGGGCGGGCTCATCGGCTATTTCACCGTCACCTTCAGGATGCGGTCGTCGCCGGGACCCGGGGTGCCGCGGGAGTCCGTCTCGCTCGTGACCAGGAGCAACTGGTCGCCCCCCGTGGCCAGTACGGTCCGCAGCCGGCCGTACTTCCCGGTGAAGAAGGCCTCCGGGTCCGCCACCGGCTTCGTGCCGTTCAGCGGGATGCGCCACAGGCGTTCGCCGCGCAGGCCCGCCATCCACACCGAGCCCTCCGCGATCGCGATGCCGCTGGGGGAGGCGTCGGAGGTCTTCCACTGGGCCACCGGGGAGACGAAGCCCTCCTTCTGCTCCTGGCCCTCGACCTCCGGCCAGCCGTAGTTCTTGCCCGGCTCGATCAGATTGAGCTCGTCCCAGGTGTTCTGGCCGAACTCCGCCGCCCACAATCGGCCCTCCTTGTCCCAGGCCAGGCCCTGGACGTTGCGGTGGCCGAGGGAGTAGACCACCGAGTCGGCCTCGGGGTTGCCGTGGACGGGTTTGCCGTCCTTCGTCATGCGGAGGATCTTTCCGCCGAGGGACTTCGGGTCCTGGGCGAGGCTCGTGTCACCGGTCTCGCCCGTGCCCGCGTAGAGCATCTTGTCCGGGCCGAACGCGATGCGGCCGCCGTTGTGGTTGGAGCCCTTGGGGATGCCCTTGAACACCGTGTCCGGGGCGCCCAGTTGCTGGCCCGCGGGGCGCTTGTCGTCGTAGAGCAGGCGGGCGATGCGGTTGTCGGACGCGGTGGTGAAGTAGGCGTAGACCTGGTGGTCCGAGGCGTACGAGGGGGAGAGGGCGAGGCCCAACAGGCCGCCCTCGCCGCCGGGGTCGGTGCCGGGGACCTGGCCGACCGGGGTGAGCTTGCCGGTGGTGGCGTCGACGCGGGTGATGGTGCCTTCGTCGCGGGAGGAGACGAGGAGGTCGCCGTCGGGGAGGGCGGCGAGGCCCCAGGGGGACTTGAGGCCCTGGGCCACCGTGGCGGTCACGGTGGCCTCGCCCTTGGCGGGTGGGCCCTGGGGGGTGGGGGCGGTCGTCGTTCCGGGGGAGGCGGTGGGGCTTTCCGAAGGGGAGGGGGGTGTGGGGGGTGTGCCCGAGCAGGCTGTGGCGAGGAGGAGGGTGGCGGTGGTGAGCAGGGCGGTGGTGGCTGCGGGGTGGCGCACGATGAGGAGTCCCTCCGTCGGTGAAGCCTGGCAATAGTTCATACACCGGTCGCAGCGATTGCGTTCCCACGGCTTTTGGTGGGGGTGGATCTGTGCTGATCGGGGCGGTGCTCGGGGGGCTTGGCTTGCTGCGGTGGGGCCTTGGTGTGCCCGTGCCCGGCACCTCGATTGCCTGCGGCGCTCGCCCCAGCCCCGCCCCTTCACCTGAACCCGCGGGGCTGTGGGCGGGTTCCGTGCGGGTGCGTTGTGGCTGGGCGCGCCCGCGCGGCGGAGCCGCAGATCGGAACAGCCCCGCGCCCCTGGGGGTGCTTAGTCCCAGGAGCCCATCGGGGCCGGGAGGGAGGTGATTTCGGTCAGGTCGGAGGGGGAGAGGGGGAGTTGGGGGGCGGCGGCGTTTTCTCGGACCCAGTGGGCTCGTTTTGTGCCGGGCAGGGGGATCACGTGGCGGCCCTGGGCGAGGGTCCAGGCCAGGGCCACCTGGGCCGGGGTGACCGTCGGGCCGTGGCGGTCGGCGATCCGGCGCAGGCCTGCGACGACCGGTTGGTTGGCGGCCATCATCTCGGCGGTGAAGCGGGGGTGCCGGGCACGGATGTCGTCCGGTTCGAAGCCCGAGCCGGGGGTGAGAGTGCCCGTGAGGAAGCCGTTGCCCAGGGGCATCGCGGCCAGGAAACCGATGCCGCGCGCCTCGCACCAGGGGAGGAGGGCGGTGAGGGCCTCCGGGGACCAGACGGAGAGTTCGGCCTGCACCGCAGCCACCGGGAACACCTGCTGGACGCGCTCCAGTTGGCGGATCGTTCCGTCGTGCAGGCCACCTGCGGCCGGGCGGCCCACGCCCGTGCCCGAGCGGCGTGATGCCCGTGCGCCCACCGCGCACAGTCCGAGAGCCCGCACCTTTCCTGCTCGTACGAGATCCGCCATCGCACCCCAGGTCTCCTCGATGGGTATCTCCGGGTCTGCGCGGTGCAGTTGGTAGAGATCGATGGTGTCGGTCTGGAGGCGGCGCAGCGAGGCGTCGCAGGCGCGGCGGATGTAGGAGGGGCGGCCGTTGGCGACGATGTGCTGGTCGCCGACGAGCAGGCCCGCCTTGGTCGAGACGAAGGCCTCCGCACGGCGTTCCCGCAGGACCCGGCCGAGGAGCAGTTCGTTGGTGAAGGGGCCGTACATGTCGGCCGTGTCCAGGAGGTTCGCCCCCAGGTCCAGCGCCGTGTGCAGGGCCCGGACCGACTCCTCGCCGCGCTGGTGCGAACTCGTGTAGGCCCAGCTCATCGGCATACAGCCGAGCCCGACTGCCCCCGTTTCGAGCGCTGTCGCCCCGATTGTCCTGCGCTCCACCGTGCCGTACCCCTCCGTCTTGCCGCGCCCCCAAACTAACCGTTGCAGGTCAGGCGAGTTCGCATAGCCTCCTCACCATGAATGCGTACGACATCCCGCAACGCCCCGCAGACGTCTGGCTGCCGATCGACCCGGCCGAGATCGACGACCTCCCCGACGCCGCCGAGCACGGACTCGTCTACCGGGTCTGGGACGGGGAGGAGGAGTTCCCGGGCGACCCCGCTGATTGTGAGTTCTATGTGGTGCCGTACATGAAGGGGGCCGACGTCGCCCTGCGGCCGGTGCCGGAGATGACCTCGCTGCGGGTCGTGCAGACCCTCACCGCCGGGGTGGACGACGTACGGGACGCAGTGCCGCACGGGGTGCGGCTGTGCAACGCGCGGGGGGTGCACGAGGCGAGCACCGCCGAGTTGGCGCTGACGCTCGTGCTGGCCTCGTTGCGGGGGATTCCCGGGTTCGTGGACGGGCAGCGGCAGGAGGAGTGGCGGTCGGGGTTCTATCCGGCGCTCGCGGACAGGTCCGTCCTCATCGTCGGGTACGGGTCCATCGGCGCCGCCATCGAGGACCGGCTCACCCCCTTCGAGTGCGCGCGGGTGGCGCGCGTCGCGCGCTCCGCACGCACCACGGAGCGCGGCGACGTGCACGCGTTCACCGAACTGCCCCGGCTCCTGACCGAGGCGGACGTGGTGATTCTGTCCATGCCGCTGACCGACGACACCGCCGGAATGGTCGACTCCGCATTCCTGGGGCGGATGAAGGACGGGGCGCTGCTGGTGAACGTGGCACGGGGGCCGGTCGTCGATACGAAGGCCCTGCTGGCCGAGGTCGGGTCGGGGCGGCTGCGGGCCGCGCTCGACGTCACGGACCCGGAGCCGCTGCCCGCCGGGCACCCCCTGTGGCACGCCCCGAACACCTTGATCACCCCGCACGTCGGGGGCAGTTCGTCCGCCTTCCTGCCCCGCGCCAAGCGGCTGATCGCCCGGCAGGTGAGCCGGTTCGCGGCCGGGGAGGCGCTCGACAACGTGGTCGCGGGCCCGCGCTGACGCCCCGTACCGACTGCCCGAAAAGTCCGCCCACGAACACGCTCCGGAGCCGGTCGACCGCAACCAGTTCCCGTAATCCTGCTGGTAGTTACGGAGAGTAGAGGAACTATGTCCCTGAGTGACGGGACTGGTGTATCGTCCCGACCTAGGGGCTGCGCCACGCACCACACCCACGGCGCTGGGGAGCACGACGGACACTGCAAGGGGGGCGACGGGCGATGCACTGCCAATGGAGAGACGATCCGACGCGGCGGAGTCAGTGGATTTACCACAGTCACCACGGTCGCCGCAGCCACCGGCAGCGGTCCGGCCGCCCGGAGCCGCATCACCCGAACCCGCGCCACCCGGCACCGCCGCACAGGTCCGGTCCCCCGAAACGCCCGCACAGGGAGGCCCGGTGAGTGCCCCGGGGGCCGTCCTGGCCCAGCATCCGACCACCGGTCGCAGCGGGTCGGGGCTGCTGCCCCAACTCCTGCTCGCGCTCGTCTGCGGAGGATACGCCGCGGGCTCCGCGCTCGGCTGGGGATCGCCGCAACTCGCGCTGATCATGGGCGACTTCGGGCTCGCCGTCGCCGCGTTCATCGCCGCCGTCTCCTGTTACTTCTACGCGCGGACCAGGGAGAGCCGCTTCAGGCCCGCCTGGCTGCTGTTCTCCGCCTCCTCCCTGATGGCGGCGGGCGGGAACGCGGTCTGGGGCTGGTACGAGGTGGTGCTGCGGCGCCCGGTACCGGCCCCTTCGCTTGCCGACTTCTTCTTCCTCTGCTTCGGGCCGCCCGCGATCATCGGCCTGCTGGTCCTCGCCAAACGGCCCGTCACCCGCGCCGGTTGGGTCTGCCTGGCGCTGGACGCCTGGCTGATCGCCGGGTCGCTGCTCACCCTCTCCTGGAGCCTGGCGCTCGCCCACACCGCGGACCTCAAGGGGGCGACCACGGCGCTCGCCGCGCTCTCGCTCGCCTACCCGCTGCTCGACATCGCGCTCGTCAGCATGGTCCTGGCCCTGCACTTCCGCCGCTCCTCGGCCAACCGGGCCGCGATCAACACCGCGATCGCGGCCCTCGCCATGACCGTCCTGTGCGACGCGCTGTTCACCTCCCCGCTGCTGCGGGAGAACTACCACTCCGGGCAGATCCTCGACGCCGGCTGGTTCGCCGGATCACTGCTCCTCGCGTACGCGCCCTGGGGGGTGAGCCGGGCCTCGCAACGGGCTCCGTACGGACAGCCCCAGGGGGCCCCGCCCCGGCCCGGCGGCAACGCCGCCCGCACCGGGCCGCAGGGCCGCGCCGTCCGGGCGGGCTCCAGCCGCCCGATCGCCGGATCGCTGGCCGCCCTCACCCCGTACCTCGCGGCCGCCGTCTGCGTGCTCGGCATCCTCTACAACGTCATGGACGGCCACAAGCTGGACCGGGTGGTCCTCTTCACCGGCTGCACGGTCGTGTTGGCCCTGGTCGTGCGCCAGGGCATCATGCTCGTCGACAACATCTCCCTCACCCAGGAACTGGCCCAGAAGGAGAACCACTTCCGGTCGCTGGTGCAGGGATCGAGCGACGTCATCATGATCGCCGCACCGACGGGGATACTGCGGTACGTCAGCCCGGCCGCCACCGGCGTCTACGGGCGCGACGCCGAGGAACTGGTCGGGTCCGAGCTCGCCTCGATCATCCACCCCGCCGACCTCGGATCGGTCGTCCACGAGGTGCGGCGCTTCCTCGCCGCGTCCCCGCTGGACGAGCCGACCACCCGCATCGAGTGCCGTTTCAAATCCGGGACGGGGGACTGGCTCAACGTCGAGTCCACCGTCAACCGACACCAGGGCGGCCTCATCTTCAACAGTCGCGACGTCACCGAACGGGTCCGCCTCCAGGCCCAGTTGCAGCACAACGCCGAACACGACCCGCTCACCGACCTGCCCAACCGTGCCCTGTTCACCAAACGGGTCCGCCAGGCGCTCGCCGGGCGCCGGGCCACCGACCTGGGCACCGCCGTCCTCTTCATCGACCTGGACGGCTTCAAGGCGGTGAACGACCGGTTGGGTCATCAGGCCGGCGACGAGCTGCTCATCCAGGCCGCCCGCCGCCTCCAGGACTCGGTCCGCATCGGCGACACCGCAGCGAGGCTCGGCGGCGACGAGTTCGCCGCCCTCATCCTCGGCGACGGCACCCGCGACCAGGCCGCCCGCGAGTACCAGGTCCACGAGATCGCCGACCGGCTCCGGCTCACCCTCTCCCAGCCGTACAAGGTGGACGGCAACGATGTCCGCGTCGCCGCCTCCATCGGCGTCGCCTTCGCCGAACCCGGCATCACCCCCACCGACCTCATGCGCAACGCCGACCTCGCCATGTACCGCGCCAAGGCCGCGGGCAAGGACCGCGTCGAGCTGTACGCCCCCCAGATGCAGGCCGAGGTCGTCCGGCGCACGGAACTGGCCACCCGGCTGCGCACCGCCCTGCACGACGGCGAGTTCGCCCTGCTGCACCAGCCCGTGGTGAACCTCGCCACCGGCCGGGTCGCCGCCGTCGCCGCCCAGGCCCGCTGGCGCTCCGCCCAGGGCATCCTGTTCACCCCCGCCGAGTTCCTGCGGGTCGCCGACGACAGCGACCGCACCGCCGAGCTGGGCCGCTGGCTGCTGGAGGAGGCCGTCGAGCAGGCCGCCGAGCGCAGCAGGGCCGGGCACGCCGTCCCCGTCACCGTCCGCCTCACCGCCCGCCGCCTGCTCGACCGGTCCATGCCGCTGGGCTCCGTGGAGGCCCTCCTCACCCGGCACGGGCTGCCGTCCGGCGCGCTGATCATCGAGATCGCCGACAGCGACCCACGGGTCTCCTACGACGACCTGGAGCACCGCCTGTCCGCCCTGCGCCGTCTCGGCGTACGGATCGCCCTCGACGGCTTCGGCAGCGGCTACGCGGCGATCAACGCGCTGCGCCGGCTCCCCATCGACGTACTGAAACTGGACCGCGGCCTCATCGAGGGCGTCGTCGAGTCCCCCCGGCTGCACAAGATCACCGGCGGGCTGCTGCGGATCGCCACCGACCTCGGCATGGAGTCGGTGGCCGACGGCGTCGACCTGCCCGACCAGGTGCAGGCCCTGCGCGCGATGGGCTGCACGCACGGGCTCGGCATGGCCTTCTCCGGGCCGCTGGACGAATACCGCTTGCGCCGCGCGCTGGTACGGGGAGACTTCCCCGTACCGGGCGGAGAGGGCAGCGCGCTGCCGGTCCTGGCCGGGGGTCCGGTGGGCGGATCGCTTCCCGTACGGCATCCGAACGTGCCCGCGATCGACTCGTTCGCACATCCGCCATTGCGCTCACATACTGAGACGTCCGTCCCACCCACTTGACACATCCTGTGGGCCGGAGGGAGGGTCAATGCCATGCGCACCCGAATTCTCGTACTTGGAAAGCGCGTCGGCTGAAGCACGGTTCACCGCTGAACCTGCTTGTCTGTCTCCGACGCGCTCCCCTCGCTTGCCTCACGGCACGAGGGGTTTTTTGTTGCACCGGCACCTTGCAGAACCACGCAAAACGCATCGCTTGCACCACCCTCAGCTCCAACCCTCAGCTTCGAGAAGAGAATGCCGATGACCGAGCAGGCCACCGGGGCCCACCATCCGCAGCCCCGGCCCCGTCACCACGGATCCCAGTCCAGCCCGATCGAGCACGTCACGGGTGCGCAGTCGCTCATCCGGGCGCTCGAAGAGGTCGGGGCCGACACGGTATTCGGCATTCCCGGCGGCACGATCCTGCCGGCGTACGACCCGATGATGGACTCCACCCGGGTCCGCCACGTCCTGGTCCGCCACGAGCAGGGCGCGGGCCACGCGGCCACCGGATACGCCCAGGCCACCGGCAAGGTCGGGGTGTGCATGGCGACGAGCGGCCCCGGTGCGACGAACCTGGTCACCCCGATCGCCGACGCGATGATGGACTCGGTGCCGCTGGTGGCGATCACCGGCCAGGTCGTCTCCAAGGCGATCGGCACGGACGCCTTCCAGGAGGCGGACATCTGCGGCATCACGATGCCGATCACCAAGCACAACTTCCTGGTCACCGACCCGGCCGACATCCCGCGCGCCATCGCCGAGGCCTTCCACATCGCCTCCACCGGCCGCCCGGGCCCCGTCCTCGTCGACATCCCCAAGGACCTGCTCCAGGCGCAGACCACCTTCTCCTGGCCGCCCACCAACGACCTGCCCGGCTACCGGCCCGTCACCAAGCCGCACGCCAAGCAGATCCGCGAGGCCGCCAAGCTGATCTGTGCCGCCAAGCGGCCCGTCCTGTACGTCGGCGGCGGCGTCCTCAAGGCGCAGGCCACCGCCGAACTGAAGGTCCTCGCAGAGCTCACCGGAGCGCCTGTCACCACCACACTGATGGCGCTCGGCGCATTCCCCGACAGCCACCCGCTGCACGTCGGAATGCCGGGCATGCACGGTGCGGTCACCGCCGTCACCGCGCTCCAGAAGGCCGACCTGATCGTCGCCCTCGGCGCCCGCTTCGACGACCGCGTCACCGGCAAGCTGGACAGCTTCGCCCCCTTCGCGAAGATCGTCCACGCCGACATCGACCCGGCCGAGATCGGCAAGAACCGCGCCGCCGACGTGCCGATCGTCGGTGACGCCCGCGAGGTCATCGCCGACCTGGTCCAGGCCGTCCAGGCCGAGCACACCGAGGGCAACACCGGCGACTACAGCGCCTGGTGGAAGGACCTCAGCCGCTGGCGCGAGACCTACCCGCTGGGCTACGACCTCCCCGAGGACGGTTCGCTCTCCCCGCAGCAGGTCATCCAGCGCATCGGCGAACTCGCCCCCGAGAACACCATCTACGCGGCCGGCGTCGGCCAGCACCAGATGTGGGCCTCGCACTTCATCCAGTACGAGAAGCCCGCGACCTGGCTCAACTCCGGCGGCGCCGGAACGATGGGCTACGCGGTCCCCGCCGCGATGGGCGCCAAGGCCGGCATGCCGGGCAACACCGTCTGGGCGATCGACGGCGACGGCTGTTTCCAGATGACCAATCAGGAACTCACCACCTGCGCCCTGAACAACATCCCGATCAAGGTCGCCATCATCAACAACGGCGCCCTGGGCATGGTCCGCCAGTGGCAGACGCTGTTCTACAACCAGCGCTACTCCAACACCGTCCTGCACAGCGGCGCCGACATCGACGGCAACGAGGCCAAGGGCACCCGCGTCCCCGACTTCGTGAAGCTGTCCGAGGCGATGGGCTGCTACGCGATCCGCTGCGAGCGTCCCGAGGACCTCGACAAGTGCATCGAGGAGGCCAACTCCATCAACGACCGCCCGGTCGTCGTCGACTTCATCGTCCACGAGGACGCCATGGTGTGGCCGATGGTCGCCGCCGGAACCTCCAACGACGAGGTCATGGCCGCCCGGGGCGTGCGCCCCGACTTCGGCGACAACGAAGACGACTAGAGCCAGAGAAGAGCAGAGAGAGAATCATGTCCAAGCACACGCTCTCCGTCCTGGTGGAGAACAAGCCCGGCGTCCTCGCCCGCATCACCGCCCTCTTCTCCCGGCGCGGATTCAACATCGACTCGCTCGCCGTGGGGACCACCGAACACCCCGAGATCTCGCGCATCACCATCGTGGTGAACGTGATCGAGGCCCTGCCGCTGGAGCAGGTGACCAAGCAGCTCAACAAGCTGGTCAACGTCCTGAAGATCGTCGAACTGGAGCCCGCCGCTGCGATCCAGCGCGAGCTCGTCCTGGTGAAGGTCCGCGCCGACAACGAGACCCGCTCCCAGATCGTCGAGATCGTCCAGCTGTTCCGCGCCAAGACCGTGGACGTCTCGCCCGACGCCGTGACCATCGAGGCCACCGGCGGCGCCGACAAGCTCGAAGCGATGCTCAAGATGCTGGAGCAGTTCGGCATCAAGGAGCTCGTGCAGTCCGGGACGATCGCCATAGGGCGCGGTGCCCGGTCCATCACGGACCGCTCGCTGCGGGCGCTCGACCGTTCCGCATAGCGCTTCGTTCGTATCGCAAGACCCGAAAACTTTCCTCTTCACGCCCGCCGTACGGTGGGTCGCACAACCCGCACACATAGGAGAAACCCAGTGGCCGAGCTGTTCTACGACGCCGACGCAGACCTTTCCGTCATCCAGGGCCGCAAGGTCGCGGTTCTCGGTTACGGCAGCCAGGGCCACGCCCACGCGCTGTCGCTCCGTGACTCGGGCGTCGACGTGCGCGTCGGTCTGCACGAGGGCTCCAAGTCCAAGGCCAAGGCCGAGGAGCAGGGCCTGCGCGTCGTCACCCCCGCCGAGGCGGCGGCCGAGGCCGACGTCATCATGATCCTCGTCCCGGACCCGATCCAGGCGAAGGTCTACGAGGAGTCCGTCAAGGACAACCTGAAGGACGGCGACGCCCTCTTCTTCGGCCACGGCCTGAACATCCGCTACGGCTTCATCAAGCCGCCGGCCGGTGTCGACGTCGCCATGGTCGCCCCGAAGGGCCCGGGCCACCTGGTCCGCCGCCAGTACGAGGAGGGCCGCGGCGTTCCGTGCATCGCGGCCGTCGAGCAGGACGCCACGGGCAAGGGCTTCGAGCTGGCCCTCTCGTACGCGAAGGCGATCGGCGGCACCCGCGCCGGCGTCATCAAGACGACCTTCACCGAGGAGACCGAGACCGACCTGTTCGGTGAGCAGGCCGTCCTCTGCGGTGGCACCGCCGCCCTGGTCAAGGCCGGTTTCGAGACCCTGACCGAGGCCGGTTACCAGCCGGAGATCGCCTACTTCGAGTGCCTCCACGAGCTGAAGCTCATCGTCGACCTGATGTACGAGGGCGGCCTGGAGAAGATGCGCTGGTCGGTCTCCGAGACCGCCGAGTGGGGCGACTACATCACCGGCCCGCGCATCATCACGGACGCCACCAAGGCCGAGATGAAGAAGGTCCTGGCCGAGATCCAGGACGGCACCTTCGCCCAGCAGTGGATGGACGAGTACCACGGCGGCCTGAAGAAGTACAACGAGTACAAGACGGCCGACGAGAACCACCTCCTGGAGACCACCGGCAAGGAGCTCCGCAAGCTCATGAGCTGGGTGAACGACGACGAGGCGTAAGCCTTGAGGGATGAGGGGCCGCAGCTTCCGGGCTGCGGCCCCTCACCCGCATGCGTGCCGGACTCGACACAACGTCCAGCCACGGACGAGTGATACTGCCGAACGGGCGAAGAATCACCCGCCCGGCACCACTACACTTCTGAACCACATCTACGCGTCAGGCCCACAGCGTCGTGCGTCTTCCACGCGGCAAGCCCCTCCACCGCCTGCGGCCGTCGGGACGGCCGTCCGCAAAGGACCAGTGAGGACTCACGTGAGCACTGCCAAGCCTGTCGTACTCATCGCTGAAGAGCTGTCGCCCGCCACCGTCGACGCCCTGGGGCCGGACTTCGAGATCCGGCACTGCAACGGAGCCGACCGAGCGGAACTCCTGCCCGCCATCGCCGACGTGGACGCCATCCTCGTCCGCTCGGCGACCAAGGTCGACGCGGAGGCGATCGCCGCCGCGAAGAAACTGCGGGTCGTCGCCCGCGCCGGTGTCGGCCTCGACAACGTCGACGTCTCCGCCGCCACCAAGTCGGGCGTCATGGTCGTCAACGCGCCGACCTCCAACATCGTCACCGCCGCCGAGCTCGCCTGCGGCCTCATCCTCGCCACCGCCCGCAACATCCCGCAGGCCAACTCCGCCCTGAAGAACGGCGAGTGGAAGCGCTCGAAGTACAGCGGCGTCGAGCTGGCCGAGAAGACCCTCGGCGTCGTCGGCCTCGGCCGCATCGGCGCGCTGGTCGCCCAGCGGATGTCGGCCTTCGGCATGAAGGTCGTCGCGTACGACCCGTACGTGCAGCCCGCGCGCGCCGCCCAGATGGGCGTGAAGGTCCTGACGCTCGACGAGCTGCTCGAGGTCTCCGACTTCATCACCGTCCACCTGCCCAAGACCCCGGAGACCCTCGGTCTCATCGGCGACGAGGCCCTGCACAAGGTCAAGCCCGCCGTCCGGATCGTCAACGCGGCCCGTGGCGGCATCGTCGACGAGGCCGCGCTGTACTCGGCGCTCAAGGAGGGCCGCGTCGCGGGCGCCGGCCTGGACGTGTACGCGAAGGAGCCCTGCACGGACTCCCCGCTCTTCGAGCTCGACCAGGTCGTCTGCACCCCGCACCTCGGCGCGTCCACCGACGAGGCGCAGGAGAAGGCCGGTATCGCCGTCGCCAAGTCGGTGCGCCTCGCGCTCGCCGGTGAGCTGGTCCCCGACGCGGTCAACGTCCAGGGCGGCGTCATCGCCGAGGACGTACGTCCGGGCCTGCCGCTCGCCGAGAAGCTCGGCCGGATCTTCACCGCGCTGGCGGGCGAGGTCGCGGCCCGCCTCGACGTCGAGGTATACGGCGAGATCACCCAGCACGACGTCAAGGTGCTCGAACTCTCCGCGCTCAAGGGCGTGTTCGAGGACGTCGTCGACGAGACGGTCTCCTACGTCAACGCACCGCTGTTCGCGCAGGAGCGCGGTGTCGAGGTCCGCCTCACCACCAGCAGCGAGTCGCCCGAGCACCGCAACGTGGTGACCGTGCGCGGCACCCTCACCGGCGGCGAGGAGGTCTCGGTCTCCGGCACGCTGGCCGGTCCGAAGAACCTCAAGAAGATCGTCGCCATCGGCGAGTACGACGTGGACCTGGCGCTCGCCGACCACATGGTCGTCCTGCGCTACCAGGACCGTCCGGGCGTCGTCGGCACGGTGGGCCGCGTCCTCGGCGAGGCCGGGCTGAACATCGCGGGCATGCAGGTCGCCCGCGCCGACGCCGGTGGCGAGGCCCTCGCGGTCCTCACCGTCGACGACACGGTGCCGCAGGCGGTGCTGGTGGAGCTGGCGGAGGAGATCGGCGCCGCTTCGGTGCGGTCGGTCAACCTGGCTGACTAGTGCGGTAGTTGGGCCCTGCGCGCCCCCGTCCCGGACGATTGTCCGGGGCGGGGGCGCGTTTGCGTTCGGGGGCCCTTCCGTTTCCGGTCCGGCGGGAGGTGCGGGGTGGTTCCGCTCGGGCAGAGGGGGCCCCGGCCCCGCCCCTTTCCCTCAACCCGCAGAGGCATGGGTGTGGGTGAGTGGGGGGTTGCTCGCGCAGTTCCCCGCGCCCCTTGGGTGTGGGCGGTGGGCCCGGAGGGGGGTCCTGGGGCCCATGACGGGTGGGGCGGCGGGGCCTAGCGTGAGGCGTCCCGTGGAGCATTCCGCTTGCGGGGCACGGCAGTTGGGGTGATGCATGTCTGCGCTCGGCGGCATACCTGCGGGGCCGGTTCCGGTACGCACCGGGCCGCCCCCGCTTCCGTTTCCCGTGGCGGCCGTGCGGGCGTTGGCGTACCTCCTGTTCGGGCTCAGCCTGCTGGGCGGGCTCGGGCTGCTCGGGTCGGGGCTCGCGGTGGACGGGCCGTTGGCCGAGCTCCTCGGGCTCGTGCTGTACGGGGCCGCGCCCGGGGTGGCGGGGATGCTGCTGGCGCGCCGGGTGCGTACCGGTGGGCGGCGGGTGTGGGGCGGGCTGGTCGCCGTACAGCTGTGGGTGGTTGCGGGGGCCGTCGGCAATGTCGGGGGTGGGTCCGGGCGCGGGTTCGCACAGTTGGTGCTGCCGCTGGTCACCCTGTGGTTCCTGACGCGGGCACAGAGCCGGGAGTGGTTCCGGCGGCCGGGGCGCGGGGAGTTACGGCGGCCGCGGGGGTGGCGGTTCTCGCTGCCCCGGATGATCCGGTGGCGGCGGGACCAGGGGCAGTCGACCGCCGAGTACGCCGGGCTCGTCGTCATCATCGCGGGCATCGTGCTGGCGCTCACGCTGACCGGCTTCGGCGGCCGGATCGTGGACGGGATACGTACGGCCGTCTGCTCCATCACGAGCGGCACCGACTGCGGGGGCGGTGGCGGAGGCGGCGGCGAGCCGCAGGCCCAGCCGCCGAAGGGTGGTACGGGCGGGGGAGCGGGCGGCGCGGGCGGTGCGGACGCCTGGGGTGCGGTGGGCGGGACGGGGGGTGGGCCCGGGGGTGGTGCCGGGGGTGCCGGAGGCGCGGGTGGTGCCGGTGCTGCGGGCGGAGGCGCGGGTGGTGCCGGCGGTGCGGCTGGTGGTGCTGGCGGCACCGGGGACGCGGGCGGTGCCGGGGGTGCCGGGGGTGCCGGTGAGGATGTGGCGCCCGTCGACGGTCTCGGTCAGCAGGACGGCGAGGGCCTGCCCGGTGAGGAGCAGGAGCCCGAGGCCCAGTACGACGTACCGGAGCCCGATCCGGACGATCCCCAGCAGCAGGTCGACGACAAGCAGCCGCCGGAGGAGGACAAGGAGGAAGAGGAGGACTGCTCCGGCTGGGGCATGTTCGGGTGCGCCGCCGACAAGGTCGGGCAGGCCTTCCAGGGCATCGTCGTCGACGGGATCGGCGGCGACATCAGCGGCTTCTTCGGCCTGTTCAGCGCGGACACCTGGACCGGCATCGCCGACTACGGCAAGCAGATCGGCAGCGAGTGGGCCGACAACGCCAAGGACGCGCCCGGCAAGTGGGCGAGCGGCGACTACTTCGGGGCCCTTGGAGACGTGGGCACCGCCACCGGCAAGTCCGTCCTCGGGCTCGCCGACGACCTCTTCGTCGGCGACGAGGTGCGCGAGCGCTGGAACAACGGCCAGAAGACCCGCGCCGCCGCCAACGTCGTCTGGAACATCGGCTCCCTCTTCATCCCCGGCTACGACGCCGCCAAGGTCGCCGGGAAGTTCACCCACCTGGGCAAGGCCGCCAAGGGCGTCGCCGAGGCGGCGGAAGCGGCCGGGGACGCGGGCGCCGCCGCCAAGCGGGCCCGCAAGGCGGCCGAGGCGGGGGATGTGGAGGGGGCCCGGAAGGCCGCCAAGGAGGCGGACGAGGCCGCGGACAAGGCGGAGGACCGGGCGCGGAGGACAGGGTGTTCGATCGCCCTGCCGTACGCCCCGGGAGTGCCCGGAGTGGCTGGCTCCGGTACGGGCCTCATCGCGGCCGGGGCCGCGCCCCGTATGCGCTACCTCGCGGACGAGGGCTGCGACACGACCGCCAAGAAGCAGGCGGAGGAGGCCCGGAAGCAGGAGCGGGAGGCGTGGGTGGCCCGCAAGAGCGCGGAGGAGCCCGCCCGCGCGGAGAAGGCCGAGGCGAGGATCGCCAGGGAACGTGCCGAGCGTCCGGCCCCCGAGCGCGGCGACACCAACGATGCCCGCAACTACAACCCCCCGGACTGGGCCGAGCACCTGAAGACCCCGGAGCTGGGCTCCGCCGATGGGGCGGAGGGCTACTGGGCCTTCCGTGACCGCAACCCTCCGCCCGAGCAGCGGTATGAGTCCTGGCGCCGCTACCAGGAACAGGTCACCGGGGTGGAGCGCACGCGGGAGTACGTCATCCCGCACCCCGTGAAGGGGGAGAAGGCGGTGGAGTACGACGGTTGGGACTCCGCGAGGAACACCTTCGTGGAGGCCAAGAACGGGTACGAGAGCTATCTCGACGGCACCAAGAAGAAGCTGACCCCGTCGGGTACGAAGAAGTTCGTGGACGAGGCGGAGCGGCAGGTGGCCGCGTCCGGGGGCCGCCCCGTCGAATGGGTCTTCTCCCGCAAGGACGTGGCGGACGCCGCGGCCCTGGCGTTCGAGGACGCGGGCCTGGAGAGCGTCACGGTCCGGCACGTCCCCGCCAAGCCCGGAGGCAAACGGAAGCCGGAGGCATTTGACTAACCTGTCCAGGGCGCAGGCGAGTTGGGCATCCCCCGCACGGAGCGGAAGCACAGGGCAGGACACGTTACGGAGGCATGGAATGGACCGGATTGTGCGGGGCTTCTGGGGTCCTCGCGAGGAGACCGTCGCGGAACTCGCCCCGAAGTGGAAGGCGACCCTGGACCTGTTGGCGGAGCTTCTGCCCGCCGCGTTCGCCTCGCAGGGCGAGAGCTGGATGCGGATCGCCGACAACGGGCCGGCCGTTGAGTTCCCCACCGACGGGCCCGCCGTCGAAGCCGCGCTTCGGGCCGAGCTGGAGAAGGACGGATGGTCCGACCAGACCGGCATCGCGCCGTCCCTGATGCGGCGGGGAGAGCACAGTTGGCAGATCGAGGTGAGTGGGCGCACCGGCGGAGTCTCCGAGTTCCTCACGCAGATGGTCCTGATCAAGATGACCTCCCCGGACGACGCCGCTGTGCCGGAAACCGACCTCATGGCTCGACTGAGCGAACTGTGGGACCCCGACTACGGCGATGTGAGCGACCCCGACACCCGCAAGGTCTTCCGGGAGCGGGGCGGTCAGGTGCAACCGTCCGTCGGCCGCGTCGGCTATCTCTCCTCGGCCCGCGCCGCCCTCGTCCCCGACGACCTGAAGGCGGTAAGCACCGTCCTCACCTCCGGCGGTGTCCTCCTCGACATCGCCGCGCCGGGCGACCACGAAACCGCACTCGCCGCCCATCTGCGCCTGCGCGAGTCCGGCGCACTCCAGCCGCTGCCCAAGCCGATGGACCGGAGCAAGCTGTGAACGCACGCGGCGGCGAGTCCTTCGAGGCGGGGCGTGCCCGGGCCGAGATCGAGGCACTCCTCGCCGGGCCGGTCCCGGCGTCCGGGCCGACGGCCGACGAGCGGCAGAAGTACACCGGGAACTGGCTGTCCTCCCGGGGCGCGGGCTTCGTGATCGCCGAACTCTGGGCGGGGGAGAACCTGGATGGGGTGTACGGCCGCGAATGGGACGCCGCCGAGGAGCAGGCCTCCGGTCATCTCGACGCACTGGCGGCGGAGTTGGACGCCCGCTGGGGTGCGCACGAGGAAGTCGGCATGGCGGTGGCGGTCTTCCGGGCGACGGCCGACGAACCCGTACCGCCGCTCTGTACGGAGCTGCGCCGCCTCGACGCCTTCGGGGATCTGCGGGTCTGGGGCCCCGTACGCGCGCCCGGCGGCGACGCCGACCGCTGGGTCGGGATCTCCGTCAACCAGATCGACGGCGACACCCCGCACTTCCTGATCGCCGTCGTGACGGACCGGCCGATCAGGGAATTGCGGGAGGGCGAGGAGTTGCCCGCCGTGGAAGTGGCCCCGGCCCGGGAGGCTCCCGCCGAGGTCCGGACACCGGCGGTGGAGGTCACGAGCCGTGTCGTACGGGCGTTCTGGGGCCCTCGTCGCGAGTCGCCGGAAGAGCTCGCGGCGCGCTGGGTGCCGACGTTGCGGCGCATCGCCGAACTCGTGCCCGCAGCGGGCCCCCAGGGCGAGAACCCGTGGACCTGGTACCGGATCGCCCTCAACGGCCCGGCCGTCCCACTGGTGGCTGACGTCGATTCTCTGGCCCGGGCCCTCGCCCAGGAGGACGGAGGCCTTTCCCTCGTGATCGAGGGCGACGAGGGGTGGAAGGTCTCCCTCAGCAGCAACGCCGGTCACGAGAGCGAATACCTCAAGCAGTCGCTGGTCTGCTCCGTGTACGCCCCTGGCTCCGCCCGTGTGCCGGAGGATGAACTCCTCGCGTCCGTGGCCGAGTTGTGGGACCCCGACACCGGCAACGTCCTGGACGACGACGTCTTCGACATCCTGAGCGAACGGGCCGACCATCAACCGGGGGACGAGAGCACCGGCTGGCTGATGTACCTCTCGGCGGCCCGCGCCGCCCTCGTCCCCGACGACCTGAAGGCCGTCCGCACCCCGCTCTCCACCGGCGGAGTCCTCCTCGACATCGCCCCGCCCGGCGACCTCGAAGCCGTACTCGCCACCCATCTGCGCCTGCGCGACTCCGGTGCGCTCCAGCCGCTGCCGAGGCCGATGGACCGCGGCAAGCTCTGAACAGGGACGGCCGACGGCTCAGAGCTTGGCGGCCTTCAGGGACATGTGGAGGAGGAGGCGGTCCTCGCCCTCGTGCAGGTCGAGGCCGGTGAGCTGCTCCACCCGGGAGAGCCGGTAGTAGAGGGTCTGGCGGTGGATGTTCAGGGCCGTAGCCGTGCGGCCCGCCTGGCCCGCGCAGTCGAGGAACACCTCGGCGGTGCGGGCCAGTTCGGCGTGCGCGGGGGTGAGGAGGGGGCTGACGGCGGGGTCCACCGGGTGGCCGGGGCCGCTGTCGGGGAGTGCTGCCAGCAGGCGGTACGGGCCGATGGCCGACCACTCCGCCACGGGGCCCAGGTGAGGGCGGGCCAGCGCCGCCCGGGCGGCGGCGGACGCCTCGCGCCAGGCGGCGGGCAGGTCGGCGAGGCTGCGCACCGGGGTGCTGAGGCCGACGGCCCGGCCGGCGGCCGCGTTCGCACCCGCGCCCGCACTCGTGCCCGCGCCGGACCCCAGCAGCGCCCGCGCCGCCCCGTGCGCCGGGCCCAGGTCCGCGCCCGCACTCAGCCGGACCAGCGCGGCCAGGCGCGGACCGGACGCGCCCGGCACCGGGACCAGGGTCAGCACGGAAGCGCCCGGGACCGTACGCACACCCGGGACGGGGTCCTGCCACGGGGCGGCGCACAGGAGTCCGTAGGGGCCGCCCGCGCCCAGTGGAGCGGAGAGTGTGGCCAGGGCCGAAGCGCGGCGTTCGTCGGAGTCGGAGGTCAGGAGGGCGTTCAGGTGGGGGCCGAGGTCGGCGCGGGCCCGGGCCTCGTCCGCGAGCTGGGCCCCGATCCGGCCGCACACCGTCATCGCGGCGTCGAGGGACGCGTCGGGCAGGGAGGGCGCCGCGCCGCCTTCGGAGTCGGCGGCCAGCAGCCAGACGTACCCGTAGACGGTGCCCCTGTGACGTACGGGAAGACAGAGGCGGCCGCGCAGGACGCCCGCCGCCGGGTCCGCCGGGATGCGGACCGGGCCCGCGGCGGAGGTGATGCCGAAGCGTTCGAACCAGGCGCGGACCTCCGAGGTGGAGCGCCGGGTCAGGATCGAGCGGGTGCGGACCGGGTCCATGGCGCCCGCGTCCTCGCTGTCGTGCGCGCCGAAGGCGATCAGCCGGAAATCCCGGTCCTCCAGGGTGGCGGGGGCGCCGAGGAGCGCGGAGATTTCGTCGACCAGGTCCTGGTAATCGGCATTCACGCCCCCATTCTCGCACCGGCCCACGGCATCTTCAGACATCTGTATGAGGCAGGGCTTCCGGATGCGTGACAGCTGTCGATAGTCCAGGCTCGGCGCGATACCTAGATTTCACCGTGGTTATCCGTGCCGTCCCAGTTCTGTCACAAAAGACCTGGTAGACGGCCCCTTCGACACTTATTCGTGGAGGTGCCCCGTGCTGGGTCCCGTGATCCTCGCCGCATCGCGCAGCGACCAGATGCGCCGTTTCGTCTCGGCTGCGCCGGGCACCAAGCAGGTCGTGGACCGGTTCATCGCCGGTGAGTCCGTCGACCAGGTCGTGCCGATCGTCAAGGACGCCGCCGCCAAGGGCCTCGAAGTGACCCTCGACGTCGTCGGCGAGGACATCACGACGCGCGAGCAGTCGTACGCCGCCCGTGACGCGTACCTCGACCTGATCGCGCACCTCAAGGACCTGGGGCTCGGCACCCGCGCCGAGATGTCCGTGAAGCTGTCCATGTTCGGGCAGGCGCTGGAGGGCGGCCACGAGCTCGCCCTCGCGAACGTCCGTCCCGTCGTCGAGGCCGCCGCCGCGATCGGCACGACGGTCACCCTGGACGCCGAGGACCACTCCACCCTCGACTCGATGTTCGCCATCCACGAGGAGCTGCGGAAGGACTTCCCGCAGACCGGCTGCGTCATCCAGGCGTACCTCTTCCGCACCGAGGACGACGCCCGCCGCCTGGCCGCCAACGGCAGCCGCGTGCGCATCGTGAAGGGCGCCTACAAGGAGCCCTCCTCCGTCGCGTACCAGGACAAGGCCGAGATCGACAAGGCGTACGTCCGCATCACGCGCATCCTGATGGAGGGCGACGGCTACCCGATGATCGGGTCCCACGACCCGCGCCTGATCGCCATCGCGCAGGAGCTGGGCCGCCGCGCAGGGCGCAAGCTGGACGAGTACGAGTTCCAGATGCTGTACGGCATCCGCAGCGAGGAGCACGTGCGGCTGGCCGCCGAGGGGCACCGGATGCGCGTCTACACGGCGTACGGCACCGACTGGTACGGCTACTTCATGCGCCGCCTCGCCGAGAAGCCCGCGAACCTGCTCTTCTTCGGGCGCTCGGTCCTCACCAAGAACTGATCCCCCCACGGGATCCACCCCGGGGTCCCCCGGACCCCGCCCCCCCACACTTCTCGTCCCCGACGACACCCCGACGCAAGGAGCCAAGGAACACATGGACGCAGTGACCCAGGTCCCCGCCCCGGTCAACGAGCCGGTGCACTCCTACGCCCCCGGTTCGCCGGAGCGCGCCCGCCTGGAGGCCAAGCTCAAGGAGCTGGCCGAGAACCCGATCGACCTGCCGTGCACCATCAACGGTGAGAAGCGGATGGGTGGCGGCGACCGTTTCGACGTCCGCCAGCCGCACAACCACACGTCCGTCATCGGTACGTACGCCAACGCCACCACCCAGGACGCCCAGGACGCGATCGACGCCGCCCTGGCCGCCGCCCCGGCGTGGCGCGCGATGTCCTTCGACGACCGCGCCGCGATCATCCTGCGCGCCGCCGAGCTGCTGAGCGGCCCCTGGCGCGAGACGCTGGCCGCCTCCACCATGCTCGGCCAGTCGAAGACCGCCCAGCAGGCCGAGATCGACACCCCGTGCGAGCTCGTCGACTTCTGGCGCTTCAACGTCAAGTACGCCCGCGACATCCTCTCCGAGCAGCCCCCGGCGAACGCGCCCGGCGTGTGGAACCGCATGGACCACCGCCCGCTCGAAGGCTTCGTGTACGCGATCACGCCGTTCAACTTCACGGCCATCGCGGGCAACCTCCCCACCGCCCCGGCCCTGATGGGCAACGTCGTCGTGTGGAAGCCGTCCCCGACGCAGACCCACGCCGCCGTGCTGCTCATGCAGCTCCTGGAGGAGGCCGGGCTGCCCAAGGGCGTCATCAACCTGGTCACCGGTGACGGCATCGCCGTCTCCGAGGTCGCCCTCAACCACCGCGACCTGGCCGGCATCCACTTCACCGGGTCCACCCCGACCTTCCAGTACCTGTGGAAGACGGTCGGCGAGAACATCGCGAAGTACCGCACGTACCCGCGTCTCGTCGGCGAGACGGGCGGCAAGGACTTCGTCGTCGCGCACCCCAGCGCCGACCGCGCCGTCCTGAAGACGGCCCTGACCCGTGGCTCCTTCGAGTACCAGGGCCAGAAGTGCTCGGCCTCCTCGCGCGCCTACGTTCCGGCCTCCATCTGGAACGACGGGTTCAAGGAGGAGTTCGCGGCCGAGGTCGACGGCATCACCATGGGTGACGTCACCAACCTCGACAACTTCATCGGCGCCGTCATCGACGAGCGGTCCTTCGCGAAGAACAAGGCCGCGATCGACCGGGCCGCCGCGGACCCGTCGTGCACGATCGTCGCCGGTGGCACGTACGACGACTCGGTGGGCTACTTCGTGCGCCCGACCGTCATCGAGTGCTCGGACCCGGCCAACGAGGTCTTCACGACCGAGTACTTCGGCCCGATCCTGGCCGTGCACGTGTACGAGGACGACCAGTACGACGCGATGCTGGAGCAGATGGAGTCGGTCTCCGACTACGCCCTGACCGGCGCCGTCATCTCCAACGACCGCGCCGCGGCCGCCCACACGATGGAGAAGCTGCGCTTCGCCGCGGGCAACTTCTACATCAACGACAAGTCGACGGGCGCGGTCGTCGGCCAGCAGCCGTTCGGTGGAGGCCGCGCCTCCGGTACGAACGACAAGGCGGGCGCCCCCCAGAACCTCCAGCGGTGGACGCTGACGCGGGCCATCAAGGAGACGCTGGTCCCGCCGACCGACTACCGCTACCCGCACCAGGGCTGAGGCCCGTGCGCGCCGCTTCGGCGGCGCCCTTGAACCCCGCCCCCGTCCGACCCCACATCGGACGGGGGCGGTGCCATACCCGGGGGCGCGAGCGCCCCGACTCCGGAGGCCTTCCTCCGCCCCGGGCCCCTTGGGCTCCGCCCCTTCACCTGGAGCGCTTTGCCGCGCGGCTTGTGGGTGGCTGGTCGCGCAGTTCCCCGCGCCCCTGACGGCATGCCCTCCGGGCAGCCATGTCCCCTGCGGCGAAGCCGCCCCGTCCCCCTTACCCCTTCCCCGTAGCCCCCCTTGGGCGGCGGGGCCGCCCCCGGGGGGCGGGACGGGCGGGCAAGGGGGCGGCTCCTCCCGCTCCCGGCCCACCCGGGTGCCGCCCCTTGGCCCAGCCCCTGTGCCGGACGCGCGTCACCGCCCGGGTTCCGGGCCCGCCTCCCGGCACCGGGCATGCGCAGCTCTGCCCCGCCGGGGCAAGGGGGTCCCCAGCCCCGCCCCTTCACCTAAACCCGCGGGGGCATGGGACGGTTCCGTGCGGGTGAGTGGGTGGCTGGGCGCGCAGTTCCCCGCGCCCCTGAAGGGGCGCCCAGCGCGGCGGAGCCGCAGACAGGCGTCGAAGTAGGCGTCAGAGCTTGCGCCAGCGGGCCATCGCGAAGGAGAAGACGCCGAACAGCATCAGCCCCACCGCCAGCACCACCAGCAGCCACGGGCCCACCGGGGTCTCCCGGAAGCTGCGGATCGTGTCGTCCATGCCCTTGGCCTTGTTCGCGTCGAACGTCACGGCTGCCGCCACCGCGAAGCCGCCGGCCACCATGAAGACCAGGCCGCGTGCCACCCCGCCACCGACACCGGTGACGTCCACGAACTGCCGGGTCCGGCGGGACATCTCGCCCATCTTCAGTTCCTTGTGGTACTTGCGCCGGATCGCCTGGACGGCGATGCCCACGCCGATCCCGACGACCACCAGCGCCGCCACGCCGACCAGCCACTGCCCGGCCGGGAGCTCCATCGCCTTCGCCGTGATGTCCTGCGACTCCTTGTCGCTGGCACCGTCGCCGCTGCTCTTGCTGCCGACGGCGAAGGCCAGCACCGAGTACGAGACGAAGCCGTAGAAGACGAACATGACGGCGGCCAGCGCGCGCTTCTTCGGCTTGTCGCCGTCGGGGCCCACCGAGCCGAACACCGCCTCCGTCAACTGCCACAGGGACATCGCGAGCAGCCCGATGCCCAGGGCCCACAGCAGGACCTTCCCGAACGGCTTCTCCGCTATCTCCGCGAGTGCCCCGCCCTGGTCGGCGGACTTGCTTCCGCCGCCGAGGGCGATCTGCAGCGCGAGTGCCCCGATGAGCAGGTGGATCACCCCGCGCGCGGCGAACCCCGCGCGGGCCGCGTACTTCATGGTGTCGCTGCGGGCGGCCCGCCTTGCCGTTCCGGTCGCACTCGTGGCGTTCATACGGGTTCGCCTCCAGCCTCTCTCGTCGGCAGGCGTGTGCCCCGGGTGGGGGTACGGAAACGAACGCGTGCGCGTAGGGGTAGGTGCTGCGAGGCCTCAGAGGTCGAGGTCGAGGTCGAGGTCGGGGCCCGGGTCGGGGGAGCAGCGCTGGTGGAGGAACTCGTTCACGGCCTGATTCCGGCCGAACTCGGCGACGGCCTTGCAAGGGCGGTCATTCGGGCGACACCGGGTGCGAGAAGAGCAGGTCCTGTTCGTGTACGGGGACAGGATCCGGCGCTGCCTCCGGCAGAGGGTCGGGTTCCGGCGGCGGTGGGGAGCTGCGCGGTCCGAACCTCGTCGTTGCCTCCGGGGCGGTCTCGGTGTCCACTCTTCCTGCGGCTGGGACGGCGCGAGGGGACCGAGGGGTTCCCTCCAGAGGGGAGGGGCGATGTTCGAGGTGCGGCCGGAGGAAGGGTTGGTCCTGCCGTGCGGTGCCGGGACGCTTGCCTTCGGGATGGGGGAGCGGGACGCCCAGTGGGCCGTTGCGACGCTGTGTGATGTGCGGGAGGCGTGGGTGTGCGGGCTGGAGTGGTCCTTCGGGGCCGTGTACGAGGGGCTGGAGTTGCTGGTGGGCGGGGAGAGGGGAGGGGGGTTGAACACCGTGTACCTGGAGCGGGTGGGGCCTCCGCTCGGGCCCGCCGCCGTGCCCGTCGTGCTGGACGGCGTCGACGTGTGCGGGTACCCGCAGGACGAGGTGCAGGAGGCGCTGGCCGGGGGGCCGTCGTACCGCTCGTTGAGGTTGTGGCGCAGTCACCTTCCGGATGCCTATCTGCATTCCGTGCAGCTCAGCTCCATCCGAGGACGATCAGCGTGAGGGCGACCGTGAAACCCGTGCCGAGCAGGACCACGTACCCCGGATAGAACCTCCGCCAGCGGCGCATCAGCATCCCGAAGGCGGCGAAGGCCAGTCCCACCGTGAGGGTGCGGGTGCCGCGCGCCTGGGCGGAGGCGAGCAGCCAGGCGCCGGCGGGGGCGTCCGCGCGGCCCGCCTCGGCCGCGTACACCTTGAAGGGGATGCCGTTCCAGGGCTGGTGGCGGACGGCGGCCGCGCCTTCGGTGGCGAGCTGGGTGCGGACGGTGGCGTGCATGCGGTCGGTGGTGAGGGGAGCGGGCAAGTGCACGCCGGTGGCCGCCAGTTGGAGCGCGAGGAGGCTTCCGGCGAGGCTGCCCGCGAGGGCGGTGAAGGAGAGCTTCAGGGCGGCGCGCGGAGCGGCCACGCACGCGACGGCGAGGAGGAGTTCCGGCATGAGCGGCCAGCTCAGGGCCTCCGCGCCCGCCCAGAGGAAGGCGAGTGGCAGCCCCCACCGGGAAGCGGCGACGGCTGCGATCCGGCGGCGTACCACCGAGTCCCGGAGGGTTTCGTCGTTCGTACGGCGATGGAGTGCGGCCACCGCCTCGCGGGCCTCCTCCGGGGTGACCGTCGGCGGCAGCGGGTCGCCGATCCGGATGCGGACCAGGGTGGAGCGCAGCTTGCCGTGCTTGGGGAGGAGGCGGTCGGTGCCCGCGATGCCGACCGGGACGACGGGGACGTTCGCGTGCTCCGCGAGGAGAAGCGCACCCCGGTGGAAGGAGCCCAGCCCGGCGTCGGCCCCGCTGGTGCGGGTGCCCTCCGGGAAGAGGACCACCGCGCGGCCCGCCCGCAGGTCGTCGCTCATCGCGAGGAGGTCGTCCATGCCACCGCCCTTGCGGCGTACGGGAAAACCCGCCGCGAGCCGGCGGCAGATCCGGCTGCGCCACGGGGAGGCGAACCAGTAGTCCGCCGCCGCGCCGATCGCCGGGGTGTGCCGGGCGTCGAGCGCGGCGAGCAGGGCGGCGGTGTCGGCGTGCGAGGAGTGGTTCGCGACGACGACGCAGCCGCCCCGGGGGAGCCGCCCCCGGCGCTCGACGCCGCCGGTGAGGGTGAGGACGCCCCACCACAGGGCGCGGCGCAGGAACGCCGTGCCCCGGCGCGGGGCGGGGACGGTGAGGTCCTTGGCGGTCAGGGAGGGGAGGGTGGCCGTGCGGGTGGTCGTGCGCAGGGTCCCGCGCAGCGTCGTACGCAGCTTCGTACGCATCAGAGGGTCACCGCCATCGCGAACAGGAGGGCCAGGAGCAGGGAGTCGATACGGTCGAGCAGGCCGCCGAAGCCGGGCAGCCAGGAGCCCGCGTCCTTCACGCCGGACTCCCGCTTGACCAGGGACTCCAGGAGATCGCCCAGGAGGCAGCCGAGGAGGACCGCCGCCCACAGGGTGGGGGTGAAGGCGCCGACTGCCGTGAGGGCGGCGGCAGTTGCTGCCGCGCAGCCGACGACTCCGGCCCAGGTCTTGTTCGGGGAGATGGGGGAGAGGCGGCGGGCCAGCGGTCCGCGCCGGCCGAGGGCGGTGCCGCCGCACCAGGCGCCGACGTCACCGAGGGCGACCGCGAGGCCGACGGCCAGGGCGGTGTCCTGCCCGAGGAGGACGAGGCCGGTGAGGGGCAGCGGAATCCAGAGCATGCCGAAGGCGGTGCGGGCGGTGCGGGTGAAGCCGTGTTCGGCGTCGCCGGTGAGGATCGCGGGGAGGGCGGCGGCGAGGAGGAGCAGGGCGGCGGTGCGGAGGTCGAGGGCGTGGGGGGCGAGGTGGGCGAGGGCGGGGAGGGTGAGGGCGGCTGCGGCCAGGGGGAGGAGGTCGGCGTACCGGGGCGGGATGGGGCGGTCGTCGGGGTGGGAGCCGGTGTCGCTGCCGAGCGGTATGGGCGGTGCGGGCGGGCCGACGAGGGGCGTCCGGCGCCGAGCCGGTCCGCCCGTGCCCGCCCGTTCCGCCCCCGGCGGAACCCGCGCCCACGAGCTGGCGGGGGGAGCGTGGGGGTTGGCCAGGGAAGGCATTGTTCCCGTTGCTGCGCCCCGCGCTGGAAGCGTCATCCGGCCGTACTCCAGGACACCCACCAGGCCCAGGCCCGCCGCCAGGGCGACCGCGCCCGGGGTGCCGAGCCACAGGGCGCCCACGTACAGCGGGGCCGCCAGGGCCCAGGTCCGCCAGCGCCTCCAGAGTTCGGCCCGCATCCGTACCCGTGCGGGGACCAGGGCGAGCGCCACCCCGCTCACGGCCAGGACCCCCGCCACCAGCACCGGCACCCGCGCGCTCACAGCGACCGCCACAGGCGGGCGCAGCGGACAACCGCCGTCAGGGCCGAGCCCGCGGCCAGCACCGCCAGCACGCCGAAGGCCCAGCCCGGTACCGCCGCCGCCACGACCACCAGCAGGCAGCGTTCCGTCTTGCCGACCGGGCCGCCGTTCAGGCGTTCCGCCCCCGCCGCCGCCCCCGCCAGGGAGACCCAGGAGGGAAGCGTGGCGGCCAGGGCGGCGACCGCCACCAGCCACAGCGGGGCGAGGGTGAGGAAACCCGCCAGGACAATCAAGTCGGCGGCTCGGTCGCCCAGTTCGTTGAGGAGTGCCCCGCGCCGGGTCGTGCGGCCCGTGTCGCGGGCCAGCGCCCCGTCCAGGTTCGCGAAGGCGAGCCGGGCCGCCAGCAGCACGGCCACCGGGAGCGCCGCCCCAGGCGCGGGCAGCCAGGCCAGCGTCGCCGCCGCCCCGGCCGCGCACACCACCCCTGCCGCCGTCAGCGCGTCGGGCGACACGCCCCGGCGGGCGAGCCGGGCGCGGACCCCGGACAGCCGGGCCGCGTACCAGGGTTTCAGGGCGTACAGCCCGGCCCCGGCGGAGGAGGGGGAGGTCTTCGTGGACATGGCCCCAACTCTGGTGCGGGGCACGGCCGTACGACACGGCGCAGCTACTCAAACGGCGCCTGAGTACCTGTCACGCACGGGGCCTGCGAGAGTGCTGCGCATGACTGAGTACCCTGCGCCGCGCACCGCCCACACCGCCCACCTCGAATCCGCCGAACTCGCCGCGATCCGCGCCCTCCTGGACGACGCCTTCGACGGCGACTTCGCCGAGGAGGACTGGGACCACGCGCTGGGCGGCCTGCACGCCCTGATCACCGACCCCCGGGACGGCTCGGCCGTCGCGCACGGCAGCCTCGTCCCGCGCCGCGTCCTGCACCGGGGACACTCGCTGCGGATCGGATACGTCGAGGCCGTCGCCGTACGGGCCGACGCACGTCGGCAGGGCCTGGCCGGGCGGATCATGGCGACCCTGGAGGACCTCGTCGACCGCGCGTACGTCCTGGGCGCCCTGTCCGCGTCCGACGCGGGGGCCGCGCTCTACGCGGGCCGGGGCTGGCAGGTGTGGCCCGGCGGCCTGGCCGCGCTGGGCCCGACCGGTGTCGTACCCCTGCCGGAGGAGGAAGGCACGACGTACGTACGTCCCGCACTCGGCCGCACCCTCCCGGACCCGGACGCCACGCTCTTCTTCGACTGGCGGGACGGCGACGTGCTGTGAGCGCGGCCGACGGCTACTTCTCCGGGTCCGCCACGCCCCGGCGCGCGTCCCGCCTGGTGCCGTAGTAGCCGAGCCCGCCGCCCACGGCCAGCGCGACCGGCAGGGCGTACAGGAAGAAGGGCCGGGAGAGGTCGACGACACCGGTGGTGACCATGACCGCGAAGAAGATCACCATCAGGCCGGTGAACAGCATCAGCCTCCGGACGCGCACCCCCAGCAGGACGTGCCCGGCCGGCGCTTCGGGCAGCGTGTCCAGCCCGCCCGCCGGTCCCGCGCTGGCCGCCTTCGGCCGCTTGAAGTAGAGCGAGAACAGCCAGTGCCCGCCCGGCTCCCACCCCTCGGGCGCCAGTTCGGCGATCCTGGCCGCCCGCTCCTGCGCAGTGTTGGCGATCTCGCGCCGGTACTCCCAGCGCAGCGCCGCCGACGGGTCGCGGCGGCAGACGAACCGGCCCATCCGGTCGATGCGCTCGACCTCCCAGCCCTCGTCGCCGTACCGGTTGAGCAACTGGCGGTCGTTGTAGAGGTCGCAGGTCCACTTCCAGACCTCGGCCCGCGCGGCGGGCTCCTCCACGGGGGCGCCGCCGGTCAGCCGGGCCGCGAACTCCTCGGGGCCCCCGAACTCCTCGGCCGGATCGACGTCCTCGCCGTCCGCGACGTACGCGGTCAGGTCGGCGACGGTCGCCTCCGCCTCGTCGCCGGGCATGCCCGCCGCGCGCAGGGCAGCGCCCAGCCGGTCGAAGTAGGTGTCGTTGGCAGTCATCATGATTCCCCCGTACTGAGCGATGCGGTGAGCGCGGTGCGCACCGACGCGTGGAAGTCCAGCCAGGCGCCGGTCTGTTCGGCGAGTGCGGTACGTCCCTCACCCGTGAGCCGGTAGTAGCGGCGTCCCGGGCCGCGCTCGGCGGCGCGGAACTCCCCGACGACGTACCCGGCCTCCTCCAGCCGGTTGAGGACCGGGTAGAGCGTGCCGCCCTTGATGTCCCCGAGTCCGGCCCCGGCCAGGGCCTTGGAGATCTCGTACCCGTAGCTCTCGCCCTCGGTGAGGCAGGAGAGGACGAGGAGGTCGAGGACTCCCTTGAGCCAGCTCGACCGGCGGTCAGGGGTGCGGTGTGCGGCAGCCATACGGACATGACACCACCACCTAGGTAGGAATGCAACCTAGTCGGCGGTGTCAGCTAGCTGGCAATGACACATCAAGCGCCGCAAGGGGTCTGGTGTGATCGCGTCTCAGATAGTAGGAAGTCCGAGTAATTGTGGAGACAGCTGCCCGTACCTGCCCTAGCTTTGTAGGAGCCGAACGTCTCGCTCCATCAGCGAATGGCGGCCGCGGGCCGGTGCCCCGAAGCAGGCAACCCCTGCCGCACCCGCCCCCCGCCTCATTCCGGCGCCTCACAGATGCAGCAGTCCCCTCGCGCATTCCCATGCCTCTGAAGGAGTCGATCCCCATGTCCGAGACCTCGATGACCATGCACTCCACCACCACCCGCCGGGTCCGCCACGCCTCCCGCTCCACCGAGGCCGCCGACCGCAAGCAGGCCGCGGCCGCCCTCCAGCGCGCCCTGGACCGCCGTGACAACGGCGGCGAGACCGGCCACTGAGCCGTACGCGATGCGAGGGGTGAGCGTCGCGTCCACATGGCGGACGCGACGTGTCATCCCCTGGGACGCGGAGTAGGGTCCCGGACATGTCTCGCAGCATCAATCTCGCAGTGATCCCCGGTGACGGCATCGGCCAGGAGGTCGTGGCCCAGGGCCTGAAGGTCCTCAACTCCGTACTCCCGCAGGACGTGAAGCTGGAGACCAAGGAGTACGACCTCGGCGCCCGGCGCTGGCACCGCACGGGGGAGACCCTTCCCGACGCGGAGATGGACGCCCTGAAGCAGCACGACGCGATCCTCCTCGGCGCGATCGGCGACCCCTCGGTCCCGTCCGGCGTCCTGGAGCGCGGTCTGCTCCTGAAGCTGCGCTTCGCCTTCGACCACTACATCAACCTCCGCCCGTCGAAGCTGTTCCCGAACACCTCGACGCCGCTGGCCGGTGACCCGGACATCGACTTCGTCGTCGTACGCGAAGGCACCGAGGGCCCCTACACGGGCAACGGCGGCAGCCTGCGCACCGGCACGCCCGCCGAGGTGGCCACCGAGGTCAGCCTCAACACGGCGTACGGTGTGGAGCGCGTGGTCCGCGACGCCTTCGAGCGCGCGGCGGCCCGCCCCCGCAAGAAGCTCACGCTCGTCCACAAGAACAACGTGCTCGTCTACGCCGGCCACCTGTGGAAGAACACCTTCGACCGCATCGCCGCCGAGTACCCGTCCGTCACCACGGACTACCTGCACGTCGACGCCGCGACGATCTTCTTCGTCACGCAGCCGGAGCGCTTCGACGTCATCGTCACCGACAACCTCTTCGGCGACATCCTCACCGACCTCGCCGCCGCCGTCTCCGGCGGAATCGGCCTGGCCGCCTCCGGCAACATCAACCCGACGGGCGCGTTCCCGTCCATGTTCGAGCCCGTGCACGGCTCCGCGCCCGACATCGCGGGCCAGGGCAAGGCCGACCCGACGGCCACGGTCCTCTCCGTCGCACTCCTGCTCCGCCACCTCGGTTACGAGCCCGAGGCCGCCCGCATCGAGGAGGCGGTCTCCGCCGACCTCGCCGAGCGCACCGCCTCCGTCGTCCGCACCACGGACGAGATCGGCGACGCGCTCGCGGCCCGAGTAGCGGGCTGACCCGCGACTGCCACTCCGCTTCGACAGCCGCCGGGTCCCGACACCCGGCGGCTGTTCCTTTTCCGGCCCCGGGTGCGACCATCGACCCCTGGGCCGCACCCCACGTCAAAGACCCCATTTCGTACCCACCCCTGCGCGCGCGATAATCGAACGCAGGGTCGCGGTAGGAGAGGAAGCTCGGACGTCCTAGTTGTGACGGAAGGCGTGACGCGGCCCACTTCCAAACAAACCGGTGAAGGACACGCACTCATGACGACGCCCACGACGATCGAGCTCAAGCCCTCTTCCACGCCGCTGTCCGAAGCGGAGCGCGAGGCGATCCTCGCCAACCCCGGGTTCGGCCGCCACTTCACCGACCACATGGTCACCATCCGCTGGACGGAGGGCCGCGGCTGGCACGACGCGCAGCTGGTGCCGTACGCGCCGCTGTCCATCGACCCGGCGAACATGACCCTGCACTACGCGCAGGAGATCTTCGAGGGCCTGAAGGCCTACCGCCGCCCCGACGGCTCGGTCGCCACCTTCCGCCCGGAGGCCAACGCCAAGCGCTTCCAGTCCTCCGCGCACCGCCTCGCGATGCCGGAGCTCCCCATCGAGACCTTCATCGCCGCCTGCGACGCGCTCGTCAAGCAGGACGAGGCCTGGGTCCCGCAGCACGGCGGCGAGGAGTCCCTCTACCTGCGCCCCTTCATGATCGCCACGGAGGTCGGCCTGGGCGTCCGCCCCGCCAACGAGTACCTCTTCCTCGTCATCGCCTCCCCGGCCGGGGCCTACTTCCCGGGCGGCGTCAAGCCCGTCTCGGTCTGGCTCTCGGAGAACTACGTCCGCGCCGTCCCTGGCGGCATGGGTTACGCCAAGACCGGTGGCAACTACGCCGCATCCCTCCTCGCGCAGGCCGAGGCCGCCGAGAAGGGCTGCGACCAGGTGGTCTGGCTGGACGCGCTCGACCACAAGTGGGTCGAGGAGATGGGCGGCATGAACCTGTACTTCGTGTACGGCGACAAGATCGTCACCCCCGAGCTGACGGGCTCGCTCCTCGCGGGCGTGACCCGCGACACCCTGCTCAAGCTGGCGGGCGACCTGGGCTACACCTCCTCCGAGGGCCGCATCTCCACCGACCAGTGGCGGGCGGATGCCGAGTCGGGCGCCCTGACCGAGGTCTTCGCCTGCGGTACGGCGGCGGTCATCACCCCCGTCGGCCACGTGAAGTCGGCCTCCGCCGAGTGGACGACGGCGGACGGCGAGCCGGGCCGGGTGACGATGGCGCTGCGGAAGGCGCTGCTGGAGATCCAGACGGGGGCGGCGGAGGACGCGCACGGCTGGATGCACGAGCTGGCGTAGGCCGGAGCGGGGGCGGGGCGGGGGCCCGGGTGCGGGCGGGGGCCGGTACCGGGGCGGGGTCCCGGGTGCGGGCAGGGGCCGGTACCGGGGCGGGCCCGTATCGGGCGGGCCGCCCCCTTGCCCGCCCGTCCCGCCCCCGGGGGGCGGCCCCGCCGCCCAAGGGGGCTGGGGGGATGGCTGCCCGGAGGGCATGCCATCAGGGGCGCGGGGAACTGCGCGACCAGCCCACCACAAGCCGCGCGGCCAAGCGCTTTAGGTGAAGGGGCGGGACCGGGGCAGCGCCGCAGGCAACCGGGGTGCCGGGTGCGGCACAAGCAGGGCCCCGCCGCAGCAAGCCGGGGTGCCGGGTGCGGCACAAGCAGGGCCCCGCCGCAGCAAGCCGGGGTGCCGGGTGCGGCACGAGGAGGGCCCTGCCGCAGCAAGCCCGTCACCCCGCACGGCATGCCCCCCCCTCACCCCCGCAGCGCCCCCGCCAACCCCCCCGCCCACACCAGCAACCCCTCGTCCCGCCCCGCCGCCCCCACACACTGCACCCCGAGCGGCAGCCCGTTCCCCGCCCTCCCCGCCGGGAGCGACACCGACGGCAGCCCCGCGTGGCTCCACGGCAGGGACATCACCGAACTCCCGGTCGTGGCCAGCGACGCCGGTGCGGGCCCCGGGGCCGCCGGGGTCACCCACACGTCGACCCCCGCCTCCCGCGCCGCCCCCGCGATCCGCTCCCGGAAGCGTTCCCGGTCCGCGCGAGCCGCCTCGTACGCCGCATCGGAAATGCCGGAACCCTCCCGCAGGACGGCCAGCGTCTCCTCCCGGTACAGGTGCCCGTACTCCTCGAACCACGGCGCGTGCGAGCGCACCGCCTCGTACCGGTTCATGGTGAAGAGCTGACGGCGGACCTCCTCGAAGTCCGCCATCACCGACACCCGCCGCACCTCGTATCCAGCGGCCCGCAGCCCCCGCACCTGCCCCTCGAAGGCGTCCCGCGCCTCCGCCGAGGCCTGCTCCAGGTACGGACCGTCCGGCACCCCGAGAACAGGCGGCGTCAGAGACTCAGGCTCCGTCCACCCGTCGCACACCACCCCCGCCGCGACCGCCACTGCGGCCACGTCCGCCGCGTACAGGCCCAACGTGTCGAACGACGGCGCGTTCGGGATGACCCCGTCCACCGGAATCCGCCCGAACGTCGGCTTGAAGCCGACCACCCCGCAGTACGCCGCAGGCCTGATCATCGAGCCGACCGTCTGCGTGCCGACGGCCAGCGGCACCAGGCCCGCCGCGACCGCCGCCGCCGAGCCACTGCTCGAACCGCCGGGCGTGTGCGCCAGGTTGTGCGGGTTGCGGGTCGGCCCGGGGGCCAGGATCGCGAACTCCGCCGTCACCGTCTTGCCCGCCACGTACGCCCCCGCCGCCAGCAGCCTGCTGACGACGGTCGCCTGCGGCCCGGCGAGGGCCTCCGGCGGCAGCGCGGAACCGCCTCCCGTGGGCATCCCGTCCACCCGGACGATGTCCTTCACCCCGACCGCGACTCCGCTCAGCGGCCCCGCCGCAGCCTGGGACGGCGGATCGGCATACGTCACGAACGCCCGTATCTCCGCGTCCCGTTCGGCCAGCTCGACCGCCTTCATGCCGTCGCTCCCGTCGCCAGGTCCACCCGTACACCGGCGTGGTCCGACGGCCACACCCCGTCCACCGCGCCATGCCCGAAGCGGGCCACCGACTCCACCGCGCCCAGCCCGCCGGGGCCCGGCACCCCCAGGAACACATAGTCGATCCGCGTACTGGGACCGGGCGTGTGATAGCCGTTCCCGGCGTCCCAGGTGGCGTACGGAGCGCCCGGTTCCGCGTACTCCCAGGCGTCCACGAAGACCTGCTTGGGCACCGGCGGCGCGGTCTTGTACCCGCCCATCAGCCGGATCTCGTCCGCGTCGGGCCAGGCGTTGAAGTCACCGGCGACCACGGGCGGGAACGGCCCGTCGCCGCGGTGCTCGGCCACGAACCGGTGCAGGGCGCGCACCTGCACACACCGCGTCGCGGAGTCGTACACGGCCGAGTTCAGGTGCGTGGTGAACACCGGCACAGGCCCGAAGGGGGCATCCACCCGCGCGTACAGCACCATCCGCCCGTTGTCGGGGGCCCCGTCCGCGGGCAGCCGCACCGAGGCCTCCTCGCCGATCGGCCACCGGCTGAGGACGGCCACCCCGATGTCGGAGGTGTCGCCGTCGGTGCGCCGCTGCCAGTGCCGCGGCTCCTGGAACCGCACCCACGTCCAGTGCCCGAGCCCGAGCTCCTCGGCGAGCCAACCGGCCAGGTTCTCCCGGTCGTTGGCCCACACCTCCTGGAGGACGACGACGTCGGGCCGCTGCTCCCGCAACACGTCCAGGATCGCTTTTCGGCGGGCGTCCCACGGACCGAACCGCCACCACAGATTCCACGTCAGTACGCGCATGCGCCGAACCTACCGGCACCCCGTACGCCGGAAGCCGGGCACCGGAATTCGGACATCGCCGCCCGGGCTGCGAACCGATCGCGGTTCGTGCGCGTCTTGTGTCCCGTACGGCACAACAACCGCACACCCACGGGGAGTTCCACCATGCACGCCGCAACGCGCACCGCCCTCGGCGCGGCCCTGGTCGCCGCCCTCACCGCCCTGGCGCTCCCGAGCGCCTCGGCCAGTCCGCTCGCCCCGCGCACCGAGAAGCTCAGCACCGGACCCGGTGGTGCGCAGGCCGACAAGTCGTCGCGCAACGCGGTACTGAGCGCCGACGGCCGGACCATCGCCTTCGCCTCGAACGCGTCGAACCTGGTCACGGGGGACACCCCGGACACCGAGGACGTGTTCGTCCGCAAGCCGGGCAGCAACGGGCTCGTCCGGGTGTCCGTGCCGGGCAAGCAGACGTCCAGCCCGGGGCTCAGCTCCACCGGCCGCTATCTGACCTTCAGCGCCCGCGGCGCGGACTACGTCTACACGCTGCACCTCCGGGACCTGACCACCGGCAAGACCGTCCGTCTCGACCCCAAGCTGTCGGACGGATACCGGGTCACCGGCACCGCGAAGATCAACGCCGACGGCCGCTTCGTCGCCCTCGACGCCGGGCCGACGGACGCCACTCCGGCCGGGGCGGGCGACGGCGGCAGGGTCTATCTGCTGGACCGGCAGACCGGGAAGACCGTCCGGACCAGCGAGAAGCCGAACCACTGGCAGCGCTCCTGCTTCGTCGAATCGATCAGTGACGACGGCACCAAGGTGGTCTACGCCGACCAGTACGCCAACGGTCCGGTCGGCGGCGACTGGAGCGACCACTACGTCTGGGACCGTGCCACCGGCAAGAGGGTCCAGGCGGACGCCACCCACAACGGGGCCGCAGCCGACCACCAGTCCAGCGACGCGCTGATCAGCGGCGACGGAAGCAGGGTCACGTTCACGTCGCTGGCCACCAACGTCGTCCCCGGTCCGCCCACCAGCGGCTACCACGCATTCGTCCGCGATCTGAAGACCGGGAAGCTGAGCCGGGTCGACGGCCTCTCGCCCACCGACACGACGCTGGCGCGCGGCATCTCGCGCGACGGCAAAAAGGTCCTGGTCGACGTGGTGGGTTCCGACTGGCAGAGCGCGCTGTACGTACGGGACCTGACCACCGGCGCCTCGACCCTGGCCAGCCCGAACGCCGAAGGGAAGCCGACGGGCACGGGGGACGGTGCCATGAGTGCGGACGCCTCGACCGTCGCCTTCACGGGGGACGACGAGGGGAAGTTCGTCCCCGGCGACACCAACGGCCAGTGGGACCTCTTCGTACGCCACCTGAAGTGAGCCCCCAGGGGATGCGGACCGCATTCTGAGACGCCCTGAGACACGGGGGCAGCCGTGTGCCAGACTGCCCCCGTGTCCTCGTCCGCCATGATTATCGGCAGCAGGCGCGCCGGTCCGCAGTGACCGTCCCGTACGCCCACCAGCCCGTACGGCGCGGCCACCGAGCTCCAGACCCGCGCGCAGACCTCTCGCACCCGCGAGGGGTTTTTTCGTTTTCCGGCCCCAACAGGGCCGAGGGCGAGGCGCACGCGAAGATGGGGGCAAGTGGAGCAAGCCATTCCGCAGCCTGGGAGCTCCTCCCAGGACCCGACAGGAGTCAGACAGCATGACGACCGCAGGCAGTGCAGGCCGTGCAGCCAATGCAGGCAATGCAGACAGCGCAGGCAGTGCAGACAGCGCAGGCAACGCGGAGAGCCCTGACGGCGGCTCGAAGCCCGACGACGGCTTCCACGTCTTCGACACCACGCTGCGCGACGGCGCCCAGCGCGAGGGAATCAACCTGACCGTCGCGGACAAGCTGGCCATCGCCCGTCATCTGGACGACTTCGGGGTGGGCTTCATCGAGGGCGGCTGGCCGGGCGCCAACCCCCGCGACACCGAGTTCTTCTCCCGCGCCCAGCAGGAGATCACCTTCCGCAACGCCCAGCTCGTCGCCTTCGGCGCGACCCGCCGTCCTGGGGCCAAGGCCTCCGAGGACCCGCAGGTGAAGGCGCTGGTCGCGTCCGGTGCGCCCGTGGTCACCCTGGTCGCCAAGTCCCACGACCGGCACGTCGAACTGGCGCTGCGCACCACGCTGGACGAGAACGTGGCGATGGTGCGCGACACAGTGACGTACCTGCGCGAGCAGGGCCGCCGGGTCTTCGTCGACTGCGAGCACTTCTTCGACGGCTACCGGGCCAACCCCGAGTACGCCAAGGCCGTCGTGCGGGCGGCGTCCGAGGCCGGTGCGGACGTCGTCATCCTCTGCGACACCAACGGCGGCATGCTCCCCGCCCAGATCCAGGCCGTCGTCGCCACCGTCCTCGCCGACACCGGGGCGCGCCTGGGCATCCACGCCCAGGACGACACCGGGTGCGCCGTCGCCAACACCCTCGCCGCCGTCGACGCGGGCGCCACCCACGTCCAGTGCACCGCCAACGGCTACGGCGAGCGCGTCGGCAACGCCAACCTCTTCCCCGTCGTCGCCGCCCTGGAACTCAAGTACGGCAAGCAGGTCCTCCCCGAGGGCTCCCTGCGCGAGATGACCCGCATCTCGCACGCCATCGCCGAGGTCGTCAACCTCACCCCCTCCACCCACCAGCCGTACGTCGGCGTCTCGGCCTTCGCGCACAAGGCGGGCCTGCACGCCTCCGCCATCAAGGTCGACCCCGACCTGTACCAGCACATCGACCCCGACCTGGTCGGCAACCGCATCCGGATGCTGGTCTCCGACATGGCCGGCCGCGCCTCCATCGAGCTCAAGGGCAAGGAGCTCGGCGTCGAACTCGGCGACGACCGCGAGCTGGTCGGCCGCGTCGTCGCCCGGGTCAAGGAGCGCGAACTCAAGGGCTACACGTACGAAGCCGCAGACGCCTCCTTCGAGCTGCTGCTGCGCGAGGAGGCGGAGGGGCGCGCCCGGCGCTACTTCCGCATCGAGTCCTGGCGGGCCATCGTCGAGGACCGCCCCGACGGCACGCACGCCAACGAGGCGACCGTGAAGCTGTGGGCCAAGGGCGAGCGCATCGTCGCCACCGCCGAGGGAAACGGCCCGGTCAACGCCCTGGACCGGGCGCTGCGCGTCGGCCTGGAACGGATCTACCCGCAGCTCGCCAAGCTGGAGCTGGTGGACTACAAGGTCCGCATCCTGGAGGGCACCCACGGCACCGAGTCCACCACCCGCGTCCTCATCACCACCGGCGACGGCGGCAACTCCGGCAGCTCCGGCAGCTCCGGCGACTGGTCGACGGTCGGCGTCGCCGAGAACGTCATCGCGGCGTCCTGGCAGGCACTGGAGGACGCGTACACGTACGGACTGCTGCGGGCGGGCGTCGAACCGACGGAATAGACCTCCGGCAGGTTCAATGCGCAACTAGTAAGCGCTCGTTCACCCTCCGTCAAGGGGTGTGAACTCGTCACGTGTGCTGGTGATCAAGCCATCTCCGGGGTCCGGGGGTGCACAAGAGTTCGGGGAGCGGATCAACTGTCCCCGGCCGTCACGGAGTCCACACGGTTCCCACCGTGCACATCCGTCACAGTCACTTTCTTACTCAGTGCACCCCTACTTACGGAGAGGACGTGACGACGATGAAGAAGACCTACGTCAAGCCGTCGCTGTTCAACCAGGGCGACTTCAGCAAGAAGACCGCGGGCATGTTCTACGCCTCGTGCAAGGAGTTCTGGTCCCGTCGGCTCTGTATCTGAGCTGCGGAAACCGGTAACTGAGTGATGGAGATGCCCGGCCGCGAGAGCCTGCGCGACTTCTTTGTCGTCCTTCCGGACACCGATGAAGGCGAGGCGGCGGCCGGGCATCTTCGCTCGGCGGCCCCCGGTTCCGACTCCGGGACCGCCTTCGAGACCGTTCCCCACCCGTCGGGCCGTCCGTGGATCCTCGCGCGACTTCTCGTACGCACCCTGGTCCACGTCACCCGGGGCGACGACGCCCTGGTGCTGATCGGCCCGAACACGACCCCCGCCGCGCGCCTGGAGGCCGTCCTCGGCCCCGCCCGCGACACCCTCGACCTGCACCGCCGCCTCACCGAACTGCCGGGCCTCGGGCACGCCGTCTCCCGTATCGGCGGCGAGACCTGCGTGCGGGGCACCGCTTCCGGCCACCGCCGCGTCTACCACGCCGCCCACGCCGGGGGCCGGATCGCCTCCGACCGTCCCGCCGCCCTCGCCCGCCTCACCGGCGCGGCCCTGGACGACGGCGCGCTCGCCCTGCGCCTCCTGGACTTCGTCCCGCACCCGCTGAGGGAGCGCCCGGTCTGGCAGGGCGTGGAGGAGATCGACCCGGCGTACGCGCTGGTGCTGCCCGCCGCCGGTTCCGGTCCCCGCTTCTCGGTACGACGCTGGTGGCAGCCCCCGGTTCCCCGGCTGACCATGGCGGAGGGCGCTCCGCTGGTGGCCGCCGCGCTGGCCGCGTCCGTCGCCGCGCACCTGGAGGGACGCACCCGCGTCAGCGGCGAACTCTCCGGCGGCATGGACTCCACGTCGGTGACCTTCCTGGCCCAGCGGGCGGGGGCGCGGGACACGGCCCTTTTGACGGTGGCCGCCCGCGACGACCGCTCCGAGGACCAGCTCTGGGCGGAAAGGGGAGTCGCCAAGGCCCGCGAGGCGGCGGCCCGGGAGGCGAGCGCGGCCCAGGAGACGGGCGGCGGGGTGAGCGCGGCCCACGAGGCGGGCGGCGGGGTGAGCGCGGCCCACGAGGCGGGCGGCGGGGCGAGCGCGGACCGCGAAGGCGGTGAGCGCAAGATCGAGCACACGCTCGTGCCCGCCGACGACGCCCCCCTCTTCTACGCCGACCTCCGCGCCACCTCGGGCGAACTCCTCGACGAACCCTTCCCGGTGGCCCCCGCGCGCGCCCGCGCCGCGATGCTGCTGGGGCGGGCCGCGGCCACCGGCTCCGAGTACCACCTCACCGGCTACGGCGGCGACGAACTCTTCAACGGCCTCGCCTCCGCCTGCCAGGACCTCCTCCCCGCCCACCCCCTCAAGGCCTGGAACCGGATCAGCGCCCTGCGCCACCAGTCCGGCTGGCCGCTGCTGCCCACCCTGCGCGGCATGCTCTTCCCGCCCACCTTCGGCAACTGGCTCGCGGGCTCCCTCATCGACACCGCGACCGCCGACTCCCGTACCCCACAGGTGAGTTGGGGGATGCGGCAGGCCATGCGGCCCTGGTTCACGGACAAGGCCCGCGGGCTGATCCGGGAGGAGTTCCGGGCGGCCGCGACACACGCCCAGCCCATCGCGCCGCGCCCCGGCCGCCACATGGACCTCGACACCGTCCGGCTCGGCGCCCGCTACTTCCAGGCCATGGAGGACCTTGGCGCGGGCCTCGGCCTGCCGGTCGCCGCCCCCTTCTTCGACGACCGGGTCGTGGAGGCGGTCATGTCCGTACGGGTGGAGGACCGCGTCGTCCCCTGGCGGTACAAGCCCCTCCTGGTGGAGGCGATGCGCGGAGTGGTCCCGGACGAGCTCCTCGCCCGTACCACCAAGGACCACATGTCCGCCGACGACATCCAGGGCCTGCGCGAACACGCCGCGTCCCTGCGGGAGTTGTGGACGGACTCGGTCCTCGCCGAACGCGGCCTGATCGACGCCGGCCAGCTGCGCCGCCTCGCGGACGACCCGTACTCGCCGCTCCTCCAGCAGCACCCCATCGACTCCACGGTGTCCTGCGAGACCTGGCTCCGCACGGCGCAGGACGCCTGGACCCCCACCACGAACAGCGAGGCACGCACATGAGCGAGTGGCAGCTCCGCAAGGGAATCGCCGTCACCACCACCGAGTACGGTGGCGTCCTGCTGGACGAGAAGGACGGCACGTACTGGCAGCTCAACGAGTGCGGCACGCTCGTCGTGACCGCCATCGCCGAGGGCCGCTCCCCGTCCGACGCCGTCGAACAGCTCCTCGCCGAGTACGAGGTGGAGCGGGCGGAGGTCGAGGCGGACGTCGCCGAACTCACGGACCAGCTCCTCAAGGCGAAGATCGTCACCCGGGCCGGGGCCGCCCGATGACCACCGAGATGACGATGCCGCGACGCGGGGCGGGCCCGGGGGGCCTGCGCCTGCGCGCGGCGATCGCGGCGGCCCTGCTGCTCGCGAAGCTGAAGCCGGGACGCCTGCGCGCGGTCCTCACGCTGGTCAGCAGGGGTGCGCGCCCGGCCTCGTACGACCAGACCCTCGAAACGTACGAACGCGTCGTCGCGACGAGCCGCAAGTGCGCGGGCTGGTACGGCTGCCTGCCGCGCTCCATCGCCATCTCCCTGCTCTGCCGGATGTCCGGCACCTTCCCCGACTGGCACGCGGGCGTGCGCAACGCGCCTCCCTTCCAGCCCCACGCCTGGGTCGCGGCGGAGGGCCGCACGGTCGGCGAACAAAACGTCACCGACTTCCGCCCCCTCCTCAAGGTCACCCCGAGTGCCCACTGACCCTTCCGACCCTCCGGGCCGCCCCTCCGCAGCCTCCCTTGAGCCCCCTTCCGCAGCCCCCCTTGGGCGGCGGGGCCGCCCCCCGGGGGCGAGTGGGGCCTCCCCTGCTCGAGCGGAGCCGAGAGCTTGGGGAAGGGCGGGCAAGGGGGGCGGCCCCTCCCGCTCCGGGCCCACCCCGGAGCGCCCCCGCCCGGCCCCCACCCCCCTCGCCCTCCTCCTCGCCCACACCCGCCCCCACCGCCGCCGCCTCCTCACCGGCGTCCTCCTCTCCCTCCTCGGCTCCGGCGCCGGCCTCGCCATGCCCATGGCCGCCAAGTACGCCGTCGAAGCCTTCGGAAGCGGAGGAGGGGGTGCGGCAGGGAGTGCAGGAGGAGGCACCACCCAAGGCCCCCTCCTCGCCCTCCTCGCCGTCGTCATCACCGGCGCACTCCTCGCCGCCACCGGCCACTACCTCCTCGCCCGCACCGGCGAAGCCGTCGTCCTGCGCGCCCGCCGCCGCCTCGTCACCCACCTGCTCCGCCTCAAGGTCGCCGCCGCCGACCGCCTCACCCCCGGCGACCTCCTCTCCCGCGCCACCAGCGACACGACCCTGCTGCACACCGTCCTCTCCCGCAGCGTCGTCGAGTTCGCGTCCGGCGCCCTCACCCTCGTCGGCACGATCGTCCTGATGGCCGTGGTGGACGCCCTCCTCCTCTCCGTCACCGCCCTGGTCCTCCTCCTCTCCGGCGCCGTCCTCGCCCTCCTCATGCCGCGCATCCAGCGCGCCCAGCTCCAGGCCCAGGAGGCCGTCGGCGCGATGGGCTCGCTCCTCGACCGCTCCCTCCAGGCGTTCCGTACGGTCAAGGCCAGCGGCATCGAGGACCGGGAGGCCACCGCGATCGGCGCGGCGGCGCGGACGGCCCACGACCGGGGGATCACCGTCGCCCGCTGGACCTCGGTCTCCGAGGTCGCGATGTTCCTGGCCACGCAACTCGCCTTCCTCGCCGTGCTCGGCGTCGGCGGCGCACGCGTGGTGTCCGGCACGATGGAGGTCTCCTCCCTCGTCGCGTTCCTCCTGTACGTCTTCGGGCTGCTCGCCCCGCTCAGCCAGCTCACCGAGGGCTGGACCGGCCTGAACACGGGCCTGGCCGCCGTCCGCCGGATCGACGAGATCGAGTCCCTCCCGGCCGAGCCGCACACGTACCCGAAGCCGAAAACCCGCCAACCCGCGCCCCTGGGCGTCGAGTTCCAGGACGTCACCTTCGCCTACGCCGACACCCGCGCCCCCGCCCACCACGGCGTCACCTTCACCGCACCCCCCAACACCCTCACCGCCCTGGTCGGCCCGTCCGGCGCGGGCAAGACCACCGTCTTCGCCCTCCTCGAACGCTTCTACGACCACGACACCGGCACCCTCACCGTCGGCGGCCGCGACATCCGCGACTGGCCGCTCGCCGAACTCCGCGCCGCCCTCGCCTACGTCGAACAGGACGCCCCCGTCCTCGCGGGCACCCTGCGCGACAACCTCCTCCTCGCCGCCCCCGACGCCTCCACCGTCGAACTCGCCCACGCGCTCACCCGCACCCGCCTCACCGACCTGGTCGACCGCCTCCCCGACGGCCTCGACACCCAGGTCGGCCACCGCGGCACCACCCTCTCCGGCGGCGAACGCCAACGCATCGCGCTGGCCCGGGCGTTGCTCCGCAAACCCGCCCTGCTCCTCCTCGACGAGGTGACCTCCCAGCTCGACGCCGTCAACGAGGAACGCCTCCGCGACGTCATCCTCGAACTCGCCGCCGACACCACGGTCCTGGTCATCGCCCACCGCCTCTCCACCGTCGTACGGGCCGACCGCATCGTCGTCATGGAGGCGGGCCGGGTCCGCGCCGTCGGGACGCACGCGGAGCTGGTGGAATCGGACGCGCTGTACGGGGAGTTGGCGGCGACGCAATTCGCCACGGAGTGGACCCTCACACAGAGTTGACCACTCCGCACTCCACGTGTTCGACCCGCATCGGGTAAATTCGAACATATGAGGAACAGGCCGCTTTCCGTCATATCCGCCCTCGCGGGATCGACGCTCCTGCTGCTGCTCCCGTTCGCATCGGCCGCGGCTGCCGCGACCGGTACGACGGCGGCGGGGGACGCCCTGAAGAAGGGCCCGGTGTATGTCGCGCCCGAGGCCAGGGCGCAGCTCTCCCAGGCCGACCAGGACGCCCTCGCGCAGAAGATCAAGTCTGCGGACAAGCCCCTCTTCGTGGCGGTCCTCCCGCGCACCCCCGACTTCCCGCCCACCACCGTCCGCGGCAATCTCCGCAACGCCACCGGTGTGACGGGCGTCTACGCGGTCCGCCTGGGCGACGGCTTCGAGGCGGGCGCGGACCCGCGCGCCCTGCCCCGCGCCTCGGTCCGCAACCTGGTCACCGCCGCCAAGACCCCCGCCGGGCTGGACGCGGCCACCCAGCTCAACACCTTCGTCGACCAGGCACTCCCGCAGATCCAGGGCCACGCCCCGGCCTCCTGGGACGGCGGTTCGAACGACGGCGTGAGCACGGGAGTCCTGATCGGCGTCGGCGCGGCGGTGGTCGTCGCGGGCGCGGGCGGAGTGGCCCTGGTCCGCCGCAGCCGCAAGCGCAAGGAAGAGGAACGCCTCGAATCCCTCCGCAAGCTGACGGTCGTCGTCGACGAGGACATCACCGCGTACGGCGAGGAACTCGACCGCCTGGACTTCCACCCCTCCGAGCCGGGCGCCACCGACGAGATGCGCACCGACTACTCCCGCGCCCTCGACCTCTACGAAACGGCCAAGTCCCGCATGGCGGCGGTGGACCAGCCCTCCGACGTACGGGGCGTCACCGAAGCCCTCGAAGACGGCCGCTACTCCCTCGCCGTCCTGGACGCCCGCCGCACGGGCAAGCCCCTCCCCGAACGCCGCTCCCCGTGCTTCTTCGACCCCCGCCACGGCCCCTCCGTCGCGGACGCCACTTGGACCCCCTCGGGCGGCGCGCCCCGCGAGGTCCCGGTCTGCGCGGCCGACGCGACCCGCCTCGCCGACGGCGTCGACCCGGCGGTCCGCACGGTCGACACCGCGGACGGCCGCCGCCCGTACTACGACGCAGGCCCGGCCTACGGCCCCTGGGCAGGCGGCTACTTCGGCGGCGGAATCCTCCCGGGCCTCCTGGTCGGCACCATGCTCGGCTCGATGCTCTCCACCCCGGCCTACGCGTCGGAGTACGGAGCAGGAACGGGCTTCGACGACCCGGGCGCGGGCTTCGAGGGCGGCGACGTCTCGGGCTCCGACTTCGACACCTCGGCCTTCGGCGGCGGCGACTTCGGAGGCGGAGGGGACTTCGGCGGAGGGGGCGACTTCGGCGGGGGCGGCGGAGATTTCGGCGGCGGCAGCTTCTGACCCTCCCCGACGCCAGGGGCGGCAGCTCGGCTTCCCTCATCACCTGGCTGCTGGTCCCCTTGCCCTTGCCGGGGGATCAGAGCTTGCCCCGGACGACGCAGGTCGGGATGTCCAGTACGCGACTCAGCTCCTCCCGGAAGCCGGCTCGCAGCGGCGGCGCGTTCCAGAAGGTGAAGCCCAGGGAGGAGAAGGCGAAGCTGTCGTGCTCCCACCGCCACTCGGGCACCCGGGACACGCCCCCGCACGCCGCGCACCGCACATCGCCCACCCCGGTCGCCATCCACGCCTCCACCACAGCGAAGAGCCCCTCCGACCCGGTCCCCTCGACGGCCGTGGAGCAACGGGGGCAGACCGGCCTCTCGTTCTCCTCCGGCGGAACGTGGAACACCGTCCGCCCGGTGACGACCATCAGGTCTCCGTACGTGTCCCCGTACCGCAGGTCGTCGGTGATCCGGGCCCCCCAGGCCGGTCCTCGCGGGTACACGGGCCCTTCGTACGTCCCGTCTGCGTCGTACGAACTCTCCGGGAGGACAATCCCCTCCGCGACCAGCCAGGACAACCCCCGCTGAGCGAGCCGTCCGGCCTCCTCGTCCGGTACGTCCAGCCCGACGACCGTCTCGAACATTTCCCCCACGGCACTTCCCCTCCCCACCCGACGTCCACGGCGATACGGCGGAGGTCTGACACCGCTTGCGCGAGGCAGTGTCCTGCATAGTCTCGGCCCGTGAACAACAGGCAACGCAAGAAGCTCCCCCGGCGGCTGTGCGCGGCGGCGCAGCGGGGGAGCCCGGGTGCCGTGGCCGCCCTCCTGCGCGCGGGCGCCGATCCCGACGTTCCGCGTGAGGACGGGGCTGAGGGCCCCGTACTCGATCGGACGCAGCAGACCGCCCCTCCCTCCGCCGCCCGCTATTGAATGAACAGCGACATCGGCGACGGGGGGAGATGGCGAGCAGCGACCCATGGCACCCCGGGCAGAGAAGACCTCCGCGACCGAGAAGTCCACGAAGAAGCCCCGCAAGGCTTCCGAGAAGGCTCCCGAAAGGGCACCTAAGAAGCCCACCGGGCCCACCCCGGCCGACACCATCAAGGTGCAGGTCAAGAAGCCCAAGAGCCTCAGCAGCCACACCGCGCGCAACCTGGCCACCACCACCAAGTCCGCCCCGCAGATGCGCACCATCAGCTCCCGCTGGCTGCTGCGGAAGCTGCCCTGGGTCGACGTTCCCGGCGGAACCTACCGGGTCAACCAGCGACTGTCCTACGTCGTCGGCGACGGCCGGGTCACGTTCCTGCAGAACGGCTCCGAGGTCCGGGTCATCCCCGCCGAACTCGCCGAACTGCCCCTGCTGCGCGGCTTCGACGACCTCACCGCGCTGGGCGCCCTGAGCACCATGTTCGTACAGAAGGAGTACGAGCCCGGGCAGGTCATCGTCGAGCAGGGCAAGAAGGCCGACGAGGTCTTCCTCATCGCCCACGGCAAGGTGGAGCGGGTCGGCACCACACCGTACGGCGACGTGACCACGCTGGGCCTGCTCGCCGACGGCGACACCTTCGGCGGCCATGTCCTGGGACTGGGGACAAAGAGCGGCAAGGGCGGCAAAGACAGCAAGGGCGGCAAGAAGAAGAGTGCCGACCGCTGGGAGTTCACCGCCCGGGCCGCCACCGCCACGACCCTGCTCGCCCTCAAGCGCCGTGCGTACGAAGCCGTCGCCGACCAGTACGAACAGCTCCGCACCCACGTCACCCAGGTCCTCGACGGCGGCGACCAGCCGGTCAACCGCAAGGGCGAGGCCGACATCGGCATCCTCTCCGGGCACGAGGGCGAGGTCGGCCTCCCCATCTCCTTCGCCGACTACGAGGCCTTCCCCCGCGAATACGACCTGGCCGCCGCGCAGACCGTGCTCAAGATGCACACCCGCGTCGCCGACCTCTACAACGACCCGATGAACCAGACCGCCGAGCAGGTCAAGCTCGTCGTCGAGGCACTGCGCGAACGCCAGGAGCACGACCTGGTCAACAACCCGGACTTCGGCCTGCTGCACAGCACCGAGTACAACCAGCGCGTCCAGGCCCGCTCCGGCCCGCCCACCCCGGACGACCTCGACGACCTGCTGTCGATGCGGCGCGGCACCGAGTTCCTGTTCGCCCATCCGAGGGTGATCGCCGCGTTCAGCAAGCAGTGCAGCAAACGCGGCATCTATCCGCAGACCGTCGTCGTCGACAGCCACGAGCACTTTGCCTGGCGCGGGGTACCCATGCTGACCTGCAACAAGATCCCGATCACCGAGGACAACACCTCGAAGATCATCGCCATGCGCACCGGCGAGCACAACCAGGGCGTCATCGGCCTCCACCAGACCGGCATCCCCGACGAACTCGAACCGAGCCTGAACGCCCGCTGCATGGGCATCGACGACGAGGGCATCATCTCCTACCTCGTCAGCCTCTACTTCTCGGTGGCGATCCTCGTCCCCAACGCCTGCGGCCTCCTGGAGAACGTCGAGGTGCCGCGCCGTGTCTGACGCACCGGCCGCCTATCGGCTGCCCACCGGGCCGACCGGGCTCGGCAGTTCCGCCTCGGGACTGGCGCTCCTCGGGACGGCTGCCGGTCCTTCGACTGCCGCCTCTGCTCCGGCTCCCGCTGCCTCGCCGCGCAGTCGGCTCCACTGTCCGCCCGCTGTTCGCCACGATCCCGCTCTGGAGCGTGAGGTCAACGAGGAGCTGGTCGCCTGGGCCGAGCGGACCGGGATCAACCCCGGCGGCACCGATGCCCTGCGCGCCATGGACTTCGGGCGGCTCATCACTCTTGCCTACCCCCACACCGAGGACCCCGACCGGCTGCTCGCCATCGCCAAGCCGCACCTCTCGCTGTGGATCGCCGACGACTGTTACGTCGACGAGTCCTCCCTGGGGGCTGTGCCTGTCCTGCTCGGTGCTCGGCTCGGACTCGCCCACGCCGCGATCGACCCGGTTCCGTTGCCCGCCCGGTACGCTCCCGAGCTCGCCCGGGAGCTGGACGCGGACCCCGTTCTGCGCGCTCACCAGTCCGCCTGGCGGCACTTGCGCCGGTACGCCACGCCGGTACAGGTGCAGCGCGTTCACCATGCCGTGGCCTCGCTCTTCGTTGGCTGCGGGCAGGAGGCCACCTGGCACGAGGCGGAGCGGTTGCCTCCGGCGTGGGAGTACCTCACCAGCCGCTGCCTGGACAATTTCCGCCTCAGCATGTTGATGATCGACACGGCGGGGGGCTATGAGGTACCGGCGCAGGAGTATGCCGATCCCCGGGTGCGCAGGGTTCTGACTCTGGCCGCGACCGCCGGGCAACTCGTGAACGATGTGTATTCGGTGGCCAAGGATGCGGCCGGCCCCGGTCTGAGCATGAATCTTCCCGCTGTGATTGCTGCTGAGGAGGGGTGTGCGGTGGGGGAGGCGGTCGAGCGCACGGTGGACATGCACAACGAGCTCATGCACACCTATGAGGCGGAGGCTGCTGCACTTGCCCTTACGGGCTCGCCACTTTTGAGGTGTTGGCTTGCTCAGATTCGTGACTGGCTGGGTGGGGCGTATGAGTGGCACGCCACCAGTGCGCGGTACGGGGGGCCTGCTTAGGTTACTGAGGGCCGGTGGGTGATGGGCCCGGAGTGGGTGTTGGTGGGGCCGTCCTCTGGACCGGAGTGTGGCGCTTCCGGGGAGCCCGTCAAGGGCGCTCCTTTGTCGCGTCGGCTTCGCCGATTTCGCTTCGCTTCACCCTTGACGGGCTCCCCTCCAGCGCAGGTTTCGTTTTGCGGAGGACGGCCGAAAAATGGCCCCGGGGAAGGTCCGGGGAGTGGCCGTGCGCCGTTGCCGGGCGGCGGGTGTGTGGGTGGGGGCTCCGGGAAACAGCCCGGGTTGCTCGTCACCCGTCGGCGGGTGGGTGGGGTGTCGGCTCGTGGTGGCGGGAGCGTGCGTCCGATGGCTGCCGGTGGGGGTGCGCCGACCTCAATGGGGCTGCTGGTGTGGGCTTGGCGGGTGCGGGCCGTCGTGGGGCTGGTGCTCAAGCTGGTTGTTGATGTGGGTGGGTGGATTTCAGGGAGGTGGCCGTGCTGGGACATATACGTTCGGCGCACATAACGTCATCCAGTCCCCGGAATCCCGGCTCCCGCCATCAGGGACAGGGGGTGTCTCAGAAGTGGGACACTTTCGCGCCTGAATGTCCCATCTTCTGGTGGGTCATGACGAGGTTCGGCGAGTGTGGGGGCGAGCGGGGGCGGTAGGGCTGGTCCGGGGTGGTGGCGAGGGCTGGGATGGCTGAGCCCGCGCTGTCCGTCACCGTGCTGCTCAGCTGCTGGGCCTGCGGGGCAGGCAGTCCCGTACCGGTTAGGCGGTCGTACGGATCGCTGCCGAGCGTGGTGAGGACGGCGATGCCGAGGGCCGAGCCGAGTTCGCGGGCCGCGCTCTGGATGCCCGAGCCCTGCCCCGCGCTGTGCGCCGGTACGTCCACGAGCACGATGTTGGTGACCTGGGCGGGGCGGTCGCGAGACCGACGCCGATTCCGTACATGAAGAGGGCGAGGGCGATTGGCCACCACCGGGGTGTCCGGGCCGCGACGAAGCCGAGCACGCCCACGCCGACGGCCTTCAGGAGCAGACCGATCCGCACGTGGGCGAGTGCCGGGGACCGAGGCCGCCATCGAGAAGCTTGTCCCGCTCGCGACGAAGCTGCCCAGCGCGAGCGCCACGAGGGCGATCCCTGCCTCGAACGCGCCGTATCCCAGGGCGAATTGGAGCCACAGCGGCAGCGCCGCGATGATCCCGAACTCGCCGACGCCGACGACCAGTGTGACGACGTTGCCGTTGCGGAAGGAGGGGGTCGAGAAGAGCGTGACGTCCATGAGCGGCGCGCCCCCGTCTCCGCTAGGGCGTGTTTTGAAAGGGCTAGTCCCAGCCTGGAATCCGGTGAGGAGGCGCTGTGAGCGCCGGAACAGACTGTAGGCCGTCAATCAACTGCCGTTTGGAACAAGCTGGAGGTCGTCCCGGCTTCTTGCCCACCGGCAATAACGGCTCCAGCCTGGCCCCTTGCCCGTTCGTCGCAGCTCCACGCCCCACGAGTGGATCACGGCAGAACCACTCGTGAATCGGGCTCAGCGGAGCTCGCCCGCCAGCAGACCCATCGTGAACATGTCGTACCACTCGCCGTCACGGCGGAAGACCTGACGAAGCCGGCCCTCCTCGACAAAGCCAACCTTCTCGTAGACCTTGCGCGCCGCATGATTCTCGGTGACCACGGTCAGCGTGACCTTGTGCAGGCGCATGTCTTCGAAGCCGTAGCGGCAGATCGTCCGCACTGCATCCGTGGCGTAGCCGCGGCCCCAGTAGGCCTTCTCGCCCAGGTAGATATCGAGTTTCGCGATGCCCTTCTCCGGCTCCGCATCGTGCAGCATGACCAGGCCGATGAGCGTCTCGTCGGCGAGCGCCTCGATGCCAAGGAGCAAGTCGCCGTAGGCGTTGCGGGGGCGCTCCTCCAGCCACGTGCGGACGCGCTCCACCGTCTGGGCATACGTGTCGTCCATCCACCGCATGACCTCAGGGTCGTGGTTCCAGCGCCACAGTGCCTCGGCGTCTGCGGGACCCATGGCCCGCAGTTTCACCAGTTCTCCCAGCGCCATGCCCACCGACTCCTTGTTACATCTCATGATCATCGTACGAACCATGAAGTGGTACCACGACCGGGATGGCACGCTCAATCGATTTCGGCGGTGCCGAGACCGCAGCTGCAAACCCGCCCTTGAAACCGGTCCCGCTTTCATCCGCGCGGCAGTGGTGTCCCAGAAGTAGGACACTTCCGCGCCAATGTGTCCCACTTCTGAGACACCCCTACCGCCTCCCCGCTTCATCACCCACCGCCCGTCACCCCGGTCACGGCAAATGTCCGCTTCCTCCGGGCGTAATGCGCGGCGGGGGCCTGGATTCCGGGGATGGGATGGCGTTATGTGCGTCGAACGTATATGTCCCAGCACGGCGACCTCCCTGGAATCCACCCACCCACACCAGCAACCAGCTTGAACACCCACTACTCACCCACGGACAGCCGCCGAGCCCAGGCCGGCAGCCCCATTGAGGTCGGCGCACCCCACCGGCAGCCATCGGACGCACGCTCCCGCCACCCATAGCCGACACCCCACCCACTCACCGACGGACGATGAGCAACCCGGGCTGTTTCCCGGAGCCCCCACCCACACACCCGCCGCCCGGCAACGGCGCACGGCCACTCCCCGGACCTTCCCCGGGGCCATTTTTCGGCCGTCCTCCGCAAAACGAAACCTGCGCTGGAGGGGAGGCCGTCAAGGGTGGAGCGCATGCGACATCGGCGAAGCCGACGCGACGCAGGAGCGCCCTTGACGGGCTCCCCGGAAGCGCCACACTCCGGTCCAGAGGACGGCCCCACCAACACCCGATCCGGGCCCATCAACCACCGCCCCTCCACCACCGGATGCGGGAAGACGTGCGGGCGCCCAGGCTCGAAGCATGCAACAGAGACCGTGGATCGTGGCGACGGAACGCCTGGGCCGGCCCTCACCCCGCGAGGGGTGGCGGCGGGCCCTGGACCTCCTCCCGTGGGAGACCCAGACCCGCCAGGTGTACGACATCGACCCCGACGTCCCCACGGCCACCTGCCACCTCCAGGCCGCCCCGGAGTCGGAGGCCCTGTGCGGCTACCCCGCCGAGCCGCTGACCGAAGTTCCGGGCGGACGCTCCTGGGACACGCTGGAACCAGCCCTCCGATGCACCGCCTGCGAAGAGACGGCACACCGGCAGTGATCCGGACGACCGGCCCCCGTCAGACCGACGCGGCGACGAACGCCGACCAGGCGTCCGGCGACACGGTGAGGACCGGCCCCTCGGTGACCTTGGAGTCCCGGACGTGCACCGCTGCGGGATGTGCAGCCACCTCGACGCAGTTGCCGCCCTCGTCGCCGCTGTAGCTCGACTTGTGCCAGTCGTAGGCGACCTCCAGGCAAGCACCGCCCTCGCTGCCGCTGTAACTGGACTTGAACCAGGCCAAGTTGGTGACGTCCGAGTGCCCGGGGATTGCTGCGTGCGTCATCTCTCTCCCAGCATTCTGTTCATCAGGCTGAGACTCTCTTCAGGTGTCAGCGCCTGTGACCGCAGCATCCCATATTTGCGCCGGAAGATACTGACCTCATCCGGATCGTCGATCATGAAGCTCACCCGCTGGCCCTCGACGTAGGCGACGTTCTCGTACTCGTCCGTCTCCAGCATGATGAAGGGCCCGTCGAGGCTGGCATGCCTCTCCTGCTCCATCGGCATGATCTGGACGGTGACGTGCGGGAGTTGAGCCATCTCACACAGGTGACGGAGCTGATTGCGCATGCACTCCTTGCCGCCGATGTTCCGCCGGAGAACGGACTCCTCGATGATGTTGCTGAACTCCACCCGGGGGCCGGTTCGGTCCAGGACTTCCTTCCGCTCCATCCGGTCCGCGACCTTCTCGTCAATCTCGTCTTCCTCCAGTGCGGGCTGGAGGCATTCGAACACCGCACGGGCGTACTCCGGAGTCTGGAGCAGCCCCGGTATGACCTGGTTCTCGTACCACTCAATGGCCAGCGCCCGCTGCTCATACTCCATGAAGTCCTGCGCGAACAACGGAAACTTCTCCCGCTTCGGCATCTTCCTGACCGCCGTCTCCAACACCCCCTTCGAATCCAGAAGTTGATCGATCTCCCGCGCCAGGGCGAGCGTCAGCACCCGCCGCCCCTGCTCGATCGACGCCAACTTGTCCATGCTGATGAGCAGCGCCTCCGCCAGCTCGGGCTGTGTCATCCCGGCCGCCATCCGCAGAGTGCCGAGCTGTGCGCCGATGAGATGCCAGGAGGTGATGCGCTTCTTTCCCCGGTCCATGGGCCGTTCCTTCCCGCCGTACGCCGTGACCGACCCCACACGAGCCGTACAAATCCGATGTACGAACTCGCGCGCTGCACAACGCTAGTGACGGACCGTGACTCTGGCCTCATGAACATGAAACTCCAACACCCCACGCCCCGCGAGGCGTTCTACCGAGGCGAACGCAAGTCCGTACCCACCGCACGACAGTTCGTCACCAGGGCCCTCGTCGAGTGGGCATGCATCGAGCGCGCCGACGACATCCTCCTCTGCGTGAGCGAACTCGTCACCAACGCCCTCCTGCACGGCGTCCCGCCCGGCCGCGGCCTCCTCCTGCGGCTCGCGCTCGACCCCGTCGAGGCCCGGCTGCGCATCGAGGTCCACGACAGCGGTGACGGCGACGTCGTGGCCGCACCCCTCGACCCGGAGCGGGAGGAGGGGCGCGGCCTGACGCTGGTCGGACTGCTCGCCGACACATGGGGAGTGGGGGAACGAAGCCCCGGGAAGGTGGTGTGGTGCGAGTTCGCCACACAACACGCCTGATCAGCGCACGCTTCAGCGCACCGGCTTCAGCCGTTCTTCGCCGACGCGTCGAAGAACTCAACGATCCGAGGCACGGCCTGCCGCACCGATTCATTGTGGCTGTAGTCGCCGACGTCGGTCAGCCGGGGAGTAACGCCCTTCCCCCTCAACTGGTCGGCGCAGTACTTCGCATGGCTGAAGAAGACATCTGCGTCGCCCCGGGCGTGGAAGATCTCCACCGGTGCGTTAGGCCGCCAGTCGCAGGTGGTGTCCAGCGGGCGCAGCTGCTCCTTCAGGGCACCGGTGGGCTTGCGGATCTTGTTCAGGAAGTCTTCGGTGAACAGGTCACTGGAGTAGTCCGGGAGTGCAGCGTCGATGTCCCGCGACTCGGTGTAGCCATTGAAGAGGCCCTCCACAACCTCGGCGTATCCGGACTTGAAGACCTCGCCGGGCGACGCGTACAGCCCGTACGTCTTGTTCCACGCCGTGGCGAAGTAAGCAAGGTAGAGGCTGGACTTGACGATCTTGTCGTTGGCCGCCGCGGCCTCGAAGGCCGAGAGATGGAAGGGACCGGCGACCGGGGCGAGCGCCCCCAGCCCGAAGTAGCGGTCGGCGGTCTTCTGCTGGAGTGCCCGGCCGACCATCATCGTCGCGGGCCCGCCCTGCGAGAACCCGGCGACCTGCACCTTCGGCTTCAGCTCCCGCCCCTTGCGGTGGGCCACGGTCCTGGCCGCGCGCAGGCCGTCGACCGAGGCCGCGACGGTCGCCCGGGGGTCACCGTAGGGGTGGAAGCCCTCGCCGGAGCCGAGGCCCACGTAGTCGGGTGCCGAAACGGCCCGCCCGGTCGAGGCGAATAACAGGGCGGTGAGCCGGTCGTTGGACTGCGGGTTCTCCGAGGCGACGTCCTTGCGGTAGACGGTGGTGCCGTGCAGCCAGGAGACGGTGGTCAGGCGGCGCGCCGTGCTCCGGGGCAGGACGACGAGCTGGCTCGCGGTCGTGGCGGCGCCCGAACTGTTGGTGGTGCGGTAGACGACCCGATAGGCGGTCACGCCGTAGCGGACCTGGGACGCGTCGATCTTGCCCTGAAGCTGCCCGGCCACTTCCTGCGCCGTGAGCTCGGCCGCCTGCTCGACGGAGACGACGTCGCCACCCCGTGTCCGTTCGCCGACGGAGCCGACGGAGCCGACGGAGCCGGGGGAGCCGGGCGAGTGGGCCGTCGCCGAGGCCGGAACCGTCAGCGCGGACATGCTGCCGAGGAGTGCCGCACCAGCCAGAATCCGGATTCTTGTTCGCGGTGAAGTCATGTACGGATCATGGCCGTTGGGCCTTCGGTCGCGACATGGAGCGACCCCCCGGACCGGACAGGGGGGAAGCCCCCCCGCCCCGTGACCGAAGCCGTACCCGCGCGCTCGTCCCCGTAAGGATCAGGCGGCGTTCTTGATGGCCGAGATGTCGAAGTTCAGCTTGATCTTGTCGCTGACCAGCACGCCACCGGCCTCCAGCGCCGCGTTCCAGGTGAGGCCCCAGTCGGAGCGCTTGATCGTCGCCGAGCCCTCGAAGCCGACGCGCTCGTTGCCGAAGGGGTCCGTGGCCGAGCCGTTGAACTCCAGGTCGATGGAGAGCGGGCGGGTGGTGTCCTTGATGGTCAGGTCGCCCGTGATCCGGTAGTCCGAGCCGCCGAGCTGCTCGGCCTTGGTGGAGCGGAAGGTCATCTCCGGGAAGGTCTCGACGTCGAAGAAGTCGGCGCTGCGCAGGTGGTTGTCGCGGTCCGGGGCGCCCGTGTCGATGCTGGTCATGCGCACCGTGATGGAGGCCTCCGAGGCCGACGGGTTCGAGCCGTCCAGCTTCAGGGTGCCCTCGTGGTCGGTGAAGGAGCCGCGCACGTTCGTCACCATCGCGTGGCGGGCGGTGAAGCCGATGCTGCTGTGACTCGCGTCGACCGTGTACTCGCCGGTCAGGGCGGCCAGCGCGGGGTCCACGGCGGCGGGGGCGGTGGTGGCGGGGGTGCTGCTGTTGGTGCGGCCGAAGATGCCCATGACGGTCCTCCTGGGGACGAGAAGTGGTTGTTGAACCTTCAACATGAAGGACCCTACCGCGATGATGTTCAAGTTTCAACATTCACGGGGCTCGGACGGTCGGGATTCAGCCGTTCGGCCCAGCGGGGCACGGGCGGCGGCGGGCAGAGGGGCCGCTTGGACTTCCGGAACGGGGTTGTTGGACTGCCGGGACCCGTGGGGTCCGTTTCCGTTGACGGGGCCCCTGGGGCCGGGCTTACTCAAGCCCCATGTCGCTGAGATTCCGTGCGTCGTGCGCCGTCGCCGCCGCCTCGTCCGTCGTGTTCACGCTGGCAGGACCGGCGCTGTCCACGGCGGCCGCGGTCCCGGCCGCCCCGGTCCCCGCCGCCGACACCGCCGTCATCCAGTCCCCGCAGCTCACCGTCACCGTGGCCAAGGACTTCCCCCGGGTCCTGTCGTACACCGAGCGGGCGGGCGGGGCCCGGCTGCTCGGCAGCACCAGGCCGGTCACCGAGATCGTCCTGAACGGCACCGCCCGCCCCGTGCAGGTCAAGGCCGCACCGCGGGTGCGGGGCGACTCGGCCTCGTACACCCTGCTCGTGCCCTCCCTCCCCGGGGTGGAGATCGACGCCACGCTGTCCGTGCGCGGGCGCGCCACCACCTTCCGGGTGACGGCGATCCGCGACACACAGGCGTTCCGGGTCGGGACGCTCGACATACCCGGGCACGACCTGGTGTCGGTCGGGAGCGGGGAGGAGGGTGCGGAGACCGCGTTCACCCGGCTCGACCCGGATTCGACGCGCACCGCCGACGTCTTCGGGAAGGTGACCGCGGCGACCCCCGTCGACGCCGCTCCCGTCGGGGCCTCGTACGGCATCGTCAACACCGGCGCCCTCGCCGCGGCCGTCGAGTCGAACTCGTCGTACGACAAGCCGGGCGGGGCGAGCGCGCGGGACGGCGCCCGGTTCTGGCACCGGGCGAGCAGGGCGGAGGACGGCTCCGTCCGCGTCGGCGTCTGGTCGGGGCAGTGGACGTACCGGGGAGAGGGTGCGCCGAAGCCGGAGAGCGGCAAGGACCTGCCCTGGGCGAAGGTCGTCGTGACGCCCGACGCCAACGGGGACAAGAAGGTGGACTGGCAGGACGGGGCCGTCGCCTTCCGGTCGATCGGGATCGAGGCGCCGGGGTCGAAGGAGACCCCCGACCGGGTCGTCACCCACATCCCGTTCAACTTCGCCAGCCAGGCCACCCACCCCTTCCTGCGCACCCTGGACGACGTCAAGCGCGTCTCGCAGGCGACGGACGGGCTGGGGCAGCTGGCCGTGCTGAAGGGGTACGGGTCCGAGGGGCACGACTCCGCCCACCCCGACTACGGCGGCAACTACAACAAGCGCGCGGGCGGGCTCACCGACCTCAACAAGCTGCTCAGGGCGGGCAAGAAGTGGGGCGCCACCTTCGGCGTCCACGTCAACGCCACCGAGTCCTACCCCGAGGCCAAGAACTTCGACGAGACCCTCGTCGACAAGACCAAGCCCGGCTGGAACTGGCTCAATCAGAGCTACTACATCGACCAGCGCCGGGACGTGAACAGCGGCGACCTCGCCCGACGGTTCCAGCAGCTGCGCGACGAGACCGACCGGAACCTGAACTTCCTCTACATCGACGTCTACTACACCCACGGCTGGATCGCCGACAAGACGATCCAGGCCGTCCAGAAGCAGGGGTGGAACGTCGGCACCGAGTGGGCGGAGAAGTTCGAGCACGCCTCGCTCTGGTCGCACTGGGCCAACGACCTCAACTACGGCGGCAAGACCAACAAGGGCCTCAACTCCCAGATCATCCGCTTCATCCGCAACGGCGAGAAGGACATCTGGAACGACCACCCGATCCTCGGCCAGACCGCCATCGAGGAGTTCGAGGGCTGGACCAGTGAGACCGACTGGAACGCCTTCTACGACAACATCTGGCAGCGCAACCTGCCCGCCAAGTTCCTCCAGCACCAGAAGATCCAGAAGTGGGAGAAGGACCGCATCGACTTCGCCGGAGGCGTGCGCGGCACCGTCGAGAACGGCAAGCGTGCCTTCTACGTCGGTGACGCCAAGGTCCTCGACGGGGCGAACTACCTGCTGCCCTGGGACGGCGGCAAGAAGCTGTACCACTACAACAAGGCGGGCGGAAGCACGAGTTGGACCGTCCCGGCCGCCTTCCGGGGGGTCGGTTCCTTCACCGTCAGCAAGCTCACCGACAACGGCCGCGTGAAGACCGCCACCGTCCCCGTCAAGGACGGCAAGGTCACCCTCCAGGCCGAAGCCGGTCAGCCGTACGTCCTCCACCCGGCCGGACGCACCCCCTCCGCCCGCGACGCCGACTGGGGCGAGGGCGGCACGGTCGCCGACCCCGGCTTCAACGACGCAAAGCTCGGCGACTGGCGTACGTCGGGCAAGGCCGTCCGCGACACCGATGGCCAGGGGCGCAACAGCGCCGCCCTCTCCGGAACCGCCCCCGCCGCCCTCACCCAGCGCATCACCGGGCTGAAGGCGGGGCAGCGGTACACCGCGTCGGCATGGATCGAGGTCCAGCCGGGCGCGTCCCGTCGTACGACGCTGTCCATCGGCGGCCAGAAGGTCGTTGTGGAGCGTTCCACCGCCAAGGAGCAGACCGCCGCCAACGACTGGCACGGCACCTACTTCCAGCGCGCCAAGGTCAACTTCACTGCCCCGCAGGGCGGTTCGGCGACGCTCGACATCCGTGCGGACAAGGCCGCTGCGGACGTGCGGGTCCGGGTCGACGACGTCCGGCTCGTCGCCAACGCACCCGCCACCCGGCCCGGAGCCCTCGTCCACGAGGACTTCGAGGCCGTCGACCAGGGGTGGGGGCCCTTCTTCAAGGGCGACGCGGGCGGCGACACCGACCCCCGCACCCACGTCGCGCAGAAGCACGCCCCGTACACGCAGGCCGGCTGGAACGGCAAGCGCATCGACGACGTCCTCGGCGGCGGTGAGTCCCTGAAGTCCCACGAGGAGAACGACGGGCTCGTCTACCGCACCGCCCCCTGGACCGTCCCGATGCAGGACGGCCACCGGTACCAGGTCGAGTTCGACCGGCAGACCAGCCACTCCGGCTCCTACGAGTGGGTGACCGGCTACGACCGCATCGGCGCCGACGGCAAGCCCGCCTCCGTCGAGGTCCGCCGCACCCCGCTCGCCGAACAGCGCACCACCGCCCGCTTCTCCGAGACCGTCACCGCCGGCTGCGGCGACACCTGGGTCGGCCTGCGCAAGAAGGAGGGCGCACCCGACGGGGCCGACTTCGTCCTCGACAACTTCACCGTCACCGACCTGGGGCCCGCCCCCGAGCGCGCCGCCTGCGGCACCCTCGCCCTGACCCCGGCCGCCGGAGCCTTCGAGCCGGGCCGGCAGCACCAGGTCACGGCGGCCTTCACCAACAACGAGGCCACCGCCGCCACCGACGTGCGGCTCACCCTCGGCCTTCCCCAGGGGTGGACCGCCGAGCCCGTCGGCCCGGTCGCCTTCCCGTCCGTTGCGGCGGGCGCGAAGGTCACGGGGAGCTGGCAGGTCACCCCGCCGGTGGACGCCGTCTACCAGCCGTACGAGCTGACGTCGGCCGCCTCGTACGCCGTCGGCGGCACGACCCGCAAGCTGGCCGCCACCGCGAGCGTCCGCACCCTCCCGCCGCCGCCCGCCCGGGACACGTACGCCAGCGACCTCGACTGGACGACGATGGACAACGGCTGGGGCCCGGCGGAGAAGGACATGTCCAACGGCGAGACCGCCCCCGGCGACGGAAAGCCGATCACCCTCAACGGGGTCGTCCACGCCAAGGGGCTGGGGACCGCCTCACCGGGGAAGATCCGCTACTACCTCGGCGGCATGTGCACCTCCTTCACCGCGTTCGTGGGCCTGGACGACGTGCAGAGCAGCCGGGGCAGCGTGCAGTTCAGCGTCCTCGCCGACGGTACGGAGAAGGCGAAGTCCCCGGTGCTGAAGGGCGCCGACCCGGGCTGGGCGCTCACCGCCGACATCGCCGGTGCGAAGTACGTCGACCTGGTGACCGGCGACGGCGGCGACGGGCCGGGCAACGACCACGCGGACTGGGGGAGCGCGCGCTTCCAGTGCGGGACATGACGAGGGAAGCGGTGCGGGAAATGACGTGTCCTGAGCGGTAGTTGACACGAAAGGGCCACGAAGCCCCCGGTGCCCGTGAGGACACTGGGGGCTTTCGTGCGCCGCGCGTATCCTCGTCCGGCATGGGGGACACGGCGAGCACCGGGGACACAGGAAGCACCGAGACGCAGGACTTCTACGCGGACTGGCGGTTACGGCTGAGGCTGGACGGCGCACAGGGACCGGTGTGCGGGGCGGGCATCCTGCTCACCAAGAACCGCGTGCTCACCTGCGCCCACGTCCTCGGCGAGGAGCGGCAGCGTCTCTGGGTGGAGTTCGTGGAGGCGGGCGGCGTCGCACCGGTCGGGGCGCGGCTCGCCCCCGAGCCCGGAAGCTGGACGCCCCCGCTGCCGTACGCCCCCGAGACCGGACCCGACGTCGCGGTGCTGGCGCTCGAACAGGACCGCCCCCTCCTCCAACCCGCCCTGCTCTCCCGTGACCTGCCCGCCGCCCGGCGCACCCTGCGGGCCACCGGCTACACCGCCCACCACGAGGCGGGCCTCACCCTCTTCGCCACGCTCGGCGGCCCGCACGGGCTGTGGACGCAGCTCGACCCGGTCGACGACCCCGTGGCGGAAGGATTCAGCGGCGGCGCGGTCTCCACCCTCCCCGAGGACGGTGCACCCGCCGAGGTGCTCGGCATGACCGTGGCGCGGGGCGGCGGCGCCGGACCGGGCCGGGAACGCTCGTACATGCTGCCCGTCGCCCAGCTCGTCCGGGCCGTGCCGCTGGTCGAGGAACTGAGCCGGCCGGACGCCTGGGACGTCGAACTGTCCACCAGGCTGCGGCAGTGGTTCCGGGGGAGCGGCCGGGCGGCCGTCGAGCTGTGCCTCGTGCCCGAGGGCGGCGGCCGGGACCGCACGCTGGAGCACGCGCTGGCCCGCGCCCAGCTCGTCCACGACCCCGCCGCCCACGACCGCAGACGTCTCGCCGAACAGGTCGCCGCACAACTCCCGCTCGGGCACGGCCGGTTGAGCTCCTTCCGCAGCTGGCTGCTGCACGGCGGCGAGCGCCCGGCGGGCGTGGCCGTCCCGCCCGGCAGGCCCGTCAACCTCGCCGTCCTCGGCCTGGACCGCGACCCGGCGCCGCACCGGCTGCTGCCCGTGCTGCTGCGGGTGCGGCAGCTGGGGGTACGGGTGCTGGTCGTCGTACGGGGCGACACCCGGCTCTCGGAGGAGGCCTGGCGGCGGGCGGAGGGGGACCTGCTGCTCCCGGCGCTCGAAGCGAACGTACGCGAACTGCTCGCCCGCCTGCGGGAGTCGGAGCGCTTCGCCGGACCGGAGGCACTGCCCCGGTCGCAGGAGTACGCCGCCGAACTGGACGGTGTCCTCGGCCGGTGGGCCGACCCGCACACCAGGGCGGGGCTGCTGGCGAGGCTGGCGGCGAGGGTGCGGGGGCCGGTGGGGGAGGGGCGATGAGGGCGGCGGACGGCGGGGGCGCAGGGGCGACGAGGTGTCCGGAGGTGGTGTGCTGATGCGCTGCGCGCACCGTCTGCGTTCGGGGGGCCGGTGTCCCGGGACCGTGCTCGCCACCCGTTACTGCGACCACTGCGGGCTCGGCGCCGACGAACCCCGGTTCGGGCCGCTCACGGCGGACGACCGGCCCGGCGCCTTCCTGCGGCTGCCCCGGCAGCGCCCCAGTTCCGTGGAGGAGCGGCTGCGGCGGCCCGACGACCCGCTCAAGGCCGTCATCCGGTGCGGCTCGCTGGAGTGCCGGACCGTGATCGGGCCGCCCTTCGTGGAGGGGCCCGTCCCGCTGGACGGCTACTGCCCGGTCTGCGGCAGGCGCTACTCGTACCACCCCGACCTGGAACCCACCGCCGACGAGGCCGAACGGCTGGCCGGACAGTACGAGGTCCTCGGGGCCATCGCGCAGGGCGGGCAGGGGTGGGTGTACCTCGCGGTCGACCACCACCTCGACGAGCACGTCGCGATCAAGGGTCTCCTCAACCGCTACCTGGAGGGCGGCCCCGCCCAGGCCGACGAGGAACGCCGCCGCCTCACCGCCATCCGGCACCCGCGCATCGTCCGCATCCGGGACTTCGTCCGCAAGACCGAGGCCGACGGGCGCACCGTCTCCGGCGCGTACATCGTCATGGACGACGTCGGCGACCGCACCCTGGAGGCGATGATCGACGCCACCCGGCGCGGGGAGTTCGTCCTCGACATCGAGCACGTCCTCACCTACGGCTGGCAGATCCTCGAAGCCCTCCGGGCGCTGCACGCCTTCGGCGTCGCCTACATGGACATGAAGCCCTCCAACGTCGTCCACCACCAGGACGGCATCAAGGTCATCGACCTCGGAGCCCTGCGCGACCTCGGCCGCCTCCACCACCGGCCCGAGGACATCCTCACCACCGCGCGCTACGCCTCCCCGGAGATCACCCGCACCCGCGTCCCCACCGTCGCCCACGACCTGCACACGGTCGGCGCCACCCTGCGCGAACTCGCCCAGTGGGCGGTCGGGCTGGGGGACACCGGGCCCGGCGACCTGGGCGCGGTGTCCTTCCGGGCGGTGCTGGACCGGGCCACCGCCCGTGATCCGCGTCGGCGGTACCCCACCGCCACGGACATGGCCGACCAACTCCGGGGCGTACTGCGGGAGATCAGGGCGCTGCGCCCCGGCTACCACGACCCGCCCGAACCCTCGACCTGCTTCACCCCGGCCACCCGGCTCCCCGGCGAGCGCCTGGGCGCCGTGCCCGAGCCCGCGTACTGGCTGGACCGGCCCCTGCGCGGCCGCGACCACCCACCCCGCTCGCCCCTCCTCGACCCGGCGCCGCCCACCCCCTCCGACGTGGCGGCCGGGCTGCCCGCCCCGCGCCCGTACGAAGGGGACCCGCAGGCCGCCCGCTTCGGGGTGAGCAGCGGCTACGACCCCGCCCAGTACCTCCACCAGGCCCCCGGCCGCCGCCCCTCCGTCGAGATCTGCCTGCACAACGTGCGGGTCGCCGTCGCCCTCGGCACCCCCAAGGCCCTCGCCGACGCCCCGCACCAGCTCGCCGCCGCCCGCCGCATCAGGGGCCGGGGCGACGCCCACGGGTGGCGGCTGGAATGGCACCGGGCGCTGGTGGCACTGGCGTCGGCGGACGCGCCGGGGGTGTCCGCGGCCGTCCGCACGGAGCGGCTGCGGGAGGCGCGCGGGCGGTTCGCCGTCGTCTTTCGGGCGCTGCCCGGCGAGTACGCGGCCAAGCTGGCCCTCGCACACTGCGCCGAACTCCTCGGCGAGGACGCGCTGCCCGGACTCGGTGCGGCCCCGCTCTTCCGCTCCGTGCACGCCCGCAACCCCTCGCACGGCGGGGCCGCCCTCGGCCTTGCCCGCCTCGCGCTCGCCCACGGCGACCGCGCGGGCGCACTCGACGTGCTGGCCGCCGTCCCGGACTCCTCCCGCGACCGGGCCGCCGTACGGATCGCCGCCCTGCGCATCAAGGCGGCCCGGCTCGGACCCGACGGCACGCCCGCCGCCGTCGGCGGGATCAACGAAGCCCTCTTCGACCTCGCACAGGCCGAACAGGACCCCACCATGCGGCCGGCGGGCGACGAGATCCTGCGGCTGCGCACCGAACTCCTGGAACGCCGCCTCGACGCCGTGCACGGCACGCCGGGGGAGCGGGCGGTGCGCGAACGCCTGGAGGAGAACTACCGGCGGCTCGCCCACCAGCGGCAGGACCGGGCGGAGTACGAGCACCTGATCGACCTGTCCCACGAGGTGCGTCCGCATACCCGTCTCTGACCACCCCGCCCGTTCCCTGCCCCCCTCACCTCGGGCCTTCCCCACAGGAGTTGACGCCCATGGCTGCTCCCGCCACCCGGCCGGGCCTGACCCTGAGCCTGCACGTCGAGACCCGTCGGGAGCGCTCCCCGCGCCCCGACGCCGTCGTCAAGGCCGTCCTCCAGGCCGAGGCCCGGCCCGTCGGGGCCGACCCGGCGGGCGGACTGCCCGCCACCGACCTCGCCGTGGCCGTCGCCGTGGACCTCGCCCCGGGCGGCGACCCCCACCTGCGCACCGCACTCGCCGACCTGCTCCGGGCCCTGCCCGACGGGGCGTCCTTCGCCCTGTTCGGCGCGGGCGGCACCGGCTATCCCTTCGACGGCGGGTGGGCCGTCGCGAACCCGGACACCCGGGAGGAGGCGGCATTCACGGCCGCCTCGGAGAGGCTGTACGGGGCGGCTCCGGGGCCGGGCGGGCAGGGCGGGCAGGGCGGGCTGGGCGAGCAGGGGGAGTCAGGTGGTCCCGGTGGTCCCGGTGGTCCCGGTGGTCCCGGCGGGCCGGGTGGGTCGGGCGGGTCGGGTGAGTCGGCTGAGCCCCCCGCCCCCGCCCCCGTCCCCGTCCCCGCCCCCGGCCTCGCCGGGCTCCTCGCCGCCGCCCGCACCCGCTTCACCGCACGCCCCCTGCCCGTACGCCACCTCCTCCTGCTCTCCGACGGCACCTGCGGCACCGGCCCCCTCGGCCCCGAACTGGCGCGCTGCGCAGGCGAGTTCACCTGCGACGTAGTGGCCGCCAGCGGAGCCTGGGACCCCCAGGCGCTGGTGAGCATCGCCCGCAACCTGTACGGGACGCGCGCCCTGGCGACCGCCGACCTCGCCCCGTACGCCACCGAACTGATCGCCGCCCGCCGCCGCATCCGCAGCCCGCAACTCCCCATGGACATCACCCTGCGCACCGGCGTACGCCTGCTCGCCCTCCAGGAGACCAGCGGCCAGCAGCTCACCTCCGCGATCCGCCCCGCCCCCGGCGGGCCCGGCCGGTTCGTGCTGCCCACCCACCAGTGGGACGCGGGCCGCCGCGAATACCTCCTGGAGCTGGCCGTCGACGCCTCCGCCGACCCCCTCGGCGTCGACCTGCACCTCGCCTCGATCGCCCTCGGCGACGCCGCCGTGCCGGTCGTCGTCCGCTGGGAGACCCGGCCGCGCCACCTCTCGGCCGAGGAACGGTCGATCACCGACGACAACCTCACCGTCACCCTCGCCGACGCCCTCGGCCGCCTGCGCCAGGAGCTCGACCGGGGCCAGCTCGCCGCCCACCGCGACCGCCGGGACTCCGCCGAACGCCACCTCGGAGCAGCCGCCCAGCTCGCCCACCAGCTCGGCATCAGCTGGCCGCTGGACCGCATCCGCACCGTCGCGGAGGTACTGGACGCCGCCCGGGGCGTGGTCCGCCTGCACAAGACCTACGACCAGGACCGGCTGCGCGCCGACATCCTCACCGGCGGCGACCCGGGCACCGCCGAAGCCCTCCTCCGCGACTACGCCCACGGTGCGGAACGCCAGTGCCCGCGCCCCGGCTGCCCCCAACTCGTCGGCGAGCAGGCCCGGTTCTGCATCCGCTGCGGGCATCCGCTCGGCACGGCGCCACTCGTGCCGGGCCCCGACGCCCCCGGAAGGCGGTCGGCATGAGGACCCCGACGCCCCCGGACGCCACCCCCGGACGGCTCCGGCGCTGGTGGTTCCACCGCCGCAACGGCTCCCGGACCCGCATCCTCCTGGAACGGCACCTCGCGCTCGCCCTGGTCCTGGCCGTCGTCGGCGCGGGCGCCCTGGTCTTCTCGTACCGCGAGGCCGACCGTGCCGCGAGCGAGCTGCGCGACCCCTCCGCCCGTGCCGTCCTCGGCGTGGCGGGCACCCGGCTCGCGCTGCTGGTCTCCCTGGACAAGGCGTCCGAGACGGTGGACGCCGGGCTCACGGGAACCGTCGGCCAGAGCGAGGGGCACCGCGTGCTGCTCGCCGCCGCCCGCAAGAGCCTCTCCGAACTGTCCCTGAAACAGATCGACGGCGCGCAGGGGCGGGCCACCTGCGACACCGTCGAGGGGCTGGTCGCCTCGTACGCCCAGTCCGTCACCGACGGCACCGTGCGCCAGGCCGACGGCTCCCTGATGCAGCGGCAGCGGATGGCGGAGGCGAGGTCACTGCTGGAACGCGCGGGCACGGGCGTCAAGGCGCACCTCGACGGCCTCCAGAGGGGGCAGCTGGAGAAGATCGGCGACGACACCACGCTGGGACCCCTCCAGTACGCGGGCTGGGCGGTTGCCGAACTGGCCCTGATCGCACTCCTGTTGACGATCCTGTCCGCCCTGCGCCTGCTGCGCCGCCGCTGCGGCCGCCGCTACGACGTCTCCCTCATCGCGGCCCTCCTGCTCACCGCCGCGCTCGCCGTCGTCCCGCTCGGGGCGGCCGCCGTCACCCAGAACCGGCTGGCCGACTCCCGCCGGGCCCTGGACGCCTTCGTCTCCCGGACGCACGGGGACCGGGAGACACCGGCCGCCGCGCAGGAGTACGTCATCGAGGAGTCCCCCAAGCTCCTGACCGGCCTCAACGACGACGGCCGCCCGCCCTGGGTCTACTACACCTTCCTCGCCGGCGGCTTCCTGATCTGCGTCCTGCCGGCAGCGGGCTGCGTCCGCAGGCTCAACGCCGACTACTGGAGGGCGGCTTCATGAGTCCGTACGAGAAGGAGCGGCCGTACGAGAAGAAGTGGCCGTACGAGAAGGAGAGCCCGTACGAGAAGGAGCGGCCGTACGAGAGCGCGGGCCCGCACCGGAAGTCCGTGAGCCCGCACCCGAAGGGCTCCCGCCGCCTGCGCAGCCTGCTGCGTCCCGTCGTCCTCCTCCTCGCCCTGCTCCTCCCGGCCGCCACCGCCGCCTGCACCCTCGCCGCGCCCGGCGCACCGCCCGACGACGACACGGTCGCCGTCCTCGGCCCCTGGACCGGCATCCAGGAGAAGCGCTTCACCGAGCTGCTCAAGGGCTTCGGCATCCCGTTCACCTACCAGGGCACCGCCGCCCAGCGCGAGGTCCTGCTCTCCCAGCTCCAGACCGGCACCGCCCCCGACGTGGCGATCATGCCCGGCGTGGGCGAACTCGCCGAGTACGCGGCCGACGGCCACCTCAAACCGCTGACCTGGCTGGCCGCGTCCGAACGGAACGCGTACGGCTCCCCGTGGCAGCCCCGGCCCGCCGACGGCAAGCCCTACTGGCTCCCCGTCAAGGCCGACCTCAAGAGCATCGTCTGGTACCGCGAGGACAGCGCACGGCCCACGGCCCCCGCCCCGGCCGCCGCCTGGTGCATCGGCATGGGCGACGACGGGGCGTCCGGCTGGCCCGGCAGCGACTGGATCGAGGACCTCGTCCTCCAGTCGCAGGGCCCGGAGGTGTACGAGGACTGGGTGAACGGCGCCGTCCGGTGGACCGACCGGCGGATCGTCACGGCCTGGCAGGCCTGGGGCCGCATGATCGCGCAGGGCGGCAAGGCACTCCAGGCACGGGCCCTGCTCACCGACCACCGAGGCAGCCCCTCCGGGGCCCGCGGTCTCCTCTTCGGCGGCCAGGACTGCACCCGGGAACACCAGGGCTCCTTCGCCCCCGCCGCCTTCTACGGTGACAAGGCCCCCGCAGCACGCTTCACCGACTCCGCGCCGCTGCTCCCCGGCGGTCCCTACCGGCAGCGCGGCCACGAGGTGTCCGCCGACTTCGCCGTGCTGTTCAACGACACCCCCCAGGCCCGCGCCCTGCTGCGCACACTGGTCTCGCGCACGGGGCAGCAGGCCTGGACGGACCAGGACAGGGGCCGGATCTTCTCCGCCCGCACCGATGTCGCACCCGCCGCCGACGCGGGCACGGCCGCGCGCCTCACCGGCCGCACCGGGGCGGCCCGCTGCCTGGACGCCTCGGACGCGATGTCCCCGGCGGTGCGGGACGCGTTCTACGACTCCGTACTGGAATATCTGGCCGACCCGGACTCCGAGCGGCTGGAGAAGGAGAAACTGCCGGGGCTCCAGAAGGTGTCCGAGGCGGAACGGGCGCGGGCGGCGAAGCTGGGGAAACCGCGCGGGCTGACCGGGGTGTGCGACGTGCCCCGGTGAGGAGCCGGGCGGGCCCTTTGTGACGTCTTTACAAAGAGGGTCCGCGCCGGGCAGGGATTTCCTCCGTATCCGGGCACGGTTCTGTCCGGGCTCCACAGGGATACGGTCCGGAGACTGTGCAGAGTCGACGGACCGATTTCTTGGCGTTCTTCGTAGGCTCGACACATGACCGTTTTGGATACTCCGGGCGCCCAGGGCGAGCCCACCGACTCCCGCGGCCGGGTGGCCGAGCTGCACGCACTGCGTGAGCAGGCCGTACAGGGCCCGAGCGAGCGGGCCACCCAGGCGCAGCACGCCAAGGGCAAGCTGACCGCGCGCGAGCGCATCGAGCTGCTGCTGGACCCGGACTCCTTCCAGGAGGTCGAGCAGCTGCGCCGGCACCGGGCGACCGGTTTCGGCCTGGAGAACAAGAAGCCGTACACCGACGGTGTCATCACCGGCTGGGGCACGGTCGAGGGCCGCACGGTCTTCGTGTACGCGCACGACTTCCGGATCTTCGGCGGCGCGCTGGGCGAGGCCCACGCCACGAAGATCCACAAGATCATGGACATGGCCATCTCGGCCGGTGCGCCGCTGGTCTCGCTGAACGACGGCGCGGGCGCCCGTATCCAGGAGGGCGTCTCCGCGCTCGCCGGGTACGGCGGGATCTTCCAGCGGAACACCCGGGCGTCGGGTGTCATCCCGCAGATCAGCGTGATGCTCGGCCCGTGTGCCGGTGGGGCCGCGTACAGCCCGGCGCTCACCGACTTCGTGTTCATGGTCCGTGAGACCTCGCAGATGTTCATCACCGGTCCGGACGTGGTGCGGGCCGTGACCGGCGAGGAGATCACCCAGAACGGGCTCGGCGGGGCGGACGTCCACGCCGAGACCAGCGGTGTGGCGCACTTCGCGTACGACGACGAGGAGACCTGCATCGCCGAGGTCAGGTACCTGATCTCGATGCTCCCGTCGAACAACCGGGAGAACCCGCCGACGGTCGCCTCCGAGGACCCGGCGGACCGGCGCGGCGACGTCCTGCTGGACCTGGTTCCGGCGGACGGCAACCGGCCGTACGACATGCGCAAGGTCATCGAAGAGCTGGTGGACGACGGGGACTACCTGGAGATCCACGAGCGCTGGGCGACCAACATCCTGTGCGCCCTGGCCCGGCTCGACGGCCAGGTCGTCGGCATCGTGGCCAACCAGCCGCAGTCGCTGGCGGGCGTCCTGGACATCGAGGCCAGTGAGAAGGCCGCACGGTTCGTCCAGATGTGCGATGCTTTCAATATCCCCATCGTGACGCTGCTCGACGTGCCCGGCTTCCTGCCCGGCGTCGACCAGGAGCACGGCGGCATCATCCGGCACGGCGCGAAGCTGCTGTACGCGTACTGCAACGCCACCGTGCCGCGGATCTCGCTGATCCTGCGCAAGGCGTACGGCGGCGCGTACATCGTCATGGACTCGCAGTCCATCGGCGCGGACCTGACGTACGCGTGGCCGACCAACGAGATTGCGGTGATGGGTGCGGAGGGCGCGGCCAACGTGATCTTCCGCAAGCAGATCGCGGAGGCCGAGGACCCGGAGGCGATGCGGGCGCGCATGGTCAAGGAGTACAAGGCCGAGCTGATGCACCCGTACTACGCGGCCGAGCGGGGACTCGTGGACGACGTGATTGATCCGGCAGAGACCCGTCAGGTACTGATCTCCTCGCTGGCGATGCTGCGCAACAAGCACGCGGACCTGCCGTCGCGCAAGCACGGCAACCCGCCCCAGTAACTTTCTGAGCCTGACGACGACGAGACGACGGAGACGACGCGACGATGAGCATTCCTGCCGATACGAAGAACCTGCTGCGTGTGGAGAAGGGGGAGGCGGCGCCCGAGGAGCTGGCGGCGATCACGGCGATCCTGCTGGCCCGGGCGGCGGCCCGCCCCGCCGAGGTTTCGGCCCCGCACGGGCGGACGGCTGCCGGGTGGCGCCGTCTGGAGCGCACGCCGGGCTTCCGGGCTCCGCACAGCTGGCAGGGCTGATTCCCTTCCGGTCCTTCGAAGGCCCGGCTTCCCACTTCTGGGGGGCCGGGCCTTCGGCTGTCTGCGGGTGGGGGTCTTGTGTGCCGCACCCGGCACCGGGGTTGCCTGCGGCGCTGCCCCGGTCCCGCCCCTTCACCTGAAGCGCTTGGCCGCGCGGCTTGTGGTGGGCTGGTCGCGCAGTTCCCCGCGCCCCTGATGGCATGCCCTCCGGGCAGCCATCCCCCCGCCCGGACATGCCGAAGGGCCCGTGCCCCCCGGCCAAGCCGACGAGGGGGCACGGGCCCGAATTCGTACGAGGAGCGGCTAGCGCAGGCGGGCCATCAGCGCGTGCTCGACCAGCGTGATCAGCGCGCTCTTCGCGTCCGCCCGGTGGCGGGCGTCCGTGGTGATGATCGGGGTGTCGGGGCCGATCTGGAGGGCCTCGCGGACCTCTTCAGGGTTGTACGGCTGGTGGCCGTCGAAGCCGTTCAGGGCGATGACGAAGGGCAGGCCGCTGTTCTCGAAGTAGTCGACGGCCGGGAAACAGTCGGCGAGACGGCGGGTGTCGACGAGGACGACCGCGCCGATCGCGCCGCGCACGAGGTCGTCCCACATGAACCAGAAGCGGTCCTGACCGGGTGTACCGAAGAGGTACAGGATCAGGTCCTGGTCCAGGGTGATGCGGCCGAAGTCCATCGCCACCGTGGTGGTGGTCTTGTCACCGGTGTGGGTGAGATCGTCGATCCCCGCGGAGGCGGAGGTCATGACGGCCTCGGTACGCAGCGGGTTGATCTCCGACACGGCTCCGACGAACGTCGTCTTGCCGACGCCGAAGCCGCCCGCCACCACGATCTTCGCGGAGGTTGTGGAGCGGGCTGCTCCGCTGCTAGAGCTTGCGAAGTCCACTGAGCACCCTTTCGAGCAGTGTCACATCTGGCTGACCGCCCGCGGCTTCGTCGCCGCCGGGCTGGTGAATGGCGACGAGTCCGGCCTCGGCCAGGTCGGCGACGAGGATTCGGGCAACGCCGAGGGGGATGGAGAGCAGTGCGGAGATCTCGGCGACCGACTTGATCTCACGGCACAGGTGGCAGATCCGCTGGTGCTCGGGCAACTGCCCTTGCAGCCTGCTGGGTTCCGCCGTGGTGTGCACCAGCGCCTCGATGGCGAGCTGGTAGCGAGGCCTGGTACGGCCGCCCGTCATGGCGTACGGACGCACCAGGGGGTTGTGACCGCCGCTCCCGGAGGAAGAGGAGGACGGGGAGCCCGCGCGGCCGGTCTGCTGCCGGGGCGGCACCGGCTGGATGCCGGAGGGCTGCCCGTGACGAGCGGGCTGCGGGGGCTGCTGCTGGTAAGGGCGCTGCTCGTACGGCTGCTGGTACCCCGAAGACGGGTGTCCCGAGGACGGGTGTCCCGAGGACTGCTGGCCGCCCTGCGGGGAACGGCTGGGCGCAGAGGGGAAGTTGAACCGGTTCTGCGAGGGGTCGCTCTGACCGCTCTGGCCCTGGCCCGGGCCGCGGCCATAGGGCCAGTCGGCCGACGAACCGTTGGGGGGCGTTGCCACGTTCTCCTCCTCCGACTGCACTGCGGGGCACCATCACCTGTGGAGCCACATCCCCGAACCCTAAAGCCCGGGGATGCCAATACGCACGGGGTGTCTGCCAGTTGAACAGACTTCGTCAAGAACCCTCAGGGGAGGAACAGGGCCTCCCCCGGAGGGTTCAGTTCAGCAGACTCCCCTGGAGTTCGGCCCGCAGATCCGGGGTCAGCACCGTGCCGGCCCGGTCCACCAGCAGTGCCATCTCATAGCCTACGAGGCCGATGTCGGCGTCGGGGTGGGCGAGGACGGCGAGGGAAGATCCGTCGGAGATGGACATGATGAAAAGGAATCCTCGCTCCATCTCCACCACGGTCTGGTTGACGGCGCCGCCCTCGAAGATCCGCGAGGCGCCCGCCGTCAGCGACGTCAAACCGGAGGCCACGGCCGCCAGTTGATCCGCACGGTCACGGGGGAATCCTTCGGACATCGCCAGCAGGAGTCCGTCGGCGGAGACCACCACCGTGTGGGAAACACCGGGGGTGTTGTCCACGAAGTTGGTGATCAACCAGTTCAGATTCTGCGCCGCCTGGCTCATCGGGCTCACACTAACGCTCCTGGTTGTAGGTACTACCCGGTCCACTGTGCTGATCGTAAGTGGCCGCTTGGTTCTGGTCGGTCCCCGCGCTGCGTCCCCGCTGGACGCCCCGGCGCAGGTTGCTCAGCCTGCCCCGTACGTCCTCGGGTGCGCGAGAGACCTGGGGGCCGCTCTGCGGGCTCTGCTCCGCGGTTCCCTCGACCAGGTTGGCCTTGGGCACCCGCTTGGGAAGACCGGAGGGAGTGATCCCGCCCGCCTTCGGGTCCTTGAGCTTCTCGGCCCGCTGCCAGCGCTCGTCGTTCGACGTGCGCCAGCCGCTGTCGGCCGGGGGCTCCTGCCGCGCCGGGGCGGACCGCTGCGGCTGCTCCGGCACGGACTGCGCGGAGGGCTGCTGCGGTGTGCGGGTCGGCAGCGAGGCCTGCGGCCGCTGCTGCTCCTCCGGGGGGGAGGACTGCTCGGCGCGGCCGGACTTGCTGTGCCGGCTGAGCTGGCTCTCCTGGCCGGGCTGGCTGCCGCGGCGCGGAAGACCCGCGTCCGTCAGTGCGTGACCTTCGCGCGGTGCGTCCGGCGAGGTGCCCGGACGGTCGAAGCCTACGGGGTCGTCGGCCGCCGGGGGAGTCTCCTGCGAAGACTGTCCGGAAGGTGAGGTTCCGGATTCCGTTTGGGCCGGGTACGAGGGGTCGTAGCCGGACGGGAATCCGTTCGGGTCCTGCCACTGGGCCTGCTGCGGCTGCTCCTCGTACGCCTGGTACTCGGGTTCCGCATAGCCCTGCGGGGGCTGAGGTGCCTGGGGGGTCTGCTGGGCCGGGAAGCGCTCGGTGGAGCCGAAGGACTCGCGCGGGCCGAAGCCGTCGAAGCCGCCGGTCGAGGGCTGCTCCGGGTAGCCGGTGGGGGCGCCCTGCTGCTGCGGGTAGCCGTTCGGGTCGTAACCCTGCTGGTACGCCTGCTGCTGCGGGTCGTAGGCGGCCGTGGGGTCGTAACCCTGCGGGGCGGCCTGCTGGCCCTCGTAACCCTGCGGGGCCGCCTGCTGGTCCTCGTAACCCTGTTCGTACGAAGCCTGCTGCGGCTCCTGGACCTCGTCGCGGAAGAGCGGGCGGCCCTCGGGCTGCGCGGCGCGGCCCTCCAGGGCGGCCCTGCGCTCCTCGCGGTGCAGCGAGCGGTTCACCGGATCGAGCGGTGTGCGTTCGCCGTGCTGCCCCGCCTCGTAGCGCGAGTCGTCGAAGCCGAGTTCGGCGGCCGTGCGCATCGGGGCGGCCTCGAAGGAGGGCTGCGCCGGGCGCTGCTCGGCCATGATGGAGGAGACGGTGAAGTCGTCCTGCGGCAGGTTCTCGCCACCGCCACCGTGGGTGATCGCGTCCGGGAGCATGACCAGCGAGGTCGTGCCCGCCTGCTCGCCCGAGGGGCGCAGCTGGACGCGGATGCCGTGCCGGTCGGCGAGGCGGCCGACCACGAACAGGCCCATGCGCTGCGAGACGGCGGCGTCCACGGTCGGCGGGTTGGCCAGCTTGTGGTTGATGTCCGCGAAGTCCTCGGGGGTGAGCCCGATGCCCTTGTCGTGGATCTCCACCATCACGCGGCCGTCGGGGAGACGGGTCGCGTTGACGCGGACCTTGGTCTGGGGGGAGGAGAACGTGGTGGCGTTCTCCAGGAGCTCGGCCAGCAGGTGCACGAGGTCGGTCACGGCCTGGCCGTGGATCTCCGACTCGGGGACGCCGGTCAGCTCGATGCGCTCGTACGACTCCACCTCGGAGGAGGCGGCGCGCAGCACGTCGACCAGGGGAACCGGCTGGTTCCAGCGGCGGCCCGGCTCCTCGCCCGCGAGGACCAGGAGGTTCTCGCCGTTGCGGCGCATGCGGGTGGCGAGGTGGTCGAGCCGGAAGAGGCTTTCGAGCTGGTCCGGGTCGGCCTCGTTGTTCTCCAGGTCGGTGATGAGGGTCAGCTGGCCCTCGATCAGGGACTGGTTGCGGCGCGAGAGGTTGGTGAAGATCGCGTTGACGTTGCCCCGGAGCATCGCCTGCTCCGCGGCGAGCCGCACAGCCTCGCGGTGCACCTGGTCGAAGGCGCGGGCGACTTCGCCTATCTCGTCGTGCGAGGTGATCGGGATCGGCTGCACGCGGGTGTCCACGCGGCCCGGTTCCGTACGGGAGAGCTGGTCGACCAGCATCGGCAGGCGCTGCTCGGCGATGCCGAACGCGGCGGTGCGCAGGCGCTTCATCGAGCGGCTCATCTGGCGGGCGACCGCACCGGCCAGCACGAAGGCGGCGAGTACGGCGATCACCACGATCGCACCGTTGATGATGGCGTCGTTGCGGGAGTCCGCGGAGATCTGCGCGGCGTCGTTCACGGCCTTGGTGACGAGCTCGTTCTCGATCTCGGTGTAGCCGTCGAACTTGGCCGTCGCGGCGGCCTGCCAGGTCAGCGGGACGATGCCCTTGGCGGCGAGCTTGCTCTGCGACTGGCCCTTGCAGATCTCGGCGGCCATGCCGTCGAGGACCGAACCGTTCTTGGACGGCGGGGTCGGGAAGGTCTTGCCCTGCGCCTTGGCGGCGGCCTGGGCCTCGGCGAGCTTCTTGCCGCCCTCCTGGGCCTTGCCCGCCATCACCTCGCGGAGCCGGTCCACGTCGTGCTGGGTGCCGCCGGAGACGTACTCGCCGAGCGCGATGGTCTCCAGGTAGTTGTACGAGCAGAACGCCTTGACCTGGCCCTCGAAGACGGCGTCCTCGCCGTTGGGCCGGATCAGCAGGTGCAGGCCGATGGCCCGCTGCAGGGACTCCGCCGCCTTCGCCAGCTCGACCGCGTACACGGTCCGGCCGTAGGAGGTGATGTTGCCGGAGCCCAGGCTCAGTTCGTTCGACACCTCCATCAGGAAGTGCTGGACGTCGCGGTAACCCTCTTCGGTGGCCACCGGGTTCTTGCTCTCGACGCCTGCGGTGTACGCGGTCTCGCGCAGCGTGGTGAGCTTCGGCTCGGCCTGCCGGATGCGGGTGAGGCGGTTCTTCAGACCCTGGTTGTCGGGGGCGCCCGCGACCGCGGAGTCGAACTTCTTCTTCGCGGCGTCGGTGGCCGACCTGGCCTCGTCGACGGCCGGGGCGGTGCGCTTGCCGGCCAGCAGCGGCTGGGCCGTCAGGTCGCGTTCGTTGAGGAGCGCGTGCCCGTACTCGGCGGCGGCACGCACGATGAGCGCGGTCTTCTCCGCGTCCTGCGCCTGCCGCCAGGTCTGGATGGAGCCGTTGACCTGGAAGCCGCCCATCACCAGGGCGACCAGCACGGGTATGAGGAGAATGGCGTTCAGCCGGGTGGCCACGCGCCAGTTGCGCGGGGACATCCGGCTGGAACTGCCGCCTGCTGCGGCTCCCTCGGCGGGAAAGCCCGCGGGAACCTCGGCGGCAGGGGGCGCCGCAGTGCGCGACGGCGGGGTGAAGTTGCCCCGTGTCTGCTGCTCTGCGGAGCTCTTCTTGCTTCGCCTCACTCGACCAACAACCTCTCGGCGTCGGCACCTGTGCTGTGCCGTGTTTCGTTCGGGGCCGTACTGCTGCGCGCGCTGGGGAGCGCACGTACTTACTCAGGAGTTTCGCCGAATTCCAGCACGGACGACGGTTCTCGACCAAACAGCCCGGGGATCGCGCGCCGAGTGGCCCATCCCTCAGATAAAACGGGCATAAAGAACGAGCCCCGCCAAAAGGCGGGGCTCGTGTGAGCGCAGCGGCACCGGTTGAACGCGGCGGGTTGCGTCGCTCGTTGAATTCTCTTTCGAAACGTTATGAACTCCACGCCGGAGCCGGGGCGGAGAGTGTCGTACGACACAGCCCGCCCCTGGAGGACTACGACAACTTCCGTACCGCTGCCCCGACTTGTGAAGTACCTGTGCCCTACTTCAGGCGGGCCATCAGCGCGTGCTCGACCAGCGTGATCAGGCCACTCTTCGCATCTGCACGGTGTCGGGCGTCCGTCGTGATGATCGGGGTGTCCGGCCCGATCTGGAGCGCCTCGCGCACCTCCTCCGGCGTGTACGGCTGGTGGCCGTCGAAGCCGTTGAGCGCGATGACGAAGGGCAGGCCGCTGTTCTCGAAGTAGTCGACGGCCGGGAAGCAGTCGGCGAGACGGCGGGTGTCCACGAGCACGACGGCGCCGATCGCGCCACGCACCAGGTCGTCCCACATGAACCAGAAGCGGTCCTGACCGGGCGTGCCGAAGAGGTACAGGATCAGGTCCTGGTCCAGCGTGATGCGGCCGAAGTCCATCGCCACCGTGGTGGTGGTCTTGCCCCCGGTGTGGGTGAGGTCGTCGATCCCCGCCGAGGCGGAGGTCATGACGGCCTCCGTGCGCAGCGGGTTGATCTCCGAGACAGCACCCACGAACGTGGTCTTGCCGACGCCGAAGCCGCCCGCCACCACGATCTTGGCGGAAGTGGTGGAACGGGCCGCGCCCGTCGCGCCGTCAGAGCTTGCGAAGTCCACTGAGCACCCTTTCCAGCAGCGTCACGGCCGGCGTTCCGTCGGCCTCCGCGCCCTCGCCCGGCTGGTGGATGGCCACCATCCCGGCCTCGGCCAGGTCGGCGACCAGGATGCGCGCGACACCGAGCGGCATCGACAGCAGCGCCGAGACCTCGGCCACCGACTTGACCTCACGGCACAGGTGGCAGATGCGCTGGTGCTCCGGGAGCAGCGTGGACAGGTGCGCCGGGTCGGCCGTGGTGGAGACCAGCGCCTCGATGGCGAGCTGGTAGCGCGGCCTGGTCCGGCCACCGGTCATCGCGTAGGGACGTACCAGCGGCTGATCGCCCTCGTGGTCGTACAGCGCGTCGAGATGCGCGCCGCCGTACGGATCGTGAGAGGCAGGGGGCGGGGTCATGGGTCCTCCGGGCATGACAGCAGGGTGTCGGCGTGCCGTCTGACGGGGCCGGTGGGGGATCGGACTACGGCCGGACGGTTGTGGTGCGTGTGGTGCGTGTTACCTGAGGGAGTGTCGTACGGATCAACCTGGGGGTGTTGTCGTACGAGGTGGCCGGCCGCCTAGTGGAGCAGGCTGCCCTGGAGTTCCGCGCGGAGGTCCGGGGTGAGGACCGTGCCCGCCCGGTCGACCAGCAGAGCCATCTCGTACCCGACCAGACCGATGTCGGCGTCGGGGTGCGCGAGCACCGCCAGCGACGAACCGTCCGAGATCGACATGAGGAAGAGGAAGCCGCGCTCCATCTCCACCACGGTCTGGCTGACCGGGCCGCCCTCGAAGATCCGGGACGCGCCCGCCGTCAGCGAGGTGAGCCCGGAGGCCACCGCCGCCAACTGGTCGGCACGGTCACGGGGGAAACCTTCGGACATCGCCAGAAGGAGTCCGTCGGCGGAGACCACCACCGTGTGGGACACCCCGGGGGTGTTGTCCACGAAGTTGGTGATCAACCAGTTCAGATTCTGCGCCGCCTGGCTCATCGGACTCAACTAACGCTCCTGCTGGTGAGTGGGGTCAACGGTGCGGAACGTGCCAGTGGTGCCGTTGCTTCCGGCCTGGCGGCCCTGCTGGATACCCCGACGAAGATTGGTCAGCCGGCCGCGTACGTCATCGGGCGCACGGGAGACCTGCGGACCTGTCTGGTGGTTCTGTTCCTGCGCCGTGCCCGGGACCAGGTTGGCCTTCGGGACGCGACGCGGAAGTCCTGAGGTGGTGATGCCGCCCGCGGCGGGCTTGCGCACCCGCTCGGCCTGCCGGACGAGTTCGTCGTTCGGCGAGGGCCGCCAGGAGGCCTCGGCGGACTCGCGCTCGGGAGCGGAGGCCGTCGGCTGGGCGGGTACGGAGGCGGGCGCGGCGGGCTGGGGGGCGCCGCCCTGGTCCTGGTGGAACCAGTTCGACTCCAGCGTGTCGAAGAGCGGCGTACGGCCGTCCCCGGGACCCGCGGCGGGCGGCAGGGAGTCCTGCTGCTGCACCTGCGGGACCTGCTGGGTCTCGTGCGCCTGCGGCGACTGCCGGTCCTGCGGGGACTGCTGGGCCTGCGGGTGGGCACCCGGCTGGCCCGGCAGGCTCGCGACGGGACGCGGCGGCCGGAAGGCGGAGTCGTCCTGGCCGGATGCGCCGCCGCGCTGGCGCGGGGCGCCGGTGGGCGGGGCGGTGGTCGGCCGGTCGTAGGAGCCGGTGTCGTACGGGTCGTTCCGGTGCGAGCCGGTGTCGTACGCGTCGTTCCGGTGCGAGCCGGTGTCGTACGGGTCCGGACGGCGCTGCGGCTCGCGCACGTCGGGGCGCTCGTACGGGCCGGGCTGTCCCGACTGCCCCGTCGCCGCCGCGAAGTCCGACTGCGCGAACTGGCCGGTGGACGCGGGGTCCTGGAAGGTCGGCTGCGGGAACTGGCCGGTGGAGGCCGGGTCCTGGGGCCCGCGGACCTGCGGGAACTGGCCCGTGGAGCCCGGACCCTGCGGGAACTGGCCGGTGGAGCCGGGCCCCTGCTGGGCGCGTACGTCCTGGCCCTGCGGCCCGCGCACGTCGGGGCGCTCGAACTGGCCGGTGCCCGAGGGGCCCTGCCGTACGTCCGGACGCTCGAACTGACCCGTGGACGCCGGATCCTGGAGGCCACGGTCCCGGGGGGCCGCCTGCGGGAACTGCCCCGTGGACGCCGGGTCCTGGAACCCGCCGCGCTGGGCCTGCGGGAACTGCCCGGTGGACGCGGGGTCCTGGAAGGCCGACTGCGGGAACTGGCCGGTGGAGGCCGGGTCCTGGGGCCCGCGGACCTGCGGGAACTGACCCGTGGAGCCCGGTCCCTGCGGTGCCTGTACGCCCCGGCCCTGCGGCCCGCGCACGTCGGGGCGCTCGAACTGGCCGGTGGCCGCGGGGTCCTGCCGTACGTCCGGGCGCTCGAACTGACCGGTGGACGCCGGGTTCTGCCGTACGTCCGGGCGCTCGAACTGGCCCGTCGTGGAGCCCGGCGGCGGACCGTTGAAGTCCGGGCGGTCGAACTCGGCGGTGGAGCCGGGACCCTGACGGTCGTCGCTCTCCTCGTGACCGCGCGGCTGGTCGGCCGGGTTGGGCCGGGCACCCCAGCTGGTGGGCCGGCCGCCCTGCGGCGGCACCGGACGCTGCGGCGCCTGCGGCCCTGCCGGGGTGCCGCCGGGCAGCTCGGCGCGCGGGCCGTTCGCCCGGGGCAGGCTGCGGTCCGGCTCGGGAGCGTGCGCCTGGCGCACGTCCTCGCGCCCGCCGCGTCCGCCGCCGAAGGCACCGGCGAGGCCGCCGCGCTTGCCGGGGGAGGCCGGGGGAGCACCGGTCAGACCGGCGCCGGGAGTACGGCCGGGCAGCGCGGCCCGGGGACCCGAACCCGCCGGGACCTGACGGCGCGAGGGCTCGGAGCCGAGCATGCCGCCGCCCTGCGGCGCGCCGGGACGGCTGCCGGGGCCGCCGCCCGCACCGGGACCGCCGGGCAGACCCGGACGCGGGCCCTGGCCGGCGGGCATCTGCGGGGCGCCACCGGGGCCACCGGGCTTGCCGGGAAGCTTGCGGCCGCCCTGGGCGACGTCCACGGGCAGCATGACCAGCGCGGTCGTGCCGCCGGAGTCGGACGGGCGGAGCTGAATGCGGATGCCGTGTCGCAGGGACAGGCGGCCGACCACGAACAGACCCATGCGGCGCGACACCGAGACGTCCACGGTCGGCGGAGCGGCGAGCCGCTCGTTGATCGCGGAGAGGTCCTCGGGCGAGAGGCCGATGCCGGTGTCGTGGATCTCGACCAGCACCCGGCCGTCGGGCAGCGCGTGACCGGTGACGCGGACCTTGGTCTGCGGCGAGGAGAACGACGTCGCGTTCTCCAGCAGCTCGGCGAGGAGGTGCACGAGGTCGTTGACGACCCGGCCGGCGACCTCGGTCGAGGGCACCGATGCCAGTTCGATGCGCTCGTACTGCTCCACCTCGGAGGCGGCGGCACGGAGCACGTCGACCAGCGGCACCGGGCGCGTCCAGCGGCGGCCCGGCTCCTCACCGGCGAGGACGAGGAGGTTCTCGCCGTTCCGGCGCATACGGGTCGCGAGGTGGTCCAGCTTGAAGAGCGAGGACAGCTGGTCCGGGTCGGCCTCGCGGGCCTCCAGCTCGGAGATCAGCGACAGCTGGCGCTGGATGAGGCCCTGCGAACGGCGCGAGAGGTTGGTGAACATCGCGTTGACGTTGCCTCGCAGCAACGCCTGCTCGGCGGCGAGTCGCACCGCCTCGCGGTGCACGTCGTCGAACGCGGTGGCCACGCGGCCGATCTCGTCCCGGCTGTGCACGCCGACCGACTCCACAGAGGTGTCGACGTCCTGCGGGTCCGACTCGGAGAGCGCCTTGACGAGCTCCGGCAGCCGGTCCTGGGCGACCCGGGTCGCGGTGTCCTGCAGACGGCGCAGCGAACGGATCATGGACCGCGCCATGACGAACGCGCCGACGAGCGAGACGCCGAGCACGATGAGGATGACCGCACCGGAGATGATCGTCGAGCGCTCGGAGTCGGCCTTGAGCTCGCGGGCCTTCTGCTCCATCTGGTCGAGCAGGGTGCGCTCGATGCGCGTCATCGTGTCGATCTCGTTGCTGGCCTGGTCCTCCCAGTCCTTGTACGAGCGGGGCTTCAGCTGCTTGATGCCGTTCTCGGTCTTGAGGACCTTCTCCGCGTACTCGTCGGCGTGCTTGGAGTCCGGGTTGGTGTTCGTCAGGACGCTCAGCATCTCTCCGGCGTCGGGGCCGAAGATGCTGCTGAAGGTTTCCAGCGAGGTCTTCTCGTTGGTCCGCGCGTTCAGGCCGAACAGCCGGTCGCTCTCCGGGAGATGGGTGCCCTTCGGGTCGTCCGGGTCCATCGGCAGGGCGGCGGCGATGATCGCGCGCTGCACCGAGGCGTACTCCTTGGCGTTCGAGAACGCCGCCAGCGCACGGGTGCGCTTGATCATCTCCGGGCTTGAGGTGGCCTGCGCCATGTCCTGCGAGAGGCTCAGCAGCGAGGAGATGAGACCGCTGTAGGCGCTGACCGTCTGCGAGTTGCCGGCCGCGCTGCGGTCCTTGAAGGCCTTCCCGCGGATGTCCTTCAGGCTGTTGAGCCGTCGGCTGATGTCGGTGAGGCTGTCGCGAATACTGGTGAGGGCCTCGTCGTTCTCCTCGCCGACCTCGACCCCCGAGGTGCCCTTGACGAAGGCGTCCCGGAACCGGTCGCTCTTGGCCTGCTCCGCCCGGATCGTCGGGTCGTCGGCGGGAGTGTCGTTGGCCAGCGGGCCTGCCGTCTTGTCGCGCTCGTTCTGGAGCGCCGCGGCGAGGTCGGTCGCCTTGCGGGTCATGTCGGTCAGCAGCTGCATGTGCTCCAACTGCTGCATGTCGCTGAGGGACTCGTTGATACGGAGTCCACCGAGCGCGGTGGCCGCGACCACGGGGAGGGCCAGCAGCGACACCAGTCGGGTGCTGATGCTCCAGTTGCGCAGGGATATTCGGGTGCCCTCGGTGATGGGCTTCGGCGTCCTGGCCTTCTTGCCCTTGGCGGGGGCCGCCGGGGGCTCCTGCGAGGAGCCGCCGCCGAAGGCGTTCCCACCACCGCCGAAGGCGCCGCCCGCGCCACCGGGCGCACCGGGACCGCCCTGGCCGGGCCGGGAGGGGCCGCCACCGGGCTGCGCCGGGCCGTCGCCCTGGGAGTTCCGGGCGTGCGGGGGCTGGGGCGATGAGCCTGGGGCGGCCTGGCCGCGCGGCTCCTGCTCGGCCGGGGTTTCCCCACGGCCCTGGCCGGCCTGGGGAGACCCCATGCCATCCCTCTTGAAACGTCCCTGCACTAGCGTCGCAACCTCTGGACCAGGCGTTCTGCCGCCGAGCGGCACAACGGTGTCGAGTCGTGGGGTACCGGATCATCCCCATTGGGTGGTCGTGAGTGACCGCGGTCCGGGGAATTCCAGCACAGTGCCGGATCTCCAACAAGGCCCGAGTGACCCGGTGCACCTGGGGTGACGCTTTGTGCCCGGCGTGTCACCAGTCGTAGAATGCTTTCCCGTACGAAATAGACATTTACGTACGAGTCGCTTACGGGTGGGGGGTGCCCCAGTCGAGACGATCAGGAGCGGAATCGGTCCTTCAGGGATGCAATGTCCGTTTCTGCCCACAAGATCAACAGTCCGAATTGCGGCAATTGCCCCACAGCTCGTGAGCAAACTCACACGAAGATCCCTGCACATTCCCGGCTTTGGCCGGGAAGCGGATGTTTAGCCTGACGCTTTACAGGGATTGCGAATCCGACCACCGGCGCCCGTCCGGCGCCCTCATCGACAAGGCGCGACCACTCATGCAGACGACCAAGAGCGCGAAGAAGACGGCCCCCGCGATCCGCAACCTGGCCAACCCGCAGCGCACCACCCTCGCCCACCTGGACAAGCAGACCGGCACCCCCAAGCCGGCCGCCCTTCCGGAGTACGCGCAGGAACTGCCCTCCGCCACGGCGAACACCCGCCGCACCATCCTCATGGTCGCCCCGGAGATCCAGCAGCTCCCCGAGGCCGTCCCCGCCGCCTGACGCAAGGCCCCGGACGCCGCTCCCCGTAAATCGGGCGAAGCCGACCTCACCTCCCGCGTTAGCCTGGAGCGTCAGACTTCGGCCAGCTCAGGTAAGGGGCGCAGGCATCCCGTGCGCATCGCCAGATTCTCCATCGACGGCAATGTCGCCTTCGGCGCGGTCGAGGGCGAGGGAACACCCGAGTCGGGTGACCTCGTCCTCGACATCATCAAGGGCATTCCGTACGCCGACTTCGAGCTCTCCGGCGTCAAGGTCCCGCTGAACAAGGTGCGGCTCCTTCCCCCGGTGCTCCCCAGCAAGGTCGTGGCCATCGGCCGCAACTACGCGGAGCACGCGAAGGAGCTCGGCAACGAGGTCCCGGAGATCCCGGTCGCCTTCTTCAAGCCGTCCACCTCGGTCATCGGCCCGGGCGACTCGATCGCGTACCCCTCCTTCTCCTCCGAGCTGCACCACGAGGCGGAACTCGCCGTGGTCATCGGCCGGATGTGCCGCGAGGTCCCCAAGGAGCGCGTCAAGGACGTGATCTTCGGCTACACCGCGGCCAACGACGTCACCGCGCGCGACGTCCAGCAGCGCGAGAAGCAGTGGGCCCGCGCCAAGGGCTTCGACACCTCCTGCCCCCTGGGCCCCTGGGTCGAGACCGACCTGGACCCCTCCGACCTCACCATCCAGTGCACGGTCAACGGAGAGCAGCGCCAGCTCGGCCGCACCAGCGACATGGTCCGCTCGGTCGCCGACCTCGTCGCGCACGTCTCCGAAGCGATGACCCTGCTCCCCGGAGACGTCATCCTCACCGGCACCCCCGCGGGTGTCGGACCCCTGAACGTCGGCGACGAGGTCGCCGTCACCATCGAAGGCATCGGCACTCTCACCAACAAGGTGATCAAGCGTGGCTAACACCCCCTCGTCCCCCGTCCGCGTCCGGTTCTGCCCCTCCCCGACGGGCAACCCGCACGTGGGCCTCGTCCGTACCGCCCTCTTCAACTGGGCGTACGCCCGCCACACCGGCGGCACCATGGTCTTCCGCATCGAGGACACCGACGCCGCACGGGACTCGGAGGAGTCGTACAACCAGCTCCTCGACTCCCTGCGCTGGCTCGGCCTCGACTGGGACGAGGGCCCGGAGATCGGCGGCCCGCACGCGCCGTACCGCCAGTCCCAGCGCATGGACCTCTACCAGGACGTCGCCGAGAAGCTCCTCGCGGCCGGTCACGCGTACCACTGCTACTGCTCCACCGAGGAGCTGGACGCCCGCCGCGACGCCGCCCGCGCCGCAGGCAAGGCCTCCGGCTACGACGGCCACTGCCGCGACCTCACCGCCGAGCAGAAGGCCGCGTACGAGGCCGAGGGCCGCCCGGCGATCGTCCGCTTCCGGATGCCCGACGAGGCGATCACCTTCACGGACCTGGTCCGCGGCGAGATCACCGTCCAGCCCGAGAACGTCCCGGACTACGGCATCGTCCGCGCCAACGGCGCCCCGCTCTACACGCTGGTCAACCCGGTCGACGACGCCCTGATGGAGATCACCCACGTCCTGCGCGGCGAGGACCTGCTCTCCTCCACCCCGCGCCAGATCGCCCTCTACCGGGCCCTGATCTCGCTGGGCATCGCCAAGGAGATCCCCGCCTTCGGCCACCTGCCGTACGTCATGGGCGAGGGCAACAAGAAGCTCTCCAAGCGCGACCCGCAGGCGTCCCTGAACGTCTACCGCGAGCGCGGCTTCCTCCCCGAGGGCCTCCTCAACTACCTCTCCCTGCTCGGCTGGTCCTTCTCTGCCGACCAGGACATCTTCACGATCCCCGAGCTGATCGAGAAGTTCGACGTCGCCGACGTCAACGCCAATCCGGCCCGCTTCGACCTCAAGAAGGCCGAGTCCATCAACGCGGACCACATCCGCCTGCTGGACCCCAAGGCCTTCGCCGAGGCCTGCGAGCCCTTCCTCACGGCCCCGCACGCCAACTGGGCCCCAGAGGACTTCGACCGCGCCGCCTGGGAGGCCATCGCGCCGCACGCCCAGACCCGTGTGACCGTCCTCTCCGACATCACCGCCAACGTCGACTTCCTGTTCCTCAAGGAGCCGGTGGAGGACGAGGCGTCCTGGACCAAGGCCATGAAGGGCGACCCCGCCGCCCTCCTGACCACGGCCCGCGCCAACCTGGAAGCCGCGAACTGGTCGGACCCCGAGTCCCTCAAGAACGCCGTACTCACCGCCGGCGAGGCCCACGGCCTCAAGCTCGGCAAGGCCCAGGCCCCGGTCCGCGTCGCCGTCACCGGCCGCACGGTCGGCCTGCCCCTCTTCGAGTCCCTCGAAATCCTGGGCAAGGACAAGACCCTGACCCGCATCGACGCGGCCCTGGCGAAGCTCGCCGCGTAAGCGCCTCCCGTACGCCCGACAAGGGGCGGCCGCCGGTACCCACCGGCCGCCGCCCCTTCTCGCGTTCCCGCCTCCCGTGTACGAGTGCGCCTTACGCCACCCGCTGCCGCGCGCCTAGCCTGGCCCCCATGCCGATCCGTGCCGTCCTCTGGGACATCGACGACACCCTCTTCGACTACACCACCGCCGACCTCGCCGGGATGCGCTCCCAGTTCGCCGCCGAGGGGCTGCCTTCCGGGTACGGCACCGCCGAGCAGGCGCTCGCCCGGTGGCGGGAGCTGATGAAACTGCACTGGGCGCGCTTCGCGGCGGGGGAGTGCACCTTCGAGGAGCAGCGCAGGGCCCGGGTGGAGGGCTTCCTGGGCGGCCCCCTCAGCGACCGGGAGGCCGACGATTGGTTCGCCCGCCACCTCGTCCACTTCGAGGCGGCCTGGACCCTCTTCCCGGACGCCGTGCCGGTCCTGGACGCCCTCGGCGACGGATACCGGCACGCGGTGCTGTCGAACTCCAGCCTGGTCGTCCAGGAGCGGAAGCTCAAGGTCCTGGGCGTCTGGGACCGCTTCGAGGCCGTCCTGTGCGCCGCCGAGCTCGGTGTCTCCAAACCCCAGGCCGGGGCCTTCCACGCCGCCTGCGACGCCCTCGGGCTGCCGCCCCAGGAGGTCGCGTACATCGGGGACGAGCCGGACATCGACGCCCGCGGCGCCGTCGCCGCGGGCCTGACCGGCATCTGGCTGGACCGCACGGGAGCGGGCGGCCGGCCCGAGCTGGTGAGCGTCACGGGGCTGGATCAGCTCCCTGACCTGCTGGCGGGCAATACCCGTTTTGGAGCCCCGGGAACCTTCGGGTAATGTTCTTTCTGCGCCGCCCGAGAGGGCCGAAAGGTCCGGCCGGGAAGCGCAAGCCGAACGAAGACCCCCGGTCAGGGGGTTGAGTTTTGGTGGGCTATGGTGTAATTGGCAACACTACGGTTTCTGGTACCGTCATTCTAGGTTCGAGTCCTGGTAGCCCAGCTTGCAAGAGCTGTTGAAGTTCATAGATCAAGATGCAGCTCTGCTAGGGCCCCCGTTGTGTAGCGGCCTAGCACGCCGCCCTCTCAAGGCGGTAGCGCCGGTTCGAATCCGGTCGGGGGTACAGATCCTTTCTTTCCGACACCTTCAGGTCGCTCCTGGATGTATCGACGCAAGGATCGCTAGGGCCCCCGTTGTGTAGCGGCCTAGCACGCCGCCCTCTCAAGGCGGTAGCGCCGGTTCGAATCCGGTCGGGGGTACTGGTTAAAACCACTGCGAATCAATTCAAAATGGTCTCAACCACCATGGGCTATGGTGTAATTGGCAACACTACGGTTTCTGGTACCGTCATTCTAGGTTCGAGTCCTGGTAGCCCAGCGCAGATCACAACTGCACAGATAGCAAGCCCCCGTTGTGTAGCGGCCTAGCACGCCGCCCTCTCAAGGCGGTAGCGCCGGTTCGAATCCGGTCGGGGGTACGCACCGAGAAGGCCCCGCATCACTGATGCGGGGCCTTCTCGCATGTCCGGGTGCGTACGCCGCCCTTGTCGGCCGGTTCTGGAATTCTGCGGCTTCTTCCGTGTTCGGGAATTCGGATTGCGGTACGGGGATAGGGGCGGGCGGAATTCCCTGGCGAATTGCGCCCCGCTGTCGGCACGCGCAGGGGCGTCGCGGGCGTCGCGCAAGAGCGGCACACCCCGCACGGCCGAAGCCCCGAACTCCGGTGCGTGACGCGGGAGTTCGGGGCCTCGGCCGAAGTGTCGTACGGAAAAAGGGTGTTGAGGGGAGCGGGCGTCAACTGCCCGAGCGGCGCAGGGACTCCGAGAGGCGGGCCGCCGCGTCGATGACCGCCTGGGCGTGCATCCGGCCCGGGTGGCGGGTCAGGCGCTCGATCGGTCCGGAGACCGAGACGGCGGCGACCACGCGGTTGGAGGGTCCGCGCACCGGGGCGGAGACCGAGGCCACGCCCGGCTCGCGCTCGCCGATCGACTGGGCCCAGCCCCGGCGACGTACCCCGGAAAGGGCGGTGGCCGTGAAGCGGGCGCCCTGGAGGCCCCGGTGCAGGCGCTCCGGCTCCTCCCAGGCCATCAGGATCTGCGCGGAGGAACCGGCCTTCATGGTGAGCGTGGAGCCCACCGGGACCGTGTCCCGCAGTCCGGACAGCCGTTCCGCCGCGGCGACGCAGATGCGCATGTCGCCCTGGCGGCGGTAGAGCTGCGCGCTCTCGCCCGTCACGTCGCGCAGGTGGGTCAGTACCGGTCCCGCGGTGGCCAGGAGGCGGTCCTCGCCGGCCGCCGCGGCCAGTTCGGAGAGCCGGGGGCCGAGAATGAAACGGCCCTGCATGTCCCGTGCCACCAGCCGGTGGTGTTCCAGTGCCACGGCGAGCCGGTGTGCCGTGGGTCGTGCGAGCCCGGTGGCCGCGACCAACCCCGCGAGGGTGGCCGGACCGGACTCCAGGGCGCTCAGCACGAGCGCCGCCTTGTCGAGAACGCCGACGCCGCTAGAGTTGTCCATGCGTCGATACTCGCGTCTCACTCTGTGAAACGCAAGTTCAATTTTCCAACGAACTTGTCACGCTGTACCGGCGGCCGTACAACGGCCCGCGGTCACCGCCCCGTACGGGGGTCCGGGCGGGGTGAACCGACATCTCTAGTTGAGCCGGCAAAGCCGCCGGCCGGAGGGAAAGCGATGGGTAGGACACTCGCGGAGAAGGTCTGGGACGACCATGTCGTCCGGCGTGCTGAAGGGGAGCCCGACCTGCTCTTCATCGACCTTCACCTGCTGCACGAGGTCACCAGCCCGCAGGCCTTCGACGGGCTGCGCAAGAACGGCCGGCAGGTACGGCGCCTCGACCTCACCATCGCCACCGAGGACCACAACACCCCGACCCTCGACATCGACAAGCCGATCGCGGACCCGGTCTCCCGGATCCAGCTGGAGACGCTGCGCAAGAACTGCGCCGACTTCGGGGTGCGCCTGCACCCGCTCGGCGACGTCGAGCAGGGCGTCGTCCACGTGGTGGGACCGCAGCTGGGACTGACCCAGCCGGGCACCACCGTGGTCTGCGGCGACTCGCACACCTCCACGCACGGCGCGTTCGGCGCGCTGGCCTTCGGCATCGGCACCTCGCAGGTGGAGCACGTCCTGGCCACCCAGACGCTGCCGCTGGCCCGTCCCCGGACGATGGCCATCACCGTCGAGGGCGAACTGCCCGACGAGGTCACCGCCAAGGACCTGATCCTCGCCATCATCGCGAAGATCGGCACCGGCGGCGGCCAGGGCTACATCCTGGAGTACCGGGGCCCGGCCATCGAGAAGCTGTCGATGGAAGCCCGCATGACCATCTGCAACATGTCGATCGAGGCCGGGGCGCGGGCGGGCATGATCGCCCCCGACGCCACCACCTTCGACTACCTCAAGGGCCGCGACCACGCGCCCCGGGGCGAGGACTGGGACGCCGCCGTGGCGTACTGGAAGACGCTGAAGTCGGACGACGACGCGGTCTTCGACGCCGAGGTCGTCATCGACGGTCCCTCGCTGGCCCCGTTCGTCACCTGGGGCACCAACCCCGGCCAGGGCGCGCCGCTGTCGGCGAACGTCCCCGACCCGGCTTCGTACGAAGACGCTTCGGAGCGCAATGCCGCCGAAAAGGCCCTGGAATACATGGGGTTGACGGCCGGGCAGGCGCTGCGCGACATCACGGTCGACACCGTCTTCGTGGGGTCCTGCACCAATGGCCGTATCGAGGACCTGCGGGCCGCCGCCGCGATCGTCGAGGGCCGCTCGGTGGCGAGTGGCGTCCGGATGCTGGTCGTGCCGGGTTCGGTGCGCGTCGCGCTCCAGGCGATGGACGAGGGCCTGGACAAGGTGTTCACCGCCGCCGGGGCCGAATGGCGGCATGCGGGCTGCTCGATGTGCCTGGGCATGAACCCCGACCAGCTCGCCCCCGGTGAGCGCTCCGCGTCCACCTCCAACCGCAACTTCGAGGGCCGGCAGGGCAAGGGCGGACGCACGCACCTGGTGTCGCCGCAGGTGGCGGCGGCAACGGCCGTCCTGGGCCACCTGGCGTCGCCCGCCGACCTGACCGACGCAACCGCCCTCGTGGAGGCCTGAGAACCATGGAAGCATTCACCGCGCACACCGGCCGGGCCGTGCCCCTGCGGCGCTCCAACGTGGACACCGACCAGATCATCCCCGCCCACTGGCTCAAGAAGGTGACCAGGGACGGCTTCGAGGACGGGCTCTTCGAGGCCTGGCGCAAGGACCCGGAGTTCGTGCTCAACAAGCCCGAGCGCCAGGGTGCCTCCGTGCTGGTCGCCGGACCCGACTTCGGCACCGGTTCCTCCCGCGAGCACGCCGTCTGGGCCCTGCAGAACTACGGTTTCAAGACAGTTGTGTCCTCGCGCTTCGCGGACATCTTCCGGGGCAATTCGCTCAAGAACGGCCTGCTCACGGTGGTTCTGCCGCAGGAGACCGTGGACCGTCTGTGGGAGCTGGTCGAGGCCGACCCGAACGCCGAGATCACCGTTGATCTGCAGGACCGCCAGGTGCGGGCCCAGGGCGTCACGGCCGACTTCGAGTTGGACGAGAACTCCCGCTGGCGCCTCCTCAACGGCCTGGACGACATCTCCATCACGCTCCAGAACGAGGACGCGATCGAGGCGTACGAATCCAGCCGCCCGGCCTTCAAGCCGAGTACGATCCGCGCCTGATCCCCCGCCGGACGCTCCCAGGGGACCCGTTTCCGGGGCTCCCGTAGCCCGTTCGGCCTGAGATCCACGCCTCACTTTCGGCGCCCCCCGCCATTCGTGGCAGGGGGCGCCGAACTGTGTTCCGGGTCTCAACTGCGCTTGTGAGTACGGGAGTTGGGCAGCGGGTCAGAAGTGACTTGAGGGGCTGATGGAGCCTGGAATTCCGTTAGTTGCCCCCGGCGGAGGCGACAACTCGCCCCAGATGGCACAATCGGTGCATGGAACGAGACAGCCAACTCAAGCTGTACGAGGCAGTCGCGGACCAACTGAAAGAAGCACACACGCGGGTGCGTGCACTGCAAGTCCCGGAGGGCGTACGGATGGCGCTGAACCGGAAGCTGCTGGTCATATCGGCCGCGGCGAAACACGATCTCGTGACTGCCGACAGGCGTCTGAGCAGGTTCATGAAGGACCTCGACGAAGGCCGATTCCCCGAAGTCGACTAGCAACTGGGCCTTCGGAACTCCTCTGAGGGCTCCCGTAAGACCTACAACGTTGCGGCACTAGGGTGATTAGCCCGTTTCGTGTTTGATTTGCGGTATATATCTGCCTAACGTGCGAATAAGCCTGGACATTTCGTTCCGGCAATGTCTCCGAAGGGGAAGACGTGAACAAGGCCCAGCTCGTAGAAGCGATTGCCGACAAGGTCGGCGGCCGTCAGCAGGCCGCTGACGCCGTGGACGCCGTCCTGGACGCGATCGTCCGCGCCGTCGTGGCCGGCGACCGTGTCTCGGTCACCGGTTTCGGCTCGTTCGAGAAGGTGGACCGTCCGGCCCGCTACGCCCGCAACCCGCAGACGGGTGAGCGCGTCCGGGTCAAGAAGACGTCCGTGCCGCGCTTCCGCGCCGGTCAGGGCTTCAAGGACCTCGTCGCGGGCTCGAAGAAGCTCCCGAAGAACGACGTGGCCGTCAAGAAGGCGCCCAAGGGCAGCCTGTCGGGCGGTTCTTCCACCCGTACGACCGCCAAGGCCGCGGCCAAGAAGGCCACCGCCAAGAAGGCGACCGCGACGAAGAAGACCACCGCCGCGAAGAAGACCACGGCGACCGCCGCCAAGAAGACCACGGCGACGGCGAAGAAGACCACGGCCAAGAAGGCCACCGCGACCGCCAAGAAGGCGACCGCCACGGCGAAGAAGGCCGCTCCGGCCAAGAAGGCCACGGCGACCACCGCCAAGAAGGCCGTCGCCAAGAAGACCGCCCCGGCGAAGAAGGCCACCGCCAAGAAGGCTCCGGCCAAGAAGACCACGGCGCGCAAGACCACCGCGAAGAAGACCACCGCCAAGAAGAAGTAGTTCTGGCGACGCGGTACTCACACGCCGGGCCGGGCTCCCTCCGGGGAGCCCGGCCCGCGGTGTTTTTGGCCGTCGTACGTCACCGGGGGCGCGGCCCTCGGCGTCACAGGGGGGCTCAGCGGCCCCAGGAGCCCCGCTCAGAAGGTCTGGAGGGTCACCAGGGTGATCCGGACCGCCGGGCCCGCGCCGGACGTCCCACCGGCCTCCTCGCCCGCCGTGCGGTCCGCCGTGTGGTCGGCCGTCTCGATGCGCACGCGCTGACCGGCGCGCAGCAGCCGCAGCCCGCCCGCGTCGAAGGCCGCCGCGTCGAAGGGCACCGGAGTGCCGTCGTCGAGCAGCACACTGCCGCTGCGGGTCTCGGGGTCGTACGTGTACGCGGTCGCCTGCATGCCCAAAAGCCTAGGGCCTGTCGGGGGACAGCAGGGCGGAAGCCTCGGCGAACGCGGGGGAGAGGGCGGCCGTGTGCGGGCCCACCCCCAGGGCGAACGCGGCCCGCAGATCGTCGCCGGTATCCACGTCCTGCCGTACCGAATCCACCAATTCGAGCAGCAGTTCCTCCGCACCCGAAATCATGTGCCGGATACGGGAGGGTCCCCCGAACGAGGGCCGGAATTCCACTTCTGGCGCAGTGGAAAGGAATGTAGTTCCGATTCCTGCGGCATCGGTCAGAAATGCGCGCGGAAATTCCGTCGCCCGGTCGAGCACCCGCAGCAATTCGGCGGGGCGCAGCGCGGGCAGGTCCGCGTTGAGGGCGGCGACGAAAGCACCGGGGCGGCGGGACCGTACCGTACGCACTCCGTGTGCCAGCGCGGCGTTGAGACCGGCGGCCGGGGAGTCCGGCACGGTGCGGGCGCCCAACTCGGCGAGCGCGGCGGACGCCACCGGGTCGTCCGTGACGACCACCACATCGCGGACCGCCGTACAGGCCAGCGCGGCGGCCACGGTGTCCTGCGCGAACGCCAGGGCGAGGCCCGGCCGCAGCGCCTCCGAGGCGGCGGGCGCGAGCCTGCTCTTCGCCCGTGCCAAGGGCTTCAGCGGCACCACCAGGGACCAGCGGGGGGTCCGAGACGCGTTCAGGGGACGGGCCTTTCGTCCGGGCGGCCGGGCGGGGCGGCGCGAGGGGGCGGGGAGGCGGACGGGCCCATTGTCGCCCCAGGTCCTCCCCGGCCAGGAGGCCCGGTCCCCGGACCGGGGCGTACGGTGTTCTCGACAGACGAGGGACCCGGGGCGACACTGTCCGCCGGAACCAGGCGCACAAGTGCACACGGGGTGCAGTGGCCAGGGTCCTAGAGGAAGGTGTCCCGAGTGTCCCGCCGCAGAATCGGCTTCTGGTACCGCCTGGCCGCGGTCATCGCCAAACCCCCGCTGCTTGTGCTCTTCAAGCGGGACTGGCGCGGAATGGAGCACATTCCGGCGGACGGCGGCTTCATCACCGCCGTGAACCACAACTCCTACGTGGACCCCCTGTCGTACGCGCACTGGCAGTACAACACCGGCCGGGTGCCGCGCTTCCTCGCCAAGGCGGGGCTCTTCAAGACCCCGTTCGTCGGCATGATGCTGCGCGGCACGGGCCAGATCCCGGTCTACCGCGAGACGACGGACGCGATGAACGCCTTCCGGGCCGCCATCGAGGCCATCGAGCGCGGCGAGTGCGTCGCCTTCTACCCGGAGGGCACCCTCACCCGCGACCCCGACATGTGGCCGATGGCCGGCAAGACCGGCGCCGCCCGGGTGGCGCTCCAGACCAAGGTGCCCGTGATCCCGGTCGCCCAGTGGGGCGCGAACCTCGCCATGCCGCCGTACGCCAAGGGCAAGAAGACGCACTTCTTCCCCCGCAAGACCCTTCAGGTGCTGGCCGGACCGCCGGTCGACCTGGAGCGGTTCTACGACAAGGAACCCACGCCGGACGTGCTCCGCGAGGCGACCGAGGCCATCATGGCCGCCATCACCGAACTCCTCGCGGAGGTACGGCAGGAGCCGGTGCCCGCCGAGGTGTACGACCACCGCAAGGCACGGGCCGAGCAGCGTCGCAAGGCCGCCGAGAAGAAGCAGCAGCAGTCGGGGGAGAACGCCAAGTGACACGGGTCGCCGTCTTCGGCAACGGCTCCTGGGGGACCGCCTTCGGCATGGTGCTCGCCGACGCGGGCTGCGAGGTGTCCCTGTGGGGGCGCAACGCCGCCCGCGCGGAGGTCATCAACGCCACGCGCACCAACCCCGACTATCTGCCGGGGGTCCAGCTCCCCGACGGCATCACCGCCACCGCGGACGCCGCCGAGGCCGCCTCGGGCGCGGACTTCGCCGTGCTGTGCATCCCCTCGCAGACGCTCCGGGAGAACCTGAGCGGCTGGAAGGACCTCCTGCCGGCCGACTCCGTCCTCGTGTCGCTGATGAAGGGCGTCGAACTCGGCACCGCCAAGCGCATGAGCGAGGTCATCGCCGAAGTCGGCGAGGTCCCCGAGGAGCGGGTCGCCGTGCTCTCCGGGCCCAACCTCTCCCAGGAGATCGCCGCCCGGCACCCCGCCGCGGCCGTGGTCGCCTGCCGCGACGAGGACGCCGCTGTGCGGTTCCAGGCGGCCTGCCACACCCCGTACTTCCGCCCGTACACCACCACCGACGTGGTCGGCGTGGAGCTGGGCGGCGCGGTCAAGAACGTCATCGCGCTGGCCGTCGGCATCACCAACGGCATGGGCATGGGCGACAACACCAAGGCCTCCCTCATCACCCGGGGCCTCGCCGAGACCACCCGGCTCGGCCTCGCGATGGGCGCCGACGCGCACACCTTCGCCGGGCTCGCGGGCATGGGCGACCTGGTCGCCACCTGCTCCTCGCCGCTGTCGCGCAACAACACCTTCGGCACCAACCTGGGGCGCGGCATGACGCTCCAGGAGGCCGTCGCCGCCACCAAGCAGACCGCCGAGGGCGTCAAGTCCTGCGAGTCGGTTCTGGATCTGGCGACCCGGCACGGCGTCGAGATGCCGATCACCGAGACGGTGGTGAGCATCGTCCACGAGGGCAAGCCGCCGCTGGTCGCGGTGAAGGAGCTGATGTCGCGCAGCGCCAAGCCGGAACGCTGAGTCCCGAGCCGGAACGCCGAGTTCCGCAGGGCGTCCGCTACGGGTGTGCCAGGGCTCTTCGGGTACCCTCAAGCCGATATGAGCAGCGAGAACCTCCCCCAGAGCCCTGACCAGGAGCCCCGCAAGCCGCGTGTGGCCGTCGTCTTCGGCGGTCGCAGCTCCGAGCACGGCATCTCGGTCGTCACGGCCGGCGCCGTCATGCGGGCCATCGACCGCGAGAAGTACGACGTGCTGCCGATCGGCATCACCCTGGACGGGCGTTGGGTGCTGGCCGCCGACGAACCCGACCGGATGGCGATCACCGACCGCAAGGTCCCCAACGTCGAGCAGCTCACCGACGCCTCCGAGGCCTCGGTCGTGCTGTCCGTCGACCCGGCCAACCGCGAGGTCGTCTACAGCGAGCCGGGCTCCGTGCCCAAGGCGCTGGGCGAGGTCGACGTCGTCTTCCCGGTCCTGCACGGCCCGTACGGAGAGGACGGCACCCTCCAGGGGCTGCTGGAGCTCTCGGGTGTTCCGTACGTCGGCTCGGGTGTGCTCTCCTCGGCCGTCGGCCAGGACAAGGAGTACATGAAGCGGGTCTTCCTCTCCTTCGGGCTGCCGGTCGGACCGTACGAGGTCATCCGCCCCCGCGAGTGGGCCGCCGACCCGTCGGCCGCGCGCAAGCGGATCGTGGACTTCGCCGGGGAGCACGGCTGGCCGCTCTTCGTGAAGCCCGCCCGGGGCGGTTCCTCGATGGGCATCACCAAGGTCAACGATCTCTCGGGCCTCGACGAGGCGATCGAGGAGGCGCAGCGCCACGACCCGAAGGTGCTGGTCGAGTCGCTGCTCACCGGGCGCGAGATCGAGTGCGGGGTGCTGGAGTTCGAGGACGGGCCGCGGGCGAGCGTGCCCGCCGAGATCCCGCCGGTCTCCGCGCACGACTTCTACGACTTCGAGGCCAAGTACATCGACTCGGCGGCCGGGATCGTGCCCGCGCCGCTGACCGACGAGCAGACCGCCGAACTCCAGCGGCTCGCGGTCGCGGCCTTCGACGCGGCGTCCTGCGAGGGTCTGGTCCGGGCGGACTTCTTCCTCCAGGACAACGGCGAGTTCGTGATCAACGAGATCAACACGATGCCCGGCTTCACGCCGATCTCGATGTACCCGCGCATGTGGCAGGAGACCGGCGTCTCCTACCCGGAGCTGGTGGACCTGCTGATCCAGGCGGCGCTGCGGCGCTCGACCGGTCTGCGCTGAGTCCCTCGCGACCCGGGCCGGTCCGTCGCGCGGCGGACCGGCTCAGTCGTCGACGGTCTTGGGGATCGACTTCTCCACGGGCTTCGCGAAGTCGACCAGGATGCTCGCGTCCGCGTGGTACGAGGCGGGGACCAGGAGTTCCACGTACGCCTCCCGGTAGCGGGACAGGAAGCGCAGGCCGTCGTCGCCCCGGTCGTCCACGACCCAGCCGACCCCGTTGACCTCCACCCCGTCGTTCTTCGGGTCCATGACCTCGGCGGGCCGCTCGATCCCGCAGCGCAGTACGATCGCGGGGTCGCCCCAGGCCGCCGTGTAGGGGGAATCGGGCGATGCGCCGCGGCGCGCCACGTCGTCCATGACCTTGGCCGGCAGCTCCTTGTGCAGCGCCGTGCAGTACCCCGCGACCTCCGCGTCCGGCGAGGGAACCGCCACGGCCGCGGAACCGTCGCTGGGAGCACAGGCAACGGCCGCCGACAGCAGGATCGCTGCGGCGGCCGAGGCACGGCGGAGCCGGTGGGTCGAAGAAGCCATGCGACCAAGCGTAGACGGGGCTACAGGTGGACGACCGGGCAGGTCAGAGTGCGTGTGATGCCGTCCACCTGCTGGATCTTGGCGACCACCATGCGGCCGAGCTCGTCCACGGTGTCCGACTGGGCCCGCACGATCACGTCGTAGGGTCCTGTCACGTCCTCGGCCTGGATGACTCCCGTTATCTTGCCGATCGTGTCGGCGACCGTCGAAGCCTTGCCGACTTCGGTCTGGATGAGGATGTACGCCTGTACCACGGAACCTCCAAGGCGGCCACGAGGATCATGTGGGGTGGGGGAAAGAGACGCCACCGTACCGTGTCGTCGCGGGCGGTGGGGAGACGTGCGCGGCCGCCCGCGCCCGTACGCCGAAGGCGCATCGCGGCGTGCGGCGAACAGAAGTTGACGTACGCGTGCAGCAGAAGGTGACGTACGTGTTGACGGTACCTAGAGCAGTGCTGGCTCGCGACCGCAAGCGCACTGGGGCAGAAGGGGCACATTCATGAAGGGCACCGTGGGCGAGCTGGGAGAGTTCGGCCTCATCAGAGAGCTGACCTCCCGCCTCACCTCCACCCCGGCCGTACGGCTCGGGCCCGGCGACGACGCGGCGGTCGTCGCGGCACCGGACCGACGGGTCGTCGCGAGCACCGACATCCTCCTGGAGGGACGGCACTTCCGGCGCGACTGGTCGACGGCGTACGACGTGGGCCGCAAGGCCGCCGCCCAGAACCTCGCCGACATCGCGGCCATGGGCGCCGTCCCGACCGCGCTCCTGCTGGGCCTCGTGGTCCCCGCCGAACTCCCGGCCACCTGGCCGACCGAGCTGATGGACGGGCTGCGCGACGAGTGCCAGGTCGCGGGCGCGGCCGTGGTCGGCGGCGACGTCGTACGCGGGGACACCATCACGGTGGCCATCACCGCGCTCGGCGACCTGCGCAACCACGAACCGGTCGTACGCTCCGGAGCCCGCCCCGGCGACGTCGTCGCCGTGACGGGGTGGCTCGGCTGGTCGGCGGCGGGCCACGCGGTCCTCTCCCGCGGCTTCCGCTCGCCGCGCGCCTTCGTCGAGGCGCACCGCAGGCCCGAACCGCCGTACCACGCGGGCCCCGCGGCGGCCGGGCTCGGCGCCACCGCGATGACCGACGTCAGCGACGGACTGGTCGCCGACCTCGGGCACATCGCCGAGGCCAGCAAGGTCCGCATCGACCTGCGCTCCGGGCTCATCGACATCCCCACCCAGATGTCGGACATCGGGCAGGCGGTCGGCGTCGACCCCATCCAGTGGGTGCTGACCGGGGGAGAGGACCACGCGATCGTGGCGACCTTCCCGCCGGACGTGAAGCTCCCGGCCCGCTGGAAGGTCATCGGCGAGGTCCTCAACCCGTCCGCGCTGCCGCAGGTGACGGTCGACGGGGCGCCCTGGACCAACAAGGGCGGCTGGGACCACTTCGGGGACATCGAGGGCTGACCTGCCCGGCGTACGGCCGCGTTACATTCGCAGGTATGCGAATAACTCCTGCCGCACGTCACGGCGTGCTCCCCTGCGTGCTCACCGTCGCCGGTTCCGACTCCGGCGGCGGTGCGGGCATCCAGGCGGACCTGAAGACGATGCTGGCCCTGGGCGTGCACGGGATGAGCGTGCTCACCGCCGTCACCGCCCAGAACTCCCTGGGCGTCCAAGGGGTTTGGGACCTTCCGGTGGAGGCGGTGCGGGCCCAGTACCGCAGCGTCGTGGACGACATCGGGGTGCAGGCCGTGAAGACCGGCATGCTCTCCTCCGCCGAACTGGTGGAGGAGGTGGCGGCCCTCCTCGCCGCCACCGACGCCCCGGTCGTCGTGGACCCGGTCGGCGTCTCCAAGCACGGCGACTCCCTGCTCGCCGCCTCGGCCGTGGAGTCCGTGCGCAAGGCCCTCCTCCCGGTGGCCACCGTCGCCACCCCGAACCTGGACGAGGTGGCCCAACTCACCGGCGTACGGGTGGAGTCGGAGGACGGGATGCGTGCGGCGGCGGACGCGCTCCTCGCCTGCGGCCCGCGCTGGGTGCTCATCAAGGGCGGCCATCTCCCGGGCGAGGCCGTCGACTTGCTCACCGACGGCACGGACGATCACTGGCTGCGCGCCCCGCGCTACGACAACCGCCATACCCACGGCACCGGTTGCACGCTCGCCTCCGCGATCGCCTCGGGCCTGGCGAAAGGCCTGGACGTGCCGCAGGCGGTCTCCGCCGCGAAGGAGTACGTCACGGAGGCCATCGCGGCGGGCTTCGCGCTGGGCGCGGGCATCGGCCCGGTCGACCACGGCTGGCGGCTGCGGAACCCGGCGGAGGGCGCGGGTCAGGGATAGTCGCGCAGCACGATGTCCGTCGCCGCCTTCTCGGTCAGCTTCTTGAAGAACCCGGCCAGGGGGCGGGCGGAGAGCATCCGGTAGGTGAGGTCGCGCCGGCGGATCTTGCGGGCGGTGGGCGGCGCGAGGAACGGGCCCGCGTTGCCCGCGACCTTCTGGCACCCCTTGGCGAAGTCGCGGAACTCCGCCTCGTACGCGGCGAACGCGGTGCGGTGGTCGCCGCCCGCCAGGGCCAGCTCACCGGCCAGGACGTACGCGGCGACGACGGCCGCGCCCGTCCCCATGCCGCCCATGGTGGCCCCGTACCCGGCATCCCCCACCAGCACCACCCGTCCCACGGACAGCCGGTCCACGTGGATCTGCGCGATGGCGTCGAAGTACAGTTCGTCCACCGACCGCAGGCCCGCCAGTGCCTCCAGCACCCGCTCGGTCTCCCACCCCATCCCCCGGAACCGTTCACTCAGGATCTTCTGCTGCCGCGCGAGATCACGCCGGTCGTGGTCGAGGCGCTCGGGGGAGGAGAAGACGAAGGACGCGGTGGCGCGCGCGGGATCGCCGTCGGTGTTCGCGAGGGCGACCATCCGGCCGGGATCGCTGTAGTAGTGGGCCGTGCGGTCGAGCCCCAGGTGATTGGGCAGGTCGAACCCGGCCACGTAGTAACCCAGGTACTTCAGGTATCCGGCCTCGGCGCCGAAGGCGAGGGCACGGGTGCGCGAGTGCAGGCCGTCGGCGCCGACGACGAGGTCGAAGGTGCGGGGCGGGGAGTTCTCGAAGGTGACGTCGACGCCGGTGGGGGTCTCGTGGAGGCTCGCGACCGAGTCCCCGAAGACGTAGGTGACGTTCGGCAGGTCCTTGGTCCGCTCGTACATGATCGCGGCGAGATCACCGCGCTCGATCTCGACGTCGCCGCCCATGAAGGTGGAGGGGAGGTCCAGGCGGGGAACGCCGTCGGCGTCCACGAGGGTCTGGGCCTTCATACGGGTGCGGCGGACGTGGACCTCGTCCCAGATCCCCATGTCCTGGAGGACCGTGCGGTGCACGTGCCCCCGGAAGTCGACGGCGAACCCGCCGGGCCGGAGCGCCGCCGCCTTCTCGACGACGGTGACACGGGCACCGCGCCGGGCGAGCTGGAGGGCGAGGGCGGGACCGGCGATGCTGGCGCCGGAGACGAGGAGGTGGAGGTGGGCGAGGGACTGTGACTGCGGTCGCTGGGTCATGGGGAGAGCGTGCGGGGCCCGGCTTACCGGGCACTGACGGTGCGCTGACGGGCCCGCCCGCACGGTGGGGCTACTCGATGCCGATGAGGAGGGGCGAGGACGGGTGGCCGCCCCGGTAGACCACCGTGTCCACCGCCAGGTGCCGTCCCCGCACGTGCGATGCGAGCGCCTCGCCGAGACCCTCCGGCACCGCCTCCCCCAGCACGAGCGTCACCAGCTCGCCCCCCGCCGACAGCATGCGGTCCAGCACCGTCCGTGCCGTCACTGCCACGTCCGTCCCGATCACCGCGACGTCCCCGTCGATCAGCCCGAGCACGTCGCCCGCCTGGCACACGCCCGCCGTCGTCCACGACTGCCGTTCCGCGACGGCCAGTTCGGCGTACCGGGTGGCCCCCGCCGCCGACGTCATCGCGACGACGTCCTCGTCGAACCGCCGGTCCGGCTCGTGCACCGCGAGCGCCGCGATGCCCTGGACGGCGGCCCGGGTCGGGATCAGCGCGACCCGCACGCCCTCGCTCCGTACCTGCTGGGCGGCGGCCGCGGCGGTGTGCCGCAGATCCGCGTCGTTGGGCAGCAGCACGACCTCCCGCGCGTGCGCCCGCCGGATCGCGTCCACCAGTTCGCCGCTGGCCGGCGGCTCCCCGGGCCGCGCCAGCACGGTCGTCGCACCGGCCTGTGCGCACAGCTCCACCAGGCCGTCGCCCGGCACCACCGCGACGACCGCCCGCTGCGCCCGCTCCCGGGGCGGAGCCACCCGGTCGGCGCCGAAGTGCGTGATGCGGATGCGGTACGGCCGCCCGGCCTCGACCCCCGCCTCGACGGCGGCCCCCGCGTCGTCCACGTGGACGTGGACGTTCCACAGCCCGTCCCCGCCCACGACCACGAGCGAGTCCCCGAGCCCGTCGAGCCGACGCCGCAGCCGGTCCACCGCCGCGTCCTCGGCCTCCAGCAGGTAGATCACCTCGAACGCGGGCCCGCCCTCGTCGGAGTGGTCGGCGGAACAGTCCTCGTCGGTCGGCACTGCGGCAGGAGCCTTCGCCCGTACGGCCACCGCTTCCCCCGTGACCGCCTCGACCAGCACCCCCAGCACCGCCACCAGGCCCCGCCCGCCCGCGTCGACGACCCCGGCCCGGCCGAGCGCGGCGAGCTGCCCGGTGGTCTGCGGCAGCGCGGCCCGCGCACCCTCGTACGCGGCCCGGGCGACACCGGGAACGGAGGCGGCCCCCGAGGCGGCGGCCGCCCGCGCCGCCGCCGTGGCGACCGTGAGCACCGTCCCCTCCACGGGGTGCGCCACCGCCTCGTACGCCAGCGCGGCCGCCCGCTCCAGCGCCCTGCACAGGGCCGCCGCGTCCGCCCGCTCCACGGCGGCCAGCTCCTCGGACATGCCCCGCAGGAGCTGGGAGAGGATCGTGCCGGAGTTGCCCCGTGCGCCTATCAGCGCACCGTGCGCCATGGCCCGTACCGCATCGGACAGCAGCGGAACCGAGGCCGAGGGACCCGTCACCGTCTCGTGCGCGGCGAAGACGGCCTCCACGGCCTGGGCCGCGGACTCCATCGTCAGATACAGATTCGTCCCGGTGTCCCCGTCGGCGACCGGGTACACGTTGATCGCGTCGATCTCCTCGCGCTCCGCGCCCAGGGCCGCGAGGGCCAGCGAGCACCAGGTGCGTACCGCGACGGCGTCGAGGTCGTCGGGGGACTGCGGCACCTGGGCCTCCTCCTTGAGCAGCGGGAACTCTCGCAGATTAGCCCCCGGGGCGGGGGCGGCGGCAGAAGGGGCCGGGGCGAGGTCCCCGGGAGCCGTGGTAGTTTCGTTGTACGAGAGCAGTCGTTGTATGCTGCTCCGGTTGCCCGATGAAAATCGGGACATTCCCCCGGCTACGCCACAGGATCCTCGGATCCTTCGGCATGCCGGAATTCACTGTAAGTGCATCTGAAGTCTTTGGAGTGACCGTGGCTGCCAACTGCGACGTCTGCGGCAAGGGGCCGGGCTTCGGCAACAACATTTCGCACTCGCACCGCCGTACCTCGCGTCGTTGGAACCCCAACATCCAGCGCGTGCGTGCAGTGGTCGGTCGGACGCCGAAGCGGCTTAACGTCTGCACCTCGTGCATCAAGGCCGGCAAGGTCTCGCGCTGACGTCTAGATAGCGCGGCCACCTCGCTGGTTGCTTGAAGAACCGGTCCACCCTCGGGTGGGCCGGTTTTTTCTTGTCCTCCCGCCCTCTTTCTTCGAGGGCGCAGCACAATCGGCGCATGCGCTTCGGACTGCTGGGCCCCGTGGAGATACGCACCGACACCGGTGAGCTTCTCGACCCCGGCGGCGAGCGCCCGCGCACGCTCCTCGCACTGTTGCTCCTGAACGCCGGGCGTGGTGTCACCGCCGAGCGCCTCATCGCGGGTCTGTACGGTGACGAGCCGCCGGCCGGTGCCGCGAACGCCCTCCAGTCGCAGGTGTCCCGGCTGCGCAGGCGCCTCCGGGTGCTCGGCGTACGGATCGAGTCCGTTCCCCTCGGATACCGACTGGACGCGGATCCGGCCACCCTCGACGTGCACCTCTTCGAGGATGCCGTGCGCGCCGGACGGACCGCCCTGGCGGCGGGGGAGCACGGGCGGGCCGCGGAACTGCTGCGCGAGGGCCTCGCCCTGTGGCGCGGCAACGCCCTCGCCGGCCTCGCGCCCGGCCCCTTCGCGGCCTTCGCCGGGACCGAGGCCCGCCGCCTGGAGGAGGCACGGCTGAGCGCCCGCGAAAACCTCGCGGCGGCCGAGCTGGGCCTCGGGGGAGGCGCCGCGCTGGTACCGGAACTGCGCGAGCTGATCGCCGTACAACCGCTGCGCGAGCGCCCGTACGGACTGCTGATGCGGGCCCTGGGGGCTGCCGGACGGCCCGCCGAGGCCCTCGCCGTCTACGAGGACGCCCGGCACACCCTCGCCGAGCAGCTCGGCGCCGACCCCTCGCCCGAACTGGCCGCCCTCCACCTGGAACTCCTGCGTCCGCAGGGCGCCGCCGCCCCGCGCCCGCTGCCCGCCCGGCTCACCAGCTTCGTCGGCCGCGAGGACGACCTGAGGCAGCTCGGCGGCCTGCTTCGCTCCGCCCGCCTGGTGACCCTCACCGGCCCCGGCGGGGCGGGCAAGACGCGCCTGGCACAGGAGGGCGCGGGCCGTTGGCCGGGCGAGGTCTGTTACGTGGAACTGGCACCGGTGCCGGACGCGGCGGGCCTGCCGTACGCCGTCCTGGCGGCCCTCGGCGTGCGCGAGAGCGGCTTCCCCGACCGGACGGGCGGCAGTGCCGACGCCCTGGAACGGCTGCTGTCGGTGCTGGCCGCCCACGAAGGACAGCCACCGCTGCTCGTCCTGGACAACTGCGAGCACCTGGTCGGGGCGGCGGCACTGCTGGCCGTCCGCATGCTCGGAGCACACCCCGCACTGAAGGTGCTGGCCACCAGCAGGGAGGCGCTGGGCGTCACCGGGGAGACGCTCGTCACGGTGGAGCCGCTGCGCACACCGGAAGCGGTGCGCCTGTTCACGGAGCGCGCGGCCTCGGTGCGCCCGGGACTCGACCTGCGTCCGGGCACCGCACGGCACGCACGCGTGGCGGACCTCTGCGCCGCCCTGGACGGGCTGCCGCTCGCCCTGGAACTCGCGGCGGCCCGGCTGCGGACCCTCTCCGTGGACGATCTCGCGGACCGCCTGTGCGCCCGGCTCGGCGACGCACCGGCACCGGCACCGGACGGAGGCTCCTTTGCACCGGCGCCGGAGGGCGGTTCCCTCGCACCGGTGCCGGAGGGCGGTTCCCTCGCACCGGTGCCGGAGGGCGGTCTCCTCGCACCGGTGCCGGAGGGCGGTCTGCTCGCACCGGCACCGGAGAGCGGTTCCCTCGCACCGGTGCCGGATGCGCGTTTTCGGCTGCTGTCGCGCGGCGACCGCACCAAGGAGCCCCGGCACCGCACCCTGCGCGCGGTGGTGGAGTGGAGCTGGGAACTCCTGGACGCGACGGAACAGGAGCTGGCGCGCCGGTTCACCGTGTTCGCCGGAGGAGCGACGGCGGACGCCGTACGACAGGTGTGCGCGGCACCCGACGCGGAGGACGTCCTGGCCTCCCTGGTCGAGAAGTCCTTCGTCACGGTCACCGGCGGGCGCTACCGGATGCTGGAGACGATCAGGGCCTTCTGCGCGGAACAACTGGGCGCGGAGGAACGGGACTTCCGGGCCGCCCACACGGCGTACTTCCTGGCCCTCGTGGAGCGCGCCGAACCCCACCTGCGCGAGGCGGCACAGCTGCACTGGCTCGACCTCCTCGAAACCGAGCACACCGACCTCCTCGTCGCCGTGCGCCGAAGCGACACCGCCAGCTCCCTGAAACTGCTCGCCGGGCTCTCCTGGTACGCCCCGCTGCGCGGGCACTCCGGCGAACTGTCGCGCGCCGCCCGGGAGGTGCTGCGGGCCGCGGGGCAGGAGCCACCGCCGGGGCTCGCGGAGGAGTACGCGCTGTGCCTGCTCGCGGCCGTCGACCCGCGGACGGGCCCCGACGGCAGCGCGGCAGACGCGGAGCTGACCGCCCGCGCCGACCGGCTGATCGAGGGCCTGGTCGGACACCTGCGCCGCCCGCACCTCCTCACCCTGTGGGCCCTCGCCTCGGGCCCACGGGCGGACACCCGGACGACGTCGCAGGAGGAGGAGGCGTACGGCAGAAGCGGTCCCTGGGCGGGTGCGCTGCTGCGGATGGGCCGCGCCTACCAGCACCTGTTCGCCGGGCGGCCGGGCCCGGCGGAGGAGGACTTCGCGTCGGCGCTGGCCGGCTTCCGGGCGACCGGCGACCGCTGGGGCATCGCCAACTGCCTCGACCCGCTGGCCACCTTCGCCCACTGGCGCGGCGACCACGCCCGGGCACTGGTCCTCCTGGAGGAGGCGCTCGTCCTCGTCACCGAGCTGAAGGCCCCCGAGGAGACCGCCGACATGCTGATGCGGCGCGGCCACGTCCTGCTGCACGCCGGACGGACGGGCGAGGCCGTCGTACTCCTCACCCGCTCCGCCGACCTGGCCCGCGGCATCGGCGTCCCCGACAAGGCGACCGGAGCGCTCCGCGGGCTCGGTGACGCGGCCCGCCTGACCGGGGACCCGGCACGCGCCCGCACGCACTACGAGGAGGCCCTCGACGGGGGCACCGAGAGCTGGTTCGGTACGGGCGAGACCCTGCGCGTGCTGCTCGGCCTCGGCCGCACCGCCCTGGCGCAGGGCGACCCGGCACAGGCCGAGGAGTGGTTCGACCAGGCCACCGTCCTCGCCGAGGACCAGCCGGGCCGCCTGATCCTCGCCGAACTCGCCGAGGCCCGGGCCCAGGCCGGTCCCCCGGAGCGGGCGGCCCGGCTGCTCGGCGAGGCGGAGGGCCTGCGCGGCACCCCCCTGCTGGGCGACCTCGACGTCGTACGCACGACGGAGGCGACCCGGGCGGCCCTGACCCCACAGGCCTACCGGGAGGCGTACGAGCGGGGGCGCGGGACCCCTGCGTGAACCCCTGCGTGACGCAGGCATGACGCGGAGCCGTCCACAGGGCGCGGGGGATGTCAGACCCATGGTGTCCAATGGATCTCGTGCCCTCGCTCGACGAACCACTCAAGAAGACACTCGGCGGCACCACCGCGAAGGTGATGGCCGAGCACCTCGACCTGCACACGGTCGGTGACCTGCTGCACCACTACCCCCGGCGGTACGCCGAGCGCGGCGAGCTCACCCAGCTCGCCGACCTCCCGCTCGACGAGCACGCCACCGTCGTCGCCCAGGTCGCGGACGCCCGCATCCTGCGCTTCAACAACGGCAAGGGCCAGCGCCTCGAAGTCACCCTCACCGACGGCAGCGGACGCCTCCAGCTGGTCTTCTTCGGCAAGACGATCTACCACCACCAGAAAGAGCTCCTGCCGGGCCGCAAGGGAATGTTCTCCGGCAAGGTCGGCATGTTCCGCAACATCCGCCAGCTCTCCCACCCGGCGTACGAGATGCTCGGCAAGGACGCGGGCTCCGACGCCGTGGAGGCCTGGGCGAACCAGCTGATCCCGCTCTACCCGGCCTGTGCCCAGATGGAGAGCTGGAAGATCGCCAAGACCGTCGACCTGGTCCTGGCCTCCATGGAAGCCACGAACTGGTCCGAGCTGGTCGACCCGCTCCCCACCGCGCTCCGCGAGGGCCGCGGCCTGATCCCGCTCCCCGACGCCTTCCGCAAGATCCACCGCCCGCGCACCAAGGCGGAGATCGCCGACGCCCGCGACCGCCTCAAGTGGGACGAGGCCTTCGTCCTCCAAGTCGCCCTGGCCCGCCGCCGGTTCGCCGAGACCCAGCTTCCCGCCGTCGCCCGCAAGCCCACCCCCGACGGCCTCCTCGACGCCTTCGACGCCAAGCTGCCCTTCACCCTCACCGACGGCCAGCAGAAGGTCTCCAAGGAGATCTTCGACGACCTCGCCACCGAACACCCGATGCACCGGCTGCTCCAGGGGGAAGTGGGTTCCGGGAAGACCATGGTGGCGCTGCGCGCCATGCTCGCCGTCGTCGACGCGGGCGGGCAGGCCGCCATGCTCGCGCCCACCGAAGTGCTCGCACAGCAGCACCACCGGTCGATCGTGGAGATGATGGGCGAGCTGGCCGAGGGCGGCATGCTCGGCGGGTCCTCGCTCGGGACGAAGGTCGTGCTGCTCACCGGGTCGATGGGGATGCCCGCACGGCGGCAGGCGCTGCTGGACCTGGTGACGGGGGAGGCGGGTCTTGTCATCGGCACGCATGCGCTGATCGAGGACAAGGTGCAGTTCCACGACCTCGGGCTGGTCGTCGTCGACGAACAGCACCGGTTCGGAGTCGAGCAGCGCGACGCGCTCCGGTCGAAGGGGAAGCAGCCGCCGCACCTGCTGGTCATGACGGCCACCCCCATTCCGCGCACGGTGGCGATGACGGTCTTCGGCGACCTGGAGACGTCCGTGCTGGACCAGCTCCCCGCCGGGCGTTCCCCGATCGCCACCCACGTCGTACCGGCCAAGGACAAGCCGCACTTCCTGACCCGCGCCTGGGAGCGCGTACGGGAGGAAGTGGAGAACGGGCACCAGGCGTACGTGGTGTGCCCGCGCATCGGGGACGGCGAGGACGAGCCGAAGAAGAAGTCCAAGAAGGCGGCCGAGGAGGCCGAGGACCCGGAGAAGCGGCCGCCGCTCGCTGTCCTGGAGATCGCCGAACAGCTCCGCGCCGGAGCGCTCAACGGGCTGCGGGTCGAGGTGCTGCACGGGCGGATGCAGCCCGACGACAAGGACGACGTGATGCGGCGCTTCGCCGCCGGTGAGGTGGACGTGCTGGTCGCGACCACCGTCATCGAGGTCGGCGTCAACGTCCCCAACGCCACCGCCATGGTGATCATGGACGCCGACCGCTTCGGCGTCTCCCAGCTGCACCAGCTGCGCGGCCGGGTCGGGCGAGGTTCGGCCCCCGGGCTGTGCCTGCTGGTCAGCGAGATGCCCGAGGCCAGCCCGGCGAGGGCCAGGCTGGCAGCAGTGGCGGCGACCCTCGACGGCTTCGAGCTGTCGCGGATCGACCTCGAACAGCGCCGTGAGGGCGATGTGCTCGGCCAGGCCCAGTCCGGTGTGCGGTCCTCGCTGCGCGTCCTGGCCGTCATCGAGGACGAGGAGGTCATCGCCGCCGCCCGCGAGGAGGCCGTCCAGATCGTCGCCGAGGACCCCGAACTGGAGCGGCTGCCCGAGCTGCGGACGGCACTGGACGCACTGCTCGACAAGGAGCGGGAGGAGTACCTCGACAAGGGCTGACCGGCCCGTACGCCATATCGTGGAAGGAGACACACCCAGCAGGCCCGACCCAGAGGACCCCATGACCCGCGTGATCGCAGGCACCGCCGGCGGACGCCGCCTGGCCGTACCGCCGGGCAACGGCACCCGCCCCACCTCCGACCGCGCGCGCGAGGGCCTGTTCTCGACCTGGGAGGCGCTGCTCGGGACCCTGGAGGGCATCCGGATCGCCGACCTGTACGCGGGCTCCGGAGCCGTCGGCCTGGAAGCGCTGTCCCGGGGCGGCGTGCACGCCCTCCTGGTCGAGGCCGACCCGAAGGCGGTGCGGACGATTCGGGACAACGTACGCACGCTGGGGCTGCCCAGCGCCGAGGTCCGGGCGGGCAAGGCGGAGCAGGTCGTGACGGGCGCGGCGCCCGCCGACCCGTACGACATCGTCTTCCTGGACCCCCCGTACGCCGTCACCGACGACGATCTTCGGGAGATTCTCCTCACACTCCACGCCCAGGGCTGGCTCGCCGAGGACGCGATCGCCACCGTGGAACGCAGCACCAGGGGCGGAGAATTCAAGTGGCCCAAGGGATTTGAGCCACTGCGGGCCCGTCGCTACGGCGAGGGAACGCTTTGGTACGGTCGCGCCGCCTCGTCGTGCGAAGACGCACGATGACCGGACCGGAGAGCGAGGGACCACAGATGCGCCGGGCAGTCTGTCCCGGGTCGTTCGACCCCATCACCAACGGACATCTCGACATCATCGGCCGAGCCTCCAGGCTGTACGACGTGGTGCACGTCGCGGTGATGATCAACCAGTCGAAGAAAGGTCTCTTCTCGGTCGAGGAGAGGATCGAGCTGATCAGGGAGGCCACCGCCGACTACGGCAACATCGTGGTCGAGTCCCATCACGGGCTGCTCGTCGACTTCTGCAAGGAGCGCGACATCCCCGCCATCGTGAAGGGTCTGCGGGCCGTCAGCGACTTCGACTACGAACTCCAGATGGCACAGATGAACAACGGGCTCTCCGGTGTCGAGACCCTCTTCATCCCCACCAACCCCACCTACAGCTTCCTCTCCTCCAGCCTGGTCAAGGAGGTCGCGGCCTGGGGCGGCGACGTCGCGCACCTGTTGCCGGAGCACGTGCACGCGGAGCTGACGAAGCGCCTGGCGGAGAAGCGCGCACAGGCGCAGGAGAACTGACAGACCGTCAGCAGGTGTCGGGCGGGAGTCGACTGGCCTTACAGTCGTCCCGTCCGTCTCCACACCAGGCCGAGAGAGTGGCGAGTACACGGTGGACGTGCAGAACAAGCTGGACGAGATCGTCGAGGCGATCGGCAGTGCCCGGTCCATGCCCATGTCGGCCTCGTGCGTGGTCAACCGCGCCGACCTGCTGGACATGCTCGAAGAGGTGCGGCAGGCCCTGCCGAACTCCCTGGCGCACGCCCAGGAGCTGATCGGCGGCCGTGAGCAGATGGTCGAGCAGGCCCGCGAGGAGGCCGCCCGGATCATCGAGTCGGCCCAGGCCCAGCGCGGCGACCTGATCTCCGACACCGAGGTCGCCCGCCGCTCCCAGGCCGAGGCGGACCGCATCCTCGCCGAGGCCCGCCAGGAGGCCGAGGAGATCCGCGCCGAGGCCGACGAGTACGTCGACTCCAAGCTGGCCAACTTCGAGGTCGTCCTCACCAAGACCATCGGCTCGGTCGGCCGGGGCCGCGAGAAGCTGCTCGGCCGGGGCCCCGGCCTCGACGAGCAGGGGTACGCCGACGAGGACGCCCCGGACTACAGCCCGGACCCCTCGACCCTCCTCCAGCGGGCCGACGAGTACGTCGACACCAAGCTCGGTGCCTTCGAGGCCGTCCTCGCCAAGACCCTCGAAGCCGTCGGCAAGGGCCGCCAGAAGCTGCACGGCCGCGTCGCCCACGACGACCTCGGCGTGCACATGGCCGCCCAGGACGACCTGGACCACTCCGGGCTGCGCGGCTCCGACGCCGACTTCCTCGCCGACCTGGCCGAGCCGCAGCCCGCCGCCCCGCCGCGCGCCCCGGAGCCCCCGCCGCTCCAGCCCCAGGTCCCCGCCCAGCAGCCGTACGACCCGTACGCCGCCCCGTACGGGCAGCAGCCGCAGCAGGACGCCTACGCCGCGAGCTACGGCCAGGACCCGTACGGCTACCAGCAGGACCCGTACGCGGCCTCCTACGCCCAGCAGGGATACGACCAGTACGGCCAGCTCCTGCCGCAGCAGCACCAGCCCCAGCAGCATCAGGGTCAGTCCCAGCAGCATCAGGGCCAGCCCCAGCAGTCCCACCAGCAGCAGGGCGCCCTCGACGAGACCAGCATGTTCGACACGAGCATGATCAATCTCGACCAGCTGCGCGAGTACGAGCAGGGTCGCTAGCCGCCCGTCGCCGGGGCCCGGGGACCGGATTGGGCCCTGAGCGAAGCGTCAAGTATCCTGGCCATTCGTCGCGGACCACGTCTGCGATTTCGGCTGCCCGATTCGCCATGGATTTCCGTCCTGCGACGCTACGGCAGTCCCTCCACAGCAATCCGAAAGCAGGAAATCCCCTGAACGCGCGCCTCGACCACCGCAACCCTCTCGTGTTCGACACACACGAGCTGGGCCGGCGTCCCGGTGCCCTTCAGCGGCTGACCCGCTCCGCGGAGGCCCCCAAGGACTTCGGTGTCGAAGGGGTCATCGGCGTACCGGAAGGTGCGCCCTTGGAGATCAGGCTCCGCCTCGAATCCGTCATGGAAGGGGTGCTTGTCACAGGCACCGTCCGTGCGGAGGCCGAGGGGGAGTGCGTAAGGTGTCTGGAGCCGGTGCGACTGTCGGTCGCGGCGGACTTCCAGGAGATGTTCTCGTACCCTGACGCCGACGACCGGGGCCGTGCAAAAGCGGAACCGGGCGACGACGCCGAGGACGACGAGGACACACTCTTCCTCGAGGACGGCTTGTTCGACCTCGAACCGGTGCTGCGTGATGCGGTGGTGCTCGCACTGCCGATGCAGCCGGTGTGCCGGGAGGACTGTGCAGGCATGTGCTCGCAGTGCGGGACCAGCCTGAACGAGAACCCGGACCACCACCATGACGCCGTCGACATCCGTTGGGCGGCGCTGCAGGGACTCGTCGAGACCGGCCAGGTCGACGAGAAGGACAACGTGGACGACGCTGAATCTGGCGTCGACGAGAAGCAGGAGAAGTAGCCGTGGCTGTTCCGAAGCGGAAGATGTCGCGCAGCAACACGCGCCACCGCCGGTCGCAGTGGAAGGCTGCGGTCCCCACCCTGGTGTCGTGCGAGCGCTGCCAGGAGCCGAAGCTCCAGCACATTGCGTGCCCGAGCTGCGGCACGTACAACAAGCGCCAGGTCCTCGAGGTCTGAGCGGCTGGTGAGAGGCACCATGTCTGAGTCACACAAGACGGACAATGCCTCGTCTCACACGCTTCTGGAAGGGCGGCTCGGGTATCACCTCGAGTCCGCCCTTCTGGTGCGTGCGCTGACCCATCGTTCGTACGCGTACGAGAACGGCGGCCTGCCGACGAACGAGCGTCTGGAGTTCCTCGGGGACTCCGTGCTCGGCCTCGTCGTCACGGACACGCTGTACCGCACCCACCCCGATCTCCCGGAAGGCCAGTTGGCCAAGCTCCGGGCCGCGGTGGTCAACTCTCGTGCGCTGGCGGAGGTGGGCCGCGGCCTCGAACTCGGCTCCTTCATCCGGCTCGGCCGGGGCGAAGAGGGCACGGGAGGCCGGGACAAGGCATCCATCCTCGCCGACACCCTTGAAGCGGTGATCGGTGCGGTCTATCTCGACCAAGGTCTGGACGCCGCTTCCGAGCTGGTGCACCGACTCTTCGATCCGCTGATCGAGAAGTCGTCCAGCCTCGGCGCCGGTCTGGACTGGAAGACCAGTCTCCAGGAGCTCACCGCGGCCGAGGGGCTCGGTGTTCCCGAGTACCTGGTCACGGAGACGGGCCCGGACCACGAGAAGACCTTCACTGCTGCCGCCCGCGTCGGTGGTGTCTCGTACGGCACCGGCACCGGCCGCAGCAAGAAGGAAGCGGAACAGCAGGCGGCGGAGTCCGCGTGGCGCGCGATCAGCGCGGCCGCGGCGGAGCGCGAGGCGGCGGCGAAGGCCGAGGCCGAGGCTCCGGCGGCTCCCGCCACGCAGCCGGACGACGAGAACTCGTCGCCGGTCGCCTGAAGCACGCCGTAGTACGTCCGGCCCCGGTGCCGCCCCTTCGCAGGGCGGCACCGGGGCCGGACGCGTACCCGAACAACCTCAAGGAGAGCCGTGCCCGAGCTGCCCGAAGTGGAAGTCGTACGCCGAGGACTGGAGCGGTGGGTCGCCGGGCGCACGGTGGCCGAGGTCGAGGTGCTGCATCCGCGTGCGGTACGCCGCCACCTCGCCGGCGGCGAGGACTTCGCGCACCGGCTGCGCGGGCACCGCGTCGGCACCGCCATGCGGCGCGGCAAGTACCTGTGGCTGCCGCTGGACGACGCACCGCTGGCGGTCCTCGGCCACCTCGGGATGAGCGGACAACTGCTCGTGCAGCCCGAGGAGGCTTCCGACGAGAAGCACCTGCGGGTGCGCGTGCGCTTCGAGGACGGGCTGGGGACGGAGCTGCGCTTCGTCGACCAGCGCACCTTCGGCGGACTCTCGCTGCACGACACCACCCCCGACGGCCTCCCGGACGTCATCGGGCACATCGCCCGCGACCCCCTCGACGCCGCCTTCGACGACGCCGCCTTCCACACCGCGCTGCGGCTGCGACGTACGACGATCAAGCGGGCGCTGCTCGACCAGTCCCTGATCAGCGGCGTCGGCAACATCTACGCGGACGAGGCGCTGTGGCGCTCGAAGCTGCACTACGACCGGCCCACCGCCACCATGACCCGGCCCCGCTCGGCCGAACTCCTCGGCCACGTACGGGACGTGATGAACGCGGCGCTCGCCGTCGGCGGCACCAGCTTCGACAGCCTGTACGTCAACGTGAACGGCGAATCCGGCTACTTCGACCGCTCGCTCGACGCGTACGGCCGCGAGGGGCAACCCTGCGGACGCTGCGGCACCCTGATGCGCCGTCGCGCGTGGATGAACCGGTCCAGCTACTTCTGCCCGAAGTGCCAGCGGCCGCCGAGGGTCGTCAACGGGCAGTAGCGGGACGGGGGTTGTCAGTGGTGCGGACTAGTGTGCGATTGATGGTCCGTTGATCTGCCGTGTCCGCACAAGGAGTTCCGATGCCCGAAGCCCTCACGACGACCGAACTCTCCGCGAGGCAGGCCGTCGTCCTCAACGCGGAGCCCGGCTCGCCCGGGGCGCGGGAGAGCTCCCTCGGCGGCCCGCCGCTGTGGCCCGCCGACGAGCCCTGGCCGTACTGCGCGCAGGAGGAGCACTGGACGTACGGCTCCGAGTCGGGCAACACCGAGCCGATCGTCCCCGGCGCGGTGCCCATGGTGCCGATACTCCAGCTCTTCGCCCGTGACGCGCCGGGCCTGGAGTTCCCCGAAGGGAAGGACGTATTGCAGGTGGTGTGGTGTGCGCTGAACCACGACGACGGCCCCTTCCTGGTGTCGCCGCGGCTGTACTGGCGCAACGAGGCGCAGGTCGTGGCCGACGGGGCGCAGGCCGGGACACCCGTGGCGCGAGAGGGGGAGTACGACGAGTACAACGTTCCCGAGGTGTCCGTACTGGCGCCGACCGTGGTGCGGGACCTGCCGAGCGGGTGGGAGACCTGGAACTCGCGGGACGGCGAGGGCGAGGGCGACGAGGACGGGCACGTCATCGCGTCCAAGGCCGGAGGCTGGCCCGCCTGGACGCAGCCCCCGAACTGGCCCGACTGCGCGGAGGGGCACCGCATGGAGCACCTGCTGACCCTCACCGGCGACATACAGCTCGGTGACTGCGGCGGCGTCTACTTCTTCCGCTGCCGCCGGTGCCCGGAACAGCCGTGGGACTGGCGCGGCGACTGCCACTGACAGCGACCGACGGCGGAGCGGGTCGGAAGCCGGGTCAGAAGCCGAAGTCCTGTGTCCACCACGGGCCGCCCTCGGCCATGTGCACGCCGACGCCCAGAGTGGTGTATTCGCAGTTCAGGATGTTCTTGCGGTGGCCTTCGCTCTTCATCCAGGCGTCCATCACGGCCTGGGCGTCGGCCTGGCCGCGGGCGATGTTCTCGCCGCCGAGGTTCTTGATGCCCGCCTTCGCGGCGCGGTCCCACGGGGTCGCGCCGTCCGGGTCGGTGTGGTCGAAGAAGCCGCGGGCCGCCATGTCGCGGCTGAAGTTGGCGGCGAGCGTGGCCAGACCCGTGTCCGGGCGGACCGGGCTGCACCCGACCTTCGCGCGCTCCTGGTTGACCAGGGAGAGGACCGCTGCCGCCGCGTCGTTCGCGGAGGAGGGCGCCTTGCGCAGTTGGGGGGTGGCAGGGGCCTCGGCGGCGGGAGTGCTCTCCGTACGCTGCGGGGTCGCCGTCTCCGGGGCCTTCGCGGTGTCCTTCTTCGCGGTGTCCGGCTTCGTCTGCTTCTGCGAATCGGTGTTCGGCTTCTTCGCCGCGTCGGCCGGGGCCGACTGCTGCGGGGAAGGGGTCTTCGAGGGACCCTGCGGCCGCTCCTGGCCCCGCGCCGAGGCCGGGGCGGACGACGCCCGCTCGGTCGGGGACACGTCGGCGCCGCCCTGGGCCTTGAGGTCCACCGCGCCGCCCGCGGTCACCCGGTCGCCGGAGCCGTTTCCGGCACCGCCGAGGGTGTAGTTGTCACCGCCGGGGAGGATGCCGGAGGCCACCGCCACGGCGCCGAAGGCCACGGCCGCGGAGACACCGAGAAGGCCGGTGCGCACGGGGGCGGGGCGCTTCTTCCGGCGGCCGCCGCCGTGATTGCCGCCTGCCGTTCCGTCCGCGAACTGGTCTGCGGCGGGCCCGGCGGCAGTGCGTCGATGGCGTCCCATCTGCTGTGCCTTCCTCAAAAACTCGACGGTCAATGTGTTCACCCATAAGGATGAGGCTCATTGGGTCGGGACTGTACGGCATGACGGGTGGGGGCGAAGTGCCGCTTGAGCATTTGGCCGGTTAGCGTGCAGTCATGAACGAAGATGCACGGCCCGACGCACGGCTCACCGCATGGGTGCGCGGTCGGGTACAGGGAGTGGGCTTTCGCTGGTTCACCAGGGCAAACGCTTTGCAGATCGGTGACCTCGAAGGCTTTGCGCTCAACCTCGACGACGGCCGGGTGCAGGTGGTCGCCGAGGGCCCGCGTGAGAATTGCCACCGTCTGCTGGAGTGGCTGCGCTCCGACGACACTCCCGGCCGGGTCGACGGCGTCACTGAGATATGGGGCACACCTCGTGGGGGGTACACCGGCTTCGCCATCCGGTGACCCGTCGGCTGTGCCGAGTCGGCCGCGGGCCCCGGACGAAGGGGTGCCGCAGGCACGTGCGTACGGCAGAAATGCCCTGGTGGTTGCCAGAAACGGGGTTGCCGTGGAAGGCTGCCCGTACGAGGATGATCTCCACGCCCCCAGGGCCCCGCAGAGAGAGCGTCGCCGCCGGCACACCGTGCCGCAGACGGCCGAACGCCCCCGGGTTGCCCGTCGATACGGGCTGTGATCGTGTTGACCGTCAAACTTTTTGGTGAGACTCTGGAATCCCCGCGCACCTTAGCTGTTTGGCAGCGAGAACCGCAGTGAAACAACAGCACTGCCAAGCACCGCGGGTGCGATTCCCTCACGACCCACACCGCTCTCGGTCGGTCACTCAGTGTGGAGGACCACTCATCATGGCAAAGGCGCTTCTCGGTTACGTCGGCGGCTCCGACCCGCGACTCCTCGCCGAGATGCGACGGCTTCAGCAGCGTGTCCAGGATCTCGAGTCCGAGCTCAACCGGATTCAGAACGAGAACGACACGCTCACCGCCGCCGCTCAGCACCGCGGAGACTCTTCTCTGCTCGACGAGGACTTCGACATCGACGTCCCGCGTGCGGAGCCCGCACTCACCTGATTCAGTTGTTTCCGCTCCCGCCGCTCCAGGTCGTCACCTGCGCGGCCGGGAATCCCGGGGAAACCGCGTGAATCCTGCAAGGGACGTTTCGGCGTCCCTTCTCTCTTTCGTCGACTTCCGCCGACCCCTCGTCGTCTCCGGTCGACCCCCCGGTCACACCACGTTTTCTTAACGTCTGATGTGCCCTGCACGTTCATCGGTGAAACCGGGAGGCCCCGGCGAGTCCGGTGTGAGATCGCGACATCCCGGTAAAGTCCGGCTGCGTGCATCTCAAGGCCATGACCCTCCGAGGTTTCAAGTCGTTCGCGTCGGCCACGACGCTCCGTTTCGAGCCGGGCATCACGTGCGTCGTGGGCCCGAACGGCTCGGGCAAGTCCAACGTGGTGGACGCGCTCTCCTGGGTCATGGGCGAGCAGGGCGCCAAGTCGCTGCGCGGCGGCAAGATGGAGGACGTCATCTTCGCCGGCACGACCGGGCGGCCCCCGCTCGGCCGGGCCGAGGTGTCGCTCACCATCGACAACTCCGACGGGGCGCTGCCCATCGAGTACGCCGAGGTCACCATCACGCGGATCATGTTCCGCAACGGTGGCAGCGAGTACCAGATCAACGGCGACACCTGCCGTCTGCTCGACATCCAGGACCTGCTGTCCGACTCCGGCATCGGCCGCGAGATGCACGTCATCGTCGGGCAGGGGCAGCTCGACTCCGTCCTGCACGCCGATCCGATGGGCCGCCGCGCCTTCATCGAGGAGGCGGCGGGCGTCCTCAAGCACCGCAAGCGCAAGGAGAAGGCGCTGCGGAAGCTGGAGGCGATGAAGGCCAACCTGGCCCGCGTCGAGGACCTCACCGGTGAACTCCGCCGCCAGCTCAAGCCGTTGGGCCGCCAGGCCGCCGTGGCGCGGCGGGCCGCCGTCATCCAGGCCGACCTGCGGGACGTACGCCTGCGACTCCTTGCCGACGACCTGGTACGGATGCAGGAGGCGCTCGGCGCCGAGATCGCCGACGAGGCCGCGCTCAAGTCCCGCAAGGAGGCCGCCGAGACGCAGCTCAAGGCCGCCCTGACGCGGGAGGCCGAGCTGGAGGAGGAGGTGCGCAGGCTCGCGCCCCGGCTCCAGCGGGCGCAGCAGACCTGGTACGAGCTCTCCCAGTTCGCCGAGCGGGTGCGCGGCACGATCTCGCTCGCCGACGCCCGCGTGACCAGCGCGAACGCAGCCCCCGCCGAGGAACGCCGGGGTCGCGACCCCGAGGACATGGAGCGCGAGGCCGCCCGCATCCGCGAGCAGGAGGCCGAGCTGGAGGCCGCCCTGGAGGCGGCGCAGCACGCCCTGGACAACACCGTCGAGCACCGCGCCGAGCTGGAGCGCGACCTCGCGGCGGAGGAGCGCAGGCTCAAGGACCTGGCCCGGGCCATCGCCGACCGCCGCGAGGGGCTGGCCCGGCTGCACGGGCAGGTCAACGCGGCCCGCGGCAGGGCCGGTTCCGCGCAGGCCGAGATCGACCGGCTCGCCGAGGCCCGCGACGCGGCGCAGGAACGTGCCGTCGCCGCCCAGGAGGAGTACGAGCAGCTCAAGGCCGAGGTCGACGGGCTCGACGCGGGCGACGAGGAATTGGCCGTACGGCATGACGCCGCCCAGCGCGAACTGGCCGAGGCGGACGCCGCATGGAGTGACGTACGGGAAGAACTGACGGCGGTCGAGCGCAAGCGCGCCGCCACCTCCGCCCGCCGCGAGGCCCTGGCGCTCGGGCTGCGCCGCAAGGACGGCACGGGCGCGCTGCTCGGGGCGGGGGAGTCCCTGGCCGGGCTGCTCGGTCCGGCGGCGGAGCTGCTGACGGTCACCCCCGGGTACGAGGTCCAGGTCGCGGCCGCGCTCGGGGCGGCGGCCGACGCGGTCGCGGTGCAGGGTCCCGGGGCCGCCGCCGACGCGATCCGGCTGCTGCGCAAGCAGGACGCGGGGCGGGCGGCGCTGCTGCTGGCGGGGGAGGGGGCCGAGAGCGATGCGGCCGAGGCTCCCGCTCCGTACGCCGTGGAATTCGTCCGGGGACCCGAGGAGCTGATGGGGGCCGTGCGGCGGCTGCTGCGCCGGACGGTCGTCGTGAGCACCCTGGAGGACGCCGAGGACCTGGTCTACGCGCACCCGGAGCTGACCGCCGTCACCGCCGAGGGCGACGTGCTCGGGGCGCACTTCGCGCACGGCGGTTCGGCGGGCGCGCCGAGCCTGCTGGAGGTGCAGGCGTCCGTGGACGAGGCGGACACGGAGCTGGCCGAACTGGCCGTACGGTGCGAGGAGCTGGCCGGGAAGCAGACGGCGGCCAAGGAGCGCAAGGCCCAATGTGCCGCCCTGGTCGGGGAGTTGGGGGAGGTCAGGCGCGCCGGGGACCGGGAGCGGTCGGCGGTGGCGCAGCAGCTCGGACGGCTCGCCGGGCAGGCGCGCGGCGCGTCCGGCGAGGCCGAGCGGTCGGCGGCCGCTGCGGCGAAGGCGCAGGACGCGCTGGAGCGGTCCGTCGAGGAGGCCGAGGAGCTGGCGGAGCGGCTCGCGGTGGCCGAGGAGGCGCCCGTCGAGGAGGAGCCGGACACCTCGATGCGGGACCGGCTCGCGGCGGACGGGGCGAACGCCCGGCAGACCGAGATGGAGGCGCGCCTTCAGGTCCGTACGCACGAGGAGCGGGTGAAGGGGCTCGCCGGGCGGGCCGACTCGCTGGACCGGGGGGCCCGCGCCGAGCGTGAGGCCAGGGCGCGGGCGGAGCAGCGCCGGGCCCGGATGCGGTACGAGGCGCAGGTGGCGGCGGCGGTCGCGGCCGGCGCCCGGCAGCTTCTCGCGCACGCCGAGGTCTCTCTCGTACGGGCGGACGAGGAGCGGGCCGTCGCGGAGGCGGCGAAGGCGGAGTGGGAGAGGGAGCTGGCCGCCGAGCGGGTGCGCGGGCGGGAGCTGAAGCAGGAACTCGACAAGCTCACCGATTCGGTGCACCGGGGCGAGGTGCTCGGAGCGGAGAAGCGGCTGCGGATCGAGCAGCTGGAGACGAAGGCCCTGGAGGAGCTGGGCGTGGAACCGGCGTCGCTGGTGAGCGAGTACGGGCCCGAGCAGCCCGTGCCGCCGTCGCTCGCGGCCGAGGGCGAGGAGCTGCCCGAGGATCCGGAGCACCCGCGCAACCTGCCCCGGCCCTTCGACCGTACGGAGCAGGAGAAGCGGCTCAAGGCCGCCGAACGGGCGTATCAGCAGCTCGGAAAGGTGAACCCGCTCGCGCTGGAGGAGTTCGCGGCGCTGGAGGAGCGGCACCAGTTCCTCTCCGAGCAGCTGGAGGACCTCAAGCGGACCCGGGCCGACCTCCTCCAGGTGATCAAGGAGGTCGACGAGCGGGTGGAGCAGGTGTTCACCGAGGCGTACCGGGACACGGCGCGCGAGTTCGAGGGCGTCTTCTCCCGGCTGTTCCCCGGCGGCGAGGGGCGACTGATCCTGACCGACCCCGACAACATGCTGACCACGGGTGTCGATGTGGAGGCGCGGCCTCCGGGGAAGAAGGTGAAGCGGCTGTCGCTGCTGTCGGGCGGGGAGCGCTCGCTGACGGCGGTGGCGCTGCTGGTGTCGATCTTCAAGGCGCGGCCCAGTCCCTTCTATGTGATGGACGAGGTGGAGGCGGCGCTCGACGACACGAACCTCCAGCGACTGATTCGGATCATGAAGGAGCTCCAGGAGAGCTCCCAGCTGATCGTCATCACCCACCAGAAGCGCACGATGGAGGTGGCGGACGCCCTCTACGGCGTCTCGATGCAGGGGGACGGCGTCTCGAAGGTGATCAGCCAGCGGCTGCGCTGAGCAGGCGACTGCGCCGGGCCGTCGGGGGCACACGAGGCTTCGAGTGTTCGAGTGGTGAACACCGCAGAGGTGTGCGCCACTGGAAGTCCACTTGACGAGCCTGCCCCCCCCACGGACATGCCCGGCGACGCGACCGGGTCCAGGAGTTCACGTGACCAGCACAGCGAAGACACCGTCGGCGTCCGCCGGAGGCCAACCGGCTCCGGACCATCTCGGGCACGTCATCTTCATCACCGCCGCCGCCGCGATGGGTGGTTTCCTCTTCGGCTACGACAGCTCGGTGATCAACGGGGCCACCAAGGCCATCGGCGACAAGTACGACATCGGGGCGGGCGCCCTCGGGCAGGTCATCGCCGTCGCCCTGATCGGCTGTGCGATCGGCGCCGCGATCGCGGGCCGCATCGCCGACCGGATCGGCCGTATCCGCGTCATGCAGATCGCCGCCGCGCTCTTCACCGTCAGCGCGGTGGGTTCCGCACTGCCCTTCGCGCTGTGGGACCTCACCATGTGGCGCTTCCTCGGCGGCATCGCGATCGGCATGGCCTCGGTGATCGGTCCGGCGTACATCGCGGAGGTCGCCCCTCCGGCCTACCGCGGCCGTCTCGGTTCCTTCCAGCAGGGCGCGATCGTGCTGGGCATCGCGATCTCCCAGCTCGTCAACTGGGGCATCCTCAACTGGGCCGACGGCGACGACCGCCACAAGGTCTTCGCCGGCCTGGAGGCCTGGCAGGTCATGCTCGGCGTGATGGTCATCCCCGCCGTGATCTACGGCCTGCTCTCCTTCGCCATCCCGGAGTCCCCCCGCTTCCTGATCTCCGTCGGCAAGACCGCCAAGGCCAAGAAGATCCTGGCCGAGGTCGAGGGCGAGCACATCGACCTGGACGCCCGCGTCGCCGAGATCGAGCAGGGTATGCGCAGCGAGCACAAGTCGACCTTCAAGGACCTGCTGGGCAGCAGGTTCGGCTTCCTGCCGATCGTCTGGATCGGCATCGGCCTCTCGGTCTTCCAGCAACTGGTCGGCATCAACGTTGCCTTCTACTACTCGGCGACGCTGTGGCAGTCCGTCGGCATCGACCCGAGCGACTCGTTCTTCTACTCGTTCACCACGTCGATCATCAACATCATCGGCACCGTGATCGCGATGATCTTCGTCGACCGGATCGGCCGCAAGCCGCTCGCCCTCATCGGCTCCATCGGCATGACGATCGCCCTCGCCTTCGAGGCCTGGGCCTTCTCCGCCGACATGGTGAACGGCAAGCTCCCCGACACCCAGGGCATGGTGGCCCTGATCGCCGCCCACGTCTTTGTGCTCTTCTTCGCCCTGTCGTGGGGCGTCGTGGTCTGGGTCTTCCTCGGCGAGATGTTCCCGAACCGGCTGCGCGCCGCCGCCCTCGGTGTCGCCGCGGCCGCCCAGTGGATCGCCAACTGGGCGATCACCGCGAGCTTCCCGAGCCTGTCGGAGTGGAACCTCTCCGGGACGTACGTCATCTACACGGTCTTCGCGGCCCTCTCGATCCCCTTCGTGCTCAAGTTCGTGAAGGAGACCAAGGGCAAGAGGCTGGAGGACATGGGCTGACACCCGGCTCCGTGCAGGTGCTGCCCCGGCTCATCCCTTGAGCCGGGGCAGCACCTTTTCCGCGAACAGGGACAGGCTGCGCCGCCCCTCCTCCACCGGCATCCCGCCGCACAGCGGATGCAGGACGAGGCTCTGCGCGTCCAGCGCCGCGCACTGCTCCGGCGTGACGATCCGGTACACCCCTTCGGCGCGCAGCTCCTCGACGGTGCGCGCCCCGGAACGTACCGCCGAGCGGATGTCCTTGGACTGCCAGGAGGCGTACGTACGGGCCTCGTGCAGGAAGTGCTTGCCGTACGTCGCCCACGCGCGCTCCGGGTCCTCGCTGACGTGCAGCAGCGGCGTCTCGGCCCCCGGCATCATGCAGAAGCCCTGCGTCCCGTGCTCGGTGCACTGCTCCTGGTAGTACGCCTGAAGTTCCGGCAGGTGCGCGCTCGGGAAGAACGGCAGCCCCAGCCGCGCCGCCCGCCGGGCCGCCGCCTGGGAGCTGCCGCCGACCAGGAGCATCGGATGGGGCTGGGTGTACGGGCGCGGAGTGACCCGCACGGTCCGGCCGCGGAAGGTGAAGGGCTCGCCCGACCAGGCCTTCAGCAGGGTCTCCAGGAGCTCGTCCTGGAGTTTGCCGCGCCTGCCCCACTCGGCGCCCAACTGCTCGTACTCCTCGGGGCGGTAGCCGATCCCCGCGACGGTGACCAGACGGCCGCCGCTCAGCAGGTCCAGGACGGCGATGTCCTCGGCCAGGCGCAGCGGATCGTACAGCGGACCGATGATCGCGGAGACGGTGACGGCGATGCGCTCCGTGGCGCCGAAGACCGCGCCCGCGAAGGCGAAGGGGGAGGGCAGCCAGCCGTTCGCGGCGCCGTGGTGCTCCTCGGTCTGCACGGTGTCGACGCCGTGCTCGTCGGCGTACGCGGCCATCTCCAGTGCGGCGCGGTAGCGCGCGGACAGCGACGCCGGGGTCGCGTCGGGATCGACCAGGTTGAACCGGACCACTGAGAACGCCATGACGCGAAATCCCCCTCCACAGGTGGAGGGGGACCTTAGCTGACGCAGTGTCAGATAGACAGGTTCTCGCGCGATTCCGTCGAGGTCGGGGTCGAGGCCGACGCCGAGGCCGAGGTCACGGGTGCGGGCTTCTGGCGCGGCAGCACCGCGTACAGCGCGGCGGCGACCAGGATCGTCACGACCCAGCCGAGGCCGTTCGCGCCCAGCCAGGTGGTGGCCAGCGGGCCGGTGAACCAGTCGACCTTGGTGAAGAGCAGGCCCACCACCAGGGCGACGCCCCAGGCGACCATCGCGGTCCAGGCGAAGCCGCCCTTGTACCAGTAGGCGCTGGTGCGCGTGGTGTCCATGAGAGCCTCCCCGTCGTACGAGGTGCGGGTGAACATGTCGACGCCGAAGACGCCGATCCACGCCGAGAACGCCACCGCGAGCAGCGTCAGGAAGGAGATGAACGAGCCGATGAAGCTGGTCGCCACCACCATCAGCAGGAAGCCGAAGATCAGGCTGATGATCGCGTTGACGCTGACCGCCCAGGCGCGCGGCACCTTGATGCCGAGGGTCTGCGCGGTGAAACCGGCCGAGTACATCGACATGGAGTTGATGAGGAGCATCCCGATCAGGGCGATGACCAGGTACGGAACCGAGATCCACATCGGCAGCAGCTCACCGATGAAGGACACCGGGTCCTGCGCCTTCGCCAGGTCCGGGGTGGAGACGGCCATCACCGCGCCCATCAGGACCATCGGCAGCACCACGATGCCCGCGCCGCCGATCGACGCGCCGACCATGCCCCTGGGGGAGGCGGTGCGCGGCAGGTAGCGGGTGAAGTCCGGGCCGGAGGGGACCCAGCTGATGCCGCCCGCGGCGATCGTGCCGATACCGGCGATCAGCATCGCGGTGGAGCCCGCGGGCTTGGCGAAGACGGACGACCAGTCGGTGTTGGCGATCAGGTAGATCAGCACCAGGACGCTGAAGACGCCGAAGAGGTACGTCGACCACTTCTGGCACACGCGCAGGGCGTTGATGCCCAGGCCCGACACGACGAAGGTGCACGCCACGAAGAGCAGCAGGGTGATGACCACCAGCGTGGTGTTGCTCTTCACGCCGAAGAGCAGATCGAGCACAGTAAGTACCGCGTACGCGCCGGTCACCGCGTTGATGGTCTCCCAGCCCCAGCGGGCCACCCAGATCAGCGAGCCCGGGAAGAGGTTGCCGCGCTGGCCGAAGACCGCGCGGGAGAGCGCCATGCCGGGGGAGCCGCCGCGCTTTCCGGCGATGGAGATCAGGCCGACCAGACCGTACGAGACGATCGGCGCGGTGATCGCGACGACCAGCACCTGCCAGAAGTTCAGACCGTTGAAGACGATCAGGCCCGCGCCCATGGTGAGCAGCAGCACACTGATGTTGGCGGCGACCCAGGTCGGGAAGAGCTCGCCGACCCGGCCGGTGCGCTCGTCGTCGGGGACGGGTTCCAGGCCGCGGGTCTCGACCGTGCCCTCGTTGGCCTCGGCAGGAGGGGTTTCTGCGGTGGTGCTCATGGTGGGGGGTTCCATGCCTCTCGCTCGGCACGCCACGTTGCGGGCCGGTGGGGGAGTGATCGTGAGGACTCTACGCGCGTTGATACAGGCTCGGCCATCGTACTTTGACCCGACTGCGTCCCTGAAAAGGGGTATGTCGCTTGGAGGAAGCCACCACCAGGCCGCCGGGCGAACTCGTGGCCGATACTGGTGAGGTTATGGACATCCTCACTCTCGTTGTACTCATCGGAGTCATCGCCCTGGTCGCGGTCGGCGCGATCAGCGGGCTCGTGGTCAGCAGCCGCAAGAAGAAGCAGCTGCCGCCCTCGGCACCGCCGAGCACGCCGACCATCACTGCCCCGCCCGCCGAACCTCAGGTCGGTGAGGACGCCGCTCCGCCGAAGGACGAAGCGCGCCGCACCATCGAGGAGGTCGAGCTCCCCGACGCGCCCGTCGTCGTCGAGGAGCCGGTCGTCGAGCCGGAGCCGGAGGCTCCCGCGCTCGACGTCCCCGAGCCCACCGCCGGCCGCCTGGTCCGCCTGCGCGCCCGGCTCGCCCGCTCCCAGAACTCCCTGGGCAAGGGCCTGCTCACCCTGCTCTCCCGGGACAACCTCGACGAGGACACCTGGGAGGAGATCGAGGACACCCTCCTCACCGCCGACGTCGGCGTCGCCCCCACCCAGGAACTCGTCGAGCGCCTGCGCGAGCGCGTCCGCGTGCTCGGCACCCGCACCCCCGACGAACTGCGCACCCTGCTCCGCGAGGAGCTGCTCCACCTCATCGGCACCGACTTCGACCGCGCCGTGAAGACGGAGAGCGGCGTCGACACCCCCGGCGTCGTCATGGTCGTCGGCGTCAACGGCACCGGAAAGACCACCACCACCGGCAAGCTGGCCCGCGTCCTGGTGGCCGACGGCCGCTCGGTCGTGCTCGGCGCCGCCGACACCTTCCGCGCCGCCGCTGCCGACCAGCTCCAGACCTGGGGCGACCGGGTCGGCGCGCGCACCGTGCGCGGCCCCGAGGGCGGCGACCCGGCGTCGATCGCCTTCGACGCGGTCAAGGAAGGCATCGCGGAGGGCGCGGACGTCGTGCTCATCGACACCGCGGGCCGCCTGCACACCAAGACCGGCCTCATGGACGAGCTCGGCAAGGTCAAGCGCGTCGTGGAGAAGCACGGCCCGCTGGACGAGGTGCTGCTGGTCCTCGACGCCACCACCGGACAGAACGGCCTGGTGCAGGCACGGGTGTTCGCCGAGGTCGTGGACATCACCGGCATCGTCCTCACCAAGCTCGACGGCACCGCCAAGGGCGGCATCGTCATCGCCGTCCAGCGCGAGCTGGGCGTGCCCGTGAAGCTCGTCGGCCTCGGCGAGGGCGCGGACGATCTGGCTCCGTTCGAGCCGGAGGCGTTCGTGGACGCGCTCATCGGGGACTGACCGCCGCATCCTCACGAAGAAGGGCCCCACCACATGGTGCAGATGTGGTGGGGCCCTTCGGCTTGTGTGCGTACGGGCCCGGGGCCGTCCGGGGTACGCCGCTCAGGCCAGATGCCGGTGACAGATGTACGCCAGCGTGCCCAGTAGCAGCCGGGCCTGCGGGGGCTTCGTCGCGGTGTCCAGCGACGGCGGGCGCAGCCACTGGACATGGCCCAGGCCCGCGTGGTCCGAGGGGGGAGCGGTCAGGTACGAACCCGGGCCCAGACAGCGCAGATCCAGGTCCGCGTCGTCCCAGCCCATCCGGTACAGCAGCTCCGGCAGCGCCGCCGCCGCGCCCGGCGCCACGAAGAAGTGCGCCCGCCCGTCCGGCGTCACGCTCACCGGGCCCAGCGGCACGCCCATCCGCTCCAGCCGGATCAGCGCCCGGCGGCCCGCCGCCTCCGCCACCTCCAGCACGTCGAAGGTGCGCCCGACCACCAGCAGCACCGCCGCCCCGGGGAACTGCGCCCAGGCCGCCGTGACCTCGTCCAGCGTCGCCCCGGCCGGGACGACCTGCGCGAAGTCGAAGGGATGGGCGCCGGGCGCCGCGCACACCGCATCGCCGCAGGAGCAGACTCCCGCGACGGCCCTCGCTCCCGGGACCACGTCCCAGCCCCACAGCCCGGTGTACTCCGCCACCGCTGTGCCCTCTGACGTACGGCTGCGGCGCCGTGTGCCGGAGCGCATGTCCCGGATGCCGCCGATCGTGAAGCCCATGCCCCCTCCAACGGGTCGAACGCGCCGGTGGTTACGAGATGGAGTGGAGCGGTGACGCTCCGTCATCACGATGGTGCCGTCGATCCGGCTTCGGCGGCGCTCCGGGGCGGCCGGGGTGGTGCGCGGCGGTGCGCGCGCTGGGGTGTGCGACGCTCCGCCATTTCCTGATCGTCCCGCTGTCAAGTGAATCGCGCCTCGCGCGAAGGGAGTTCACTCGGAGGGGTGGCGAATGGTGGCGTTTCTGTAAGTGCCCTCGCTACGGGGGTGATCGTAGGATTACTTTCAGTGCATGGACCCCGGAGGTGTGCACGCTCGTGGGTATGCCGGGGGCAAGCCGGTTTCCCGTTCGAGGGGGCGCATCGTGGGTACAGAGGGCGTCAACTCACGGCATTCTGTAGGGGGTTGCGTCCCGGCGGTCGTGGTGAATACGACCCCGAGGCAGGGCATGGATGCGGCAGGAGACCCGGAGCGCGGTGTGCGGCCCGCTTCGGACGACGGACGACGAATGGGGGGCGTTCCCGTGGGCGGCAGCAGCGCTGGTGCAGGAAACGCTGGAAAGCGCCCGAACGAGCAGCTCGGTTCGTGGTTCGCGCGCAGCGGCTGGTCCAAGGGCGAGCTGGCGCGCCAAGTCAACCGCCGCGCACGGCAGATGGGCGCCCACCACATCAGCACCGACACCTCCCGGGTGCGCCGCTGGCTGGACGGGGAGAACCCGCGCGAACCCATTCCGCGCATCCTCTCCGAGCTGTTCTCCGAGCGCTTCGGCGCCGTCGTCGCCATCGAGGACCTCGGGCTGCGCGCCGCACACCAGTCGCCGTCCGTGTCCGGTGTCGACCTGCCGTGGGCCGGGCCGCAGACCGTGTCGCTGCTCAGCGAGTTCTCCCGCAGCGACCTGATGCTCGCCCGGCGCGGCTTCCTCGGCTCCTCGCTCGCCCTGTCCGCCGGGCCCGCGCTGATCGAGCCGATGCAGCGCTGGCTGGTGCCCTCGCCGGCCGGCGATCCGGGCCCCGCCGAGACCGCGGGAGCGTCCCGGCGGCCGTCCCGGCTGTCCGAACCGGAGCTTCGGCTCCTCGAAGAGACCACCAAGATGTTCCGCCAGTGGGACGCCCAGTGCGGCGGCGGACTGCGCCGCAAGGCCGTCGTCGGCCAGCTGCACGAGGTCACCGACCTGCTCCAGGAACCGCAGCCCGGCGCCACCTCCAAGCGCCTCTTCCGCTGCGCCGCCGAACTCGCCGAGCTGGCGGGCTGGATGAGCTACGACATCGGCCTCCAGCCCACCGCCCAGAAGTACTTCGTCCTCGCCCTGCACGCCGCCAAGGAGGCGGGCGACAAGCCGCTGGGCTCGTACGTGCTCTCCAGCATGAGCCGTCAGATGATCCACCTCGGCCGCCCCGACGACGCCCTGGAACTCATCCACCTCGCCCAGTACGGCAGCCGCGAGTGCGCCACCGCCCGCACCCAGGCCATGCTGTATGCGATGGAGGCCCGCGCCTACGCCAACATGGGCCAGCCCAGCAAGTGCAAGAGGGCCGTCCGGATGGCCGAGGACACCTTCGTCGACGCAGGCCTCGACGACGAGCAGGACCCCGACTGGATCACCTTCTTCTCCGAGGCCGAACTCAACGGCGAGAACTCCCACTCCTACCGCGACCTCGCCTATGTCGCCGGGCGCAGCCCCACCTACGCCTCGCTCGCCGAACCGGTCATGGAGCGGGCCGTGCACCTCTTCGAGAAGGACACCGAGCACCAGCGTTCGTACGCACTCAACCTCATCGGCATGGCCACCGTGCACCTCCTCAAGCGCGAGCCCGAGCAGGCCGTCGAGTACTCCGAACGGGCACTGGAGATCGCCGGGAAGATCCGCTCCGAGCGGGTCAACAACCGGCTGCGCAAGACCGTCGAGGGCGCGGTCCGCGAATTCGGCGACATCGCCGAAGTACACGATCTGACCGACCAGTTGGGGGCGAAGCTCCCCGAAGCCGCCGAGGCGGTGTAAGTCCCTCACGGGACTCCCTGAACCCGGCCGCGACAGCGACCCCGTGAAGCCCGACTCGGCTCCCCCACGCCAGGTCACCCGGGTAGCTGTCGCGGTCGGCCCCTGTTCCGCGGCGGTGATCGGCCCGTTCATTTCCGCGTAACACGTACGACGCCATCGTCACCCCGGCGAAACACCCAGCGGCATCCGCCGAAACCGCGCTCCGCCAATCTCAGGGTCCATAACCAGCCACCCCGCACTGGCCGCCCCGAGACGAGGAGACGCCGATGCCCCCAGGCATCACGACAGACGCTGTGACTTCAGGGATCTCCGGGTTCCAGTCAGCGGTGACGCTCGCCGCCGACACCCCCACGCTGTCTGCCGCCAACACCGGCTTCATGCTCATCTGTTCCGCCCTGGTGATGCTGATGACACCGGGACTGGCCTTCTTCTACGGAGGCATGGTCCGCGTCAAGTCCACCCTGAACATGCTGATGATGAGCTTCATCAGCCTCGGGATCGTCACGATCCTGTGGGTGCTCTTCGGCTTCAGCCTCGCCTTCGGTGACGACATCGGCTCCGTGATCGGCTGGAGCTCGGACTTCGTCGGCCTCAGCGGCATCGGCCTCACCGAACTCTGGGACGGCTACACCGTCCCGATCTACGTCTTCGCCGTCTTCCAGCTGATGTTCGCGATCATCACGCCCGCCCTGATCAGCGGTGCGCTCGCGGACCGGGTGAAGTTCACCGCCTGGGCGCTGTTCATCACCCTGTGGGCGGTCGTCGTGTACTTCCCCGTCGCCCACTGGGTGTGGGGCGCGGGCGGCTGGCTCTTCGAGCTGGGCGTCATCGACTTCGCGGGCGGCACGGCGGTCCACATCAACGCGGGTGCGGCGGCGCTCGGCGTGATCCTCGTCATCGGCAAGCGGGTCGGCTTCAAGAAGGACCCGATGCGGCCGCACAGCCTGCCGCTGGTGATGCTCGGCGCGGGCCTGCTCTGGTTCGGCTGGTTCGGCTTCAACGCCGGTTCGTGGCTGGGCAACGACGACGGCGTGGGCGCGGTGATGTTCGTCAACACCCAGGTCGCCACGGCCGCCGCGATGCTCGCCTGGCTGGCGTACGAGAAGATCCGGCACGGCGCGTTCACCACGCTCGGCGCAGCCTCGGGCGCGGTCGCCGGTCTGGTCGCCATCACTCCGTCCGGCGGTTCCGTCTCCCCGCTCGGCGCGATCGCGGTCGGGGTCATCGCCGGTGTCGTGTGCGCCATGGCCGTGGGCCTGAAGTACAAGCTCGGATACGACGACTCCCTCGACGTCGTCGGCGTCCACCTGGTCGGCGGTGTGCTCGGCTCCCTGCTGGTCGGCCTCTTCGCCACCGGCGGCGTCCAGTCCGACGCCAAGGGCCTCTTCTACGGCGGCGGCCTCGAACAGCTCGGCAAGCAGGCCGTCGGCGTCTTCGCCGTCCTCGCCTACTCTCTGCTCGTCTCCGCACTCCTCGCCTTCGTCATCGACAAGACGATGGGCATGCGGGTCGAGGAGGACGTCGAGGTCTCCGGCATCGACCAGACCGAACACGCGGAGACGGCGTACGACTTCACGGGCGCCGGCGGCGGCACCGCCCCCCGCACTCCCGTCCCGGGCCCGACCGTAGAAGCGAGCAAGAAGGTGGACGCATGAAGCTGATTACGGCGGTCGTCAAGCCGCACCGGCTGGACGAGATCAAGGAAGCCCTCCAGGCCTTCGGGGTCCAGGGCCTCACCGTCACAGAGGCCAGCGGCTACGGCCGTCAGCGCGGCCACACCGAGGTCTACCGGGGTGCCGAGTACACCGTCGACCTGGTCCCCAAGATCCGCATCGAGGTGCTGGTCGAGGACGAGGACGCCGAGCAGCTGATCGACGTGGTCGTGAAGGCCGCCCGCACCGGCAAGATCGGCGACGGCAAGGTCTGGAGCGTGCCGGTCGAGACGGCGGTCCGGGTGCGGACCGGCGAGCGCGGACCGGACGCGCTGTAGCGCGCGGGGCGCTCGGCGCTCGGCACCGGGCGGGCGGGCTGCTTCCGGCACCGGTGCTCCGCCGGACGCGGGCGGCCGGTGTCCGGCGGGCCGGGGCGGCGGCCGGTCTTCGGCGGCCCGCCCGGGTCCGCCGGGCGGGGCCTCGCTCCGGGTACGGGCGGGCCGCTCCGGGTGCGGCGTTCCGCCGGGCGCGCTGCGGCATCCCCCTGGTACGGGAGGGCCGCCCAGGCGTCCGGGGAGGGATGTTCCGCCGGGCGCGCCGGGGCCTCCCGGGTCCGCGGGGGACAAGGTTCCCGGAGGCAGTTCCGGCCCTTCGCCGGTGACCCGAGGCGGCTCCGGAGACCCCCGGCTCCGCCCGGGGCCCCGGGACATCCCCGGGGCCCCGGAGAGCCGAAAGCCGGAGGCGGTCCCGGTGCCTGCGGCCGTACGAATTCCTGACGACGAACCCCTGGTGGCGAGTGTGGAAGAGAACGACGACCGGAACGACTCCCCGGGACCCAGCGGCTACGCGGCGGCCCGGCTGCGACTCCTCGACACGGAGGCGCAGTCCGGGCCGCCGCGCCGTTCCGGGCTCTCCCGGATCACCGACGAGTGGGTTGCCGCCCTCTTCGAGACCGCCGCCCGCGAGTCCGGGGTGCGCGGCGCGGCCCTCGTCGCCGTCGGCGGATACGGGCGCGGCGAACTGTCCCCCCGCAGCGACCTCGACCTGCTGCTCCTGCACGACGGCCGCGACAGCGGGGCGATCGCCGCCCTCGCCGACCGGATCTGGTACCCGGTCTGGGACCTCGGCATCGCCCTCGACCACTCGGTGCGCACCACCGGCGAGGCGCGCAAGGTCGCGGGCGACGACCTCAAGGTCCACCTCGGCCTGCTCGACGCCCGGCACGTCGCGGGCGACCTCGGCCTCACCGCCGGCCTGCGCACCGCCGTCCTCGCCGACTGGCGCAACCAGGCCCCCAAACGCCTCCCCGAACTGCGCGAGCTGGGGCTCGAACGGGCCGAGCGGGCCGGGGAGTTGCAGTACCTCCTGGAACCCGACCTCAAGGAGGCGCACGGCGGCCTCCGTGACGCCACCGCCCTGCGCGCCGTCGCCGCCTCCTGGGTGGCCGACGCCCCCCGGGAAGGCCTGGCCGCCGCCCGCCGCACCCTCCTCGACGTACGCGACGCACTCCACCTCGCCACCGGGCGCGCCACCGACCGCCTCGCTCTCCAGGAGCAGGACCAGGTCGCCGAGGCCCTCGGGCTGCTGGACGCGGACGTACTGCTGCGGCAGGTGTACGAGGCCGCGCGCACCCTGTCGTACGCCAGCGACGTGACCTGGCGGGAGGTCGAGCGCGTGCTCACGTCCCGTTCCGTACGCCCGCGGCTGAAGGCACTGCTCGGCGGGCGTCCGGCGCCGGAGCGCACGCCGCTCGCCGACGGGGTGGTCGAGCAGGACGGCGAGGCGGTGCTCGCGCGCACCGCCCGGCCGGGCAAGGACGCGGTGCTCGTGCTGCGGACGGCCGCCGCTGCCGCGCAGGCGGGGGTACCGGTCAATCTCCATGTCGTACGACAGCTGGCGAAGGTCGCTCCGCCGTTGCCGGTGCCGTGGCCCGCGGAGGCCCGGGAGGAGCTGGTCACGCTGCTCGGCGCGGCGGAGGCGGCGGTTCCGGTGTGGGAGGCGCTGGAGGCGGAGGGGCTGATCACGCGGCTCCTCCCGGACTGGGAGCGGGTGCGGTGCCGTCCGCAGCGCAACCCCGTGCACACCTGGACCGTGGACCGGCACCTGGTGGAGACGGCGGTGCGCGCGGCCGGGATGACGCGGCGGGTGAGCCGTCCCGACCTGTTGCTCGTGGCGGCGCTGCTGCACGACATCGGCAAGGGCTGGCCCGGCGACCACTCGGTGGCGGGGGAGACCATCGCCCGCGACATGGCGGCGCGGATCGGTTTCGACGCGGTGGACGTGGGCGTCGTCGCCACTCTCGTACGTCACCACCTGCTGCTCGTCGAGACGGCGACCCGGCGCGACCTGGACGACCCGGCGACGGTGCGCGGGGTGGCCGAGGCGGTCGGGTCGGCCACCACCCTGGAGCTGCTGCACGCCCTGACGGAGGCGGACGCGCTGGCGACCGGTCCGGCGGCGTGGTCCGCGTGGCGGGCGTCGCTGGTGGCGGACCTGGTGAAGCGGGTGGGGGCCGTGCTGGCGGGGGAGCCCCTGGCGGAGGCGGAACCCGCCGTGCTGAACGCGGAACAGGAGCGGCTCGCGGTCGAGGCGCACCGCACGGGCGGCCCCGTGCTGGCGCTGCGGGCACGGGAGGAGGGCGACGCGGCGCTCGGGGTCGAACTGTCGATCGCCGTGCCGGACCAGCCCGGGGTGCTTCCGGCGGTGGCGGGGGTGCTGGCGATGCACCGGCTGACGGTGCGCACGGCGGAACTCCGGCTGGCGGACGTGCCGGTGGAGGGGGCCGAGCCGGTGCTGCTGCTGGCGTGGCGGGTGGCGGCGGCGTACGGCGGCCTGCCGGAGGCCGCACGGCTGCGGGCGGACCTGGTGCGGGCGCTGGACGGCTCACTGGACCTGCCGTCGCGCCTCGCCGAGCGGGAGAAGGCGTACGCGGCGGGCGTGCGGCGCAGGTCGGTGCAGCCTCCGCCGCCGAGGGTGACGGTGGCGGCCTCGGCGTCCCGGCACGCGACGGTGCTGGAAGTACGGGCCCAGGACGCACCGGGGCTCCTGCACCGGATCGGGCGGGCGCTGGAGGGGGCCGGGGTGCGGGTGCGGAGTGCGCATGTGTCGACGTTGGGGGCGAGTGCGGTCGATGCCTTCTACGTGACGGGGGTTGACGGGGAGCCGCTGGGGGCGGGAGAGGCGGCGCAGGTCGCGCGGGGGGTGGGGGAGGCACTGGGGGGCTAGGGCCCTTGCCCCTTTGGATGCCGCGGTTGGATGCCGCGGTCCCCCTCGGCCCTGTCCCTTCGGGCTCCGCCCCTCCTCCGCCACCGCCCCCTTGAGCGCCGGGGCCGCCCTCCCCCCTTCCCCGTAGCCCCCTTGGGCGGCGGCTCCGCCCCTCTTCGCCGCCGTCCCCTTGGGCGGCGGGGCCGCCCCCCGGGGGCGGGACGGGCGGGCAAGGGGGCGGCCCCTCCCGCTCCCGGCCCACCCGGGTACCGCCCCTGGCCCAGCACCTGCGCCGGGTGCGCGTCCAAGAGGGCCCCGGCCCGCCCACGTACCGGACGCACAGCCCCGCCCGGCTCGGGCAGGAGAGGCCCCGGACCCGCCCCTTTCCCTAAAGCGCTCGCCGCGCGGCTGCATAAGGGTTCCCGTGCGGGTGAGTGGGTGGCTGGGCGCGCAGTTCCCCGCGCCCCTGAAGGGGCACGGATGGACGGCAGGCACGGAAGGGCGCAGCCCCGCCCGGCCCGCCCCGTACCGGCGGAATCCGACCTGGCAGGGTTCCCCCGTCCCCACGCCCGATACGCTGGGTGCCAAACTCACCCGCCCCCGACACCCGAGGACCAACGAGCGCCGTGTTCGATACCCTCTCCGACCGCCTCAGCGCGACTTTCAAAAACCTCCGCGGAAAAGGCAGGCTCTCCGAGGCGGACATCGACGCCACCGCCCGCGAGATCCGCATCGCCCTGCTGGAAGCGGACGTGGCGCTGCCCGTCGTCCGCGCCTTCATCAAGCAGGTCAAGGAGCGCGCCTCCGGCTCCGAGGTCTCCAAGGCGCTGAATCCCGCCCAGCAGATCATCAAGATCGTCAACGAAGAGCTGGTCGGCATCCTCGGCGGCGAGACCCGCCGTCTGCGGTTCGCCAAGTCCGGCCCGACCGTGATCATGCTCGCGGGTCTCCAGGGTGCCGGTAAGACGACCCTCGCCGGAAAGCTCGGTCTGTGGCTGAAGGGGCAGGGGCACTCCCCCCTCCTCGTCGCCTGCGACCTCCAGCGTCCCAACGCCGTCAACCAGCTCAGCGTCGTCGCCGACCGCGCCGGTGTTGCCGTCTACGCGCCGCAGCCGGGCAACGGCGTCGGCGACCCGGTCACGGTCGCCAAGGACTCCATCGAGTACGCGAAGACCAAGCAGTACGACGTGGTCGTCGTCGACACCGCCGGCCGCCTCGGCATCGACCAGGAGCTGATGCAGCAGGCCGCGGACATCCGCGACGCCGTCAGCCCGGACGAGATCCTCTTCGTCGTCGACGCGATGATCGGTCAGGACGCGGTCAACACCGCCGAGGCCTTCCGCGACGGCGTCGGCTTCGACGGCGTCGTGCTCTCCAAGCTCGACGGTGACGCCCGTGGTGGTGCGGCGCTCTCGATCGCGCACGTCACCGGCCGCCAGATCATGTTCGCCTCCAACGGCGAGAAGCTGGACGAGTTCGACGCGTTCCACCCGGACCGCATGGCCTCGCGCATCCTCGACATGGGTGACCTGCTCACCCTGATCGAGCAGGCGGAGAAGACGTTCAGCCAGGAAGAGGCCGCCAAAATGGCCTCCAAGCTGCAGTCTTCCAAGGGCGGCAAGGACTTCACCCTTGACGACTTCCTGGCCCAGATGGAGCAGGTCCGCAAGATGGGCTCGATCTCCAAGCTGCTCGGCATGCTGCCGGGCATGGGGCAGATCAAGGACCAGATCGCCAACCTGGACGAGAAGGACGTCGACCGCACCGCGGCCATCATCAAGTCGATGACGCCCAAGGAGCGCGCCGAGCCGACCATCATCAACGGCTCCCGCCGGGCCCGTATCGCCAAGGGCTCCGGCGTCGAGGTCAGCGCCGTGAAGAACCTGGTGGAGCGCTTCTTCGACGCCCGCAAGATGATGTCGAAGATGGCCCAGGGCGGCGGCATGCCCGGCATGCCGGGCATCCCCGGGATGGGCGGCGGCCCCGGCAAGCAGAAGAAGCAGATCAAGCAGGCCAAGGGCAAGCGCAAGTCCGGCAACCCGATGAAGCGCAAGGCCGAGGAGCAGGCGGCCGCCGAGCGCCGTGAGCAGGCCGCGCAGGGCGGCGGCGCGTTCGGCCTGCCCGCAGGTCAGGACGGCAAGGACTTCGAGCTCCCGGACGAGTTCAAGAAGTTCATGGGCTAGCAGCCGCAGGATGTTGTCGTACGACGCCGTGGGCGCCCTCCTTCGAGGGCGCCCACGGCGTTTTTGTGCGGTACCCCCGGGACGGCGACCCCGGGAATGCCCGCCCGGAGTATGTATCGTAACGTCCCCATATGAGCAACCCCGTGCCGCCGCGCCAGACCCCTGACCAGCCGTGGCGATCCGAGGGTGCGCCGCCACCGCCGCCCGAGAAGAAGAAGATGCCCGGCGGCTGGGGCAGGCTCGCGATGACGGCGCTGATCGTCTATCTGCTCACCAACATCGTGCTCGGCTTCTTCAACGAGGGCGACGAGCCGACGGTCGCGTACACCGAGTTCAGCAAGCAGGTGACCTCGAACAACGTCGCCAAGATCTACTCCAAGGGCGACGCGATCCAGGGCGAGCTGAAGAAGGAACAGCCCTTTCCGGACGGGGAGAAGGACCAGAAGTACACCAAGTTCCTCACCCAGCGCCCGGCCTTCGCCGACGACAAGCTGTGGGACGAGCTGACCAAGGACGGCGTGACCGTCACCGCGAAGCCGGTCGTGGAGGAACGTTCCTTCCTGGCCAATCTGCTGATCTCGCTCGCCCCGATGCTGCTGCTGGTCGCCCTGTGGGTGTTCATCGCCCGGCGGATGAGCAGCGGGCTCGGCGGAGGCGGGATGGGCGGCCTCGGGCGGAAGGCGCCGCCCAAGCCCGTCGAGGTGGCCCACGACAAGCGCACCACCTTCGAGGACGTCGCGGGCATCGACGAGGTCGAGGGCGAGCTGGAGGAGGTCGTCGACTTCCTCAAGAATCCGGAGGCGTACCGCAGGCTGGGTGCCCGGATGCCCGGCGGCGTGCTCCTCGCGGGCCCTCCGGGTACGGGAAAGACGCTGCTCGCGCGGGCCGTCGCCGGTGAGGCGGGCGTGCCCTTCTTCTCCGCCTCCGCGTCCGAGTTCATCGAGATGATCGTCGGCGTGGGTGCGGGCCGGGTGCGCGAGCTCTTCGCGGAGGCCCGCAAGGTCGCCCCCGCGATCATCTTCATCGACGAGATCGACACCATCGGCCGGGCCCGGGGCGGCGGCGCGGGCATGGGCGGGCACGACGAGCGGGAGCAGACGCTCAACCAGATCCTCACCGAGATGGACGGCTTCTCCGGCTCCGAGGGCGTCGTCGTCATCGCGGCCACCAACCGCGTCGACGTCCTGGACCCCGCCCTCACCCGCCCCGGCCGCTTCGACCGCGTCGTCACCGTCAGCCCGCCCGACCGGGGCGGCCGCGAGGCCATCCTGAAGATCCACACCCGGTCGATCCCGCTCGCCCCCGGCGTCGACCTCGCCCAGGTCGCCCGTACGACCCCGGGCATGACCGGCGCGGACCTGGCCAACCTCGCCAACGAGGCGGCCCTCCTCGCGGTCAAGCGCAAGCAGGACGCCGTCACGCAGTCGGACCTCTCGGACGCGCTGGAGAAGGTCCAGCTCGGGGCGGAGCGTCCGCTCGTCATGCCGGAGGAGGAGCGCCGCAGGACCGCGTACCACGAGAGCGGGCACGCGCTGCTCGGCATGCTCCAGCCGGGAGCCGACCCCGTACGCAAGATCACCATCGTGCCGCGCGGCCGGGCGCTGGGCGTCACGCTCTCCACGCCGGACGCCGACAAGTACGCCTACACCGAGGAATATTTGCGCGGCAGAATCATCGGAGCCCTCGGCGGAATGGCCGCCGAGCAGGTCGTCTTCGACGTGATTACGACGGGTGCCGAGAACGACTTGGAGCAGGTCACCAACCTGGCCAGGGGCATGGTGGGCCGCTGGGGGATGAGCGAGAGGGTCGGTCGTCTCACCGCCATCCCGTCCGATGCGCAGCAGGCGTACGGACTGTCTGCCGCCCCCGCGACGCTGGACGCGGTCGACAGCGAGATGCGCCGGATCGTCGACGAGTGCTACGCGGAGGCGATCCGTCTGCTGGAGGCGAACCGCCCGAAGCTGGACGCCCTGTCGCAGGCGCTGCTGGAGAACGAGACCCTGGAGGAGGCGGCCGCGTACCGCGCGGCGGGCATCACCCGCCTCTCGAAGCCGGACGCCTGAGCCTCGTCGCCCGAGGGGTGCCCGGAGCCGTCAACTCCGCTCCGGGCACACAGCCCTGCGGTGGACGGACGCGTCCATTCCGCTCCGGGCACACAGCCCTGCGGTAGGCGGAGGCGTTCATTCCGCTCCGGGCGCAGGGCCCCGGGGTGCGTGGAAGCGTCAATTCCCTTCCGCGCAGGGAGGCGTACGGGGGAGTGGGACCCGTACCCCTGTCACGGCTTGCGGGCGATCAGGTACCGGAACACGTTCGGCATCCAGACCGTCCCGTCCGGGCGCAGATGCGGATGCAGTGCCTCCACCAGTTCCTTCTCCACCTGCGCCGGATCGGTCGCCCGGACCGCCGCGTCGAAGAGGCCCGTCGACAGCAGGCCCCGCACCGCGCTGTCCATGTCGCCGTACCCGAACGGGCAGGCCACCCGCCCCGAGCCGTCCGGCTTGAGGCCGGACCGCGACGCCACGTCCTCCAGGTCGTCACGCAGCGCCGGACGCCAGCCGCCGGGCCCGGACGCCCTGGGCGAGTCCGTCAGCCGGGTCGCCACCCGCAGCACCGCCGACGTGGCACACCGCTCCGGCGGACCCCAGCCGGTCAGCACGACGGGCGAGCCCCTGCCGACGAGCGGCACGGCCGCCTCCAGGGCCGGTGTGAGCCCGTCGGCGTCACCGGCCGCGCAGCCGATCGGCGCGAAGGCGGTGAGCAGGTTGTACGGTGCCCCGTCGGCCGCGTCGGCAGGTCCGCCGCACACCACCGAGCCCGGTTCGTCCCCAGGGGCGCCGTCGTCGGCCAGCCGCCCGCGCGCGTGCGCGACGAACTCCGGGTCGGCGTCGACGCCGGTGACGTGCGCGCCCCGGGCGGCCGCGACGAGCAGGGCCAGGCCCGCGCCGCAGTCGAGGCCGAGCAGCCGGGTGGCAGCGCCCACCTCCAGCCGCTCGTACACCGCTTCGTAGAGCGGAACCAGCATCCGTTCCTGGATCTCGGCCCAGTCACGCGCGCGGGCGTGCGCCCGCCCGCGGGTACGGGCCGAGGCCGCGCTCGGGTGGTGCCGGACGAGCGTGGGTGTCATCACAAAGCGCCCCAATCCGCCGTGAGGTCGGTCGTTCCCCGTCTATGGCAACCCCCGTGTGCGTGCGCTACGGCACTCCCCCCGTATGTCAGGGAACTCCGCATCCGTCCCCAAGTCCAGGGGGCATCGGGCAATGCTTGCGCCGTGTCCGGAACCACCCGGGGCGGCCCGCCGCGGCCGGGGTTCCGGAAGCGCGGACGACCGTACGGCGTCTGTCCGAGCACCGGTGCCGGTGCGAGCGTCCCCACGGTGGCAGCGGCACTCCGGCACCGGTGACAGCGCGACACCGTCGCGGCGGTCCTGCGGCCGGCGTCGCCACACGGGGCACACGGGCCGACGGACGCCTCCCCACCGGCGGCGGAGCTACCCGCACGGGCGTAGCCGGGGATACGTACCGCCTTGGCGCACGCTGCGCGGGTCCTCCGCAGATCGGCGCACCCGCCCTCGTCGGGAAGCATCAGCGGGAACTGACTGGTACGTGCAAATTATTTGGGATGCCCCGGAATAGGAACACGGGGGCACTCCCGGTCGTTGTCACGTCGTGAGCACGACACCACCAGTCCTCGCCGCAGAACTGGCGCAGGCGTGGGCCGACATTCAGCGGTACCACCCCGAGCTGCCCGATCTTGCCGCGCCCGAGTCCCTGATCGGAGAGTCCTCGTCCGCCTGCGGCGCGGCCCTCTCCTTCGAACGACTGCTGCACGAGGCAGTCCACGGCATCGCCGCGGCCCGCGGCATCCGTGACACCTCGCGCGCCGGTCGCTACCACAACCGCCGATTCCTGGCGATCGCCGAGGAGTTGGGCCTGGACCACCAGGAGGAGCCGCATCCCAGCAGCGGTTTCTCCCTGGTCGCGCTCAACCCCGAGGCCAAGCGCCGCTACCGGCCCACGATCGAGCGGCTGTCGCGCGCGCTGAAGGCGCACACGGTCGCGACGGCGGCGGACACCAAGCGGTCCTTCCGCGGTCCGGCCGCCCGGCACGGGTCCTCCGGGGGAGGGGTGCGGGTCAAGGCCGTCTGCGACTGCGGGCGCAACGTCCGCGTGGTGCCGTCGGTGCTGGCCCAGGCCCCGATCGTGTGCGGCGGCTGCGGCAAGCCGTTCCGCATTCCGGACGTGGTGGGTGCCGCGAGCTGAGGCTTCGGAGCACGACCAGGGCCGGGGACCGGCGTGTGCCGCAGCTGTGGCACAATGGGTAGCTGTACTCGACAGCCGCACAGGACCCCTCTCTCCTCCGGCTGACGCGTCCATCGGGCACTTACGAGTACCGCAACCCCACGTGGCATCCCGTTGTGCCCAACCACGTCAATTCCAGGAGAGAACACTCCAGTGCTCAAGATCAAGCTGAAGCGCCTCGGTAAGATCCGTTCGCCTCACTACCGCATCGTCGTCGCCGACGCGCGCACCCGCCGTGACGGCCGTGCCATCGAGGAGATCGGTCTGTACCACCCGGTGCAGAACCCGTCGCGCATCGAGGTCAACGCCGAGCGTGCCCAGTACTGGCTGTCTGTCGGCGCCCAGCCGACCGAGGCCGTTCTCGCCATTCTGAAGCTCACCGGTGACTGGCAGGCGCACAAGGGCCTCCCGGCCCCCGCGCCGCTGCTGCAGCCGGCGACCAAGGAAGACAAGCGCGCTTCCTTCGACGCCTTCGCGAAGGCGCTGGAGGGTGGCGACGCCAAGGGCGAGGCCATCACCCCCAAGGCGAAGAAGGCCGACAAGAAGGCGGACGAGGCTCCGGCCGACGCCGCTGAGTCGACCGAGGCCTGATCATGCTCGAGGAGGCTCTTGAGCACCTCGTGAAGGGCATCGTGGACAACCCCGACGACGTGCAGGTCGCCTCGCGCACCCTGCGTCGCGGACGCGTCCTTGAGGTCCGGGTGCACCCCGACGACCTCGGCAAGGTGATCGGCCGCAACGGCCGTACCGCCCGCGCCCTGCGTACCGTCGTGGGGGCCATCGGTGGCCGTGGCATTCGCGTCGACCTCGTCGACGTGGACCAGGTCCACTGAGCATCAGGCAGTAGAGCATGACCGGCAGGGGCCGGGGAGGGCTGAGGCCCGCCCCGGCCCGTTGTCATTTCCCGAACAGGTACGACAGGCACGAACAGGAGAGAACGAGAGTGCAGCTGGTAGTCGCGCGGATCGGCCGCGCCCACGGGATCAAGGGCGAGGTCACCGTCGAGGTGCGCACGGACGAGCCGGAACTGCGGCTCGGCCCCGGCGCCGTACTGACCACGGACCCCGCAGGCGTGGGCCCGCTGACCGTCGAGACCGGCCGGGTGCACAGCGGCAGGCTGCTGCTGCGCTTCGAGGGCGTCAAGGACCGCACCGGTGCCGAGGCCCTGCGCAACACCCTGCTGATCTCGGACGTCGACCCCGAGGAGCGTCCCGAGGACCCCGAGGAGTTCTACGACCACCAGCTGATCGACCTCGACGTGGTGCTGGCCGACGGCACCCTGATCGGCCGGATCAGCGAGATCACGCACCTGCCCTCGCAGGACCTGTTCATCGTGGAGCGCGAGGACGGCAGCGAGGTGATGGTCCCGTTCGTGGAGGAGATCGTCACCGACATCGACCTGGCGGAGCAGCGCGCCGTCATCGACCCGCCGCCGGGCCTGATCGACGACAGCGAGGCCGTCGTGGCCTCCACGCGCGACGCCGAGGCGGAGACCGAAGAAGGCGCGAACTGATGCGGCTCGACGTCGTCTCGATCTTCCCCGAGTACCTGGAACCGCTGAACGTCTCCCTGGTCGGCAAGGCCCGCGCCCGAGGCGTCCTGGACGTCCACGCGCACGACCTGAGGCAGTGGACGTACGACCGCCACAACACGGTCGACGACACCCCCTACGGCGGCGGCCCCGGCATGGTCATGAAGCCCGACCCGTGGGGCGCCTGCGTCGACCAGGCGCTCGCCGACGGGTACGAGGCGGGCGCGCACGGCCCCGTCATGGTCGTCCCCACGCCCAGCGGCCGCCCCTTCACCCAGGAGCTGGCCGTCGAGCTCTCCGAGCAGCCGTGGCTCCTCTTCGCCCCGGCCCGCTACGAGGGCATCGACCGCCGGGTCATGGACGAGTACGCGACGCGGATGCCGGTGTACGAGGTGTCCATCGGCGACTACGTCCTCGCGGGCGGCGAGGCGGCCGTCCTCGTCATCACCGAGGCCGTGGCCCGCCTGCTCCCCGGCGTCCTCGGCAACGCCGAGTCCCACCAGGACGACTCCTTCGCCCCCGGCACGATGGCCAACCTCCTGGAGGGGCCCGTCTACACCAAGCCCCCCGAGTGGCGCGGGCGCGGCATCCCGGACGTCCTCATGAGCGGCCACCACGGCAAGATCGCCCGCTGGCGCCGCGACGAGGCCTTCCGCCGCACCACCGCCAACCGGCCGGACCTGATCGAGCGCACCGACCCCGCCGCCTTCGACAAGAAGGACCGGGAGATGCTCTCGATCCTGGGCTGGAAGCCGGGTCCCGACGGGCGATTTGGGCGTAACCCCGAGGCCGTGGAAGAATAAGCAGCTGTTGTCCGTCCACGTGCGCCCCTGCCACAGGGGGAACGACGCCCGTAGTGACGTGAACAGCACTCCCTTTCATCTCGACACATGCCGCTGATGACCTGTGGCATCAGCGAAGAAAGCAGACTCACATGTCTCACCTGCTCGACTCCGTCGACGCCGCGTCGCTGCGCAGCGACGTTCCTGCCTTCCGCCCCGGTGACACCGTGAACGTTCACGTGCGCGTCATCGAAGGCAACCGCTCCCGTGTGCAGCAGTTCAAGGGTGTCGTCATCCGCCGCCAGGGTGCGGGCGTCCGCGAGACCTTCACGGTCCGCAAGGTCTCCTTCTCCGTCGGCGTCGAGCGCACCTTCCCGGTGAACTCCCCGATCTTCGAGAAGATCGAGGTCGTCACCCGCGGTGACGTGCGTCGCGCGAAGCTGTACTACCTGCGCGAGCTGCGCGGCAAGGCCGCCAAGATCAAGGAGAAGCGCGACAACTGATCGCGCCTCCGGGGTCCGGAACCCGCCCGATAGGCTCGGGTTCCGATGGACACCGAAGCAGCACAGCACACGGAGCGCGACCGCTCTTCCGACTCCCCCGCGGGGGACGAGGAGCGGTCGCGCTCCGCGCGTTTTCCCCGCCCGCTGACGTACGCCGTCGCCTGCCTCGTCTTCCTCCTGCTGCTCAGCGGCTTCGTGATGCAGCCCTTCCTGATCCCCAGCACCTCGATGCAGCCCACCCTGGAGGTGGGCGACCGGGTGCTGGTGAACAAGCTGGCGTACCGTTTCGGGGCCGAGCCGCAGCGCGGGGACGTGGTGGTCTTCGACGGGGAGGGTTCGTTCGTACGGGAGCAGCCCGCGGGCAATCCCGTCACGGGCGCCCTGCACTGGGCCGCGGCCTCGCTCGGTCTGGCGGAGCCGGACGAGACGGACTTCGTGAAGCGGGTGGTGGGGGTGGGCGGCGACCGTGTCGTCGTGGACAGGCGGGGGAGGCTCCAGGTGAACGGGCGGAGCGTGGACGAGACGTACCTCTATCCCGGCGACAGCGCGTCCCGGGTGCCCTTCGACATCGTGGTGCCCGAGGGGAAGCTGTGGGTGATGGGCGACCACCGCTCCCGCTCCAGCGACTCCCGCGACCACCTGGGCAGCCCCGGCGGCGGCATGGTGCCGGTGGAACGGGTGATCGGCCGCGCGGACTGGATCGCCTGGCCGCTGGGCCGCTGGGGTGCTCCGCAGCGTACGGACGCCTTCGACGGCGTACGGGAAGTGCGGGGCGTACGAGACGGTCATGGCGTACGGGACGGGGCCGGGGCCCGTGGGTAGCCGCGGCCGGGACCGGGTGCGGCCGCAGGGCCCGCTGCCGACCGGCAGCCGTTCCACGCTGCCCGCCGAGGCCGGGACCGAGGACCGGCCGGGCCGGGCGGAGCGGCGCAGGCTGGCGCAGAAGGTGAAGCGACGGCGGCGCAGGTCCGCCGTCAAGGAGATACCCGTCCTCATCGTCGTGGCGCTGTTCATCGCGCTGGTGCTGAAGACGTTCCTGGTGCAGGCCTTCGTGATCCCGTCGGGCTCGATGGAGCAGACGATCCGGATCGGCGACCGGGTGCTGGTCGACAAACTGACCCCGTGGTTCGGGTCGCGTCCCGAGCGCGGCGAGGTCGTCGTCTTCAAGGACCCGGGCGGCTGGCTGGAGCAGGAGAAGAAGCCGGCGAAGGAAGACCCGGTCGGCATCAAGCAGGTCAAGGAGGGGCTGACCTGGATAGGGCTGCTGCCGTCCGCGGACGAGCAGGACCTCATCAAGAGGGTGGTCGCGGTCGGCGGCGACACGGTGAAGTGCTGTGACCGCAATGGTCAGGTCACCGTCAACGGCGTGGCGCTCAGTGAACCCTATGTGTTTCCGAACGACCGGCCGTCCAAGACTCCCTTCGAGGTGAAGGTGCCCGAGGGCCGGGTCTTTGTCCTCGGAGACCATCGGTCGAACTCGGCCGATTCCCGCTTCCATCTGAACGAGAAGTACCAGGGAACGGTCTCCGAGGAGGATGTTCTGGGCCGGGCCTTTGTGATCGGCTGGCCGATCGGGCACTGGCGGAAGCTGGAGGTCCCCGACACCTTCGCCCGGGTCCCCGAACCGCGCGCCGGGGCGGGGGCGGTGGGACAACCGTCGCATAGGGTGGCGTCCCAGGATCGTCAGGTCCTACTCCCGAGCCCAGGGGAACTCCCGCTCGTTATGGGAGTGGTGGGCCTGCGCCTTCTCGGGCGCGGGCGGTGGCACGGAGTGAGGAGTGGATGTGGGGGATGTGGCGGTCGGTGCCCGGTCCGGACACGACGGACCCGAGGAGAAGCCCGAGCCCGAGCGGCGTGCCGATGCGTCCCCGCCCGTGACCGGCCCTCCGGCGGCGGAGCAGCAGAGCGGTGGAACGGTGAGTGACACGGACAACGTCCAGGACGACGACGGCAGCAGCGAGGACGAGGCTGCGAAGAAGCCGCGTTCCTTCTGGAAGGAACTGCCGCTCCTCATCGGCATCGCCCTCCTCCTGGCGCTCCTGATCAAGACCTTCCTGGTGCAGGCCTTCTCGATTCCCTCGGAGTCGATGCAGGAGACCCTCCAGAAGGGCGACCGGGTCCTGGTCGACAAGCTGACCCCGTGGTTCGGCGCGGAGCCGGAGCGCGGCGAGGTCGTCGTCTTCCACGACCCGGGCGGCTGGCTCAACGACACCGCGGTGGTCGAGCCCAACGCCGTGCAGAAGGTGCTCAGCTTCATCGGGCTGATGCCGTCCGCCGAGGACAAGGACCTGATCAAGCGGGTCATCGCGGTCGGCGGCGACACCGTGGAGTGCAAGGTGGGCGGCTCGGTGCACGTCAACGGCAAGGCGCTCGACGACAAGTCGTACATCGCGCCGAAGGGCGCTCCGTGCGACGACATGCCCTTCGGCCCGCTCAAGGTGCCGGACGGCAAGATCTGGGTGATGGGCGACAACCGCGCGAACTCGCTCGACTCCCGCTACCACCGCAAGCTGGCCACGAAGGGCTTCGTCGACAACGACGAGGTCGTCGGCCGCGCCGTGGTCGTGGCCTGGCCGATCAGCCGCTGGGCGACGCTGCCGGTGCCGGACACCTTCGACCAGCCGGGGCTGGCGAGCGCGACGGCCGCCGCGGTGTCGGTGGCGCCGGGTGCGCTGGGTCTGGCGGGCGCCCTTCCGCTGGTGCTGTGGCGACGGAAGAGGCTGTCCGGGGCACGTACCGACCGGTAGGGTGCCGTCCCAGATCGTTGATCTCCGAAACAGGGGGAGCGCTGGGATGGGCGAAGCAGGACGCAAGGAAGACGGCCGCGGCCGCCTCGGCAATGTGCTGTCGGGGCTGGCCGTGGCCGTCGGCTGTGTGCTCTTCCTCGGTGGGTTCGGGTGGGGAGCGCTGGTGTACAAGCCGTACACCGTGCCGACGGACTCGATGACCCCGACGATCAACACCGGCGACCGGGTGCTCGCGCAGCGGATATCCGGCGACCAGGTGCGGCGCGGGGACGTCGTGGTCTTCACCGACGAGGTGTGGGGCGCGATGCCGATGGTGAAGCGGGTGGTCGGCGTCGGCGGCGACAAGGTCGTCTGCTGCGACAAGCAGAACCGGCTCCAGCTGAACGGGAAGGCGCTCGACGAAACGTATCTCCCGGCCGCCTCCCGGCAGGGGACGGCCGTGACGTCGTTCAGCGCCACGGTGCCCGAGGGAGAGCTGTTCCTCCTCGGTGACGAGCGGCGCACCTCGGTGGACTCCCGCGGCCACCTCGGGGACTCCACGCACGGCACGGTGCCGCTGGCCCGGGTGGACGCCCGGGTGGACGCCGTGGCCTGGCCGGTCGGCGGCGTACTGGACCGGCCGCAGGCCTATCGGGAGCTGCCGGGCGGGGTGTCCGCGCCGGGGCCGGTCAAGCTGCTGGTGACGGCGGTCGTGGTGGGCGTGGTGCTGATCCTGGGCGGGGCGGCGTACGGGCCGCTCGCCCGTCTGGCCGGACGACGGAAGAAGGTGCGGGCATGAGTTCCGAGACGGTGGGTGCGGATGTGACCGCAGGGGCGAGCGGTACGGACAACGTGCTGGGCAGGCCGCTGCGGAAGGTCGCGCGGGTCATCCTGCTCGACCCCGAGGACCGGGTGCTGCTGATGCACGGCTACGAACCCGAGGAGCCGGACCGAAAGTGGTGGTTCACCCCGGGCGGCGGCCTGGAGGGCGACGAGACGCCCGCCGAGGCGGCGCTGCGGGAGGTCGCGGAGGAGACGGGGATCACGGACGTCGAGCTGGGGCCCGTGCTGTGGCAGCGGGTCTGCTCGTTCGTGTTCGACGGGCGGCGCTGGGACCAGGAGGAATGGTTCTTCCTGGCGCGTACCCGGCAGACCGAGACCGACATGACCGGCCTCACCGAGCTGGAACGGCGCAGTACGGCGGGACTGCGGTGGTGGTCCTCCGCCGCGCTGTCGGCGACGCGTGAGACGGTGTACCCGACCAGGCTCGCCGAGCTGCTGCGCACGCTGCTCGACGAGGGTCCTCCGAGTACGCCGATCGTCCTGGCCCCGGAAATCGCATAGGGGCGTACGGGGCTGGCGCACAATAGGGGGACGCACGGCTGAAGGGGAACATGCCATGAGCGCCGAGGACCTCGAGAAGTACGAGACCGAGATGGAGCTGAAGCTCTACCGGGAGTACCGCGATGTCGTCGGTCTGTTCAAATATGTGATCGAGACCGAACGGCGCTTCTACCTCACCAACGACTACGAGATGCAGGTGCACTCGGTCCAGGGCGAGGTGTTTTTCGAAGTATCCATGGCGGACGCGTGGGTCTGGGACATGTACCGGCCCGCCAGGTTCGTCAAGCAGGTGCGGGTGCTCACGTTCAAGGACGTGAACGTGGAGGAGCTCAACAAGAGCGACCTGGAGCTGCCGGGCGGCTGAGTGCCCCGCGGTCCCTCCGGCGGGTGACGGAGTTTTCCACATCCGTTCGGTTGTCCACCAAGATCCACTGGTTCGCGGGGATTGCGTCACATTCGGTTCCGGAGGTGGAACCGAATGAACGCGAAGAACGCACGCGGGGCCCTCGGCCGGTACGGCGAGGACCTTGCCGCCCGACGGCTCACCGAAGCCGGAATGACCGTCCTGGAGCGCAACTGGCGCTGCCGGGCCGGAGAGATCGACATCGTGGCCAGGGACGGCGACGCGCTCGTCGTCTGCGAGGTCAAGACCCGGCGGACCGGCGCCTTCCAGCAACCCACGGAGGGCGTCACCGCCGAGAAGGCCCGACGCCTGCAGACCCTCGCCGAGCTCTATCTGCACGCGCACGGCGGCGCACCCCCGGGCGGCGCCCGGATCGACCTGGTGGGCGTCACCCTGCCCCGGCGCGGGGCTCCCGTGGTGGAACACGTGCGGGGGGTGGCCTGATGGGATTCGCACGTACGTGTTCGGTGGCACTGGTCGGCGTCGAGGGCGTGGTCGTCGAGGTGCAGGCCGACCTGGAACCGGGCGTCGCCGCCTTCACCCTGGTGGGGCTGCCGGACAAGAGCCTGGTGGAGAGCAAGGACCGGGTGCGGGCGGCGGTGGTGAACTCCGGCGTCGTCTGGCCGCAGAAGAAGCTGACGGTGGGGCTCAGCCCCGCCTCGGTGCCGAAGTCCGGCAGCGGCTTCGACCTCGCCGTGGCGGTCGCGGTGCTGAGCGCCGCCGAACGCATCGACCCCCGGGAGATCGCCGACCTGGTGGTGATCGGCGAACTCGGGCTCGACGGCCGGGTCAGACCGGTACGGGGCATCCTCCCGGCGGTGCTCGCCGCGGCCGAGGCGGGGTACCGGCAGGTGGTCGTGCCCGAACAGTGCGCGGCGGAGGCCGCGTTGGTGCCGGGCATCTCCGTCCTCGGCGTACGCAGCCTGCGCCAGCTCATCGCGGTGCTCGCCGGGGAGGAGGTGCCGGAGGAGGAGCCCGCCGAGGAGGGGCGGCCCGACGCCATGCTGGCCGGACTCATGGTGCCCGGCGCGGGAGCGGGCACCGGACTTTCCTCCGGCGGGGACGAGGTGGCCGACCTCGCGGACGTGGGCGGCCAGGAAACCGCGCGCTTCGCCCTGGAGATCGCCGCGGCCGGCGGACACCACCTGCTGCTCCACGGGCCGCCGGGCGCCGGCAAGACCATGCTCGCGGAACGGCTGCGCGGCCTGCTGCCGCCGCTCACCCGGCAGGAGTCCCTCGAAGTCACCGCCGTGCATTCGGTGGCGGGCATCCTCCCGCCCGGCGAACCCCTGGTCACCCGGGCGCCCTACTGCGCACCCCACCACTCCGCGACCATGCAGTCCCTGATCGGCGGCGGCAACGGACTGCCCCGCCCGGGAGCGGTCTCCCTGGCCCATCGGGGCATCCTCTTCATGGACGAGGCCCCCGAATTCACGGCCAAGGCACTCGACTCGCTGCGCCAGCCGCTGGAGTCCGGGCACGTGGTGGTGGCCCGCAGCGCCGGAGTGGTGCGGCTGCCCGCCCGCTTCCAGATGGTGCTCGCGGCGAACCCGTGCCCCTGCGGACGGTACGGGCAGAAGGAGATCGCGTGCGACTGCGGGGCGGCGGTGGTCCGGCGCTACCAGGGGAGGCTGTCGGGGCCGCTCATCGACCGGGTCGACCTGCGGGTGCGGGTCGAGGCGGTGACCCGTGCCGACCTGATGGCGGCGGGCGGACGCGCGGAGACGACCGCGACCGTCGCCCACCGGGTACGGGCCGCGAGGGAACGGGCGGCGGCCCGGTTGGACGGCACCCCCTGGACCAACAACAGCGAGGTGCCGGGCCAAGAACTGCGGACCCGCTGGGCGTCGGCCCCCGAAGCCCTCGGCGCCGCCGAGCGGGACATGGAGCGCGGGCTGCTCACCGCACGCGGCTTCGACCGGGTGCTGCGCGTCGCCTGGACCGTCGCCGACCTGCACGGCCACGACCGGCCCGACCGCAACGACCTGGAGCTGGCCCTCCAGATGCGCACCGGCGTCGACCGGGGCGCCGTCCGCCCCGCCTTCGGGGACCCGGCGGGCTCGGCGTACCCGGTGCGCCCGGCGGTCCTGGTGGGCGGGGGTGTGGCGTGACGGCGAAGGAGGAGGGGGCGGCGGCGCGGGCGGCCCGGGCCGCGCTCACCGGGATCATCGAGCCCGGCGACGTGACCGGCGGACGCTGGCTGCGCGAACACGGGCCCGTCGAGGTGCTGAGACGACTGACCGCCCCCGCAGCCGAGCCGGCCCTCACCGGAGCGGGCGGCAAACGCCTCGACGGCTACCGCAGCCGGGCCGCCGCGGTCGACCCGGAGCAGTACCTCGCGGCGGCGGCCTCCGTCGGCGGGCGGCTGGTCTGTCCCGGCGACGAGGAGTGGCCAGGACAGCTCGACGACCTCGGGGACGCCCGGCCCGTCGGGCTGTGGGTCAGGGGCCGGGCGAACCTGCGGATGTGGGCGCTGCGCTCCGTCGCCGTCGTCGGCGCCCGCGCCTGCACCCCGTACGGGGCGCACATGGCGACCACCCTCGGCGCGGGCCTCGCCGAGCGCGGCTGGGTGGTGGTCTCGGGAGCTGCCTTCGGGATCGACGGAGCGGCGCACCGAGGGGTGCTGGGCGCGGGCGGGGCCACCGTGGCGGTACTGGCCTGCGGCATCGACGTCGTCTACCCGCGCGGGCACGCCGAGTTGATCGGGCGGATCGCGGAACAGGGGCTCGTGGTGGGCGAGTTGCCGCCGGGCAGCCATCCGACGCCGAGCCGCTTCGTGCTGCGCAACCGGGTCATCGCCGCCCTCACCCGGGGCACGGTCGTCGTCGAGGCCGAGTACCGCAGCGGCTCGCTCGTCACCGCCCGCGGCGCCGCGAGCCTGGGCCGCTTCACCATGGGTGTGCCCGGGCCCGCCACCAGCGGACTCTCCGCCGGAGTCCACGAACTGCTGCGCGGCGAGGGCGTCCTGGTGACCGACGCGGCCGAAGTCGTCGAACTCGTCGGCGAGATCGGCGACCTCGCCCCCGCCCGGCGCGGACCCGTCCTGCCCAAGGACCTCCTGGACCCCGTCACCGCACGGGTGCTGGAGGCGCTGCCCGCCCGGCGCGCCGCCGACGCGCGCGACGTCGCACGCGAAGCGGCGACCACCCGGGACGAGGCGCTCGCCCGGCTGTACGAACTGCACTCGCTGGGGTTCGTCGAACGCCACGGCGACGGCTGGCAGTTGGCGTCAAGTGCCGTACGCACCGCGCGCGACCGGCGAGGCGGTGCTTGACCAGGGGCTCCTGAGTGAAAAGGTAACGAGAATGACCGTGGAACCAGGCGTCCGACCCCGGCAGGAGCCGCCGCGTGCGACGACGGCTCCCGCGGCCGGGCGCGGCCCGCGGCCGTCAACCGGACGATCCGGCTCCATGTCCTTCGCGCACTGCGACGCCTCTGTCACGCTACGCTCGCAAGGATTTCGCCCCGCTCAGGCATCACGCACGGCACCAAGTCCCCCTCACGTCACAGCAGAACGGCTCAAGGCAACGCATGCCCCAGCACACCTCCGGGTCTGACCGCGCGGCAGCGCCCCCGGCTGCCCGCGGTGCCGTACGGCCCCCGGCGCCCTCGTCCGTGGACGAGTTGTGGCGGTCGTACAAGACCACGGGCGACGAGCGGCTGCGGGAGCAGCTGATCCTGCACTACTCGCCGCTGGTGAAGTACGTCGCGGGCCGGGTCAGCGTGGGGCTGCCCGCCAACGTCGAGCAGGCCGACTTCGTGTCCTCCGGAGTCTTCGGGCTGATCGACGCCATCGAGAAGTTCGACATCGAGCGCTCCATCAAGTTCGAGACGTACGCCATCACCCGCATCCGCGGCGCGATGATCGACGAACTGCGCGCCCTGGACTGGATTCCGCGTTCCGTACGGCAGAAGGCCAAGGCCGTGGAACGGGCCTACGCCACCCTGGAGGCCAAGCTCCGCCGCACCCCCTCCGAGGGCGAGGTCGCCTCCGAGATGGGCATCGCGGTCGAGGAACTGCACGCGGTCTTCAGCCAGTTGTCGCTCGCCAACGTGGTCGCCCTCGAAGAGCTGCTGCACGCGGGAGGCGAGGGCGACCGGCTCAGCCTGATGGAGACGCTGGAGGACACCAGCGCCGACAACCCCGTCGAGGTCGCCGAGGACCGCGAGCTGCGCCGCCTGCTCGCCCGCTCGATCAACACCCTCCCCGACCGGGAGAAGACCGTGATCACCCTCTACTACTACGAGGGCCTCACCCTCGCCGAGATCGGCAATGTGCTCGGCGTCACCGAGAGCCGGGTCAGCCAGATCCACACCAAGTCGGTCCTCCAGCTCAGGGCCAAGCTGGCGGACGTCGGCCGCTGAGCCGGGCAGGGGTGCAAAAGCCGCTGAATCGGTCCTGCCGGGTGTACCCCGTCGTCTTCTCGGGCGGGCATCCGTATGGTGGATGCGTGCCAAGGATTCGAGCGGCCTCCGTGGCCGAGCACCGGACGATGCAGCGCAGTGCCCTTCTGGACGCTGCCCGCTCCCTCCTGTCCGAAGGCGGTACGGAGGCGTTGACCTTCCCCGCCCTCGCCGAGCGTACGGGCCTGGCCCGCTCCTCGGTCTACGAGTACTTCCGCTCCCGGGGAGCGGTCGTCGAGGAGCTGTGCGCCGTCGACTTCCCCGTCTGGGCGGCCGAGGTCGAGGACGCCATGGCGGCCGCCGACACCGCCGAGGGCAAGGTCGAGGCGTATGTGCGCCAGCAGCTGACGCTGGTCGGCGACCGCCGCCACCGGGCCGTCGTCGCGATCTCCGCGAGCGAGCTGGACGCGGGCGCCCGCGAGAAGATCCGCGCCGCGCACGGCGGACTCGTCACGATGATCGGCGACGCCCTGCGCGACCTGGGCCACGAGCAGCCCCGGCTGGCGGCCATGATGCTCCAGGGTGTCGTGGACGCGGCCGTCCGCCGCCTGGAGCTCGGCGGCGCCGCCGAGGACCCGGCCGTCATCACCGACGCCGCCGTCTCGATGGCCCTGCGCGGTGTCCGGGGCTGACACCCCGGCCGCCCCGTCGCCCCAGCCACCACACGGGGCCCGCCAGCACCGCCATGGGCAGATCCCCGTCGCGTACCGCGACAGCGGGCAACGGCACCCCGAACACCGGCAGCAGCCGGGGCGGGCCGCGGTGCAGCAGGGCGGGCGGCAGCAGGGACAGCGGGTCCAGGTAGTCCGCGCCCCGCAGCAGGCCCCAGTGCAGACAGGTGCCCGCCGGGCAGTGGTACGCCCCCGGCTCCAGCACCGCCACCAGCTGGCCCGCGCGCACCGCGTCGCCCTCCGCGACCAGCGCGCGCACCGGCTCGTACGTCGTGCGCAGCGGCGGGTCACCGGTGCCGGACAGCGTGACGGACAGCACCCCGCGCCCCGCCACCCGGCCCGCGAACGACACCCTCCCCGCAGCCGCGGCCCGCACCTGCGCGCCCGGCGCGGCCGCCAGGTCCACGCCGCGGTGCCCGGCCGCGTACCGCGAAGGAGGCGGCTGCCAGCCCCGTACGACAGAGGGGTGCACGCCCACCGGCCAGGCGCGGTCGGGGTCCTGGGCGGCGAGGGCCGGGGAGGCCTGCCAGAGGAGCACGGCCAGGGTCAGGACGATCAGTCGGTACATGCGAGAACGGTCCCGCAGCGGCTGATTTCGCGGGGATCATGGACCGGATCTGTGGACGGCCGGACGGTTGTGGACAACGCCGTCACCCGGCACTGTGCGGGTCCCGTACACTTCTTGTGGCGATCCGGGTCACCGGGTCGACTTCGCACGTCCCGCCACCACCCTCTCAGCGGTCAGTGGCAGCGTCGCTCGGTCCTCAAGGGTTCACTCCTCAACGGTCACGACGCGTGGGACGTCAGGCGCGACCGCCGTCCGGCGGAAGCGATAACCGAGTACCTCAAGGAGTACGGCCATGGCCGTCGTCACGATGCGGGAGCTGCTGGAAAGCGGCGTCCACTTCGGTCACCAGACCCGTCGTTGGAACCCGAAGATGAAGCGCTTCATCTTCACGGAGCGCAACGGCATCTACATCATCGACCTGCTCCAGTCGCTGTCGTACATCGACCGCGCCTACGAGTTCGTCAAGGAGACCGTCGCGCACGGTGGCTCCATCATGTTCGTCGGCACCAAGAAGCAGGCGCAGGAAGCGATCGCCGAGCAGGCGACGCGCGTGGGCATGCCCTACGTCAACCAGCGCTGGCTCGGCGGCATGCTGACCAACTTCTCCACCGTCTACAAGCGCCTCCAGCGCCTGAAGGAGCTGGAGCTCATCGACTTCGAGGACGTGGCCGCGTCGGGCCTCACCAAGAAGGAGCTCCTGGTTCTCTCGCGCGAGAAGGCCAAGCTGGAGAAGACCCTCGGCGGTATCCGCGAGATGTCGAAGGTCCCCTCCGCGGTGTGGATCGTCGACACCAAGAAGGAGCACATCGCCGTCGGTGAGGCGCGCAAGCTGCGCATCCCGGTCGTCGCGATCCTCGACACCAACTGCGACCCCGACGAGGTCGACTACAAGATCCCCGGCAACGACGACGCGATCCGCTCCGTCACGCTGCTCACCCGTGTGATCGCCGACGCCGTCGCCGAGGGCCTCATCGCCCGCTCCGGTGCCGCCACGGGCGACTCCAAGCCGGGCGACAAGGCCGCCGGCGAGCCCCTCGCCGAGTGGGAGCGCGACCTGCTCGAGGGTGACAAGAAGGCTGACGAGGCTCCGGCCGCCGACGCCGCTGCCGCCGAGGCCGCTCCGGCCGAGGCCGAGGCTGCCCCGGCCGCCGAGGCCGAGAAGCCGGCCGAGGCCGCTGCCGAGGCTCCGGCCGCGGACGCCGAGCAGGCCTGACCCAGCCCGTAACGGCTGACTGACGGCGGGGGAGGGACGCGCCCACAGGCGTTCCCGCCCCCGCCGTCCACCCGTGGATCACGTAGACGCTTCACACACCCGTCGACGCAGATCACGTAGATCACGACCTTCGACTTTCGAGAAGAGATTCACAGACTCATGGCGAACTACACCGCCGCTGACGTCAAGAAGCTCCGCGAGCTCACCGGCGCCGGCATGATGGACTGCAAGAAGGCCCTCGACGAGGCCGACGGCAGCGTCGACAAGGCCGTCGAGGCACTGCGCATCAAGGGCCAGAAGGGCGTCGCCAAGCGCGAGGGCCGTTCGGCCGAGAACGGCGCCGTCGTCTCCCTGATCGCCGACGACAACACCTCCGGTGTCATCGTCGAGCTCAAGTGCGAGACGGACTTCGTCGCCAAGGGCGAGAAGTTCCAGGCCGTCGCCAACCAGCTGGCCGCGCACGTCGCCGCCACCAAGCCGGCCGACATCGCCACCCTGCTCGCCTCCGAGATCGAGGCCGGCAAGACGGTTCAGGCGTTCGTCGACGAGGCCAACGCCAACCTCGGCGAGAAGATCGTCCTGGAGCGCTTCGCCCAGTACGAGGGTGCCTTCGTCTCCGCGTACATGCACCGCACCATGCCCGACCTGCCCCCGCAGATCGGTGTTCTGGTCGAGCTGGACAAGGCCGACGCCGAGCTGGCCCGTGGCATCGCCCAGCACATCGCCGCCTTCGCGCCGAAGTACCTCACCAAGGAAGACGTTCCGGCCGAGGTCGTCGAGACCGAGCGCCGCGTCGCCGAGGAGACCACGCGCGCCGAGGGCAAGCCCGAGGCCGCCCTCCCGAAGATCGTCGAGGGTCGCGTGAACGGCTTCTTCAAGGAGGCCACCCTCCTGGGCCAGCCGTACGCGCTGGACAACAAGAAGTCCGTCCAGAAGGTCCTGGACGAGGCCGGTGTCACCCTGAAGCGCTTCGCGCGCATCAAGGTCGGCATCTGAGTCCGTACGTCCGACCCTGTCGACGTAACGCGAACACAGCCAGACCCGGTTAGGGTCTGATGCAGCCGCCCGGAGTACGCGCCGGACGGCCGCGGATCTGACGAGGAGGCCATTGCCGCAGAGGGAACCGCAAGGACCCACCGGCAATGGCCTTCTTCGTATGTGCACGAGGAGATATCAAGCCCATGAATCAGGCGAATCAGGACAGCGGCAAGAAGACCGGGCGCTTCATGCTGAAGCTTTCCGGTGAGGCTTTCGCCGGCGGCGGCGCCCTCGGTGTGGACCCCGACGTCGTGCACGCCATCGCGCGTGAGATCGCGGCGGTCGTACGCGACGGTGCGGAGATCGCGGTCGTCATCGGCGGCGGCAACTTCTTCCGCGGCGCCGAACTCCAGCAGCGCGGCATGGACCGGGCCCGCTCGGACTACATGGGCATGCTCGGCACCGTCATGAACTGCCTCGCCCTCCAGGACTTCCTGGAGAAGGAGGGCATCGACTCCCGCGTCCAGACCGCCATCACCATGGGCCAGGTCGCGGAGCCGTACATTCCGCTGCGGGCCGTGCGCCACCTGGAGAAGGGGCGCGTCGTGATCTTCGGCGCCGGCATGGGCATGCCGTACTTCTCCACCGACACCACGGCCGCCCAGCGCGCGCTGGAGATCGACGCGGAAGCCCTGCTGATGGGCAAGAACGGGGTCGACGGCGTCTACGACTCCGACCCCAAGAAGAACCCCGAAGCGGTCAAGTTCGACGCGCTGGAGTACAGCGAGGTGCTGTCCCGCGACCTCAAGGTCGCCGACGCCACCGCGATCACTCTGTGCCGTGACAACGACCTGCCGATCCTGGTCTTCGAGCTGCTGGCCGAGGGCAATATCGCCCGCGCGGTCAAGGGTGAGAAGATCGGCACGCTCGTCAACGCCCGGGGCAATCGCGACTGACGGGTTTGTGGTTCGTCCCCGTGGTCCGGCCGGGGGATGGACAATGTCCTGCCGGTCGGACACCGTGCAGGTAACGACGCACGCAGCAGACGCACGCAGCAGCAGTCCAAGACACGCAGCGCAGTTCAAGACATGCAGGAGTACGTGGTGATTGAAGAAATTCTTCTTGAGGCCGAGGAGAAAATGGAGAAGGCCGTCGTGGTCGCCAAGGAGGACTTCGCCGCGATCCGCACCGGCCGTGCGCACCCGGCGATGTTCAACAAGATCGTGGCCGACTACTACGGCGCTCTGACGCCCATCAACCAGCTGGCGTCGTTCTCGGTCCCCGAGCCGCGCATGGCCGTGGTGACCCCCTTCGACGCGAGCGCCCTGCGCAACATCGAGCAGGCCATCCGCGACTCCGACCTCGGCGTCAACCCGAGCAACGACGGCCGCATCATCCGAGTGACGTTCCCCCAGCTGACGGAGGAGCGCCGCAAGGACTACATCAAGGTCGCGCGCAACAAGGCCGAGGACTCCCGGATCTCGATCCGCTCCATCCGCCGCAAGGCCAAGGAGACCCTCGACAAGCTCGTCAAGGACAAGGAGTCCGGCGAGGACGAGGTCCGCCGTGCGGAGAAGGAGCTCGACGACACCACCGCGAAGTACGTGGCGCAGGTGGACGAGCTGCTGAAGCACAAGGAAGCCGAGCTGCTCGAGGTCTGATGAACGACTCTTCCTGGGGGGCCCGGCCGAGGGCGGGCTATGCCGGTGAATGGACCGCCCCCGACCAGGGGCCCCTCCCGGCGGGTCCCGCGTACGATGCGCATGACGCCCAGCACACTCGGCCCATGCCCATCGTGCCCGAGACAGGCAGAGACGCCGACGACCGCGACGATCGGAACCGGGGGACCGCTCCTGCGACGCGGAGCGGTCCCCCGGTCCGTGACGACATGCCGCAGGGCGGTTCTCCGTTCCGCGACGAGATGCCGCAGGAGCCCATGTCCACCCCGCCCCCGGCGCCGCAGCAGCCTCAGGCGCAGCAGCCGCCCCAGCCTCCCCAGAAGAAGCGGGCGGGCCGTGATCTGCGCTCCGCCATAGGAGTCGGCCTCGGCCTCGGCGTGGTGATCGTCGCCTCGCTGTTCATCTGGAAGGCCGCGTTCGTCGGCGTCATAGCGGTCGCCGTGGTCGTCGGGCTGTGGGAGCTGACCTCGCGGCTGGAGGAGCGCAAGGGCATCAAGGCGCCGCTGGTGCCGCTCGCGGTCGGCGGTGCGGCCATGGTCGTCGCCGGTTACGTGCGCGGGCCCGAGGGTGCGTGGGTGGCGATGGCGCTCACGGCGCTGGCGGTGCTGGTCTGGCGGATGACCGAACCGCCGGAGGGGTACCTCAAGGACGTCACCGCGGGTGTCTTCGCCGCGTTCTACGTGCCGTTCCTGGCCACCTTCGTCGCGCTGATGCTCAAGGCCGACGACGGGCCGCAGCGGGTGCTCACCTTCCTGCTGCTGACCGTGGTCAGCGACACCGGTGCGTACGCGGTGGGCTGGCGCTTCGGCAAGCACAAGCTGGCGCCGAAGATCAGCCCCGGCAAGACCCGCGAGGGCCTGCTCGGGGCGATCGCCTTCGCGATGGTGGCGGGCGTGCTGTGCATGACGCTGCTGGTCGACGGCGGTACGTGGTGGCAGGGCGTGCTGCTCGGCCTCGCGGTCGCGGCCAGCGCGACGCTGGGCGACCTGGGCGAGTCCATGATCAAGAGGGATCTCGGGATCAAGGACATGGGCACGCTGCTGCCCGGGCACGGCGGCATCATGGACCGGCTGGACTCGCTGCTGCCGACGGCTCCGGTGGTGTGGCTGATGCTGGTGATCTTCGTGGGCTCGGCCTGATCCATCGGCCCAAATGACCCACCGGGCCTGATCCAGGTACTTTGACCTGCTGCTTTGCGTGTGAGGGGCCCGCTGTCCACAGGACGGCGGGCCTCTTGTCGTACATCTGAGACACTGGTATGACCATGCCTAAGCCCGGAGAACTCACTTTCGTCGCGCCCCGCGGAGCCAAGAAGCCCCCGCGGCACCTCGCCGACCTCACGCCCGCCGAGCGCAAGGAAGCGGTTGCCGAGATCGGCGAGAAGCCGTTCCGCGCCAAGCAGCTGTCCCAGCACTACTTCGCCCGGTACGCCCACGACCCGGCGGAGTGGACCGACATCCCCGCCGGTTCGCGCGAGAAGCTGCGGGACGCGCTGCTGCCCGAGCTGATGACCGTCGTACGGCATCTGTCGACCGACCAGGAGACCACGCGCAAGACGCTGTGGAAGATGCACGACGGGACCCTCGTGGAGTCCGTGCTCATGCGGTACCCGGACCGGGTCACCATGTGCATCTCCTCGCAGGCGGGCTGCGGCATGAACTGCCCGTTCTGTGCCACCGGGCAGGCCGGCCTCGACCGGAACCTGTCGACGGCGGAGATCGTGCACCAGATCGTCGACGGGATGCGGGCGCTGCGCGACGGCGAGGTCCCGGGCGGACCGGCGCGGCTGTCGAACATCGTGTTCATGGGGATGGGCGAGCCGCTCGCGAACTACAAGCGCGTGGTCGGTGCGATTCGGCGGCTGACCGACCCGGAGCCCGACGGGCTCGGGCTGTCGCAGCGCGGCATCACCGTCTCCACGGTCGGGCTCGTGCCCGCGATGCTGCGGTTCGCCGACGAGGGCTTCAAGTGCCGTCTCGCCGTGTCGCTGCACGCGCCGGACGACGAACTGCGCGACACCCTGGTGCCGGTCAACACGCGCTGGAAGGTGCGGGAGGTGCTGGACGCCGCGTGGGAGTACGCGGAGAAGTCCGGGCGCCGGATCTCGATCGAGTACGCGCTGATCCGCGACATCAACGACCAGGCGTGGCGGGGCGACCTGCTGGGCCGCCTGCTGAAGAACAAGCGGGTGCACGTCAACCTGATCCCGCTGAACCCGACGCCGGGCTCCAAGTGGACGGCCTCGCGGCCCGAGGACGAGAAGGCCTTCGTCGAGGCCATCGCGTCGCACGGGGTGCCGGTGACCGTCCGGGACACCCGGGGCCAGGAGATCGACGGGGCCTGCGGGCAGCTGGCCGCCTCCGAGCGCTAGTTCGAAAGGGCCCCTGTAGGCTGGGCTGCACATTTACATATTCCGACAGGGGAGCGCCACAGCGCTGAGAGTGCGGCACCGGTCGTCTTCGGACGGCCAAGGCCGCAGACCCTCTGAACCTTGCCCAGGTCATTCTGGGTAGGAAGTTCGGTCGTTACTCAAGCTGTAGCGCCCTGCCCGCATCCCTTTCGGGGTGCGGGCAGGGCCGCGTCTCTTCCTGGTCATGTCCAGGAGGAAAACCACCAGTGAGCACCATCAAGAGGTACGCCGCCACGGCACTGGCCGCCGCCGTCGGCGTCAGCGCGCTCGCCGCGTGCGGAGGCACTGACAGCGCGGCGCCCGCAAAGGGCGACAAGACCGTCACGCTGGTCAGCCACGACTCGTTCGACGTCTCGCCCGCCGTGCTGAAGGCGTTCACGCAGCAGACCGGCTTCACGGTGAAGGTCCTCAAGAGCGGGGACGCGGGCGCCGCCCTCAACCAGGAGATCCTCACCAAGGGCTCGCCGCGCGGCGACGTCTTCTTCGGCGTCGACAACACGCTCCTGTCCCGCGCGCTCGACAACGGGCTCTTCCAGTCGTACGAGGCCAAGGGCCTGGAGCGCATACCCGCCGACCTCCAGCTCGACAAGGGCGACCACCGGGTGACGCCCGTCGACACCGGCGACATCTGCGTCAACTACGACAAGAAGTTCTTCGCCGACAAGAAGCTCGCACCGCCGAAGACCCTCGACGACCTCGTCAAGCCCGCGTACAAGGACCTCCTGGTCGTGGAGGACGCGGCGAACTCCTCGCCGGGCCTCGGCTTCCTCCTCGCCACCGCCGGACAGTACGGCGACGACGGCTGGCAGGGGTACTGGCAGAAGCTCAAGGACAACGGCGTCAAGGTCGTCGACGGCTGGGAGCAGGCCTACAACGAGGAGTTCTCCGGCTCCGCGGGCGGAAGGAAGGCCAAGGCCGACCGGCCGCTGGTCGTCTCGTACGCCTCCAGCCCGCCCGTCGAGGTGCTGTACGCCGAACCCCGCCCGGCCGAGGCGCCGACCGGCGTCGCCACCGGGACCTGCTTCCGCCAGATCGAGTTCGCCGGGCTGCTGGACGGCGCGAAGAACGCGGCGGGCGGCAAGGCGCTCCTCGACTTCCTCATCGGCAAGCAGTTCCAGGAGGACCTGCCGCTGAAGATGTTCGTCAACCCGGCGGTCAAGGACACCAAGCTGCCCGAGGTGTACGCGAAGTTCGGCGAGAAGGCGGAGAAGCCGCTGACCGTGGACCCCAAGAAGATCACCGACAACCGTGAGCAGTGGGTCAAGACGTGGTCCTCGCTGGTGAAGAAGTAGCCGCGCCCCGGCGGGGTGCGTGGCGCGGGAGCGCGGTGCGGCTCGGGCTGATGGCCGTGCCGCTCGCGTTCTTCGGGCTGTTCTTCGCCTACCCGGTCGTCGCGATCGTGGGGCGGGGCCTGAAGTCCGGCGGGACCTGGCAGTTCGGGCGGATCGGGGAGGTGCTCGGCGACCCCGACATCGGCGGCGTGCTGTGGTTCACCACCTGGCAGGCCGCCGCCTCCACCGCGCTCACCCTGCTGCTGGCCCTTCCGGCGGCGTACGTCTTCGCCCGGTTCGACTTCCCCGGCAAGCAGCTGCTGCGGGCCGTGGTCACCGTGCCGTTCGTGCTGCCGACGGTCGTGGTGGGCAGCGCCTTCCTGGCCGTGCTCGGGCGGGGCGGACTGCTCGCCGAGCTGTGGGGCGTACGGCTGGACACCAGTGTGTGGGCGATCCTGCTCGCGCACGTCTTCTTCAACTACGCGGTCGTCGTACGGACCGTGGGCGGCCTGTGGTCGCAGCTCGACCCCCGGCAGGAGGAGGCGGCCCGGGTCCTGGGAGCGGGGCGTTTCGCCGCCTGGCGGAAGGTGACCCTGCCCGCGCTCGCGCCCGCCGTGGCGGCGGCCGCGCTGATGGTGTTCCTCTTCACCTTCACCTCCTTCGGGGTCGTGCAGATCCTGGGCGGGCCGTCCTTCTCCACCCTGGAGGTGGAGATCTACCGGCAGACCGCCCAGTTCCTCGACCTGCCGACGGCGGCCGTCCTCACGCTTGTGCAGTTCGCGGCGGTCGGCGCGATCCTCGCCGTGCACGCCTGGACCGTACGGCGCAGGGAGAGCGCGCTGCGGCTCGTCGACCCGGCCCGCACGGCACGCCGTCCGCGGGGGGCGGGGCAGTGGGCGCTGCTCGGCGGGGTGCTGGCCACCGTGCTCGTACTGATCCTGCTGCCGCTCGCGGTGCTCGTCGAGCGCTCCTTCGACGGCCCCGACGGCTACGGCTTCCGCTACTACCGGGCGCTCCAGTCGGCCGACGGGGGCGGCGGGACCTTCCTGGTACCGCCGTTGGAGGCGGTCTGGAACTCCCTCCAGTACGCCGTCGTGGCGACCCTCATCGCCCTGCTGGTGGGCGGTCTGGCCGCGGCCGCGCTCACCCGGCGGGCGGGGCGGCTCGTGCGGGGCTTCGACGCGCTGCTGATGCTGCCGCTCGGGGTGTCCGCCGTGACGGTCGGCTTCGGCTTCCTGATCACCCTCAACCAGCCGCCGCTGGATCTGCGGACCTCGTGGATCCTGGTGCCGCTGGCGCAGGCGCTGGTGGGGGTGCCCTTCGTCGTACGCACCATGCTTCCGGTCCTGCGCGCGGTCGACGGGCGGCTGCGGGAGGCCGCGGCCGTGCTCGGGGCGTCGCCGCTGCGGGCGTGGCGGGAGGTCGACCTGCCGCTGGTGCGGCGGGCGCTGCTCGTCGCGGCCGGGTTCGCCTTCGCGGTGTCGCTGGGCGAGTTCGGCGCGACCGTGTTCATCGCACGGCCCGACAACCCGACGCTGCCGGTGGCCGTGGCCCGGCTGCTGGGGCGGGCCGGAGACCTCAACTACGGGCAGGCGATGGCGCTCAGCACGATCCTGATGGTCGTGTGCGCGGTGTCGCTGCTGGTGCTGGAACGCATCCGGCCCGACCGATCCGTATCCGGGGAGTTCTGACATGACCGACAACGCCGGACCGCTGCTGGATCTTCAGGCCGCCACCGTGCGCTTCGGTGCGCGGGCGGCGCTCGACGCGGTCGATCTGCGGGTCGCCGCGCACGAGATCGTGTGTGTGCTCGGGCCCAGCGGCAGCGGCAAGTCCACGCTGCTGCGCGCGGTGGCGGGGCTTCAGCCGCTGGACTCGGGGCGGGTGCTCCTGAAGGGCGCGGACCAGACGGGCGTACCGGTGCACAAGCGCGGGGTGGGCCTGATGTTCCAGGACCACCAGCTCTTCCCGCAGCGTGACGTGGGCGGCAACGTCGCCTTCGGGCTGCGGATGCACGGCGCCGGGCGGGCCGAACAGGCCTCGCGTGTCGAGGAGCTCCTTGAACTCGTCGGTCTGCCGGGCGCGCAGCGGCGGGCCGTCGCCACGCTCTCCGGCGGCGAGCAGCAGCGCGTCGCCCTGGCCCGCGCGCTGGCCCCCCGGCCCGCCCTGCTGATGCTCGACGAACCGCTGGGGCAGCTCGACCGCAGCCTGCGCGAGCGGCTCGTGGTCGAACTGCGTCAGCTCTTCGGGAGGCTGGGCACCACGGTCCTGGCCGTCACCCACGACCAGGGCGAGGCCTTCGCCCTGGCCGACCGGGTCGTCGTCATGCGGGACGGCAGGATCGCCCAGTCCGGCACCCCGTTGGAGGTGTGGCAGCGGCCCGCCTCGGAGTTCGTCGCCCGGTTCCTCGGCTTCGACAACGTGGTGGAGGCGACGATCACCGGCGAGGCCGCCGACACCGTCTGGGGCAAGATCCCCGTCCCGGCGGGCGCACCGCAGGGCGGGGCCCGGCTGCTCGTGCGGCCCGCCGGTGTCCGCCTGGTGCCGGTCGCCGACGGGCTGCCCTGCACGGTGCTCGCCCGGACCTTCCGGGGTCACCACGTCGCCGTACGACTGCGGCCCGCGGACGGTCCGCCGCTGGAGGCCGAGTGCCCGCTGCGGGACGCGCCGGAGGTGGGCGCCGAGGTGGGGGCGGTGTTCGCGGCGGACGAGGTCGTCCTGCTGGAGGGGTGACGCGGGTCAGCGGGCCGTGTCGACCAGGGGCCGTGGCGCGTCGGGCTCCGCGCCCGTCTCGCCCTCGTGCTTGCCGTACCAGGCGACCGCGACCGCACCCGCCACGGCCAGCACGAAACCGATGATCGCGACCCAGGCGAACCCCGGCCGGGAGGCGTCGCCCAGCCAGACCACGCCGATCAGGCCGGGCAGCACCGTCTCGCCCACCACTAGGGCGGCGGTGGCCCCGTTGACCGAGCCGATCTGGAGGGCCACCGTGTGCAGGTACATGCCGCCGATGCCCGCGATGAGGATGGCGTAGAGGGCGGGGTCGGCCAGCAGGGTCCCGAGATCGAAGGGGTCCACTCCGTCGAGGATGCGGACGCCCACGCCCAGCGCGCCGAAGCCGAGGCCCGAGAGGAGACCGGCGAGGATCGCGGCGCCGGCGCCCATCAGCCGTACCGCCACCGTGCCCAGCACCATCAGCGCCACGGAGACGCCGAGCAGCCACCAGTGGGTGGCCCGCTCGGTGTGCCCGCTGCCCTCGTGGCCCGCCGCCGTCGCCAGCAGCACCAGCGAGCCGCAGACGACCGCGATGGACGTCCACTCCTTGCGGCTCAGCCTGATGCCGAGCATCTTCACGCTCAGGACGGCGGTGATGACCAGGTTGGCGCTGATGACAGTCTGGGAGAGGAACAGCGGCAGCATGCGCGCCGCCAGCGCACCGAGGCCGAAGCCGACGAAGTCCAGGACGGTCCCGACGATGAACTCCCAGGTCATCGCCGCCTTCGCGGTGGAGGAGAGGCTGGGGCCGCCGTGCTGGGTGACCCCGGCGGCCGCACTGGCCGCCGAGGCCGCCTCGCGGCGGGCGGACTTGCGTGAGCCGACGGCTTGCAGGACGGAGCCCGTGCCGTAGCAGACCGAGGCCGCGATGGCGGTGATGAGGCCGATGAGCACCAAAAGCTCCGTTCACGGATGTGCGAGTCGTACGTGTCGTACGAGGACGTCTTACTGTCCTCCGACTACGAGACGTGCGTTTCCCCGGGAACGTTGCCTCGGATTCGGCCGTACGTGGCGGAGCCCGGTCAGGTGGCCCGCTCGGCGGCGCTGCGCTCGACGCAGAATTCGTTGCCCTCCGGGTCGGCAAGGGTCACCCAGCCGGTGCCGTCGGGCTTGCGGTGGTCCGCCACCAGTGTGGCGCCGAGCGCCAGGACGCGCTCGACCTCCTCGTCGCGGGTGCGTTCCTGGGGCTGGAGGTCGAGGTGGACGCGGTTCTTGACCGTCTTCGGGTCGGGGACCCGGACGAAGAGGACCCCGAGGCCCGGCGTCCGGAGCAGGGCCTCGGGGTCACCGGGGAAGTCGTCGTCGGCGAGCGGCGCTTCGAGCACCGCCGACCAGAAGGAGCCCAGCTTGTGGGCGTCGGCGCAGTCGATGGTCACGTGTCGTACGAGAGTAGGCATGCGCGCCACTATGACCGCCCGGCCGTACGGGCACTACCGAATTCCGTGCGGGGTTTCAGGACCGGGGAATCTCGCTGGACCGCAGGCGCTCCAGGGCGGCCGGGGCCTCGGCGACCGTGTCGACGAGGGCGATGCGGTGTTCCATCGGGCGCTCCCGGGCGAGGGCCTGGAGGAGCGGCCAGGCGGGGAGGCGTTCGGTCCAGTGGGCGCGGTCCACCAGGACCATGGGGGTGGGTTCGCCGCGCGACTCGTAGTAGTTCGGGGTCGCGTTGTCGAAGATCTCCTGTACGGTCCCGGCCGCGCCGGGCAGGAAGACGACACCGGCGGTGGAGCGGGCCAGCAGGCCGTCCTCGCGGGTGGCGTTGGCGAAGTACTTGGCGATGTGGGAGGCGAAGGCGTTCGGCGGCTCGTGGCCGTAGAACCAGGTGGGGATGCCCACCGACTCGCCGCCCTCGGGCCAGCGGGAGCGCACCGCGAAGGCGGCCTCGGCCCAGGCGGTGACGGAGGGGGTGAAGGACGGGGCCTTGCCGAGGATCGTGAGGGCCTCGTCCAGCACGGTGTCCGGGTGCGGGGCGGCGTAGGCGCCGAGGTTCGCCGCCTCCATCGCGCCCGGCCCGCCGCCGGTCGCCACGGTCAGCCCGGCGCGGGCCAGGCTGCGGCCGAGGCGGGCGGCCCCGGCGTAGGCGTCGGTGCCCCGGGCCATGGCGTGCCCGCCCATGACGCCCACCACGGGGGAGTCCAGGACGTACTCGTCGAGGGCGTCGGAGATCGCGTCGTCGTGGACCGAGCGCAGCATCGAGGCGAATATGTCGCCGTCGGATTTGGTGCGCTGGAACCACGCGTAGGCCAGGGCGTCGGGCGTCGCCTCGTAACCGCCGTCGGCCAGGCCCTCGAAGAGCGAGTCGGGGGAGTAGAGGAGCCCCCGGTAGGGGTCGAAGGGGAGGTTGGGCACCGGCGGGAAGACGAGCGCCCCGTCCGCGCGGACCTTGGCACCCGCCTCGTCGCTCATCGGGCAGCCGAGGAAGACCGCCTCGGACGCCTCGGTGGCCAGCAGGGCCTGCGTACGGTCCGTCAGGTCGACGGACTGGACGCGGTAGCCGCTGAGGGGGCCGCGGGCGACGACCTGGTCGAACTCGGCCAGCGTCTCGATCTCGTTGTCGTGATCCGGGTGTGGGCGCACCGGGCCATCGTAGGCGGCGGCCGTCCGGGCACGGGAGGGGGCTCGGAGCGGGAGTTCGGACGGCGGCGTGCGCGCGGGAGTGGGCGCCGCGCAGGGACCGGCGGCGCCCACGGGAGAAGGAGTTCTACGGTGCCAGGGGCGCGGCCGCGAGCGTGGCCAGGGCCCAGGTGAGCGGGGCGAACAGGGCGACCAGCGCGATCAGCCGGGTGAGGGCGGCCGCGCGCAGGGTCTGGGCGGCGGCGCCCTGACGCAGCAGGGCCCGGGTGGTGGCGGCGCGGGCCTGCCGGGTCTCCAGGGCCACCAGGACCAGGGTCGCCGTCGTGCAGGCCAGCACCAGGGCGACGCCGAGCCCGGTGAGCGGCCCGAAGGAGGGGCCCGGGGTGCGGGAGTACAGGGTGGCGGCGGCGATCAGGCCGGAAGCGGTCGCGCACACCACCCCGAGGGGGCGGCCGATCCGTCCGGCCTCGCCCTGGAGCACCCGCCCGGCGAGGAGGCGTACCGCACCGGGGCGGGCGGCCTGGAGCAGGAAGCCGCACAGGTGGACCAGCCCGGGACCCGCCAGCGCCAGGCCCAGCGCGGTCAGCGACCATCCGGCCAGCACGCCCGCCGGGGCGATGTCGGCGTGCCCCGGCAGCGGCAGCACCCGGCCGGGACCGCCGCCCCGGCTCGTGTACGTCTCGACGGCGAGCCCGGCGGCGGTCAGCGCGACGCCCCACGGCAGACCGACGGGCGGCGAGGTGACGAGGGACGCGACGGCAGGAGCGGCGGCAGGCGCGAGGGTCGCGGTGGCCGTCCCGTGCGGGCCGCCCTGGGAGACGTGCGGGCCGCCCTGGGAGACGTACGGAGTGGGCGCGTCCGGCCTGCCGTCCCCGGGGTGGGCGGCCGTGGCGGGGGCCCGTGAGCCGCCCCGGGGGCGCAGGGTCCAGGCGGTTGCGGCCGAGGCGGTCAGGGGGGTCAGGGTGAGCAGGATCAGGACCGCGGCCAGCGGCAACGGGCGGTCGGCGGCAAGGAGTTCGGTGGCGCCGCCGTCGAAGGGCAGGCCCGTCAGGTCGCCCCGCAGGTGCAGGAAGACGAGCAGGGCGACCATGCTGCCGAGGGTGCAGGACAGGGCGGTCGAGGCGGCCGCCGTGGCCGCCAGCCGGGCCGGGCCCAGGCCCACGGCGGAGAGGCCGGGGCGGGGGCGGGTGCTGGGGTCCGTACGGGCCACGGCCACCGCGAACTGCACTGCTGCGGCCAGCGGGGCCAGGCACCACAGCAGCCGCAGCAGCGAGGAGGTGGTCTGGGCGGGGTGGGAGAGGGCGTGGCCCAGCGTGCCCAGCAGGAGGAAGCCGACGCCCGCCGAGGCCGCCGCGACGAACAGGCGGCGCAGCAGGACCAGGGGGTGCGAACCCCGGGCTAGGCGGAGAGCGAGCACGCGGCCCGGCCCTCCGTTCCGGTGCCGCCCGCAGCCGTCGCGGCGGCCCGGCGGCCGTCCAGGAGGGGGACGGCACGGTCCGCGAGGGCGGCGACCTCCGGGTCGTGCGTGGCCAGGACGACGGTCAGGGAGTGCGAGCGGGCCGCGGTGGTGAGGGTGCGCAGCACCTGGGCGGCGTCCGAGCGGTGCAGCGGGGCGGTGGGTTCGTCGGCGAACAGGACCGACGGGCCGGTGGCCAGGGCGCGGGCGATGGCGACGCGCTGGCGCTGGGCCTGGAGGAGGGCGGCGGGGCGCTTGCGGGCGACGGCACCGATGTCGAGGCGTTCCAGCCACTCCAGGGCGGTGGCCTTCGCGGCCTTGTGGCCCTCGCCGCGCAGCAGGAGGGGGAGCGCCGCGTTCTCCCAGGCGGAGAGCTCGGGGACGAGGTCGGGGGAGGAGGAGATCCAGGCGAAGCGGTCCCGGCGGAGCCGTTCGCGGGTGAGGGCGCCCATGGTGTGCACGGGGACGCTGTTGAACCAGACCTCGCCGTCGTCCGGGAGCAGCTGTCCGGAGAGGCAGTTCAGGAGGGTCGTCTTGCCGCTGCCGCGCGGGCCGGTGACGGCCAGGATCTCGCCCTCGCGGACGGCCAGCGACACGTCGACGAGGGCGGGGGAGCCCTCGTGGGCGTGGTGCAGGGAGCGGGCCCAGAGGACGTCGTTGTCCGGTGGGGCGTTGTCCGGCGGGACCACCATGGCGTACACCTCGTGTCAGGTTCAGATCGAATTTCCCGTCCCCCTTCCGGGGGAACGAAACACGGAGCCGATCGGTCACTGCGCACCGTAGGGATTCGCGGTGCGGAGGTGGGTGTGGCACGGCAGACGTACGGCCCGGACGCCTCCCGTTCTCACTGGAACGGGTGCATCCGGGCCGTACGAACAGATCGACGCACCTGCTGGCGGATCAACGCACCTGCCGGTCGACGCGCCTGCTGCTTACAGCTTGGTCCAGGCCTCGGTGAGGACCGCGCGCAGGATGGACTCGATCTCGTCGAAGGTCTCCTGGGTGGAGATCAGCGGCGGGGCGAGCTGGACGACCGGGTCGCCGCGGTCGTCGGCCCGGCAGTACAGGCCGTTCTCGTACAGCGCCTTGGAGAGGAAGCCGTACAGGACGCGCTCGGTCTCCTCGTCGGTGAAGGTCTCCTTGGTGTCCTTGTCCTTCACCAGCTCGATGCCGTAGAAGAAGCCGTTGCCGCGGACGTCGCCGACGATCGGCAGGTCGAGGAGCTTGCGGAGCGTCTGGTAGAACGCGTCCTCGTTGTCCAGGACGTGCTGGTTGAGGCCCTCGCGCTCGAAGATGTCGAGGTTGGCGAGGCCGACGGCGGCGGAGACCGGGTGGCCGCCGAAGGTGTAGCCGTGCAGGAAGGTGTTGTCGCCCTGGTAGAACGGCTCGGCGATCTTGTCCGAGACGATGCAGGCGCCGATCGGGGAGTAGCCCGAGGTCATGCCCTTGGCGCAGGTGATCATGTCCGGGACGTAGTCGAACTTGTCGCAGGCGAACATCGTGCCCAGGCGGCCGAAGGCGCAGATGACCTCGTCGGAGACCAGGAGCACGTCGTACTTGTCGCAGATCTCGCGGACCCGCTGGAAGTAGCCGGGCGGCGGCGGGAAGCAGCCGCCGGCGTTCTGCACCGGCTCCAGGAAGACGGCCGCCACGGTCTCCGGGCCCTCGAAGAGGATCTCCTGCTCGATCTGGTCGGCGGCCCAGCGGCCGAAGGCCTCCGGGTCGTCGCCGTGGATCGGGGCGCGGTAGATGTTGGTGTTCGGCACCTTGTGCGCGCCGGGGACCAGCGGCTCGAAGGGGGCCTTCAGGGCGGGGAGGCCGGTGATGGACAGGGCGCCCTGCGGGGTGCCGTGGTAGGCGACCGCACGCGAGATGACCTTGTACTTGGTGTGGTGGCCGCGCAGCTTCCAGTACTGCTTGGCGAGCTTCCACGCGGTCTCGACGGCCTCGCCGCCGCCGGTGGTGAAGAAGACCTTGTTCAGGTCGCCCGGCGCGTAGTGCGCGAGCCGCTCGGCCAGCTCGACGGCCTTCGGGTGGGCGTAGGACCACACCGGGAAGAAGGCCAGCTCCTGGGCCTGCTTGTACGCGGTCTCCGCGAGCTCGTGGCGGCCGTGACCGGCGTTGACCACGAACAGGCCGGAGAGGCCGTCGATGTAGCGCTTGCCCTTGTCGTCGAAGATGTGCGTGCCCTCGCCGCGCACGATCGTCGGCACGGGGGCGTTCTCGTACGACGACATGCGGGTGAAGTGCATCCACAGGTGGTCGTACGCGGTCTTCGAGAGGTCCTTGCCGGTGGCAGGGTTGCTTGTGGCACTCACGGCTATCGGGTTCCCCACATGTAGGTCTGCTTCTTGAGCTTGAGGTAGACAAAGCTCTCGGTGGAGCGCACGCCGGGAAGGGTCCGGATGCGTTTGTTGATCATCTCCAGGAGGTGGTCGTCGTCCTCGCAGACGATTTCCGCGAGGAGGTCGAAGGAGCCCGCCGTCACGACGACGTACTCGACCTCCGCCATGTCGGTGAGCGCGTCCGCGACCGGATCGAGGTCGCCCTCCACATTGATGCCGACCATCGCCTGCCGACGGAAGCCCACGGTGAGCGGGTCCGTGACGGCGACGATCTGCATGACGCCCTGGTCGAGCAGCTTCTGCACGCGCTGGCGCACGGCGGCCTCGGAGAGACCGACCGCCTTGCCTATGGCGGCGTACGGACGGCGGCCGTCCTCCTGGAGCTGCTCGATGATCGCCAGGGAGACGGCATCGATCGCCGGGGAGCTTCCGCTGCCGGGCCTGGGTTCTGCGCTACGACTGACCACAGGGCCACTCTGCACGAGGTCTCGTCCGTCTCGCAAGAGCAAACCGATGAAATTCGTTGTTCGTGCGTCAGAATTTGACTGAATCCGAAGTTCTTGGAGGGTGGGTATGTCGAAAGCGATACCCCACTGACTAGTGTGGGTGTCTCACCCACCGGACATCGACGAGGGAGAGTGGCCGTGACCACCGAGCTGCGCCGTCTGCGCAACTACATCGCAGGAGAGTTCCGCGACGCCGCCGACGGGCGGACCACCGACGTGATCAATCCGGTGACGGGCGAGCCGTACGCGACCGCGCCGCTCTCCGGCCAGGAGGACGTCGACGCCGCGATGGCCGCCGCCGCCGAGGCGTTCCCCGCCTGGCGCGACCTGACGCCCGCCGAGCGGCAGAAGGCACTGCTGAAGATCGCGGACGCCTTCGAGGAGCGCGCGGAGGAGCTGATCGCCGCCGAGTCGGAGAACTGCGGCAAGCCGCTGGGCATCACCCGCAGCGAGGAAATCCCGCCGATGGTCGACCAGATCCGCTTCTTCGCGGGTGCGGCGCGGATGCTGGAGGGCCGCAGCGCGGGCGAGTACATGGAGGGCCTGACCTCCATCGTGCGCCGTGAGCCGGTCGGCGTCTGCGCGCAGGTCGCGCCGTGGAACTACCCGATGATGATGGCGGTGTGGAAGTTCGCCCCGGCGCTCGCCGCGGGCAACACCGTCGTGCTGAAGCCCTCGGACACCACCCCCGCCTCCACCGTCCTGATCGCCGAGATCATCGGTGGCATCGTGCCGAAGGGCGTCTTCAACGTCGTCTGCGGCGACCGTGACACGGGCCGTGCGATGGTCGAGCACAAGACCCCGGCGATGGCCTCCATCACCGGTTCGGTACGCGCCGGCATGCAGGTCGCCGAGTCCGCGTCCAAGGACCTCAAGCGGGTCCACCTGGAGCTGGGCGGCAAGGCCCCGGTCGTCGTCTTCGAGGACACCGACATCGCCAAGGCCGTCGAGGACATCTCGGTGGCGGGCTTCTTCAACGCCGGCCAGGACTGTACGGCGGCCACCCGCGTTCTCGTCCAGGAGTCGATCCACGACGAGTTCGTGACCGCGCTCGCCAAGGCGGCGGCCGACACGAAGACCGGGCTGCCGGACGACGAGGACGTGCTCTACGGGCCGCTCAACAACGCCAACCAGCTCAAGCAGGTCACCGGCTTCATCGAGCGCCTCCCCGCGCACGCCAAGGTCGAGGCGGGCGGTCAGCGGGTCGGCGACAAGGGCTACTTCTACGCCCCGACCGTCGTCTCGGGCCTCAAGCAGGACGACGAGATCATCCAGAACGAGGTGTTCGGGCCGGTCATCACCGTCCAGTCCTTCACCGACGAGGCGCAGGCGCTGGAGTGGGCGAACGGCGTCGAGTACGCCCTCGCGTCCTCCGTGTGGACCAAGGACCACGCGCGCGCCATGCGCATGTCCAAGAACCTCGACTTCGGCTGCGTGTGGATCAACACCCACATCCCGCTGGTCGCCGAGATGCCGCACGGCGGCTTCAAGAAGTCCGGCTACGGCAAGGACCTCTCCGGGTACGGCTTCGAGGACTACACCCGCATCAAGCACGTCATGACGTCCATCGAGGGCTGAGACGGGCTGATGCGGGAGTCCCCCGGCCGCTGAGACGGGGTGACGGATTGTGGGGCGGGCAGTAGGCAGAGTGTCTATTGCCCGCCCCTCGCACATCGGGAAAGGGTGAGCACCATGGGTGATCTTGGTCGCGTTTCGCGTCGTCTCTCGCGCCGTACGGTGCTCCGCGGTATCGGGTACGGAATCGGCACGACGGGGGCGCTCGCCGCCCTCACCGGGTGCGGTGTTCCGGCCGCATACGTGAAGCCGGGCGACCGCGCCGGTACGGACTCCTCCGACCGGGACAGGAACCTCCAGTTCGCCAACTGGCCCCTTTACATCGACACCGACGAAGAGGACAAGTCGAAGCGGCCCACCCTGGTGGAGTTCACCAAGCGGACCGGGATCTCGGTGCGGTACACCGAGGAGATCAACGACAACGACGAGTTCTTCGGCAAGGTCAGCCCGGCGCTGATGAACCACCAGGAGACCGGCCGCGACCTCATCGTCATCAGCGACTGGATGGCCGCTCGTTTCGTACGTCTCGGGTGGGTCCAGGAGATGGACCGGGCCAAGCAGCCCAACGTGGCCAAGTACCTGGACCCGCAGCTGCTCAACCCCGCCTTCGACAAGGGCCGCCGGCACGCGGTGCCGTGGCAGTCGGGGATCACCGGGATCGCGTACAACCGCAAGAAGCTCGGCCGCGAGATCAAGCACACCTCGGACCTGTGGCGGCCCGAACTCAAGGGCAAGGTGACGCTCTTCTCCGGGCTCGACGAGAGCTTCTCGCTGCTCATGCAGGGTCTCGGCGTCGACGTCACCCGGTGGGTCGCGGACGACTTCCACACGATGTGCGAGCAGGTCGAGAAGCTGGTCACGACCAAGCACATCCGCCGCTTCACCGGCAACGACTACGTCAAGGACCTGGCCAGCGGCGACGTGCTCGCCTGCCAGGCGTACTCCGGCGACGTCATCCAGCTCCAGGCCGACAACCCCGACATCGAGTTCGTGGTGCCGGAGGAGGGCGCGGAGCTGTGGGCCGAGTCGCTGATGATCCCCAACCTCGCGAAGCACAAGCGCAACGCCGAGAAGCTGATCGACTACTACTACGACCCCGAGGTCGCGGCCGAGCTCGCCACCTGGGTCAACTACGTCTGCCCCGTCCCGGCGGCCCGCGACATCATCGCCTCCTCCAAGGACGAGGAGACGGCGGCCCTCGCCGAGGACCCGCTGATCTTCCCCGACGGCGACGTCCGCAAGCGGCTCCAGATCGCGCGGGACATCACCGCCGAGGAACGGCTGGAGTTCGCGAAGCGGTGGAACTCGATCGTGGGGCTGTAGCGGGAGGTTGCGGTGACCCCGAGGAACCCCGGGTTTCGGCTCTCCCCGGCCGGGGGCGTAAACGGCCAGTCTCCCGCACGGGGCGGCGGCGTTGAGTGTGGGGGACCTGTAAAGCTCACGTAAAGGCCCTCGTACGCTGCGGACATGAACGAACCCGCCGCCCTCCTGAGGCGCATCCGCGTGTGGTTGATCTTCTTCATCGTGTGCCTCGTGCTGAGCGGACTGACCGCCTTCCCGCTCGTCACGGAACTCAACTGGCTGACCGGCGTGCTGCGTTCGTCCCCGCTGCCCGACGCGATGCCCGGGTTCATGGAGTGGATCGAGCGGTGCCGGGAGGGGCTCGTCGCCACCGAGGCGGCGTACCCGTTCGTGCTGTACGGGACGGACTGGCTGGCCTTTGCGCACCTGATGATCGCGGTGGCGTTCTACGGGCCGTACCGCGATCCGGTGCGGAACGTCTGGGTGATCGAGTTCGGCATGATCGCCTGCGCCGGGATCATCCCGCTCGCCCTGATCTGCGGGCCGATCCGGGGGATTCCCTTCGGGTGGTCGCTGATCGACATGGCCTTCGGGGTGTTCGGGGTGATCCCGCTGGCGATCGTGCGGCGGAAGATCAAGCGGCTGGAGGCGCTGACGGCTCCGATCGCGTTGTCGGCGCGGGCCGCCCTGAGCGGCTGAGGGTCGGCGTGGGCCGCTCTCAGCGGCTGAAGGCGGCACGGAGGATGCGTACGGCGGTCGGATTCATGTCCTTGCCCTTCGCGTCCGTGGAGTTGACGGAGTGGACGAGGGTGCGGGACAGGTCGCGCGGGGCCGCGATGATCGCGTTGTAGCCCCAGCGGCCGCCCGTCTTCAGCCACAGGATCTGCCCGTTCCCGGCGTCGAAGCGCTGGAGGCCGGCGCTCATGTTCGCTCCCTCGATGTCGGGGACCGTGAACATCTCCTCCAGGAGCGGGCCGCGCACCACCTGGCCCCGGAAGAGCGCCTTCAGGAACGTCTCCAGGTCGGCCGTGGTGGAGACGAGGTCGCCCGCCGCCCAGGCTTCCGTCGTCCCCCACACCGACACGTCGCGCAGCTCCGTCGAGCCGTCCGGCTTCGGGAACACCTGGTAGCCGTGGTTGTGCGGGCCCTCGATGCGGGGGTTCGAGCCGGGGAAGTAGGTGCCGTGCAGGCCCAGCGGGCGCAGGATGCGCCGGGCCACGGCCTCTTCGTACGAGGTCCCCGACACCTTCTCGATCAGGAGCCCGGCGATCGTGTAGCCGATGTTGCCGTACTTCTGCACCGTGCCGGGCACCGTGTGCTCCCCCTCCTTTGTGGGCGAGGTCGCCGAGGCGACCGCCGCGCGCGCCGAGCGCAGGTCGAAGCGGTGCGCGTACCACTCCTCCAGGTTCCTGCCCACGCTGTCGGGGGCGGGGATGCCGTGCGTGTGGTTGAGGAGCTGGCGGACCGTCACCGTGTCGTACGCAGCGGGAATGTCGGCCGGGAGGTAGGCGCGGACCGGGCGGTTCAGGTCGACCCTGCCCTCGGCGGCCAGCCGCAGCACGGTCGCGGCGGTGAACACCTTGGTGACCGAGCCCGCCCGGAAGCGGGCGTCCGGGTCGGCGGGTCGGCCCGACGCCAGGTCGTGGACGCCGGAACTGCCCTGCCAGTCCCGGCCCTTGCCGCTTACCCGGACGAGCGCGGCCGTGGTGTCCGCGCTCGGGAGCCCGGCGATCGCGGCGCGGAGGGCCTCGGTGTCGGGCCCAAAGGCCTGGTGGGAGGCGGTCGGTGCGGGGTGCGCGAGGGCCGGTCCCGCGGCCACCGGCCCCGCGGCGAGGCCGAGCACCAGGGCGGCGGCGAGGGCGGTTCGGGTGCGTGCGCCGAGGCGGTTCATGGCGGGGCCTTCCGGCTGGGGGATCCCCGTGGGGGAGTCCGGGTGACGGCTGATGGACTCCATCCTTGTGATCCCGGGCCGTGCGCGGATCGCCGGTGGGAGCGGTTCCGGCGGCCGGATTTCCTCCCCCGGGCGGGGGAGGGCGCGAGCGGGTCATCCCCCGCCGGAGGGAGCGATCAGCCCCGTGTCGTACGCACAGATCACGGCCTGGATGCGGTCGCGCAGCCCGAGTTTGGACAGGACGTTGCCCACGTGCGTCTTCACCGTGTGCTCGCTGACGGTGAGGGCCGTCGCGATCTCGGCGTTGGAAAGGCCGCGCCCCAGGTGCAGCAGGGTCTCCCGCTCGCGCGTGGTCAGGACGTCCAGCCGGTCCGAGGGCGGGAGCGCGACCGGGCGGGACGTGAACTCCGCGATCAGCCGGCGCGCCACCGTCGGCGCGACCAGCGACTCCCCGGCCGCCACCACTCGTACCGCGTGCACCAGGTCGTCCCGGCGTACGTCCTTCAGGAGGAAGCCGCTCGCGCCCGCGTGCAGCGCGTCGTACACGTACGCGTCGGAGTCGAAGGTCGTGAGCATGACCGTACGGGTCGTGCCTTCGGAGGTGATCGTGCGGCAGGCCTCGATGCCGTCCGTCCGGGGCATCCGGATGTCGAGCAGCGCCACGTCCGGCGCCAGCCGGCGTACCGCCTCGACGGCCGCCGCCCCGTCGCCCGCCTCCGCGACCACCTCGATGTCCGGCTGCGCGTCCAGGATCATCGCGAAGCCGCTGCGTACGAGCTCCTGGTCGTCCGCCACCACCACCCGGATCGTCAACTCCCCACCTCCGACGGGGAGGTTACAAGTACGGCCGTCAGCCTGAATCCCCTGCCCCCTGGGCCCGGGCCCGCCGTTGCCGAACCGTCGTGCGCGGCGGCCCGCTCGCGGACGCCGATCAGGCCGTGGCCCGCGCCGGGGGCGGTCGCGGGGCCCCGTCCGTCGTCCGTGACGGTGATCGTCAACTGCCCGTCCCCGTAATGCAGTTGTACGGTGACCTGCTGGGCCCCGGCGTGTTTGACGACGTTCGTCAACGCCTCCTGCACGATGCGGTACGCCGTCGCGCCGAGCGCGGGGGAGAGTGGGCGGGGGTGGCCCGTGGAAAAGTGGGACACTTGCGGGCCGTTGTGTCCCACTCTTTCCGCCAACCCCGGCAACTCCTCGATCCCCGGCTGCGGCGCGAGCGGAGCCGGTGAACCGTCAGGGGTGTCCCGCAGCACGCCCAGCATCCCGCGCAGCTGCGTCATCGCCTCCCGGCCCGTCTCCGAGATCGCGTCGAACGCCGCCTCCGCCCGCTCCGGCGCGGTCCGCACCGCCACCGGTCCGGCCTCCGCCTGCACGATCATGATGCTCACCGCGTGCGAGAGGACGTCGTGCATCTCCCGCGCGATACGGGCCCGTTCGCGGGCCGCCGCCTGCTCGGCCTCGATCCGGTTCGCCCGTTCCAGCTCCGCCGCGCGCTCCTCGACGGCCCTCGTGTACGCCTGCCGGGTGCGGGTCAGCCGCCCGAAGACGTACGAGGCACAGAAGACGACCAGCGTGAACATCAGCTCCCGCAGCCAGTCGTCCCGCCCCCGCCACACCACCGACACCACGGCGACCGCCATCGTCAACGTCCCCGCGACCTGCCGGTGCGGACCGGGCGTCAGCGCGGCGACCGAGTAGAGCGCCACCATGCTCGTGTACGGCAGCGTCTGGCCAGGGCCGTCGACCGCGAGCCCGTACAGGCCCTGCGCGCACAGCACCGCCAGCAGTACGGACAGGGGTGCGCGCCGCCGCCACACCAGCGGCAGCACGGTGAGCGTGGTCAGGCCGTACGCGGCGAGCGTCGCCGGGGCCTGGTCCGGGGACCGGGGGATCAGCCACGGGAAGCTGACGGCGATCTGGACGAGCGCGGCCGTGCCGAGGTCCGGGGTCCGGGGGTGGGCGAGCAGGTGGCGGGCGAGTGTCACCGGCGTTCGGGCTTGATGGCCACCGCACCGAACTGGGCCACCGAGGGATCCGTGCAGCGCCATTGGGCGCAGGACACGATTCCCGGGTCCAGGATCTCCAAGTCGTCCAGGAACGAGGCGAATTCGGCGGCCGTGCGGGTGCGGATCGGCGGGGTCGCGTTCTCGTTCCAGAAGGCCATCGCCGCCTCGTTGCCCTCGCCGCCCAGCTCCAGGGTGGGGTGGGTCAGCGCGAGATGGCTGCCCGGCGGGAGGGCGGCCATCAGGGTCCGTACGATCGACCGCGCCTCGGCCGTGTCCGCCACGAAGTTGAGGATGCCCAGCATCGTCACGGCGACCGGGCGGTCCAGGTCCAGGGTCTCGGCGGCGGCTTCGAGGATCTTCTCCGGGTCGCGGGTGTCCGCGTCGACGTAGGCGGTGGCGCCCTCGGGAGTGCTGGTCAGGAGGGCGCGGGCGTGGGCCAGGACCACCGGGTCGTTGTCCGCGTAAACGATGCGGGAGTCGGGTGCGATGCGCTGGGCGACCTCGTGCGTGTTGTCGGCGGTGGGCAGGCCCGTACCGATGTCGAGGAACTGGCGCAGACCCGCCTCGCCCGCCAGGTAGGAGACCGCGCGGCCCAGGAAGCGGCGGTCGGCGCGGGCGACCTCGCCGATGGACGGGTAGAGGAAGGTGACCTGGTCGCCGACGGTGGCGTCCACCGGGTAGTGGTCCTTGCCGTGCAGCCAGTAGTTCCAGACGCGGGCGCTGTGGGCGATGTCGGTGCGTATGTCGGCGGGCATGCGGCGCGTTCTCCTCCGGCGCGGGGGTGGTGGGACGCCATCATGCCGGATCGGTCAACTGTGGTGTCGGGTGCGGTACTTGGTGATGGTGCGGGCGAGGAGGTCGAGGCGGTTGGTGGTGATCGCGTCGACGCCCGCGACGAGCAGGCCGTGCAGGCTGCGGGCCGTGTCCGGGGTCCAGGCGGAGACCAGCAGGCCGTCCCGGTGGGCCCGGTCCACGAGGGCGCGGTCGACGAGCGGGAAGCGGTAGTTCAGCCAGCGGGGGGTGAGGGCGGCGATCACCTCGGGGCGGGGCGGCGCGCCGCTCGTCCAGGTCAGGGCGATCTCCGCGTGCGGGTCGGCGGCGCGGACCCGGAGCATCGCGGCCGGGCCGCCGCAGTAGTACGTCCGCCCGCTCGCGCCCGCCTCGTGGACGACGCCCACCACTTTCCGTACGACGTCGTCGTGGGCGCCCGGGAGATCGAGCATCAGGCGGTGCGCGCCGACCGCGAGGATCGCCTCGCGCAGGGTCGGCACCCCGTGCCCGGTCAGGTCGTCGACCTCGGCCTTCGTGAGGTCGACCAGCCAGCGGTCGTGGCCCCAGAGCCGGTCCAGCTTCTCGTCGTGCAGCAGGACCGGCACGCCGTCGCGGGTCAGCCGCACGTCCACCTCGACCGCGTCCGCGCCCAGGTCCAGCGCGGAGCGGATCGAGGCGAGGGTGTTCTCGCGGAAGCGGTACGGATCGCCGCGGTGGCCCACGGCGAGGACGGGGTGACGGTCACGGTCGGTGCTCATGGGGTCATTCTTCGGGAAGGGACGGCCTCCCGCGCGCTCGGCGACAGGCCGTCCCCGGGGGTCAGCGCGCCAGCCAGTCGTTCGTGTAGGCGTCGATCTCGGCGGAGAGCTTCGCCTTGCCCGCCTCGTCCAGGAAGGACGCCTTCACCGCGTTCTTCGCCAGCTCCGCCAGACCCCGCTCGTCCAGGTCCAGGAGGCGGGCGGCGACGACGTACTCGTTGTTCAGGTCCGAGCCGAACATCGGCGGGTCGTCGCTGTTGATCGTGACCAGGCAGCCCGCCGCCACCATCTCCTTGATCGGGTGCTCGTCCAGGGTGGCGACGGCGCGGGTCGCGATGTTGGACGTCGGGCAGACCTCCAGGGGGATCTGCCGCTCGGCGAGGTGCGCCAGCAGCTTCGGGTCCTGGGTGGCGCTGGTGCCGTGGCCGATGCGCTCGGCGCGCAGGTCGGTCAGGGCGTCCCAGATGGTCTCCGGGCCCGTCGTCTCGCCCGCGTGCGGCACGGAGTGCAGACCGGCCTCGATCGCCTTGTCGAAGTACGGCTTGAACTGGGGGCGCGGCACGCCGATCTCCGGACCGCCGAGGCCGAAGGAGACCAGGCCCTCGGGGCGGTGCTCCAGGGCGAGCCGCACCGTCTCCTCGGCCGACTCCAGGCCCGCCTCGCCGGGGATGTCGAAGCACCAGCGCAGGACCACGCCGAGCTCGGACTCGGCGGCCTTGCGGGCGTCCTCGATGGCCTCCATGAAGGCGGCCTCCGGGATGCCCCGGCGGGTCGAGCTGAAGGGGGTGACGGTCAGCTCGGCGTACCGGATGTTCTGCCGGGCCATGTCGCGGGCCACCTCGTAGGTGAGGTGGCGGACGTCCTCGGGGGTGCGGATCACGTCGACGACGGCCAGGTAGACCTCGATGAAGTGCGCGAAGTCGGTGAAGGTGAAGAACTCGCGGAGCGCCTCGGGGTCGGAGGGGACCTTCGAGTCCGGGTGCCGGGCGGCCAGGTCGGCGACGATCCGGGGGGAGGCGGAACCGACGTGGTGGACGTGCAGCTCTGCCTTGGGCAGGCCCGCGACGAAGGGGCGCAGGTCTGACATCGGTTCCTCCTGGTGCGGTGCGGGGGCCCGTGCCGGGTGCGTACCGGAGAGGTACGGAGGGGGTGACGGGCGGGTGCGGGGTGGTTCGGGATCATCGTAGGCGGGGCACTGCGCCATGTGGGGTACGCCGTAGCATGACCGGGAACCGCCGATGGGGGAGAACCATGTCAGACAACACGCCGCAGCCGAACGGGACCGGGCCGTCGGGTGCCCCCGACCCGTGGGCACCGCCGGAGGACTCCGCTAACAGGGTGCCGCTGGACAAGCCGGGGGCCGGTGCGCCCGGTGGGCCGTACGGCAATCCCGTGCACGACCAGCCGACGGTGACGTCGATGCCGGGGGCCGGGACGGACGGGCTGCCGGGGGCGCCGACGGCTCCGGGAGCGCCCGGGGTGCCGGGGGCTCCGGCGGCGTACGGGTATCCGTCGGGGGCGCCGACGGGGGCGCCGGGCGAGTACGGGTATCCGCCGGCCTATCCGGGGGCGAGCACGCCGGGTGCATCGCCCTACCCGGGGTACCCCGGGTACACCGGATACCCGGGGGCCGGTGGGTGGACGGGTGCCGCGCAGCCGCAGAACGGGTTCGGCGTGACGGCGATGGTGCTCGGCATCCTCTCCATCTGCCTCTTCTGCATGTACCTCGGCGTGATCCTGGGGCCGATGGCGCTGATCTTCGGGATCCTGGGCCGCAAGAAGGCGGCGCGGGGCGAGGCGACGAATCCGGGCATGGCGCTGGCGGGGATCATCACGGGGTCGATCGGACTGGCGATCGGCGTGGTGGTCATCGGACTGGTCGTCTGGAGCGTGGCTTCGCACTCGTAGGGGGGGCGTGGGGGGCCTCTGCGTACGGTGCACCGGCACAGGTGCTGGGCCAGGGGCGGCACCGGTCTGGGCCGGTAGCGGGAGGGGCCGCCCCCTTGCCCGCCCGTTCCGCCCCCGGGGGGCGGCCCCGCCGCCCAAGGGGGCTGGGGGGAAGGGGAGGGGGCGGCTCCGCCGCCAGGGCTATGGCTGCCCGAAGGGCATGCCATCCAGGGGCGCGGGGAACTGCGCGACCAGCCACGACGCACCCGCACATCCAACGGCCCAGCCCAAGCGCACCCGCACATCCAACGGCCCAGCCGACGCGCACCCGCACGGAACGGGACCCGCGACGCCCCCGCACCCGACGCCCCCCTCACAACCCCAGCGCAGCCCTCGTGTCCATGAGGGCGAAGCCCAGGAGGTTGAGGCCGCGCCAGGCGGCGGGGTCCTCCGCGCGGGGATCGTCCGCCGCCAGGCCGATGCCCCAGACGCGGTCGAGGGGACTGGCCTCGACCAGCACGCGCGACCCCGTGCCGAGCAAGTAGGCGCCCAGGTCCACGTGCTGCGTGAACTTGTGGACGTTGCCGGAGACGACGATGTCGTACCGCGCATCGGCCCAGACCGACTCGTCGAAGTCCCGGACCAGGCGCCCCGCCTTCTTCGCCGCCGCCGGTGACGTCGCCCCCAGAGCCGCCCGCTCCGCCTCCGCGTCGCCGAAGAGCACCGCCTTGCGGGCCATCATCCAGTGCTCGGCCGTGGCGTACCGCACCCCGTCCACCGTGAACGGCGACGGCCACCACTGGCTGAATATGCTCGGCCCCAGCGACCCGTCCGGTCGCGGACGGTGACCCCAGAAGTGCAGGAACTTCACCCGCTCGCCCCTGCTGACCTGCGCCGCAAGCTCCTCGATCTTCCCCATGCATGCGAGTCTGGCATTCGCCACTGACACTCCGTACGGAATTTCCGCGCCAACTCGACACACGGTCGACCGAATCCGTCGCGTAACCAAAAGGCAACAACGGAATCACTTGTTGGTGGCGAACTGCTCTGTCAGGATCGGCAATCAAATCAAGCTGGAGCTACGCCGACCCCCGTATGACGGGGTGAACGGCGGAGGAGAGCGTCATGGGCAACCGCTTCCAGGTGCAGGACCGCTTCGAGGGCGGCGCACAGTACATCGGCGGGCAGTTGCGTCCCGGTACCTCGGGTCGTACTCACACGGTCGTGAACCCCGCCACGGGCGAGGGGATCTACACGTACGAACTGGCCGGGAGAGACGACGTCGACGCCGCCGTGGCGGCGGCCAAGGCGGCCTTCCCTGGCTGGTCGGGGGCCACCCCCGGTGAGCGCTCCGACGCCATGCACAGGTTCGCCGCCGTGCTCGCCGAGCAGGCCGAGGACTTCGCGTACGCCGAGTCGCTCCAGTGCGGCAAGCCGATCAAGCTGTCGCGGGAGTTCGACGTACCGGGGACGGTCGACAACGTCGCCTTCTTCGCCGGGGCCGCCCGTCACCTGGAGGGCAAGTCCGCCGGGGAGTACGACGGCGACCACACCTCGTACGTCCGCCGTGAGGCGATCGGCGTCGTCGGGTCCATCGCGCCCTGGAACTACCCGCTCCAGATGGCCGCCTGGAAGATCCTCCCGGCCATCGCCGCGGGCAACACCATCGTGCTGAAGCCCGCCGAGCTGACCCCGTTCACCTCGCTCATGTTCGCGCAGGCCGCGACGGAGGCCGGGCTGCCCGACGGGGTCATCAACATCGTCACCGGCGCGGGCAAGGACGCGGGCGAGCACCTCGTCGGCCACCCGGACGTCGCGATGACCTCCTTCACCGGCTCCACCCCGGTCGGCAAGCGCGTCGCCGAGATCGCCACCTCGACGGTCAAGCGGCTGCACCTGGAACTGGGCGGCAAGGCCCCCTTCCTGGTCTTCGACGACGCCGACCTGGAGGCCGCGGTCAACGGCGCGGTCGCGGGCGCGCTCATCAACACCGGCCAGGACTGCACCGCCGCCACCCGCGCCTACGTGCAGCGTCCGCTCTACGACGCCTTCGTCAGCGGCGTCGCGGAGCTGATGGAGTCCGTACGCCTGGGAGACCCGTTCGAGGAGACCACCGACCTCGGTCCGCTCATCAGCTTCGCCCAGCGCGACCGGGTCGCCGCCATCGTGGACCGGGCCCGGGCGTACGCCCGGATCGTCACCGGCGGCGAGGCCCCGCAGGGCGACCTCAAGGACGGCGCGTACTACCGCCCGACCCTGATCGCCGACGCCGCCCAGGACAGCGAGATCGTCCAGGACGAGATCTTCGGCCCGGTCCTGGTCGTGCTGCCCTTCGACAGCGACGACGAGGGCATCGAGCTCGCCAACGACACCCCGTACGGCCTGGCCTCCTCGGCCTGGACCCGCGACGTGTTCCGGGCGAACCGCGCCACCCGCGAGATCAAGGCGGGCTGCGTGTGGGTCAACGACCACATTCCGATCCTCAGCGAGATGCCGCACGGCGGATACAAGGCCAGCGGCTTCGGCAAGGACATGTCGGCGTACTCCTTCGAGGAGTACACGCAGGTCAAGCACGTCATGTTCGACAACACCGCGGTGGCCCGCAAGGACTGGCACCGCACGATCTTCGGGGACCGATAAAGAGTCCGCTTGACCAGCGGCAACCCACCCGAAAGGGCAATTGCGCATGGAGCAGTTCCAGCACGGGTCACCCTCCACGACGGATGCGGCGCAGGCGGCGGACGCGGTGGAGAGGGCCATGCGGCGCAGCATCACGAGCGGCCGGGGCGCACTCACCCGGCGCTCGCTGATGCGCGCCGCGGGCGGCGGCGCCCTTGCCCTCGGCGGCATCGGGGCCCTCAGTGCCTGCGGCATTCCGGCCGCGGGCGGCAAGGACAGGACGGCAGCGGTCTCGGACGACTTCTCGGCCAAGGAGAAGAGCGTCGTCTTCTCCAACTGGACCGAGTACATGGACGTCGACGAGAAGACCAAGGGCTATCCGAGCCTTCAGGCCTTCACCAAGCGCACCGGGATATCCGTCAAGTACACGGCGGACATCAACGACAACAACGAGTTCTTCGGCAAGATCCAGCAGCAGCTGCACAACGGCCAGGACATCGGCCGCGACCTCATCTGCGTCACCGACTGGATGGCCGCCCGGCTGATCCGGCTCGGCTGGGTGCAGAAGCTCGACCCCACGCACCTGCCCCACGCGTACGCCAACCTCACCGCCCAGTTCCGCAGCCCCGCCTGGGACCCGGGCCGCGCCTACTCGTACCCCTGGACCGGCATCTCCACGGTCATTGCGTACAACGAGAAGGCGACCGGCGGGCGGAAGGTCGACTCGATCTCGCAGCTGCTCGACGACCCCCAGCTCAAGGGGAAGGTCGGCTTCCTGTCCGAGATGCGCGACACCATCGGCATGACGCTGCTGGACCTCGGCAAGGACCCCGCGAAGTTCACCGACGACGACTACGACGCGGCCGTTGCCCGCCTCCAGAAGGGCGTCGACAGCAAGCAGATCCGCCGCTTCACCGGCAACGACTACACGTCCGACCTGGAGAAGGGCGACCTGGCGGCCTGTGTGGCCTGGGCCGGGGACGTCGTACAGCTCCAGGCGGACAATCCGGCCGTGAAGTTCGCGATTCCCGCGGTCGGCTACATCTCCTCCTCGGACAACCTGCTGGTCCCCGCCAAGGCGCGGCACAAGACCAACGCCGAGAAGCTCATCGACTACTACTACGAGCCGGGACCCGCCGCCCAGCTCGCCGCGTACATCAACTACGTCTGCCCCGTCGAGGGCGTCCGCGAGGAACTCGCCAAGCTGGACAAGGCGCTGGCCGACTCCACGCTGATCCTCCCCGACAAGGAGATGGCGGCCAAGGCGCATCCCTTCCGCACGCTCAGCGAGGCGGAGGAGAAGACGTACGAGGAGAAGTTCGCCAAGCTCATCGGCGCGTAGCTCTCCCGAAGAGGTCCGCACCACCAGGTGCCCGCACGTGTCACCGCGTACGAGGCAGCCCCCCCCGCATCCCCCGAAGCACCCCGACTCCCCCCTGGGACCGCAACCCATGACTCAGAAGACCGAAGGCGGCGACGTCCGCCTCGCCGGGATCAGCAAGACCTACGGCTCCTTCACCGCCGTGCACCCGCTCGACCTGACCGTCCCACAGGGCTCCTTCTTCGCCCTGCTCGGCGCGTCCGGCTGCGGCAAGACGACGACGCTGCGGATGATCGCCGGCCTGGAGGACCCCTCCACCGGCACCGTCTCGCTCGGCGACACCGACGTCACCCACCTGCCGCCGTACAAGCGCCCGGTGAACACCGTCTTCCAGAGCTACGCGCTCTTCCCGCACCTCGACATCAGCGAGAACGTCGCCTTCGGGCTGCGGCGGCGCGGCATCAAGTCCGTGAAGAAGCAGGTCGACGACATGCTGGAGCTGGTCCAGCTGGGCCAGTTCGCGAAGCGCAAGCCGCACCAGCTCTCCGGCGGCCAGCAGCAGCGCGTCGCCGTCGCCCGTGCCCTCATCAACCACCCGCAGGTGCTGCTCCTCGACGAGCCGCTGGGTGCCCTGGACCTCAAGCTGCGCCGTCAGATGCAGCTGGAGCTCAAGCGCATCCAGACGGAGGTCGGCATCACCTTCGTGCACGTCACCCACGACCAGGAGGAGGCCATGACGATGGCCGACCAGGTCGCGGTCATGAACGGCGGCCGGGTCGAGCAGCTCGGCGCACCCGCCGACCTGTACGAGAACCCGCAGACCACCTTCGTCGCCAACTTCCTGGGCACCTCCAACCTCATCGAGGCCCAGGTCGCCTCCGCGAGCGCCGACATCATCACCGTGACCTGCGGCGACACCAAGATCAAGATCCCCGGCGCGCGATGTCAGGCCCAGACCTCCACCGGCGACAAACTGCTGGTGGGCGTGCGCCCCGAGAAGGTGTCGATCACCCACGCCGACGACGCCGCCTCGATTCCCGACGGGCGCAACCGCATCACCGGCCGCATCACCGCCTCCAGCTTCATCGGCGTCTCCACCCAGTTCATCGTGGACAGCCCCGCCTGCGCCGACTTCGACGTCTACGTCCAGAACGTCGAGCGCGACTCCCGCCTCGCCCCCGGCGCCGAGGTCGTCCTGCACTGGAACCCCGAGCACACCTTCGGCCTCGACGGGGACCAGGCCATCGACGCGGGCGTGCAGTCGGTGGAGGACGCCTCGTGACCGTCACCGAAGCCTCTCCCGTCACGACAGACCCCCCGGTCCACAAAGTCTCCGCGCGCAAGCGGCTCGTTCCGTACTGGCTGCTGCTCCCCGGCATCCTGTGGCTGCTGGTCTTCTTCGCGCTGCCGCTGGTCTACCAGGGCTCCACCTCCGTCCAGGAGGGCTCCCTGGAGGCCGGGTTCAAGGTCACCTGGCACTTCCAGACGTACTGGGCGGCGCTCGCCGAATACTGGCCGCAGTTCATCCGCTCGCTGCTCTACGCGGGCACCGCGACCATCCTGTGCCTGCTGCTCGGCTACCCGCTGGCCTACCTCATCGCCTTCAAGGCGGGGCGCTGGCGCAACCTGGTCCTGGTGCTGGTCATCGCACCGTTCTTCACCAGCTTCCTGATCCGCACGCTCGCCTGGAAGACGATCCTCGCGGACGGCGGCCCCGTCGTCGGCGTGCTGGACGCCCTGCACGTCCTGGACGTGACGAGCTGGCTGGGCTGGACCGAGGGAAGCCGCCTGCTGGCCACGCCCCTCGCGGTCGTCTGCGGTCTGACGTACAACTTCCTGCCCTTCATGATCCTGCCGCTCTACACCTCGCTGGAGCGCATCGACGGCAGGCTGCACGAGGCGGCCGGCGACCTGTACGCGACCCCGGCGACGACCTTCCGGAAGGTGACGTTCCCGCTGTCCATGCCGGGTGTCGTCTCCGGGACGCTGCTGACCTTCATCCCGGCGGCGGGCGACTACGTCAACGCCGAACTGCTGGGCTCGACCGACACCAAGATGGTCGGCTCGGTCATCCAGTCGCAGTTCCTGCGGGTCCTCGACTATCCGACGGCCGCCGCGCTGTCCTTCATCCTCATGGCGATCGTGTTGATCATGGTCACCGTCTACATGCGCAAGTCCGGGACGGAGGACCTCGTCTGATGAGCGTCGTGAAATGGCTGCGGCGGAATCTCGTCGTCATCGCGGGTCTGCTGACGCTCGCGTACATGATCCTGCCGAACGTCGTCGTGATGGTGTTCTCGTTCAACAAGCCGAACGGGCGCTTCAACTACGCGTGGCAGCAGTTCTCCCTGGACGCCTGGAAGGACCCGTGCGGCGTCGCCGACCTGTGCGGATCGCTGGGGCTCTCGCTCCAGCTCGCCGCCTGGGCGACGCTGGGTGCGACCGTGCTCGGCACGATGATCGCCTTCGCGCTGGTCCGCTACCGGTTCCGGGCGCGCGGCGCGATCAACTCGCTGATCTTCCTGCCGATGGCCATGCCCGAGGTCGTCATGGCGGCCTCGCTGCTGACCCTCTTCCTCAACATGGGCGCGCCGCTCGGCTTCTGGACCGTGCTCATCGCGCACATCATGTTCTGCCTCAGCTTCGTCGTGACCGCCGTCAAGGCACGCGTCATGTCGATGGACCCGAGGCTGGAGGAAGCCGCCCGCGACCTCTACGCGGGCCCCGTCCAGACCTTCGTACGGGTCACCCTGCCGATCGCCGCCCCCGGCATCGCGGCGGGTGCGCTGCTGGCCTTCTCGCTGTCGTTCGACGACTTCATCATCACGAACTTCAACGCGGGCTCGACGGTCACCTTCCCGATGTTCGTGTGGGGGTCGGCGCAGCGCGGCACGCCCGTACAAATTAACGTCATTGGTACAGCCATGTTCGTCATCGCTGTGCTGGTGGTCCTCGGCGGCCAGCTCATCGCGAGCCGTCGCAAGAACAGCGCATCACCCAAGTAGTTCCTCTTCAGGAGCTTGAAGGAGTTGGAAACCATGGCCCCGGTCGCCATGCGTACTGCCGCACAATCCCTGTCCGGCGCGAAGCCGCTGTCGTTCTGGCTGGACGACCCGGCCCGCCCCGCCGCCGAGCCGTCCCTCACCGGGGACGAGCGCTGCGACCTGTTGGTCGTCGGCGGCGGCTACAGCGGACTGTGGACCGCACTGATCGCCAAGGAGCGCGACCCGCAGCGCGACGTCGTCCTCATCGAGGCGAACGAGGTGGGCTGGGCCGCCTCCGGACGCAACGGCGGATTCTGCGCCGCGTCCCTCACCCACGGGCTCGGCAACGGCATCGCCCGCTGGCCCGAGGAGATCAACAAGCTCGAAGAGCTCGGCGAGAAGAACCTCGACGCCATCGAGGAGGCCGTCGCCAAGTACGGCATCGACTGCGCCTTCGAGCGCACCGGCGAGATCGACGTCGCCACCGAACCGCACCAGCTCGAAGAGCTCCACGAGATGTACGAGGAGGCCGTGGCCCTCGGTCTCGCCGAGCACATGGAACTCCTCGACGCCGACGCGATCCGCGCCGAAGTCGACTCGCCGACCTTCCTCGGCGGCCTCTGGGACAAGCGCGGCGTGGCCATGCTCAACCCGGCCAAGCTGGCCTGGGGCCTCAAGCAGGCCTGCCTGGACCTGGGCGTGCGCATCTACGAGAACACCAAGGCCACCCAGCTCGCCTCGGACGCCAACGGCACCGCCGTGCGCACCTCGTACGGCCGGATCTTCGCCCGCCGGGTGGCGCTGGGCACCAACGTCTTCCCGTCGCTGGTCAAGCGGCTGCGGCACTTCACGGTCCCGGTCTACGACTACGCGCTGATGACCGAGCCCCTCACCGAGGAGCAGCTCGCCTCGATCGGCTGGAAGAACCGGGCGGGCCTGGGCGACAGCGCCAACCAGTTCCACTACTTCCGCATCTCCGAGGACAACCGCATCCTGTGGGGCGGCTACGACGCCGTCTACCACTTCGGCGGCAAGCTCAGCGGCGAGCTGGACTCCCGCCCGGAGACCTTCCTCAAGCTCGCCGAGCACTTCTTCACCTGCTTCCCGCAGCTGGCGGGCCTGCGCTTCACGCACGCGTGGGGCGGCGCGATCGACACCTGCACCCGCTTCTCCGCGTTCTTCGGCACCGCGCACGCGGGCAAGGTCGCCTACGCGGCCGGGTACACCGGCCTCGGCGTCGGCGCGACCCGCTTCGGCGCGGAGGTCATGCTCGACCTCCTCGACGGCAGGAAGACTGAGCGCACCGAACTGGAGATGGTCCGCAGCAAGCCGCTGCCCTTCCCGCCCGAGCCGATCGCCTGGGCCGGCATCGAGATCACCAAGCGCTCGATGGCGCGCTCCGACGACAACGGCGGCAAGCGCAACCTGTGGCTGAAGGCCATGGACAAGGTGGGCCTGGGCTTCGACAGCTGACGCCCGCAGTACGGCGTGTGCGCCCCCGGTCTCCCCGGGGGCGCACAACTGTTACCCGGGGTGACCCACCTCACTACCAACAAGTAGCGAAACCCGCGTAATAGCTCGGCCCCACCTCCTTCTCACCTGTGTACGCACCGATCCGTGCACAGCGAAGGAAGAAGGAGGCCCGCCCGCGATGGTTGGCTCGGAAGCGAAGACCGCAGTGGAATGGCTGGTCTCGGTGGCCCCGGACCCCGACGCCTGCCGGTGGGAATGGGAGCGCAACCCCCACGGGGTCGCCCTGCTGCCCGCCGGGAGGCGTTGGGACGTACTGATCCTGCCGGGCGAACTGGGCTATCCCACCCTCGACGTCCTGACCCGTCTGGTGGACCGCCCGGGTCCCGTGCTCGCCGACTTCGGGGACTCCCGCATGGGGTTCTTCGTCCCCGCGGGCACGGCCGCCCGCTGGCTGGGCACGGGGGTACGGGGCGCGGGGCGCGGCACCTGGATCGTCGTCCCGTACCCCGGCCGGGCCACCGCGGGCGGTGTCCGCTGGCTGGTGGCCCCGGACGGCCGGGGCACCCTGACGGACCCGGCGCTGCTGGAACTGTCCATGCACGAGGCGGCGAGCCGTATGGTGCGGGCCCAGCGCGCACCCCTCGACGACCACATCGGCGAGGACGACGACTGACCCACGACACAGGACTTCAGCGGGGCCGCACAGGACTTCGGCGGGAACGCCGGCCGATCCACCACAGCGGCCCCAGCAGCAGCACGCCGAGGCACACGCTGCCCACCACGTCCAGCGGCCAGTGATAGCCCCGCAGCACCAGACCGATGCCGGTGATTCCCGTCAGCACCCCCGCGACGGGCACCGGCCATCGGGTGTGCCCGCCCGCCCGCAGCAGCAGCGCGGCCCCGCCGTACGCCACGGCCGCCGTCGCCGTGTGCCCGGACGGGAAGTACCCCGACAGGGCGGCGTCCAGGGGCGCGGGCCGGTCGATCCACGCCTTCAGCGGTACGACGACGAGCGGCACCGCCCCCATCGCCAGCACGGCGGCGAGCGGCGCGGCACGCAGCCGCCGCCACAGCGCGTACGTCACGGCCGCCGCCAGCACCGGCAGCGCGACCCGGGTGGTGCCGAGGTCGGCGAGGAACTCGGTGATCCGGCGCGGCCCCGCCCCGGCCAGTGCGCGGTCCAGCCGCACGTCCGCCCGCCACAGCGGCCCGTGGGTCACGACCTGCCAGGTGACCAGCGCGAACAGCAGCGCGGCCGCGAGCAGCGTGAGCAGGAATGCCGACTGCCCCGGAGCAGGGGGGGTAGCTCCGGGGCAGTCGGTCGGACCGGAGGGACGGACGCCCCGGGGGGTGTGGGGCGTACCGCCGTCCGATCGGTGAGGAGATCCGGAGCCAGAGGCCCCGGGGGTGGTGTGCGCGTAGGCACGACCAGGGAGGTGCTGGGGAAGCCCTGCCCCGGACTCGCCCGCAGTCCCCTGCGGGCGGGGTGTTTCTCTCATCTGCCAGGAACCGTACGGCAGGAGAGGGGAGACCGACAGCGGGACCCCGATCCCGCCATTGGCCCCCCACACGTTCTTCACAGGGGCAGTCTGACCCAGGATCGGGTCAGGCGCCGAACCGGGATCGGACCGGATGTCGAACCGGGACCGGACCGGATGCCGACCCGGGTCGGCTCAGATGCCCGCGAAGGCCGTCTCGATGATGTCCAGGCCCTCGTTGAGGAGGTCCTCGCCGATCACCAGCGGCGGCAGGAAGCGCAGCACGTTGCCGTAGGTGCCGCAGGTCAGGACCAGCAGGCCCTCCTGGTGGCAGGCCTTGGCGAGGGCGGCGGCAGCGGCGGCGTTCGGGGTCTTCGCGCCGTCCCTGGTGCCGGACTCGACCAGCTCGATGGCGATCATGGCGCCGCGGCCGCGGATGTCGCCGATCACGTCGTGCTTCTCGGCCATGGCGGCGAGGCGGCCCTTCATGACCTCCTCGATGCGCTTCGCCTTCCCGTTGAGGTCCAGCTCCTTCATCGTCTCGATGGCGCCGAGCGCGGCGGCGCAGGCCACCGGGTTGCCGCCGTAGGTGCCGCCGAGGCCGCCCGAGTGCGGGGCGTCCATGATCTCGGCGCGGCCCGTCACGGCGGCCAGCGGCAGACCGCCCGCGATGCCCTTGGCGGTGGTGATGAGGTCCGGGACGACACCCTCGTCCTCGCAGGCGAACCACTGGCCGGTGCGGCAGAAGCCGGACTGGATCTCGTCGGCGACGAAGACGATGCCGTTGTCGGTCGCGAACTTCGAGATCGCCGGCAGGAAGCCCTTCGCGGGCTCGATGAAGCCGCCCTCGCCGAGGACCGGCTCGATGATGATCGCGGCGACGTTCTCCGCACCGATCTGCTTGTTGATCATGTCGATGGCCTGGGCGGAGGCCTCGGCGCCGGCGTTCTCGGCGCCCGTCGGCCAGCGGTAGCCGTAGGCGACCGGCACGCGGTAGATCTCCGGTGCGAACGGACCGAAGCCGTGCTTGTACGGCATGTTCTTGGCCGTCATGCCCATGGTGAGGTTGGTGCGGCCGTGGTAGCCGTGGTCGAAGACGACGACGGCCGTGCGCTTGGTGTACGCACGGGCGATCTTCACCGCGTTCTCGACGGCCTCGGCGCCCGAGTTGAACAGCGCGGACTTCTTCGCGTGGTCGCCCGGCGTCAGCTCGGCGAGCTGCTCACAGACCTCGACGTAGCCCTCGTACGGCGTGACCATGAAACAGGTGTGGGTGAAGTCCTGGAGCTGCGCGGACGCGCGGCGCACCACGGCCTCGGCGGACGCGCCGACCGAGGTCACGGCGATGCCGGAGCCGAAGTCGATCAGCCGGTTGCCGTCGACGTCCTCGACGATGCCGCCACCGGCGCGCGTGGTGAAGACGGGAAGCACGGAGCCCACCCCACCGGCGACCGTGGCCGTGCGGCGGGCCTGAAGCTCCTGCGACTTCGGGCCGGGAATCGCGGTGACGACGCGGCGCTCCTGCGGGACTGCGCTCATGAGGGGCTCCTCGGGAAGGGGGGTGGGGTGAAACGCACGGATCAGCCGGGTTTCATCAGCTACTTCGCAGGCTAGGGGCGGCCGGGTTCCGTGGGCATGTTCCGTCTCGGAGAAGTACGGGGTGCGTGTTGTCCGGTACGGACATAGCGGCCCGGGGGGTTCGGGAGCCCGGATGCGGGGGACCGGGCCACTAGATTGTGGGGCGGTACGAAGGCTCGTACAGCTGGTTCGTGGGGACGAGGGGCAGCACATGAACACCGGTGACAGGCAGGACGACTCGCGCGCCGCCACCCGTGCGGGCGCGGCGGTGCCGCGCCCGGCCGGGCCGCCGCCCCCCGACCTGCCGCCGGTGCCGCCCGCCGCGCCGCCGCTGTCCCGCACCGAGGACTGGCTGAGCGCCCCGCGCCCCGAGGCCGGGCCGGGGATCTGGCGGTACGGGCACGTGCCCCGGCCCGACGGGCCCGACGAGGAGGCGGTCGGCGACCGGGCGCTGCTCGTCGGTGCGGTGATCTCGCTGCTGTCGGGGTTGCTGCTGTGGTCGCTGTGGCGCAACGGGTACATCCCGTACCAACTGGTCCCGCTGAAGCTGTTCACCCCCGAGGACTGGTGGAACTTCGGGATGTACGGCGGGGCGAAGACCGCCGAGGCCGCCGAAGCGGTGGTCATCTACAACGGCCTCGTCTGCGCCGCGATGGTGTACTGGTTCGGGAGGCTCGGCAACTGGCCGGAGGTCTTCCGCCGCTTCGTCAGCAGCCGCCCGCAGCCCGGCCGGGCACTGACCGCGCTCGGGCTCGCCGCGATCGTCCAGACCCTCACCTGGTCGCGCACCCTGCTCGTCGTCGACCCGGTGTTCCTGCTGCTGCCCGAGCAGTGGTTCCAGCCGGACGCCTCGGGCTCCGTCACGGGGGCCATGACCGTCTCGTACGTCCTCTACGCGGTGATCACCCTCGCCCTGCTCTGGCCCTTCGCCCGCATGGGCGGCTGGCTCGGCCTGCTGCGCCGTACGAAACCGTCCGCCGCCCCCGCCCACCCCGCTCACCCCGCCGCCACCCCCGCCCGCTGGCCCGAGCTGCGTGCCGCCGGGTTCGGCGAGGCCGCCGACCGGCTCACCGCCGAGGTGCGGCAGGGGCGGATGACCGACCTCGACGTCGTACGGGTCCGGGCCGCCTGGGAGGCGACCGGCGACGACCCGGCCCGCCGCGAGCGCTTCGCCGCCACCGTCCTGCGCGACGGAGCCGCCGCCTTCACCCACCCCTCCGGCGACCGCGACCTGCCCCGCCGCACCGCCCGCCACGACCTGCTCGCCGGGCAGGTGCGGATCGGCCGGTACGCCGACTCCGAGCCCAACCCGTACCGCAACCGGGGCGTCGGCGTCGCCCTGGAGCCCGCCGTGCTCGGCACCTCGCTGCTGGCCGTCGGGCCGCCCGGCGCGGGCAAGACGCGCAGGCTCACCGCCCCCGTGGGCGAGTCCCTCGCCCTCCAGGCGCTCGCCGGGACGTGCGCCGTCCTGGTGGTCTGCGCCGCCGGGACCCCGCTGGCCGAGGACGAGGCGTACGACGTCGTGGTCCGCGTCGGCGACCCCGCCTCCGTGCACGACCTCGACCTCTACGGCGGCACCACCGACGCCGAAGCCGCCTCCGCCGTCCTCGCCGAGGCCCTGGTCGGCGACCTCGACGCCGTCGACACCGGGCGGGCGGCCACCGCGCTGGCCCAGCTGATCGGGCCGTACCACGCGGTGCGGGGCCGCTTCCCCGCCGTGTCCGAGCTGTACGAGCTGCTGCGGGCCGACCCCGCCGCGCTCCAGCGGCTCGCGGCCGACCTCGACGCGGCGGGCGCGAGCACGATGCTGCGCGACCTGTCCTCGCGGGTACGTCAGATGGGCACCGCCGCCGACCCGTGCCCGGCGCTCGCCGACCGGCTGGCGCTGCTGGACCGGCCCGCCTTCGCGGACTTCTTCGCCACCGACCCGGCGGCCCGGCCCTTCTCGCTGCGGGCGCTCCAGCAGCATCCGATGCGGGTCCGGATCGAGCTGCCCGAGCAGGGGTACGCGGAGGCCTCGCGGCTGCTGGCACGGCTGGTCCTGGCCCAGTTCCTGACGGCGGTCACCGCGCGGGCCGACCGCTCACTGTTCGCCTGCCTGGTGCTGGACGACGCCACGGCCACCCTCACCGCCGACACCGTGCGGGGCATCGGACGGCTGCGGTCGGCGAACGCGGGGGTCGTGCTGAACCTCCGTACCGTCGACGACGTGCCCGAGGCGCTGCACATCCCCCTGCTGGGCGCGGTCGGCTGCCACATGGCGTTCTCCGGGGTCACCACCTGGGACGGGCGGCGCTTCACCGAGGCGTGGGGCACGGAGTGGGTGGAGACCACCGAGGTCGCCCAGCACACCGTCTTCGCCAACCAGCCCTTCACCCGGGCCGTGCACGCGCTGCGCAAACTGGTCACCGGGAAGGCCGTGGTGACCCGGGCGGTCACCGTCAAGAAGGTGGAACGCGAGCGCTGGTCCGCATCGGAGCTGGCCCACGGGGTACCCGCAGGGCACGCGGTGCTGTCGCTCACGACGGTGCGCGGGGAGCATGCCCCGCCGCTGTTGGTGGACCTGCGGGACTGAGCCTCTCCGGGGGTCGTTCCCGGGGCGACGCGCACCTTACGTACGCCCTGGCAGAATTGGCAGTGCCGTTCATACGGGACGGCACAATCCCCCCGAGAAGGTTCCGCCCTCCGATGCCGCCCACGCTCGCCTCCCTCGTCCACCACTCCGCGCTCAAACTCGTCGTGCGCGCCGGGGAGGACCGGCTGGAGACGCCGGTGCGCTGGGCGCACGTCAGCGAACTCGCCGATCCCGTCCCGTACATGGAGGGCGGCGAACTGCTCCTGATCACCGCCATGAAGCTGGACGCCGAGGACCCCGAGGCCATGCGGCGGTACGTGCGCAGGCTCGTCGGCGCGGGCGTCGTCGGGATCGGCTTCGCGGTCGGGGTGTCGTACGACGACATTCCGCAGGCCCTGCTCGTCGCGGCCAAGGAGGAGGGGCTGCCCCTCCTGGAGGTGCCGCGGCGCACTCCCTTCCTGGCCATCTCCAAGGCGGTCTCGGCGGCCATCGCCGCCGACCAGTACCGGGCGGTCACCGCCGGTTTCGAGGCCCAGCGGGAGCTGACCAGGGCCGCACTGACCGGGCCCGGCGAGCTGGTGGCGCGGCTCGCGGCGCACGTCTCCGGCTGGGCCGCGGTGTACGACGCGTCGGGAGCCCTGGTGGCTGTCGCCCCGGAGTGGGCGAGCAAGCGGGCCGCCCGGCTCGTCCCGGACGTCGAACGACTGCGCGACCGGCCCGCGCCCGCCAGCGCGGTGGTGGCCGGGGCGGGCGACGGCAGCCCCGGAGAGGACCGGGTCGAACTCCAGACGCTGGGGGCCGGGCGACGGGCGCGCGGCACGCTCGCCGTCGGGACGGGCGCACCCCTCGGCACGGCCGAGCGGTACGCCGTGCACTCGGCGATCGCCCTGCTGACGCTGACGTCGGAGCGCACCCGGGCGCTCCAGGCCGCCGAGACCCGGCTCGGCGCTGCCGTGCTGCGGATGCTGCTCGCGGGGGAACCCGACCATGCGCGGGCGGTCGCCGGGGATCTGTACGGAGGGCTGCTCGACGCCCCGTTCCGGCTGCTGATCGCGGAGGCGGCGGCGGAGGGCACGGATGCGGGGGAGTCCCTCCAGGCCCTGGTCGACGCGCTGGAGTCGGCGGCGGCGCGGGCGGGCGAGGTCATCCTCGTCGTGCCCGACGGGGGCCGGGTGGTGATCCTCGCGGCGGACGGCGGCGAATCGGTCGCGGCGTGCGCGGCACACATGGCCGTACGGCGCGGGGAGGCGGCCCGCCCCATGGAACCGGCGGAGGCCGACGACGTGGTGGTGGGCCTGTCCGCCCCCGCCGGGCCGATCGCGGCGGCCACCGCCTTCAAGCAGGCCGAGCAGGCGCTGTCGGTGGCCCGGCGGCGGGGCCGCACCCTCGTCGAGCACGAGGAGCTGGCCACGGGCTCGGTCCTCCCCCTCCTCGCGGACGACGCGGTACGGGCCTTCGCGGACGGCATGCTGCGGGCTCTCCGTGACCACGACGCGACGGGCCGCGGCGATCTGGTCGCCTCTCTCCGGGCGTGGCTCTCCCGGCACGGGCAGTGGGACGCGGCGGCGGCCCAGCTCGGTGTGCACCGGCACACGCTGCGGTACCGGATGCGACGCGTCGAAGAAATCCTCGGCCGCTCCCTGGACGACCCGGACGTCCGCATGGAGCTGTGGCTCGCCCTGAAGGCGACGTCGGCCTCGTAGGGGTCTGGGGCGAGTGGGCTGCTGTCCCTGCCGGGGCTACGCCCCTCGCCCCCTGCACGGGCTGCGCCCGCGCGTCCTCAATCGCCGGACGGGCTGATGTGCCTGGCGCGGGCTGAGTTGCTGACGCGCGGGTTGAGCTGCTGGTGCGCCCCTGATATGCCGCCCGAAGGGCAGGCATTCAGGGGCGCGGGGCTGTGTCGATGTGCGGCTCCGCCGCGTGGGCGCGACCAGCCACGACGCACCCGCACGGAACCGGTCCCCGCCCCGCAGGGTTACGGGAAGGGGCGGGTAGGGGAGAAATCCCGCCCCGGCACCGGGTGCCGCCCCGACCGAGCCCAGCCCCACGCCCAAGAGGCCCGCCCCACGCCCCCGTGGCCCGCCCCCCCGCCATTCCGGCACCCACCCACCCCCCAACACTCCACCCCGGACAAACGACGCCACCCGCCCCCACCCCTACGGTGGACCCGTAATCCCACCCCACCCCACTTCGGAAGGGCCGGACCCCCGCTATGACTTCCACCCACGCCTTCTGGCTCGCCGGCCGCCAGGCCACCGGCGACGACACCTTCGACGTCACCTCCCCCTGGGACGGCCGCACCGTCGGCACCGTGAGCATCCCGACCGACGCCCAGGTCGAAGAAGCCGTCGCCGCCGCGTACGCCGTGCGCGACAGCTTCTCCGCCACCCCCGCCCACACACGCGCCGCCGCCCTCAACCACGTCGCCGACCGCCTCGCCGAGCGCACCGAGGAGATCGCCCAGCTGATCTCCGCCGAGAACGGCAAGCCCATCAAGTGGGCCCGCGGCGAAGTCGGCCGCGCCGTGTCCGTGTTCCGGTTCGCCGCCGAAGAGGCCCGCCGCTTCAACGGCGGCGAGGCCCAGCGCCTCGACACCGACGCCGGTGGCGTCGGCCGCCTCGCCCTGACTCGCCGGTTCAACCGCGGCGTCGTCCTCGGCATCGCCCCGTTCAACTTCCCGCTGAACCTGTGCGCCCACAAGGTCGCCCCGGCCATCGCCGTCGGCGCCCCGATCATCCTCAAGCCCGCCCCGGCCACCCCGCTCTCCGGTCTGATCCTCGGCGAGCTGCTCGCCGAGACGGACCTGCCCGAGGGCTCCTGGTCGGTGCTGCCGGTCGCGAACGACAAGATGCCCGCCCTGGTCCAGGACGAGCGCCTCCCCGTCGTGTCCTTCACGGGCTCCGAGAAGGTCGGATACGCGATCCTCGACTCCGTCCCGCGCAAGCACTGCACCCTGGAGCTCGGCGGCAACGGCGCGGCCGTCGTCCTCGGCGACTTCTCCGACGAGAAGGACCTCGACTGGGCCGCGACCCGCATCGCGACCTTCTCCAACTACCAGGGCGGCCAGTCCTGCATCTCCGTGCAGCGCGTCATCGCCGACGCCTCGGTCTACGACCGGCTCGTCCCGAAGATCGTCGCCGCCGTCGAGGCCCAGGTCACCGGTGACCCCTCCGACGCCACCACCGACGTCGGCCCGCTGGTCAGCGAGGACGCCGCCAAGCGCGTCGAGTCCTGGGTCGACGAGGCCGTCAAGGCCGGTGCCGAGCTGCTGACCGGCGGCAAGCGCGACGGCGCCAGCTACGCGCCCACCGTCCTCGCCGCCCTCCCCGCCGACACCACCCTCTCCTGCGAGGAGGTCTTCGGCCCGGTCCTGTCCGTGCAGAAGGTCAACGGCGAGGAGGAGGCCTTCGCGGCGGTCAACTCCTCCAAGTACGGCCTCCAGGCGGGCCTGTTCACCCACGACATCCAGGCGGCCTTCCGCGGCCACCGAGCCCTGGAGGTCGGCGGCGTGATCGTCGGCGACGTCCCCTCCTACCGCGCCGACCAGATGCCGTACGGCGGCGTCAAGCAGTCCGGCGTCGGCCGCGAGGGCGTCCGCTACGCCATGGACGACTACACGTACGAGCGGGTCATGGTCCTCACGGGCATCGACCTGTAGTCCAGCCGCACCCGAAAGGGGAGGCCAGTAGGCTCGTCAGCACCATGACGAGCAGCTCACCGGCCTCCCCTCCGGCATTTCCGGAGCCCCCGGCTCCACCCCGCGCCCTCGGCCCCAAGGCCGACAAGGACACCGTCCGGCGGCACAACCTCAGCCTCGTGCTGCGCGCCGTGCACGACGAGGGCGAGATCACCCGGGCCCAGGTCGCCGCCCGCGTCGGCCTCACCCGGGCGGCCGTGTCCTCGCTGGTGGAACAGCTGCTGGAGGGCGGCTTCCTCGCCGAGTCCGGGAAGACCTTCAGCGGACAGGCCGGACGGCCCGGCACCGTCCTCAAGGTGGCCCGCACCGGTGTCGCCGGGCTCGGCATCGAGATCAACATCGATTACGTCACCGTGTGCGTCGTCGACCTCGCGGGCACCGACCGTGTCCGGCTCACCGAGCACCTCGACAACCGCGACGTCCCGCCCGCCGACGTCCTGCACCGCGCCGCCCGCATCGCCGTGCGCGCCACGGAATCCGCCGCCGAGCAGCAACTGCGGCTGGTGGGTGCGCAGTTGGCGCTTCCCGGACTCGTCTCCGGCGGGACCGTCCGGCAGGCCCCCAACCTCGGCTGGAGCCGCGTCGCCGTCGAAGGGCTCCTCGCCCAGGCCCTCGCCGCCCTGCTGCCCGGCCGCCGCGCCCTGCCCGTCGGCGCCGACAACGAGGCCAACCTCGCCGCGCTGGCCGAACTTTGGTGCGCAGGGCCCGGCGCCCCCCGCTCCTTCCTCTACCTCAGCGGCGAGGTCGGCGTCGGTGGCGCGCTCGTCGTGGACGGCCGACTGCTGCGCGGGGCCCACGGGTTCGCCGGGGAGATCGGGCACGTCGTGGCGCGCGCCGACGGGCCGCCCTGCCGATGCGGTGCGCGGGGCTGCCTGGAGCAGTACGCCGGTCAGCTCGCCCTGCTCCGCAACGCGGGCATCGACGAGAACGCCGGTGTGCCCGGTGTCGCCCTGCTGGAACGCCGGGCCGCCGCCGGTGACCCGGCCGCCCTGGCCGCCCTGCGCACGGCGGGGGAGCGCCTGGGTATCGTCCTGTCCGGCGTCGTCAACATGCTGGACCCCGAGGCCGTCGTGCTGGGCGGCATCTACCGGGGGCTCGCCCCCTGGCTGGCCCCCGTGGTCGAGGACGAACTCGCGGCGCGGGTCGTCTCCGGCCTGTGGGCCGCCGGTTCCGGCCGGCTGCGGCCCTCGTCCCTCGCGGGCGACGCCGCGCGCGGGGCCGCCGCCCTGGTCGTACGGGAAGTGCTGGCCGATCCGGTGGCGTACGCGCCCGCTCCGTAGCGGCGACGGGGCGGGCCCCGGACGCCGGCCCGCCCCCGTCCCCGCCCCCGTCCCCGGCGACGGTCCTCACCGCACCGCGAGCAAGTGCTCCATCGCCAACTGATCCAGCCGCTCGAACGCCATCGACCGCTCCGCCGCGGCCGCCACGTCGAACTCCTCGAAGGCGGACCGGTCGCCCAGCAACCCCGCCAACCCGTCCCCCGCCGTCTCCCGCGCCAACTCGTCCACCCGCGAGTCCCGCAACGCCTGCCGCACCGCCGGGTCCGCCCGGAACGCCGCCGCCCGCTCCTTCAGGATCAGGTAGTTGCGCATGCACCCCGCCGCCGACTCCCACACCCCGTCGGACCCGTCCGTGCGCACCGGCTTGAAGTCGAAGTGCCGCGGCCCCTCGTACCCGGCCGTCTCCAGCAGGTCCACCAGCCAGAACGCCTGACGCAGGTCACCCGCACCGAAGCGGAAGTCCTGGTCGTACTTGATCCCGGTCTGGCCGTTGAGATCGATGTGGAAGAGCTTCCCCGCCCACAGCGCCTGCGCGATCCCGTGCGGGAAGTTGAGCCCCGCCATCTGCTCGTGCCCCATCTCGGGGTTCACCCCGACCAGTTCCGGCCGCTCCAACCGCTCGATGAACGCCAGTGCGTGCCCGATCGTCGGCAGCAGGATGTCGCCACGCGGCTCGTTCGGCTTGGGCTCGATGGCGAACCGCAGGTCGTAGCCCTGCTCGACGACGTACGCACCGAGCAGGTCGAAGGCCTCCTTCATCCGGTCCAGCGCGCTGCGCACGTCCTTCGCCCCGCCGGACTCCGCACCCTCCCGGCCGCCCCACGCCACGTACGTCGTCGCGCCCAGCTCCACCGCCAGGTCGATGTTGCGGATCGTCTTGCGCAGCGCGTACCGCCGCACGTCGCGGTCGTTCGCCGTGAACGCGCCGTCCTTGAAGACGGGGTGGGTGAAGAGGTTGGTCGTCGCCATCGGCACCTTCATGCCGGTCTCGTCCAGGGCGGCCCGGAAGCGCTTCACGATCGCGTCGCGCTCGGCGTCCGTCGACCCGAAGGGGATCAGGTCGTCGTCGTGGAAGGTCACGCCGTACGCCCCGAGACCGGCGAGCCGGCGCACCGAGTCCACCGGGTCGAGGGCCGGGCGGGTGGCGTCCCCGAAGGGGTCGCGGCCCTGCCAGCCGACGGTCCACAGGCCGAAGGTGAACCGGTCGTCGGGGGTGGGGGAGTAGCGATCCGTCATGGTCACAACCTCTGTCCTCGCGGGTCGTCGCACTGCACGCCAGCGGTATTTGTTTGCTGACATGGCAAATAGTGCACGAGGGTCTCCCGACTGGCCAGACCCCCGGTGAACTCCGTTGCGTCTGAGGACTTAGGTCCCGAATGGGGCGGCTGACGGCGGCTGATGGTCACGGCGCGGCAGGGCAACAAGACCCTCCTCGCGTGCATTTGTTCTGTGTACGATCAAAAACCCGCCGCCCCGTCGAAGAGAGCGAACCGTCCGATGACCCGCCACCCGCACGCCCCCGTCGTCATCGGCGTGGACAGCTCCACCCAGTCCACCAAGGCGGCGGTCGTCGACCCCGGGACCGGCCGCATCCTCGGTCTCGGCCGCGCCCCGCACACCGTCACCGGCACGGACGGCGCCCGCGAGAGCGACCCCGAGCAGTGGTGGCGGGCCCTCGCGGACGCGGTCGGCGCGGGGCTCGCCGAGGCGGGGGTACGGGCGGACGCCGTCACCGGCATCGCCGTCGCCGGCCAGCAGCACGGCCTCGTCGTCCTCGACGCGGCCGGACGCCCGCTGCGGGACGCCGCCCTCTGGAACGACACCCGCTCGGCCCCGCAGGCCGCCGCCCTCACCGAGCGGCGGGGCGCCGACTGGTGGCTGGAGCGCACCGGGTCGGTTCCGGTCGCCTCGATCACCGCCACCACCTGGCAGTGGCTGCGCGAGACGGACCCACGCACCGCCGACGCGGCCGCCGCCCTGCGGCTGCCGCACGACTACCTCACCGAGCGCCTCGCGGGCGTGGCCGCCACCGACCCCGGCGACGCGTCGGGCACCGGCTGGTACTCCACCGCCACCGGCTCCTACGACCCCGAGATCATCGAACTCCTCGGCATCCGGGGTGAGTTGCTTCCCGAGGTGGCCGTGTCCGGCGGCACCCGCGTCGGCGGCCTCACCGCCGCGGCGGCCGCCCACCTGGGCCTGCCCGCCGGAATCCCGGTGGCCGCCGGAACGGGTGACAACATGGCCGCCGCCGTCGGCCTCGGCCTGGGCGGCGCGGGCCTCCTCGACCACCCGGTCGTCTCCCTCGGCACCTCCGGCACCGTCTTCGCCGCCACCTTGGCCCGCCCCACCAGCCCCGGCATCAACGGCTTCGCCGCGACGGACGGCACGTACCTCCCGCTCGGCTGCACCCTCAACTGCACGCTCGCCGTGGACCGGATCGCCCAACTCCTGCGCCTGGACCGCGAGGACGCCACCCCCGGAGGCCGTGCCGTCCTCCTGCCGTACCTCGACGGCGAACGCACTCCGGACCTCCCGCACGCCTCCGGCCTCCTCGCGGGCCTGCGCCACGCCACCACCCCGCAGCAAATCCTGGGCGCGGCCTACGAGGGCGCGGCCTTCACGGTGCTGCGCGCCCTCGACGAACTGCTCACCGCCTGCGGTACGGACCCGTACGCGCCGGGCGCGGTGGACCGGCCGCTGCGGCTGATCGGTGGTGGGGCGCGGGGGCGCACCTGGGTCGACACGGTCCGCCGCCTGTCCGGGCGCCCCGTCCTGCTCCCGGCGGCGACGGAGCTGGTCGCGCTGGGCGCGGCGGCGCTGGCCCTCGGGGCGTCCTCGGGCGTGGACCCGGTGGCGGCCGCCGCCTCCTGGAACGCTGACGCGGCGCTCGAACTCCCCGCTCTCGACCGGGACCTGGAATCCTGGATCCGCATCGAGGACATCCTCCAACAAGCCTCCCCCACCTGGCTCACCTAACCTCCCCTCCTCCCGGCCCCCGCCCCTCCGGACTCCGCCCCGTGCCGCTCCGCCCCTCCGGACTCTGCCCTGCCGTCCCGTCCCTCCGGGTCCGCCCTGTGCCGCCCCTGCCTCCTTCGGGCTGCCCCCTTCGGGCTGCGCCCTGTGCCGCTCTGCCCCTTCGGGCTGCGCCTCTCCGCCGCCGCCCCCTCGGCTCCGCCTCTTGCCGCCCCGCCCCCTTGGGCTCCGCCTCTTGCCGCCCCGTCCCCTTGGGCTCCGCCCTTTCCCGCCCCGTCCCCTTGGGCGACGGGGCCGCCCCAAGGGGGCGGAACGGGCGGGCAAGGGGGCGGCCCGCCCGACACCGGCCCACCCCGCTCCCGGCCCTCTCGCCACCGGGCCACCCCGGCACCGGCCCCTGGCCGAGCGCCTGCTCCGGACGCGCGTCCAAGAGGGCCCCGGCCCAGCCCCGTACCGGACGCGTGCAGCCCCGGGCTGCTCAGGCAGAGAGGCCCCAGACCCGCCCCTCCACCTAAAGCGCTCGCCGCGCGGCCATTGCACGGTTCCGTGCAGGTGCGTCGTGGCTGGTCGCGCAGTTCCCCGCGCCCCTGACGGGGCACCCCGCGCGCCGGAGCCGCACAATGAGCACCAGCCCCGTACCCCCAACGCCCCGCGCAAGCGTTCGCCCCCGCCCAAGGGCTGGTAGCAATGAGCGCAATGAGGTAGATACGAGTGGGTAGCACCGGTCGGTAGCCGTACGCGGCATGCATCCCACGGCGGTACGGCACCCCCCGGCCCCCGACCCCAACGCGCGGCGAGGTGAGCCTCATGTCCGCACCACACGCAAACCGGCCCCCCAAAGTCACCGAACGCGAGGCCCGGCAGGTCGCCGAGGCCGCCCGCGAGCAGGACTGGCGCAAACCCAGCTTCGCCAAGGAACTCTTCCTCGGCCGCTTCCGCCTGGACCTCATCCACCCGCACCCCCTGCCCCCGACCGAGGACAGCGAGCGGGGCGAGGCGTTCCTCGCCAAGCTCCGCGCCTTCTGCGAGAGCGAGATCGACAGCGCCCGCATCGAGCGCGAGGCCCGCATCCCCGACGAGACCATCAACGGGCTCAAGGAGCTCGGCGCCCTGGGGATGAAGATCGACCGGAAGTACGGCGGGCTGGGGCTGACCCAGGTGTACTACAACAAGGCGCTCGCCCTGGTGGGCTCCGCCAACCCCGCCCTCGGCGCCCTCCTCTCCGCCCACCAGTCCATCGGCGTACCGCAGCCGCTGAAGCTGTTCGGCACCCAGGAGCAGAAGGACGCGTTCCTGCCGCGCCTGGCCCGTACCGACATCTCCGCCTTCCTCCTCACCGAGCCCGACGTCGGCTCCGACCCCGCCCGGCTCGCCACCACCGCCGTGCCGGACGGCGAGGACACGTACGTCCTGGACGGGGTGAAGCTGTGGACGACGAATGGCGTCGTCGCCGATCTTCTGGTCGTCATGGCGCGGGTGCCGAAGACGGAGACCGGGAGGGGCGGTATCACCGCCTTCGTGGTCGAGGCGGACTCGCCGGGTGTCACCGTCGAGCACCGCAACGCCTTCATGGGGCTGCGAGGGCTGGAGAACGGGGTCACCCGGTTCCATCAGGTGCGGGTGCCCGCCGCGAACCGGATCGGGCCGGAGGGGGCCGGGCTGAAGATCGCCCTCACCACCCTCAACACCGGGCGGCTCTCGCTGCCCGCCATGTGCGTCGGCGCGGGCAAGTGGTGCCTGAAGATCGCCCGCGAATGGTCGGCGGTGCGCGAGCAGTGGGGGAAGCCGGTCGCGCGGCACGAGGCCGTCGGCGGGAAGATTTCGTTCATCGCCGCCACGACGTTCGCTCTCGAAGCCGTGCTCGATCTGTCCTCGCAGATGGCGGACGAGGACCGGAACGACATTCGGATCGAGGCGGCGCTCGCCAAGTTGTACGGGTCGGAGATGGCCTGGCTGATGGCCGACGAGCTGGTCCAGATCCGGGGCGGGCGCGGCTTCGAGACCGCCGACTCCCTCGCCGCGCGCGGCGAACGTGCCGTTCCCGCCGAGCAGGTCCTGCGCGACCTGCGGATCAACCGCATCTTCGAGGGTTCGACGGAGATCATGCATCTGCTGATCGCCCGTGAGGCCGTGGACGCGCACCTCAAGGTGGCGGGGGATCTCATCGACCCCGACAAGACGCTCGGCGACAAGGCGAGGGCGGGTGCGCAGGCCACCGGCTTCTACGCCCGCTGGCTGCCCAAACTGGTCGCGGGACCGGGTCAACTCCCGCGCAGTTTCGGTGAGTTCCACCCGGACGGGCATCCCGACCTCTCCGGCCACCTCCGCTACGTCGAGCGCACCTCCCGCAAACTGGCCCGCTCCACCTTCTACGCCATGTCCCGCTGGCAGGGGCGCATGGAGACCAAACAGGGCTTCCTCGGGAGGATCGTCGACATCGGCGCGGAGCTCTTCGCCATGAGCGCCGCCTGCGTGCGCGCCGAACTCCTGCGCACCACCGAGGATTACGGCCGCGAGGCCTACCAGCTCGCCGACATCTTCTGCCGCCAGTCCCGCATCCGCACCGAGGAACTCCTGGGCCGCCTCTGGACCAACACCGACGACCTCGACCGCAAGGTCGTCGAAGGCGTCCTCTCCGGCACCTACACCTGGCTGGAACAGGGCATCGTCGACCCCAGCGGCGACGGCCCCTGGATCGCCGACGCCACCCCCGGCCCCGCGAAGGAGGACAACGTCCACCGCCCCGTCCGCTAACCGGAACGGGTGACACCGCTGCTTCCCGTGCCCCACGATGTCCCTATGAACCAGGGGTACGGGAAGTACGGCAAGCAGGGGAAGCGCGGGATGCGCGCGTCGATACGGGTGAGTCTGGCGGTGCTCGCCTGCACCGCCGCACTCACGGCCTGCGGAGGCCCCGCCGACCCCGCCGCCCGCGCCGACGCCAAGCCCTCCGCCGCGCCCAAGCCCCTGACGCAGCCCGCGCTCGCCGCCCGCTCGCTCGCCCCCGGCGCGGCGGCCGGACCGTACCGTACGAGCGAATACACCGTCTCCGGCGGCCCGTTGAGCGACGCCTACACCGCGAAGCCGCCCGTCTGCCAGGCCCTCGTCTCGCTGCGGAGCGTCCGCGGCGGGCCCGTCGCCCAGGTGCACCGCAGGCTCACCGACCCGAGGAACCTCCAGGGCGCCGACGTCGCCGTGCAGTTGCGCTCGTACGCGAAGGGGCGCGCGGCCGCGGTGATGGGCGACCTGCGCGCCGCCGGGAAGCAGTGCGCGGGCGGGTTCAGCGAAGTGCGGGGGAGTGGTGCGGGGGTGTACACGTCCGAGGCCGAGGCCGATGTCCCGGCCGGGGCGGGGGACGAGGCGGTGGCCTACCGGCTCGGCCTGAAGGACGGCCCCGGCCGCACCGCCTCGTACGAGTACCTCACCGTGGTGCGGTACGGGGCGACCCTGGTCTCCTTCCGGGCCGAGAACCTCGACGGCAAGGACCTCGACGGCGTGCCCCGGGAGATCCTGGACGCGCAGACGGAGAAATTCACCACCAGCCCCAAAGGCTGAATTCCGTACCGGTGAATGAATTGCGGCACAAGGGAATTCCCCCGTCCCACCCGTCAGGACTCTCCTTGCGGTGAACGCCCGCGGCACTGAAACTGGGCCGTCGGGGACAGGGGGATTTCCGATGCCGAAAATGCCGACATTCGGTCTGGGACAGCTCACCCACCGCATCATGCGCGCCGGAGAGGGCCGGATGCTGCGCAGGCTCGAAAAGATCGTCGCACAGGTCAATCTCTTCGACGCGGAGTTCCGGGAACTCACCGACCCCGAACTCCAGGCCCTCACCGGGGAATTCCGGCGGCGGCACGCCGAGGGGGAATCCCTCGACGACCTCCTCCCGGAGGCCTTCGCCGCCATGCGCGAGGCCGCCGCCCGCACCCTGGGCATGCGCCACTTCGACGTACAGATCATGGGCGGCGCCGCCCTCCACCTCCAGTGCGTCGCCGAAATGCGCACGGGGGAGGGCAAGACGCTCGTCGCCACCCTGCCGCTCTACCTCAACGGCCTCACCGGCAAGGGCGCCCACCTGGTCACCGTCAACGACTACCTCGCCGAGCGCGACGCGACCTGGATGGGCGCCGCGTACCGCTTCATGGGGTTGAGCGTCGGCGTCATCAAGGCCGACATGAGCCCCGCCGACCGTCGTGCCGCGTACGCCTGCGACATCACCTACGGCACCAACACCGAGTTCGGCTTCGACTACCTGCGCGACAACATGGCCTGGAGCCTCGACGAACTCGTCCAGCGCGGGCACCACTTCGCCGTCGTCGACGAGGCCGACTCGATCCTCGTGGACGAGGCCCGCACCCCGCTGATCATCTCCGGGCCCGCCGACCAGCCCACCCAGTGGTACGGCGCCTTCGTGAAGTTCGCCTCCGCCATGAACGGCGTACTGATCCAGGAGGAACGGTTCACCTCCCCGCTCCAGAAGGACGAACTCGCCGAGATCCGCGCCCGCCACCACTACGAGTACGACCCCAAGAAACGCACCGTCGCCATTCTCGAATCCGGTGTCGAATTCCTGGAGGACCAGCTCGGCATCGACAACTTCTACGACTCCGTGCACACCCCCCTCATCGGTCACCTCAACAACTCCCTCAAGGCCAAGGAACTCTTCAAGAAGGACAAGGACTACGTCGTCATGGACGGCGAAGTGCTGATCGTGGACGAGCACACCGGCCGCCTCCTCGCCGGACGCCGTTACAACGACGGCCTCCACCAGGCCATCGAGGCGAAAGAGGGTGTCGAGATAAAGAACGAGAACCAGACCCTCGCCACCGTCACCCTCCAGAACTTCTTCCGCCTGTACGGAAAAGGGCTCTCCGGAATGACCGGCACCGCCATGACGGAAGCCGCCGAATTCCACCAGATCTACTCGCTCCAGGTCGTCCCCGTCCCCACCAACCGGCCGATGGTCCGCCGCGACGAACCCGACCTCGTGTACCGCACCGAGGACGCCAAGTTCGCGGCCGTCGTCGCCGACATCGCCGAGCGGTACGCGGCCGGACAGCCCGTCCTCGTCGGCACGGTCTCCGTCGAGAAGTCCGAGCACCTCTCCCGTCTGCTGCGCCGCAGCGGCATCCCGCACGAGGTCCTCAACGCCCGCAACCACCGCCGCGAGGCCGAGATCGTCGCCCGCGCCGGCCGCCGGGGCGCGGTCACCGTTGCCACCAACATGGCCGGACGCGGCACCGACATCATGCTCGGCGGCGGCGAACTCCCCGAGGCGACCGAGGCGACCGAGGCGGCCGCACAGGAGGCCGCACAGGAGACGGCCGCCGAGGACCTCACGTACGACCGCGACGCCGAGGCCCACGAGGTCAAGGAGCTCGGCGGCCTCTACGTGCTCGGCACCGAACGCCACGAGTCCCGCCGCATCGACAACCAGCTCCGCGGCCGGGCCGGCCGCCAGGGCGACCCCGGCGCCTCCCGCTTCTACCTCTCCCTCGAAGACAGCCTGATGCTGCTCTTCCGCGCCCAGGCCGTCGACCGCGTCATGACCATGGCGAACCTGCCCGACGACGTACCCATCGAGAACAAGCTGGTCACCCGCGCCGTCGCGTCCGCCCAGTCGCAACTGGAGCGGCAGAACTTCGAGGCGCGCAAGGACCTCCTGAAGTACGACGAGGTCATGGACCGGCAGCGCAAGCTGGTCTACGCCGAGCGCCGCCGGGTGCTGGAGGGGGAGGACCTGGCGAGCCAGATCGGCCACTTCATGGACGACACCACCGACGCCTACGTCGCCGCCGAGACCGCCGAGGGCTACCCCGAGGACTGGGACCTCGACCGCCTGTGGACCGCCCTGCGCGAGCTCTACCCCATCACCCTCGACCGCGATCAGGTCCGCGCCGAACCCGACCTCACCCCCGAGACCCTCGCCGAGCTGGTCCGCGCCGACATCCACGACCGGTACGCCGTCCGCGAGGCCGAGCTCGGCCCCGAGGCCCTGCGCGAACTCGAACGCCGGGTGCTGCTCTCCGTACTCGACCGCAAATGGCGCGAGCACCTCTACGAGATGGACTACCTGCGCGAAGGCATCGGGCTGCGCTCCATGCTGGGCCGCGAACCCGTCTTCGAGTACCAGCGCGACGGTTTCGACATGTTCACCGCCATGATGGAGGCCATCAAGGAGGAGACCGTCGGCTTCCTCTTCCACCTCAAGGTCGACGTCACCGAGCAGCCCGCCGACCTCGCCCCGCCGCCCGACGAGGGACTGCGTTTCAGCGCCCCCACGATGGACACCGAGGACGGCGTCGTCACGCGCGACGAGGAGCACCGCCGGGACGACCGTCGGGAAGGCCATGGGGAAGACCGCCGGGAGGACCGTCGCGACGACCGGCGTCACGATCGGAGCGGCCGATAAGCGTCGCGGCACGGACCGATGAGGGGCGCGCTGTCCACCACCGCCCGCGCGCGGGCCACAATGGGGGGATGACGGACAGCCCTGCCCCCCTCGCCGACCCGCATCTCCGCTTCGGAGCCGTGACCGAAGGGCCGCGCGACGTCGTGGTCCTCGGCTCCACCGGGTCGATCGGCACCCAGGCCATCGACCTGGTGCTGCGCAACCCCGACCGCTTCCGGATCACCGCGCTCTCCGCGGCCGGATCGCAGGTCGACCTGCTCGCCGACCAGGCACGGCAGCTGCGGGTACGCACCGTGGCGGTCGCCCGCGAGGAGGCCGTGCCCGCCCTGCGCGAGGCGCTGCGCGCGCGGTACGGGACGGAGCCGCTGCCCGAGATCCTCGCCGGACCCGACGCGGCCACCGAACTCGCGGCCTCCGACTGCCACACCGTCCTCAACGGCATCACGGGCTCCATCGGCCTTGCGCCCACGCTCGCCGCCCTGGAGGCGGGCCGCACGCTGGCGCTGGCCAACAAGGAATCCCTCATCGTCGGCGGCCCTCTGGTCAAGGCCCTCGCCAAGCCCGGGCAGATCATCCCGGTCGACTCCGAGCACGCCGCGCTCTTCCAGGCCCTCGCGGGCGGCAAGCGCGCGGACGTCCGCAAGCTCGTCGTCACCGCGTCCGGCGGCCCCTTCCGCGGACGTACCAAGGCGGAACTGGCCGACGTCACCCGCGAGGACGCGCTCGCCCACCCCACCTGGGCGATGGGCCCCGTCATCACCGTGAACTCCGCGACCCTGGTCAACAAGGGCCTGGAAGTCATCGAGGCGCACCTCCTCTACGACATCCCCTTCGACCGCATCGAGGTCGTCGTCCACCCCCAGTCGTACGTGCACTCCATGGTCGAGTTCACCGACGGCTCCACCCTCGCCCAGGCCACCCCGCCCGACATGCGCGGCCCCATCGCGATCGGCATCGGCTGGCCCGAACGGGTGCCGGACGCCGCCCCCGCCTTCGACTGGTCCACGGCGTCCACCTGGGAGTTCTTCCCGCTGGACACCGAGGCCTTCCCGTCGGTGGGACTCGCCCGTCACGTCGGAACGCTTGGGGGCACGGCCCCGGCGGTGTTCAATGCCGCGAACGAGGAATGCGTCGACGCGTTCCTCGCGGGACGGCTGCCGTTCACAGGAATCGTGGATACGGTCGCGGAAGTGGTCGCGGAACACGGGACCCCCACCCAGGGAACGTCCCTCACGGTCACGGACGTCCTGGAAGCAGAGAAGTGGGCGCGCACCCGCGCCCGCGAACTGGCAGCGAAGACGGCGCACACCAAGACGGCGCACGACACGACGGCGGCGAACGTGACAGCAACAGCGGAGGCCCGCGCATGAGCGACATCCTCTTGATGGTCCTCGGAATAGTGATCTTCGCCGTGGGGCTGCTCATCTCGATCGCCCTGCACGAGCTCGGCCACCTCTCCTTCGCCAAGCTCTTCCGCATCCGCGTCCCCCAGTACATGGTCGGCTTCGGCCCCACCATCTGGTCGCGGCACCGGGGCGAGACCGAGTACGGCATCAAGGCCATCCCGCTCGGCGGCTACATCCGCATGATCGGCATGTTCCCGCCCGGCGCCGACGGCCGGATCGAGGCCCGCTCCACCTCGCCGTGGCGCGGCATGATCGAGGACGCCCGCTCGGCGGCGTACGAGGAACTGAAGCCCGGCGACGAGGAACGGCTCTTCTACACGCGCAAGCCGTGGAAGCGCTTCGTCGTGATGTTCGCGGGCCCGTTCATGAACCTGGTCATCGCCTTCGTGCTCTTCCTGAGCGTCTTCATGACGATCGGGCTGAACAAGCAGACCACCACCGTCGACAACGTCGTCCCCTGCGTCGTCTCGCAGAGCGACGACCGGCCCTGCCGGGCGAGCGACCCGCCGTCGCCCGCGAAGGCGGCGGGCCTGGAGAAGGGTGACAAGATCGTCGCCTTCCAGGGGCAGCCGATCAGTGACTGGGCCGCCCTCTCCGACCGCATCCGCGCCTCCCGCGGCGAGGTCAGCATCACCGTGGAGCGCGCCGGACAGCAGAAGGTCCTCACCACCACGGTGAAGACCAACAAGGTCCTCAAGAAGGACGCCGAGGGCAACCCCGTCAAGGGCGAGTACGTCGACGCGGGATACCTGGGCTTCGGCCCCGGCATCGCCGTCACCCCGCTCAGCTTCGGCGAGTCCATCGACCAGATGGGAACGATGTTCCAGTCCGGCGTGGACTCCCTGATCGCCCTCCCGTCCAAGGTCCCCGACCTGTGGAACGCGGCGTTCAACGGCGAGGAGCGCAAGGCCGACTCCCCGATGGGCGTGGTCGGCGCGGCCCGGGTCAGCGGCGAGATCCTCGGCATGGGCCTGCCCATGGAGAACACCGTGGCGATGGTCGTCTTCCTGATCGCCGGGTTCAACCTCTCGCTCTTCCTCTTCAACATGCTCCCGCTGCTCCCGCTCGACGGCGGCCACATGATCGGCGCCCTGTGGGAGTCCCTGCGCCGCAACCTGGCCAAGGTCTTCAAGCGGCCCGACCCCGGCCCCTTCGACGTGGCCCGGCTCATGCCGGTCGCCTACGTCGTCGCGGGCATCTTCATCTGCTTCACCGTGCTGGTCCTGATCGCCGACGTGGTCAACCCCGTCCGCATCTCCTGACACCGGCACCGCCGCCAGTCACCGGCGCCCCGTCCGGGGTGCCGGTTTCTGCTCTCCATTGAGTGGATTTGTCGACGTGGTGTACTCCGGTCTTTCGAGGTGACGTACGCTCGAAGACCGGAGGCCGCCGATCTCGGCACACCTAGATCCACACTTGGGGTTGCACAGCAGATGACTGCAATTTCTCTCGGAATGCCCGCCGTTCCGACGAAGCTCGCCGACCGGAGGATCAGCCGCAAGATCCAGGTCGGCACCGTGGCGGTCGGCGGAGACGCACCCGTGTCGGTGCAGTCGATGACCACCACCCGTACGTCCGACATCGGCGCGACGCTCCAGCAGATCGCCGAGCTCACCGCGTCCGGCTGCCAGATCGTCCGCGTCGCCTGCCCGACCCAGGACGACGCCGACGCACTGGCCACGATCGCGAAGAAGTCGCAGATCCCGGTCATCGCCGACATCCACTTCCAGCCGAAGTACGTGTTCGCCGCGATCGACGCGGGCTGCGCCGCCGTCCGCGTCAACCCGGGCAACATCAAGCAGTTCGACGACAAGGTCAAGGAGATCGCGCACGCCGCGCGCGACACCGGCACCCCGATCCGCATCGGCGTCAACGCGGGCTCCCTCGACGCCCGCCTCCTCAAGAAGTACGGCAAGGCCACTCCGGAGGCGCTCGTCGAGTCCGCCCTGTGGGAAGCCTCCCTCTTCGAGGAGCACGGCTTCGGCGACATCAAGATCTCGGTCAAGCACAACGACCCGGTCGTGATGGTCAACGCCTACCGCCAGCTCGCCGCCCAGTGCGACTACCCCCTGCACCTCGGCGTCACCGAGGCCGGCCCCGCCTTCCAGGGCACCATCAAGTCGGCCGTCGCCTTCGGCGCGCTGCTCGCCGAGGGCATCGGCGACACCATCCGGGTCTCCCTCTCCGCCCCGCCGGTCGAGGAGATCAAGGTCGGCATCCAGATCCTGGAGTCCCTCAACCTCCGCCAGCGCCGCTTGGAGATCGTCTCCTGCCCGTCCTGCGGCCGCGCCCAGGTCGACGTCTACAAGCTCGCCGACCAGGTCAGCGCGGGCCTCGAAGGCATGGAGGTCCCCCTCCGCGTAGCCGTCATGGGCTGCGTCGTCAACGGCCCCGGCGAGGCCCGCGAGGCCGACCTCGGCGTCGCCTCCGGCAACGGCAAGGGCCAGATCTTCGTCAAGGGCGAGGTCATCAAGACCGTCCCGGAGTCCAAGATCGTGGAAACCCTCATCGAGGAAGCCATGAAGATCGCCGAGCAGATGGAAGCCGACGGCGTCCCCTCCGGCGAACCGACCATCGCCATCGGCAAGTAACCCCCACCCACCACGACGAAGTCCCGCCCCCGGGCGGCTCCCTTTCCGCCCAGCCCCTCGGGCGGCGGGGCCGCCCCCCACCCTCCCCCCTAGCCCCCTTGGGCGGCGGGGCCGCCCCCCAGGGGCGGAACGGGCGGGCAAGGGGGCGGCCCGCCCGATCCGGGCCCACCCCGACACCGGCCCCTGCCCGCACCCCCGGCACCGGCCGCCCTCGACACCTCCGCCCCGGCCGCCCCCGGCCCCCAGCGGGCCCCCCCGATCCAGCCGACCCTGGCAGATCAACCGAGGAACGGTACAGTGCGGAGATCAGCGATCCGTACGGTGAGGCCCCCACGTGTTGACGACGACCACCTGCCGCGTCCTCGCACCCGGCGACCTGGGCGCAGCGCTCGCCCTGCTGGAGAGCGAGCCCGTCAACAACGCCTTCGTGACCTCCCGGGTCCAGGTCGCGGGCCTCGACCCCTGGCGCCTCGGCGGCGAGATGTGGGGCTTCTACGAGGACGGACGCCTGCGCAGCCTCTGCTACTCCGGCGCCAACCTCGTCCCGATCTGCGCCACCCCCGAAGCCGTCCGCGCCTTCGCCGAACGCGCCCGGCGCAGCGGCCGCCGCTGCTCCTCGATCGTCGGCCCCGCCGAGTCCACCACGCTCCTGTGGCAGCTCCTGGAACCCAGCTGGGGCCCCGCCCGCGAGGTCCGCGCCCACCAGCCCCTGATGGTCACCGAGCAGCTCCCGCCGGACATCACCCCCGACCCCCTCGTCCGCCGCATCCGCAAGGACGAGATGGAAACGATCATGCCCGCGTGCGTGGCCATGTTCACCGAGGAGGTCGGCGTCTCCCCGATGGCGGGCGACGGCGGCCTCCTCTACCAGGCCAGGGTCGCCGAACTGGTCGGCGCCGGCCGCTCCTTCGCCCGCCTCGACGAGAACGGCAAGGTCGTCTTCAAGGCCGAGATCGGCGCCGCCACCCCCACCGCCTGCCAGATCCAGGGCGTCTGGGTCGCCCCCGAACACCGCGGCAAGGGCCTCTCCGTCACCGGCATGACCGCCGTCCTGCGCTACGCCCTCGCGGACGTGGCCCCCGTGGTGTCCCTCTACGTCAACGACTTCAACACCCCCGCCCGCGCCTCGTACCGCCGTGTCGGCTTCCGCGAGGTCGGCGCTTTTACGAGCGTCCTCTTCTGACCCGTGGCGGCTACTGTTCGCCCATGACGGACGAAGCAGCCATCGGCCCCCTCGACCTCGCGGAGCACGTCGACGAGGCGCTCGCCGTGCAGGCGCTCGCCTTCGGTCTCAGTGCGGACGAGGTCGGCGTACGACGTCACATCGTGCTGCGGCACATGACCAGCCCCGGCGCACGCGCCCTGGGCGCCACCACCCCGGACGGCCGCCTCGTCGGCTTCGTCTACGGGATGCCCAACGACCGTACGCACTGGTGGTCGACGATCGTCGAGCCGTACCTCAGGCGGCAGGGCCGCGACGGCTGGCTCGACGACTCCTTCGTCATCACCGAACTGCACGTCCACCCGGACCACCAGGCCCGCGGCATCGGCCGGGGGCTCATCACCGCCCTCACGGACGGTGCCGACCAGCCCCGGTCCATCCTCTCGGCGATCGACATCGAGAGCCCGGCGCGCGGCCTGTACCGGTCGCTGGGGTACGTGGACCTGGCCGAGCAGGTCCTCTTCCCGAGCGCCCCGAGGGCGTACGCGGTGATGGGCGCGCCCCTCCCACTGCGGCGGTAACCGATTTCCGCCCGCCCCCACCCCCCGGCTAACCTCCTGACATCACCCTTCCGAGCAGGAGTTCACCATGGCCCAGGTCCAGCGCATGTCCCGTTTGATGGTCAAGACATTGCGTGACGACCCGGCGGACGCCGAGACCCTCAGCCACAAGCTGCTGGTCCGCGCCGGTTACGTACGTCGCAACGCCGCGGGCATCTGGACCTGGCTGCCGCTCGGCAAGAAGGTCCTCGACAACATCTCGCGCGTCGTGCGCGAGGAGATGGACGCCATCGGCGCCCAGGAGGTCCTCCTGCCGGCCCTCCTGCCCAAGGAGCCCTACGAGGCGTCCGGCCGCTGGGAGGAGTACGGCGACCTCCTCTTCCGGCTGAAGGACCGCAAGGGCGGCGACTACCTCCTCGGCCCGACCCACGAAGAGGTCTTCACCCAGACGGTCAAGGACCAGTGCACGTCCTACAAGGACCTGCCGGTGATGCTGTACCAGATCCAGACGAAGTACCGCGACGAGGCCCGCCCCCGCTCCGGCGTGCTGCGCGGCCGCGAGTTCCAGATGAAGGACTCGTACTCCTTCGACACCACCGACGAGGGCCTCGCCGAGTCGTACCGCCTGCACCGCGAGGCGTACATCAAGATCTTCAACCGCCTGGGCCTGGACCACCGCATCGTGTCCGCCGTCTCCGGCGCCATGGGCGGCTCGGCCTCCGAGGAGTTCCTCGCCCCGGCCGCCGCCGGCGAGGACACCTTCGCCGACTGCCCGAACTGCGACTACGCCGCGAACACCGAGGCCGTCACCTTCGCGCTGAAGGCCGTCGAGGGCGAGCACCCGGCCGCCGAGGACATCGCCACCCCCGACACCCCCACCATCGAGACCCTCGCCGCCCAGCTCGGCGTCGAGGCCTCCGCGACCCTGAAGAACCTCCTGGTCAAGGTCGACGGCGAGATCGTCGCCGTGGGCGTCCCGGGCGACCGCGAGGTCGACCTCGGCAAGCTGGGCGAGCACCTCGCCCCGGCCGTCGTCGAGCTGGTCACCGCCGAGGACTTCGAGGGCCGCGACGATCTCGTACGGGGCTACGTCGGCCCGCAGGGACTCGCCAAGGTCCGCTACATCGCCGACCCCCGCGTCGCCCCCGGCACCGCCTGGATCACCGGCGCCAACAAGCCCGACACCCACGCCAAGAACGTCGTCGCGGGCCGCGACTTCGAGGTCGACGACTACCTCGACGTCGTCGTGGTCGAAGAGGGCGACCCGTGCCCCGCGTGCGGCACCGGCCTCAAGCTGGACCGCGCCATCGAGATCGGCCACATCTTCCAGCTCGGCCGCAAGTACGCCGACACCTTCGGCCTGGACGTCCTCGGCCAGCAGGGCAAGCCCGTCCGCGTCACCATGGGCTCGTACGGCATCGGCGTCTCGCGCGCCGTGGCCGCCCTCGCCGAGCAGTCCGCCGACGACAAGGGCCTGTGCTGGACGCCCGAGATCGCCCCGGCCGACGTGCACGTCGTCGCGGCGGGCAAGGCCCTCCAGACGGAGCTCGCCGTCGACGTCGCCGAGAAGCTGGGCGCGGCCGGACTGCGCGTCCTGGTCGACGAGCGCCCCGGTGTCTCCCCGGGCGTGAAGTTCACCGACTCCGAGCTCATCGGCTGCCCGAAGATCCTGGTCGCGGGCCGCCGCGCCGGGGACGGCGTCCTGGAGCTGAAGGACCGCCGCACGGGCGAGCGCGAGGAGCTGACGGTCGACGAGGCCGTCGCCCGCCTGACCGCCCAGTAGTCCCTACGTCGAAGGGCCCCGCACCGGAATCAGGTGCGGGGCCCTTCCGCGTACGTCGCACTGGTCAGCGGTACGACCTGATCAGCCGCGCCAGATGCCGCCCCACCGCATCCAGCGGCTCCGTGCTGCGCGCCACCTGCGCGGCCATCTCCGCGCCCTCCAGGGCGCTCACGACGGTGTACGCCAGCTCCCGCGCGTCCTGCTCCGCGAAGCCCGCCCGCCCCAGCGCCTCGGCCACCAGGGTCCGCCAGTGCGTGAACGCCTCGGCCGCCGCCTCCTGGATGCCGGGGGAGTCCACCGCCGTGCCGACGACCGTCGAGGTCACCGGGCACCCGTCCAGCCAGTCCGACTCCGCCAGCCCCTCCCCGAGGACCTTCGTCAGGACGAGGACGGCCGTCGCCGGATCGTCCTCGGCGGCCAGCATCCTCTCCAGGATGTCCGCGAACTCCGCATCCCCCTGGCGCACCGCGACCGTGCCCAACTCCTGCTTCCCGCCCGGGAAGAAGTGGTACACGGAGCCGAGCGTGGCCTGGGCCTCGCGGGCGATCTGCTTGATGCCGGTGCCCTGGTAGCCCTGGCGCTGCATCAGCCGGGACGTCGTCCGGACGATGCGCTCCCGGGTGCCGAGGGCGCCGGCCTGCTGGGGTTCTGGGCTCTTCTTCACCCGTCGATCGTACCGAGTAGAGCGTTCTTTTCAGCATCCGTTTCCGTCTGAATAGAGCGTTCGTTCCAGGCTCGCTCCCCAACTAGGTAGAGCGTTCGTTCTAGAGCGTGCTACGTTCTCCTCGTCCCGCCGGATAGAGCGTTCGTTCTAGAGGTGGGGCCACTCAGGACCACTACCGAAGGACCCCCTTGTGAGCACGCAGAAGTCCGTCACCGTCATCGGCCTCGGCCCCATGGGTCGCGCCATGGCCGCCGCCTACCTCGATGCCGGCTACCGCGTCACCGTCTTCAACCGCACCGCCGCCCGCGCCGACGAACTCGTCGCCCGCGGCGCCACCCGCGCCGAGAGTGCCGAACAGGCCGTCGCGGCGAATGAGTTGACCGTTCTCAGCCTCACCGACTACGACGCCATGTACGCCCTCCTGGAGCCCGCCACCGCCGCCCTCGCCGGCCGGGTCCTGGTCAACCTGAGCTCCGACACCCCCGAGCGCGCCCGCGAGGCCGCGAAGTGGGCCGCCTCGCACGGCGCCACGCACCTCACCGGCGGCGTCAGCGTCCCGCCCTCGGGCATCGGCAATCCCGACGCGTACACCTACTACAGCGGCCCGAAGGACGTCTTCGCGCAGCACACGGCGACCCTCGAAGTCCTCACCCGCGCCGACTACAAGGGCGAGGACCCGGGTCTGGGCGCGCTCTACTACCAGCTCCAGATGGACATGTTCTGGACCGGCCTGACGGGCTGGCTGCACGCCCTCGCCGTCGCCCGGGCCAACGGCATCACCGCCGAGGAGCTGCTGCCGTACGCCACCGACGTCCTGGGCACCATGCCGAACTTCTTCGCCTTCTACGCGCCCCGCATCGACGCGGGCGAGATCGTCGGCGACGTCGAGCGGATCTCCATGGCCGTCGCCAGCATCGACCACATCGTGCACACGACCAAGGCCGCCGGGGTCGACCCGGCGCTGCCCGCCGCCGTGCTGGAGGCCTTCCGGCGCGGTGCGGAGGCCGGCCACGCCGACGACAGCCTGACCAGCCTCGTCGACGTCTTCGCCAAGAACGGTTCCTGACCGCGGTACGCACGAGGGCGGCCGGGGTGTGCGCACACCCCGGCCGCCCTCACGTGTCACCCGAAGACCCGGGCGCCTACAGCCAGCTCGCGAACTCCAGCAGCATCTCGCCGTCCTGCCGCCGCCCCGCCGCCATCGCCCGCGTGCCCGACTCCACCGCCCGGAACAGCGTCCAGCCGTGCAGCCGCTCCCGGTCCACGTCCAGGGAGTCGGCCAGCCGGTTGATGCGGCGGCGCGTCGCCGGGGCCCCGGCCGCCGTCGCGATCTGGTCGTCGATCCGGTCCCGTACGAGACGCGCGAGATCGTACGCGCGCTCGCCCACCAGCGGATCGGGACCGACGGCCAGCCACGGCGTGCGGTCGCCGCCCAGCACCTTGCCCTGCCGGAAATTGCCGTGCAGCAACAGGAGTTCGGGGGAGGAGGCGACCAGTTCGGCGCGGGCGGCCAGGGCCGCCTCCACCAGCGGGGCCACCTCGTCCGGTGCCTCGCGCATCGGTCCGGCCTGGCGTGCGGTGCGCTCCTCGACCGTCTCGAAGGGGTGCCCCTCGGCGGGCTCGACCCACAGCTTGCGCACCGTCCCCGCGGCCTCCAGCAGCGCCTTCGCCTCCGGCAGGGACCGCAGCGACACCTCGCAGTGCAGGCGTTCCAGCAGCAGCGCGGCCGGGTCCGCGACCTCGTCCGCGAGGCGGACCGCACCCCAGCCGTTCCAGTGCGCGAGCGCCGCCCGCTCCCGGTCCGGACGCGCCGCTTCCGGTACGAGCTTCAGCGCGGCCTGCGTGCCGTCCGCGCGGCGCACCAGCACCACCACGCTGCTGCGGCCACCGGGCGCCATGACCCGCTCACAGGTCAACTCCCGCCGTTCCAGGGCTTCCTGAGCCAGCGACGGAAGCCCTCCGAGCCAGTCGGCGGCCACCGTTTCCCCGTACGCCTCGCCCAGCGCCTTCACCAGGCGCTGTGGCGGTTCGAAAGCCATAGGTGGGGTGTTCTCCTTCGATTCCCAGGGCTCACACGCCTTCGCGTGCCGAAGTGGTCAGTTCGGCGAGCCCTGGAAAGGCTACGCTGCTGCCCCGCCAGCGGACGGCCCGCACCGCCGCCTCGCGCAGCGCGCCCGCCGCCTCGCGGCGCAGCGGCCCCTCGGCGGCGCGCACCAGGTCCGAGTACACCCCGGCCACCCGGTCCTCCAGCACGGCGGCCAGCTTCGCCGCCGTCGCCGCGTCCGGCACGGGGAAGGGCAGCGCGTACGCCGCCTCCGCGACGACGGGCTTCCCGCCCAGGTCGCGCACGGTGCGGGCGAGCGCGTCGCGGCGCGAGCGGTGGGCGGCGTGGGCCTCCCGCGCCTCGGTGCGCCGCCCGGCGCCGATCCGGCCGCCCACCACCCCGTACCCGTAGACGGCGGCGTGCTCGGCGGCCAGCGCGGCCTGTACGGCGTTCAGCGTCACTTCTTCGGGCCCCCGTCGGTCAGCAGGTACACGTGCACGGCGCTCGCCGCCGCCACCGAGGCCAGCAGCCTGGCCAGCTCGGGGGTGGCCCGCACCACGGCCGCCAGATGGGCGTCGGAGGTCCGCTGCTCGGCCGCCGCCAGCTCCTTCAGCGCGGCCCCCGGCTCGGCGGCCACCGTCACGGGAGCGCTCCCGGCCGCCGCGCGCACGGTGGTGCCGCGCAGCGCCTGCGTCTGCCGGGCGACCTCCTCGCGCAGCGGCTTCAGCCGCTCCGTCCGGTCCGGGTGCTTCGCCAGCAGGGCGTCGTAGTGGGCCAGCAGGTCCGCGCTGGTGCGGGCCGCGGCCTCGCGGATGCGCAGCGCCGCCCTGCGCGCCGCCGCGGAGGTCTCCGTACCGGAAGTGCCGGAAGTGCCGGAAGAACCGGACGGGGCGTCCCCGTCCGAGCAGCCGCCGGCCAGCAGGCCCGCTGCGGCGGCCCCGCTCAAGGCCAGCGCACGTCTGCGAGTGGTGGGCGTGCGCACGTCTTCCGTCTCCCTCGGTCCCCGGGTGATCACCGCAGGCGAGCGTACCCGCGCGATGCCCCGGGCGGACGGCAACACCCCTCCGGACCGGATACCCTTTGACCTGACACACGACGAAACAGACAACAGCACACGCGGCCGAGGAGTCACCCGGATGAGCACCACCCAGAGCGACAGGCTGCGCGAACTGCTGGAACCGCTGGTCGCCGCCCAGGGCCTGGACCTCGAGGAGATCGAGGTCGCCAAGGCGGGCAGGCGCCGCATGCTGCGGATCGTCGTGGACGCGGAGGAGGGCGTCGAGCTCGACGCGTGCGCCGAGGTCAGCCGCGCGATCTCCGACAAGCTCGACGAGAGCGACGCGATGGGCGACGACGAGTACGTCCTCGAAGTCAGCTCCCCGGGCGCGGACCGCCCGCTCACCGAGCGCCGCCACTACGTACGGGCCACCGGCCGCCTCGCCAAGCTCACGCTGAACGACGGCGCCGAGCTGATCGCCCGCATCCTCGTCGTGGACGAGGACGGACTGGACCTGGAAGTGCCGGGCGTGAAGGGGCGCAAGCCCACCGCCCGCCGCGTGGAGTTCGCCGACATCGCGAAGGCGCGCGTCGAGGTCGAGTTCAACCGCAAGGACAAGAACGAGAAGGAAGAGGAGGCGTAGCCGTGGACATCGATGTGAGGCTTCTGAAGGGCCTGGCGAAGGAGAAGGAGATCTCCTTCGACCAGCTGGCGGAGGCGATCGAGCAGGCCCTCCTCATCGCCTACCACCGCACGGACGGCAGTTTCCGCCGCGCCCGCGTCAAGCTGGACCGCGAGAGCGGCCACGTGACGGTGTGGGCGAAGGAGGACCCGGCGGACCTGGAGGAGGGCCAGGAGCCCAAGGAGTTCGACGACACTCCTGACGACTTCGGCCGGATCGCCGCCAGCACCGCCAAGCAGGTCATCCTCCAGCGTCTGCGCGACGCCGAGGACGACCAGACCTTCGGCGAGTTCGCAGGGCTTGAGGGCGAGGTCATCGCCGGTGTGGTCCAGCAGGGCATGGACGCCAAGAACGTACTGGTGGACATCGGCAAGCTGGAGGCCATCCTCCCCGTCCAGGAGCAGGTGCCGGGCGAGGAGTACACGCACGGTCTGCGCCTTCGTACGTTCGTCGTACGGGTGGCCAAGGGCGTCCGCGGTCCCTCCGTGACCCTCTCGCGCACCCACCCCAACCTGGTGAAGAAGCTCTTCGCGCTGGAGGTCCCCGAGATCGCGGACGGTTCCGTGGTCATCGAGGCGATCGCCCGCGAGGCCGGTCACCGCACCAAGATCGCGGTCCGCTCGACGCGCTCCGGCATCAACCCCAAGGGCGCCTGCATCGGCCCGATGGGCAGCCGTGTGCGCAATGTCATGGCGGAGCTGCACGGCGAGAAGATCGACATCGTCGACTGGTCCGACGACCCGGCCGAGATGGTCGCCAACGCCCTGTCCCCGGCCCGCGTCTCCAAGGTCGAGGTCGTCGACATGTCGACGCGCTCCGCCCGGGTGACCGTGCCGGACTACCAGCTGTCGCTCGCCATCGGCAAGGAGGGCCAGAACGCCCGCCTCGCCGCCCGCCTCACGGGCTGGCGCATCGACATCCGCCCCGACACCGAGGAGCTCGGTGAGGGCGAGGAGCCGGGCGAGTACCGGCGGGACAGCGCTGACAACCGTGACCGCAGGGACGACCGGGGCTGAAGGTCCCGTACGTCGTGATGTGAGCCCGGGTGAGACCCGGGCCACAGCGGTTTTCGGACCGATCTTCAACGAGCAGGCTTTCGATTCTTGCCCCAAAGGGGTGAGGTCGGTGCGGGGAGGTAGACTTAGTCGTGTCTGGCCAAACGCATACCGGCGCATGCCCTGAGCGAACCTGTGTGGGTTGCCGGGAGCGAGCGGCCAAGAGCGATCTGCTGCGCATCGTGATGATCGAGGGTGAATGCGTCCCCGATCCTCGCGGTACGCTGCCCGGCCGGGGTGCTTACGTACACCCCGCCTCTGCCTGTTACGACCTGGCGGTCCGCCGCCGGGCGTTTCCCCGGGCCTTTCGGGGCCAGGGTCCGCTCGATACCGCGCCACTGGAGAAATACGTGGCGCAGTGCGCCGAGCGGTCAGCACAGTAAGAAAGTGAACGGCACGGGTCCCCGTGCGGTCAGGTACCTCGCGAGTTGGAAGTAGGTCGAGATTGCGATGAGCACTCGATGAGTACGCGATGAGTACGCCCATGAAGTAGCGACGGTCCGGCGTTCAACCCGGACCTAAAAGGAGCGAAGTGGCTAAGGTCCGGGTATACGAACTCGCCAAGGAGTTCGGTGTTGAGAGCAAGGTCGTCATGGCCAAGCTCCAAGAACTTGGTGAATTCGTCCGTTCGGCGTCCTCGACGATCGAGGCGCCGGTTGTACGCAAGTTGACTGACGCACTGCAGGGCCCCGGCGGCAACGCCGGCAAGTCCGCAGCGAAGCCCGGCGCGCCCCGCAAGGCGACGCCTGCCAAGCCCGCGGCACCGTCCGCGGCCACCCCGGCTCCGGCGGCCCCGCGCCCCGGCGCCCCCAAGCCCGGTGCACCGGCCCCCAAGCCGGCCGCCGCCGAGGCGCCCAAGAGCGAGCCCACGGCCCCCGCCGCGACCCCGGCGGCCGCCGGTCCGCGTCCGGGTCCCAAGCCCGCCCCGGCCAAGCCGGCCCCGGTCACCCCGGTTCCGCAGGCCGAGTTCTCCGCCCCCGCGCCGGCCCAGAACGCTGCTCCCGCAGCGCCGCAGGCCCCGCGTCCCGCCGGTGCCACGCCCGGCCCGCGTCCGGCTCGTCCGGCCCCGGCCCAGCGTGACGGCGGCCCGCAGGGCGGCCAGCGCGACAACCGCGGTGGCGAGCGCGGCGGCGACCGCCCCGCGCGTCCCGCCGGCCAGGGCGCCCCGCGCCCCGGCGGTGCCCGTCCCTCGGGTCCCCGCCCCGGCAACAACCCCTTCACCTCTGGTGGCTCCACCGGCATGGCGCGCCCGCAGGCGCCCCGTCCGGGTGGCGCGCCCCGTCCCGGCGGTGCCGGTGCGCCCGGTGGCGCCCCGCGTCCGCAGGGCGGCCCCGGCGGCGCTCCGCGTCCGCAGGGTCAGGGCCAGGGCGGCGCAGGCCGTCCGAGCCCCGGTGGCATGCCCCGCCCGCAGGGTGGCGCTCCCCGTCCGGGCGGCGCTCCGTCCGGCAACCGCCCGAACCCGGGCATGATGCCGCAGCGTCCGGCTGCCGGTCCCCGTCCTGGTGGCGGTCCCGGTGGCGGCGGTCGCGGTCCCGGTGGCGGCGCTGGTCGTCCGGGTGGCGGCGGCGGTCGTCCCGGTGGCGGCGGCGGCTTCGCCGGTCGTCCGGGTGGCGGCGGTGGCGGCTTCGCAGGCCGTCCGGCCGGTCCCGGTGGCGGTGGCGGCGGCTTCGCCGGTCGTCCCGGTGGCGGCGGCGGTGGACGTCCCGGCTTCGCCGGCCGTCCCGGTGGTCCCAACGCACGTGGTGGCACGCAGGGCGCCTTCGGCCGCCCCGGCGGTCCCGCGCGTCGTGGTCGCAAGTCGAAGCGTCAGAGGCGCCAGGAGTACGAGGCCATGCAGGCCCCGTCCGTGGGCGGCGTGATGCTGCCTCGCGGCAACGGACAGACCGTCCGCCTGTCGCGCGGTGCCTCGCTCACCGACTTCGCCGAGAAGATCAACGCCAACCCGGCGTCGCTCGTCGGCGTGATGATGAACCTCGGCGAGATGGTCACTGCCACGCAGTCCGTCTCCGACGAGACGCTGAAGCTGCTCGCCGACGAGATGAACTTCATCCTCGAAATCGTCAGCCCGGAGGAGGAGGACCGCGAGCTTCTCGAGTCCTTCGACATCGAGTTCGGCGAGGACGAGGGCGGCGAGGACATGCTCGTCTCCCGTCCGCCGGTCGTGACCGTCATGGGTCACGTCGACCACGGTAAGACCCGCCTTCTGGACGCGATCCGCAAGACGAACGTCGTTGCGGGCGAGGCCGGTGGCATCACGCAGCACATCGGTGCGTACCAGGTCGCCACCGAGGTCAACGGTGAAGAGCGCGCCATCACCTTCATCGACACCCCCGGTCACGAGGCGTTCACCGCCATGCGTGCCCGTGGTGCGAAGTCCACCGACATCGCGATCCTCGTGGTCGCGGCCAACGACGGTGTGATGCCGCAGACGATCGAGGCGCTCAACCACGCCAAGGCCGCCGGTGTCCCGATCGTCGTCGCGGTCAACAAGATCGACGTCGAGGGCGCCGACCCGACCAAGGTGCGCGGTCAGCTCACCGAGTTCGGTCTGGTGGCGGAGGAGTACGGCGGCGACACGATGTTCGTCGACATCTCGGCCCGTCAGAGCCTCAACATCGAGGCCCTGCTGGAAGCGGTCATCCTGACCGCGGACGCTTCGCTCGACCTCCGGGCGAACGCCGAGATGGACGCACAGGGCATCGCGATCGAGGCCCACCTCGACAAGGGCCGTGGTGCTGTCGCCACCGTCCTCGTCCAGCGCGGAACGCTCCGCGTCGGCGACACGATGGTCGCGGGCGACGCCTACGGCCGCGTGCGCGCCATGCTCGACGACAACGGCAACAACGTGCAGGAAGCGGGTCCCTCGACCCCCGTCCTGGTGCTGGGTCTCACCAACGTCCCCGGCGCCGGCGACAACTTCCTCGTCGTCGAGGAGGACCGCACGGCCCGGCAGATCGCCGAGAAGCGTGCCGCTCGTGAGCGGAACGCGGCGTTCGCCCGCCGTGGCGTCCGGTTCTCCCTGGAGAACCTGGACGAGGCCCTCAAGGCCGGTCTGGTGCAGGACCTCAACATCATCATCAAGGGTGACGCGTCCGGTTCTGTCGAGGCTCTCGAGTCCTCGCTGCTGGCGCTCGACGTCTCCGACGAGGTCGACATCCGCGTCCTGCACCGTGGTGTGGGTGCGGTCACCGAGTCCGACATCGACCTGGCGACGGGTTCCGACGCCATCGTCATCGGATTCAACGTCCGTGCGGCCGGCCGTGCTCAGCAGATGGCCGAGCGCGAGGGCGTCGACGTCCGCTACTACTCGGTGATCTACCAGGCCATCGAGGAGATCGAAGCAGCGCTCAAGGGCATGCTCAAGCCGGAGTACGAGGAGGTCGAGCTCGGTACCGCGGAGATCCGCGAGATCTTCCGCTCGTCCAAGCTCGGCAACATCGCCGGTGTCCTCATCCGCTCGGGCGAGGTCAAGCGCAACACCAAGGCGCGCCTCGTCCGCGACGGCAAGGTCATCGCCGAGGACCTCAACATCCAGGGTCTGCGCCGCTTCAAGGACGACGTCACCGAGATCCGCGAAGGGTTCGAGGGCGGTATCAACCTCGGCAACTTCAACGACATCAAGATCGACGACGTCATCGCGACGTACGAGATGCGGGAGAAGCCGCGCGGCTGATCGCCACGTAGCGACACCGTAGCCCGGGGCGGAGCCCCTGATGTCAGCGGTAGAGGTCGGGGCCGCTCGGCGGAGATTATTTCCGTCGAGCGGCCCCGGCCGTTGCGTGTACGGTTCTGGTGTCCCTGCCAAGCAGTGGCAGCGGCACATGAACCCGAACCGGCGGGACATCCGGACACACATGTATGTGGGGACTCTGTCCTTCGACCTCCTGCTCGGCGACGTACGGTCGCTGAAGGAGAAACGCTCCGTCGTCCGGCCGATCGTCGCCGAACTGCACCGCAAGTTCGCGGTCAGCGTGGCGGAAGTCGGCGATCAGGACCTCCATCGCAGGGCCGAGATCGGGGTTGCGGTGGTGGCCGGCGACACGGGGCACCTCACAGACGTACTGGACCGGTGCGAGCGCATGGTGGCCGCCCGGCCCGAGGTGGAGTTGCTGTCGGTACGGCGGCGGCTGCACAGTGACGAAGACTGAGCAAGAACACACAAGGAGAAGGACCAGTGGCCGACAACGCTCGGGCGAAGAAGCTGGCGGACCTCATTCAGCAGGTCGTCGCCGAGAAGCTCCTGCGCGGGGTCAAGGACCCGCGTCTGGGGACGCACGTGACGATCACGGACACCCGCGTCACCGGTGACCTGCGGGAGGCCACGGTCTTCTACACGGTGTACGGCGACGACGAGGACCGTGCCAACGCGGCGGCCGGACTGCAGAGCGCCAAGGGCGTCCTGCGCTCGGCGGTCGGGCAGGCGGCGGGCACCAAGTTCACGCCCACCCTCACCTTCGTGGCGGACGCCCTCCCGGAGAACGCCAAGACCATCGAGGACCTCCTCGACAAGGCGCGGGCCACCGACGCCAAGGTGCGCGAGACCTCCTCCGGCGCGACGTACGCCGGTGAGGCCGACCCGTACAAGAAGCCCGGTGACGACGACGAGGACGACGCCACCGCATGAGCAACGCAGTAACGAAGACGCCGGACGGCCTTGTCATCGTCGACAAGCCGTCCGGCTTCACTTCGCACGACGTCGTCGCCAAGATGCGCGGGATCGCCAAGACCCGCCGCGTCGGCCACGCCGGAACGCTCGACCCGATGGCCACCGGCGTCCTCGTCCTGGGCGTCGAGAAGGCCACCAAGCTGCTCGGCCACCTCGCGCTGACCGAGAAGGAGTACCTGGGCACCATCCGGCTCGGCCAGGACACCCTGACCGACGACGCCGAGGGCGACATCATCACGTCGACCGACGCCTCCGCCGTCACCCGCGAGGGCATCGACGCGGGCGTCGCCAAGCTGTCCGGCGACATCATGCAGGTGCCGTCCAAGGTCAGCGCCATCAAGATCGACGGCAAGCGCTCGTACAAGCGGGCCCGCGAGGGCGAGGACTTCGAGATCCCGGCCCGCCCGGTGACCGTCTCCTCCTTCCAGGTGTACGACGTGCGCCCGGCCGTGGCGGAGGACGGCACCCCGGTCGTCGACCTGGTCGTCTCCGTCGTCTGCTCCTCGGGCACGTACATCCGCGCCCTCGCCCGCGACCTGGGCGCCGGTCTCGGCGTCGGCGGCCACCTCACGGCGCTGCGACGCACGCGGGTGGGTCCGTACGGTCTGGACGCGGCCCGCACCCTGGAGGCGCACCAGGAGGAACTGGCCGTCATGCCGATCGCGGACGCGGCGGCCAAGGCGTTCCCCCGCTGGGACGTGGACGAGAAGCGCGCCGGGCTGATCATGAACGGCGTACGCATCGACATGCCCGCGCACGAGCGCAACCCGGTGGCCGTGTACGGCCCCGACGGGCGCTTCCTGGCCCTGGTCGAGGACCAGAAGGGCAAGGCCAAGAGCCTCGCCGTGTTCGGCTAGCTCCTGCGCGAGCGGCGACACCGTGGAGCGGGCGGACTTCGTGCCGCCCGCTCCACGGTCCCCTCCCGCTTCCCCCTGTACTGGGTGTGTCCGTTTCACCCGTCCGATTCACCCCTACGGGCGGGCGCTCGGAGTGAATGCGGGGAGTGACGGGGGGCGCTTTCGGCAGGCGTTCTTCTGCCGCTGATCATCCTCTGCCTACGGTCGTGGGCAGGGGGTGTTCCTTTATGGCGGCGGACGGGACTCGGCCGGACGAAGGGTCCGGGCCGGGCGAGCGGCCGGGTCCGGTCCCGCCGGCGGCGCTGGTGCGGATCTGCGACCTGGCCGGGCGGCCGCGCGGCACCGGCTTCGTCGCCGACGACCTCGGCACCGTCGTCACCAGCCACGAGGCCGTCGACGGCCTCACCCGACTGGTCCTGCACGCCCCCGGCGACCGCACCTGCCTCGCCGAGCACGACGCCATCACCCCCCTCCCGGAGCACGGGCTCGCCCTCGTCCGGACCTCGGGCCTCGACGTGCGCCCGCTGCCGGTGACCGGGCGGCGCAAGGTCGCGGTCGGGACGTACGTACGGCTGGCGGCCGGGGGCTGGCGGGAGGCGCGGGTCCTGGGGGCCGCCCCAGTGACGTACACGGCGACCGACCGCTTCCACCTCCTGGACTCCGCGATGGAGCTGGCGATGGGCACGGCGGGCAGCGACGCGCTGCGCCTGGGCGGGGCGGCGGCGGGCGGACCGGTCCTCGACGCCGCCACGGGCGCCGTCTTGGCCGTCCTCGGTACCTCCCTCCACTCCGCGCACCGGGCGGCCGGGTTCGCCGTACCGCTCGGGGGCGAGGACGACGGCCCCCTCGGCGAGCTGCTCCGGCGCAACGCCGCGACCGTCCCCGCGTACGGCGAGGACCTCAACCTGGCGGGCGCCCTCCAGCTCACCGGGACCTCCGTCGGCCCGGTCGGCGGGCCCGGCATCTGGCGCGACCCGGTGGAACGGGCCTGTCTGCGCCGGGAGTTCGAGGACTTCACGACCTCCTCGGCCTACGTCCTCGGGCTGGTCGGCACCCCCGGCACCGGCCGCACCACCGAGCTGCGCGCCCTCGCCGCCCGCCGCGCCTGCGGGCCCGAACCCGCCCCCACGGTCTGGCTGCGCGGGGCCGACCTGCGCAACGCCGACGGCTCGGTGGCGGACGCGGTGGGCCGGGCGCTGGCCCAGGCGGGCCGGATCGTCGCGGCATCCGGGACCCCCGGCGACATGTCCGTCGCCACACCCGAACGCGTGGCCCGGCTGGCGGCCGACGCGGGACGCCCGCTCCTCGTCCTCCTCGACGGACCGGAGGAGATGCCGCCCGTCCTCGCCCACCGCCTCCCGGAGTGGACGTCCGGCACCGCGGACTGGCTGCACACGAACGGGGCGCGGCTGGTGGTGGGCTGCCGCCCCGAGCACTGGGAGCAGGCGGAGCTGCTCCACCCGGCCCCCCGCACCGTCCCGATCGGCGACTTCTCCTCCCCGGAGGCGGTGTACGCCCGCGAGCGGTACGGCATCGAGGCCGGGGCCCTGCGCGACGCCGACGCCCGCCACCCGCTCACCCTGCGGCTGCTGGCGGAAGTACGGGCGGCGATCCCGGACGGCACCGCCGGGGTGCCCGGCTGCCCGACCCGCGAGGAGGTCTTCGAGGCGCACCTGGCGCTGATGTGCCTGCGGGTGGCGGTACGGGTGGCTGCCGCCCGCCGCCCGGCCGTGCGGGGAACGGCGGTGCGGCGGCTGGCGGCAGAGGTCTCGGGCCGCGTCCACGAGGCGGCCCGCCGCTGCCTGGGTCCGGGCCAGGGCGAACTGGACCGTACCTCCTTCGAGGAGATCTTCCCGTGGCGGACGGGCTGGGCCTCGGCCGTCCTCACGGAGGGCATCCTGACCCCGGCCGGCAGCGGCTACCGCTTCGCCCACGAGGAGCTGGCCGACTGGATCCAGGGCGCGCACTTGGACCTGGGCGAGGCGGTGGAGGGCCTGGTGTGGGCATCAGCCCACTCAGCCGGTCCGGCGTTTGAGGACGCGCGGGCGCAGCCCGTGCAGGGGTCCGGGGCGAAGCCCCGGCACGAACCGCAACCCGACAACCAGCCGCGCGGCGAGCGCTTTGGGGAAGGGGCGGGGAGGGGCACCACCGGGGTCCGGGGCGAAGCCCCGGCGGCCCACATCACCACCGCGGAACGGGCCCCGGAGGGCCAAGCCCCCACCGGCGAACCCCCCGTGCGGGGTGCGGGGGACCCCGCCCCGACAGCCCGCATCCTCCCCGTCCCCCGCCACCGCATCGGCCCCGTCGTCGAAGCCATGCTCCTCCTGGAACGCCACCTCGGCCACCCCCAACTCACCCACCGCATGCGGGAGTTGATCGAGGCCCTCGACACCCTCGACACCGACGACGCCCACTGGTGGGCCTCCCGCCTCCTCGGCGAGACCCTCCTCCGCGTCCCCGACCTCGCCCCCTACCGCCCCGTCCTCAGGGAGCTGGCCGAGACCCTCACCGCCCGGTCGCTGCGCGCCGGCGACCCGCCCGGACTCGGAGGGTTCGCCCGTTTCGGCCCCTGGTTCTGGGAACGTCTCAACCTCGACCAGGCCGAACGCATCGACCTTCTGCGCGTCCTGGTCCCCGCCGACGGCCCCCCGGAGACCTCCACCGCCCCCCGCCACCTCGACTCCGTCGCCCGCATCCTCGTCGCCGACGTCCGCCGCGTACAGGTCCTGCTCTGCGCCTGGTTCGACGACACCCGCCCCCTCCCCGGCGGCGCCCGCCTCACCGTCGCCGAGGTCGCCCAGGCCCTCCTGCACACCCACCGCGGCCTCGCCCTGGACGACCTGGTGGAGACCCTCGTCCAGGCCGGGCACCCGCGTGCCGACGAACTCCTGCACGTCCTGGCCGCTGACGAACCTGCCGCCCTGTGCCGGGCCGTCGACCGGTGGGCGCACGACGAGCGGGCCGAGCGCAGGGTGGCCGCGGCCTCGTACGCGGGGGTGGTGGCCCCGTACGCGACGAGCGGCGCGGACCGGGAACGCCTGAGGTTCGCCGCGCTGGCGCTGCTCGCCCGGGGCGGCGACCTCAGCCTGCACGGGGCCGCGCTCGCGCTCCTGGTCCGCGACCCGGCGTCGCGCTCGCGGTTCCTGCCGCGCGCGGTGGCCGCGTTCGTGGTCGGGGAGCCCAAGGTCCCGGCCCAGGCCCTCGTCAGCGCCCTCGGCACGCACCCCGAGCCGGTGCTCGCCGCACTCCAGACCGCGCTGCACTCGGCCGGACCCCGGGCGGGCGAGGTGCTGCGCGCCCTCTCCGGGGTGCACACGCCCGCGCTGGCCCGCCGGGCCGCCGCCCTGGTCGCGGAGTACGTGGCGCGCAGACCGGAGGGGGCGGTGCACGCCGCCGCGTTCGTCGAAGAGCGGCTGGAGAGCGGGCCCGGAGCACGGGCCGTGCTGTTTCCGCTGGTCAGCGGGATGCTGCGGGGCAGCCCCTGTGAGGTGCGGAGCGCGCTGGCACCGGTCCTGGCCGCGCCCGGGACACCGGTGTCGGGGCCGCTGCGGGCCGAGTTGCTCGACGTACTCCTGGAGTACGAGGAGTACCTGCGCGACGACCCGGCGCACGGCCGGGACTTCGCCGTGCTCGACGCCGTGCTGCGGGCCGCCGCGCTCGGCGCGGACACCCGGGACCGGGCGCGGACCCGGGAGCTGGTGCGGCGCACGGGCGCGCTGCTGGTGCGCACCCCCGAGGGGGCGTCGGGCTTCGACCGGCGGCTGGTGGCGCTGGCCCGGGAGGTGCCGGGGTTCGCCCGGCTGGTGGCGGGGTGGCTGGAGGGCGCGCCGGGGGAGTGGGCGGCGATGGTGGGGCCCAGCTCGCGCCGGATGGTGGGGGTACTGGCACAAGCGGGCCTCTCCGGGGTCTGAGCCCCGGGTCCGAGGACACCGATGCGGGGGGCCGCGCCGGGGCATGGCAGTCTTAGACCTGCGTAAGAGCATGTTCAGGGGGTCCGTCCGGAACCCCGGGCAGCCACCACCACGTACCCAGACGTACACAAGGAGCGGTCACAGTGCAGCGCTGGCGCGGCTTGGAGGACATTCCCCAGGACTGGGGACGCAGCGTCGTCACCATCGGCTCCTACGACGGCGTGCACCGCGGGCACCAGCTGATCATCGGGCGGACCGTCGAGCGCGCCCGCGAGCTGGGCGTGCAGTCGGTCGTCGTGACGTTCGACCCGCACCCGAGCGAGGTCGTGCGGCCGGGCAGCCACCCGCCGCTGCTGGCCCCGCACCACCGGCGCGCGGAACTGATGGCGGAACTGGGCGTCGACGCGCTGCTGATCCTGCCCTTCACGGCCGAGTTCTCGAAGCTCAGCCCCGCCGACTTCGTGGTGAAGGTGCTGGTCGACAAGTTGCACGCGCGGCTCGTCGTGGAGGGTCCCAACTTCCGGTTCGGGCACAAGGCCGCCGGGAACGTGGAGTTCCTGGCCGAGCTGGGTCCCACGTACGACTACGGCGTCGAGGTCATCGACCTGTTCGTCAGCGGTGCGGCGGGCGGCGGCGAGCCGTTTTCCTCCACGCTGACCCGTCGCCTGGTCGCCGAGGGCGACGTGGCCGGGGCCGCCGAGATCCTGGGCCGCCCGCACGCCGTCGAGGGCGTCGTGGTGCGCGGCGAGCAGCGCGGCCGCGAACTGGGCTACCCGACGGCGAACGTCGAGACGCTGCCGCACACCGCGATCCCCGCCGACGGCGTGTACGCGGGCTGGCTGACCGCCGACGGCGAGCGGATGCCCGCCGCGATCTCGGTCGGCACCAACCCGCAGTTCGAGGGCAAGAAGCGGACGGTGGAGGCGTACGCCATCGACCGGGTCGGCCTGGACCTGTACGGGATGCACGTGGCCGTCGAGTTCCTGGCGTACGTGCGCGGCATGGCGAAGTTCGAGTCGCTGGACGGGCTGCTGGAGGCCATCGCCGACGACGTGAAGCAGGCGCGGTCGCTGACGGCGGACGCGGACGCGAAGTAGCGGATACCAGAAGGGGCCCGCCGGAAGATTCCGGCGGGCCCCTTCTGGTACCCCCTAGCCCGTGTGCACCTCCAGTGCCACCCGCACCGCCGACTCCAGCGCCCCCTCGATCCAGGCGGGCTTGATCGAGGTGTGGCAGCCCGCGAAGTGCAGGCGGCCCTCGGCGGCGGGGATGTCGGGGAAGAGCTCCGTGTGCTGGCCGGGCAGGAGCACGGACGCCTCCCCGTACGCATACGGGTCGCGCATCCAGGACTGGGTCTTGCCGACGCCCGTGTAGAACACCTCGATCCGCTGCCCGTACACGTCCTGCACCCCGCCCAGCGCGCGCGGGTAACGCTCCTCGTCGTCGAAGCAGTCCCACTTCAGCGCGTCGTCGGACCAGCTGTAGGAGGCGAGCAGCACCCCGCCGTCGCTGCCGGGGACCGGGTGGGAGGGCTGGAACATGAACCGGTTGGCGTTGTCGGTCACCGACCCGCCGCCCCGCAGGTGCGCCGCCTGTGGCTGCTCGTGCATGCTCGCCCGGTGCGCAGCGTAGTGCGCCCGCTGCCCCGGGGAGACGTGCCCCTTCGGTACGGAGGAGTGGGCGCCCAGGAGCGACCCGTCGGCGGGAGCCCTGCCCCGCCGGTACTCCGCGTACAGGCCCGGCCGGACCGCCTCCAGCTCCCGCTTCCAGTCCTGCTCCTCGAACTCCCACCAGCGGCGGGAGAATTCGAGGAGCACCTTGGTCGCCGAGTCGTAGTGCACCTCGGTGACCGCGCGCCGCTTGCCGTAGGAGAGGGCGGGCGTGAAGGTGACGTGGCGCAGACCGCTGAAGGGGACGGTCAGGATCACTTCGTCGCCGTGGAAGGTCTCCTGCTCGACGTCCGCGCCGCCCCGGCCCTCGGAGACGGTGTGCACGCTCACCCCGCGCTCGCCGTGCTCGACGCGCACCGCCCGCCGGTCCAGCCGCACGACGTCCTTCACCTTCTCGTAGAGCGCGTCGGCGAAGGTCGCCGTGCCGCCCGGGAGCTCGTAGAAAGCGGTGTCCGGGCTGATGAGGGCCGCGGACAGGAAGCTGTGCACAAAGCCGAGGTTGAGCCGGGAGGTGAGGTTCTCGACGGTGCCGATCAGGTCGATCGTGGCCTCGTCCAGCTTCGCCTGCTCGGTCAGGTAGCGGTTCATGGAGTGGTTGCCGTACGTCTCGACGACCGTCGCCCAGCCCTCCACCAGTGCCTCGCCGCTCTTTCCGTCGATCAGCGCGCGGACGGGCGCGAGCGCGGAGCGCAGGATGTCCGAGGCGGTCCTGTCCTCGAACGCGGCGGGGACGCCGAAGGAGCGGTTGAGCGGGCGCGGGTCGCGCCGGTAGTCGGCCCGGCGCACCCGGACGCCGTTGGCGCAGATCCAGGTGTGCAGGGCCGGCTTGCCGGCGGCGTCCACATCGGTGAGGTGGAAGCGACGGCGCTTCAGGCCGAGGGCGTCCATCAGCCCGGTGGCCAAGGGGTGACTGGCGGGGATGCGCATCGCGCCCGCCTCGGCGTACTGCTTCGGGTCGGCGAAGGGCGGCTCCGCCTGCTCGTGGCCGCCCGCCCGGAAGGTCTTGATCCGGCCGCCGACCCGGTTGCCGTTGGCCTCGATCACCGTCACCTTGTGCCCCGCCTGCTTCAGCAGGTGCGCGGCGGCCATCCCGGCCGGGCCCGCGCCGACGACCAGCACCTTCTTGGGGGCACGGCGGCTGCGGGGCAGGCCGTCACCGAGCAGGATGCGGGTGTAGCGCGGTACCAGGGGCTGATTGTCCCGGTCCAGGACGAGGACGGCGCGGGCCACGGCCCGGCAGACCTCGCGGGGGGCGGGGGCCGCGGCGGGCGGGCTCGCGGCGACGGCGGTGGGGAGGGCGCCGGAGCGGGAGGGCAGGGCGAGGCTCGCGGCGAGGGCGGCGGTGCCGGTGGCCGCCATGACCGTACGCCGAGAAGGTGGTGTGTTCATGATTCATACGTTCGGGGGCCGGGGTCCGCTGGCGGCGGCGCACACACGGACGGGTGTGCTCGTTCACCCGTATCGCCCAACGGGGGGCATCCGGCTCCGCGTGCGGCCCCGGGACACCTGCGGCAACGTGGTGGGCGATCCACATCCCCGTACCCCTGGGAAAGGCGAGACCGTGACCGACGCCGAAAGCACTTTCGACAAGCTCAAGGGCAAGGCCAAGGAAATGGGCGGCAAGGCCACCGGCAACGACCGGCTGGAGTCCGAGGGCCAGACCGACCAGCTCAAGGCGAAGGCCGAGGAACTGGGCAACAAGGTCAAGGACAAGGTCGAGGGGATCAAGGACTCCCTCACCGGCAACAAGAAGGACGACGCCTGACACCGTGCCGCTGTGCCGCGTTGACGCCGTGACGTGTTGACGCCGTGCCGCTGTGACGGGCGGGAGAGGGCCCCGGTGTGTGCACCGGGGCCCTACTCCTGCGGCCCCCCTGGCGCCGGGACCCGCCGGACCGCCGCCCAGTGGCACGCCACCTGTGCCCCCTCCGCGTGGGCGGGCAGCACCGGAAGCGGTTCCGTACGGCACTTGTCGGCGACGCCCGACGTCTCCGCCCGGCCCGAGGCGAGGATCTGGCAGCGGGCGTGGAAGCGGCAGCCGGACGGGATGCGGGAGGGGTCGGGGGGTTCGCCGCTCAGCACGACGGGTTCGCCGTCCGCCTCGGGGAGGACGGACAACAGGGCCTGGGTGTACGGGTGCTGAGGGTGTGTCAGTACGTCTTCGACCGGGCCGGTCTCCACGATCCGGCCCAGGTACATGACCGCCACCCGGTCCGCGATGTTCCAGGCCAGCCCGAGGTCGTGCGTCACCACCAGGGCGGACAGGCCCAGTTCGTCGCGCAGCCTGAGCAGCAGGGCCAGGATCTCGCCCCGTACGGAGGCGTCCAGGGAGGCCACCGGTTCGTCGGCGACGATGAGTTCGGGGCCCAGGACCAGCGCCCCGGCGATGACGACGCGCTGGCGCTGCCCGCCCGAGAGCTCGTGCGGGTAGCGCAGGAAGAAGCGCTCGGGCGGACGCAGGCCGGCCCGGGAGAGGGCCTCGGCGACGGCCTCGCGCTCGTCGCCCGCGTACCCGTGGATGCGCAGGCCCTCGGCGACCGCGTCGTACACCGTGTGCCGGGGGTTGAGGGAGCCGCTGGGGTCCTGGAGGACGAGCTGCACGCGCTTGCGGTACGCCTTCAGGGCGCGTGCCCGGTAGTCCAGCGCCTCCCCGCCGAAGCCGACCTCCCCCGCGGTGGGCCGCACCAGCCCCAGCAGGGTCCTGGCCAGGGTGGTCTTGCCGCAGCCCGACTCACCGACGAGCGCGACGATCTCACCGGGGGCGACCTCCAGATCGACCCCGTCGACCGCCTGCGCGGGGGGCGCGCCGCGCCGCCCGGGGAAGGTGACGTGCAGGCCCCGGGCGGCGAGAAGGGCGACGTCGGTGGTGCTCATGAGGCGGAAGCTCCCTGGGGGGTCGCGGACGAGACGTGGACGCACGCCGCCCGGTGCTGGGCGGCGGCCTCCCGCAAGGGCTGGTCCTCCTCCGCGCAGGAGGCCAGGGCCACCGGGCAGCGGGGGTGGAAGGTGCAGCCCGAGGGGAGGCGGGCCGGGTCCGGCGGGTCGCCGGGCAGACCGCGCGGGGCCCGGCGGGAGGCCGGGTCGCCGATGCGGGGGAAGGCGGCGGACAGGGCCTGCGCGTACGGGTGGTGGGCGGAGGTGTGGACCGACGCGGCCGGGCCCTCCTCGACCACCCGGCCCGCGTACATCACCGCGAGGCGGTCGCAGGTGTCGGCGAGGACCGCCAGGTCGTGGCTGATCATGAGGAGGGAGATGTTCTGGTCGGCCACCAACTGCTCGATCAGGCGCAGGATCTGGGCCTGGATCATCACGTCCAGCGCGGTGGTCGGCTCGTCCGCGACGATCAGGTGCGGGTCGCAGGCCAGGGACATCGCGATCATCACGCGCTGGCGCTGGCCGCCGGAGAGCTCGTGCGGGTAGGCGTCGGCACGGGCGGCGGGGAGGCCGACCTGTTCGAGGAGGGCCGCCGCGCGGGTGCGGGCGGCGGCCGGGGTGGCCCGGCCGTGGATCAGGAGCGGCTCGGCGATCTGGTCGCCGATGCGGTGCACGGCGTTCAGGGAGTGCATCGCCCCCTGGAAGACGATCGAGGCCCCCGCCCAGCGCACCGCCCGCAGACGGCCCCACTTCATCGTCAGCACGTCCTCCCCGTCGAGGAGGATCTCCCCGGTCAGGTGCGCGGATGCGGGCAGCAGACGCAGCAGGGCCAGCGCGAGGGTGGACTTCCCGCAGCCCGATTCGCCCGCCACGCCCAGCTTCTGCCCCGCGGCGAGCGTGAGGTCCACGCCCCGGACGGCGTGCACGTCCGCCCCGTACCGGACATGGAGGTTGCGGAGTTCCAGGACAGGTGCAGGTGTGGTGCTCAACGGCTCGTCCCCAGCTTCGGGTTGAGTACGGACTCCACGGCGCGCCCGCACAGGGTGAAGGCGAGTGCGACGACCGCGATGGCCAGGCCGGGCGGGGCCAGGTACCACCAGTGGCCCGACGACACCGCGCCCGTCTCCCGCGCCTCCTGGAGCATGCCGCCCCACGAGACGACGGTCGGGTCGCCCAGGCCCAGGAAGGCGAGGGTGGCCTCGGTGAGGATCGCCGAGGAGATCAGGAGGGTGGTCTGCGCGAGGACCAGCGGCATGACGTTGGGCAGCACGTGCCGGGCCATGATGTGACCGTGGCCGCCGCCCAGCGCCTGGGCGCGTTCGATGTACGGCCGGGACTCCACGGCGAGCGTCTGGGCCCGTACGAGACGGGCGGTGGTCGGCCAGGACGTCACCCCGATCGCCAGGACCACCGTCCACACGCTCTGCGAGAGCACCGTCGCCAGCACGATCGCCAGGACCAGCGCGGGCATCACCAGGAACCAGTCGGTGATCCGCATGACGACGGTCGCGAACCAGCCGCCGAAGTGCCCGGCGAGGATGCCGACCAGCGTGCCGATGGCGACCGAGAGGGCCGCCGCCATCAGGCCCACGGCCAGCGAGATCCGCGCCCCGTACAGCAGCAGCCCGAGCAGCGGACGCCCGTACTGGTCGGTGCCGAGCGGGAAGCGCGAGCTGGGGGACTCCAGGGCCGTGCCGGGCGCGTCGGTGACGTTCTGCACGTCACCGCCCACCAGCAGCGGCGCGGCCAGCGCCAGGGCGGCGATCAGCAGCAGCGCCCCCAGCCCGTACAGGCCCGCCCGGTGCGACCGGTACTGCCGCCAGAAGCGGGCGACGGACGTGCGGCGGCGCTCCCAGGTGAGGGAGCGGGCCGTGCCCTTGGGCGAGGGGGTGGATGCGGACGTCGTCATCGGCCCACCCGGGGATCGAGCAACGGATAGAGGAGGTCGGCCAGCAGGTTCATCAGGATCATCGCCCCCGCGAACACCACGAACAGCCCCTGGATCAACGGCAGATCGGGCACCGGGATCGCCTGGTAGAAGAGCCCGCCGAGCCCCGGCCAGGAGAACACCGACTCCACCAGGATCGACCCCGCCGCCACGTGCCCCAGGTTGATGAACACCATCGTGACGGTCGGCAGCAGGGCGTTCGGCACGGCGTGCCTGCGGCGCACGAGTGCGTCCCGCAGCCCCTTCGCCCGTGCCGTCGTCAGGTAGTCGCTGCCCATCTCGTCCAGCAGCGAGGACCGCATCACCAGCAGCGTCTGCGCGTACCCGACCGCGACGAGGGTCAGCACCGGCAGCACCATGTGGTGCGCCACGTCCAGCACGTGCCCGAAGCCCGTCTCGGACCCCGACTCCATGCCGCCGGTCGGGAACAGGCCCGGAATCGGCCCGATCCCCACCGAGAACACGATGATCAGCAGCAGCCCCAGCCAGAACGACGGCACCGACCACAGCGTCAGCGCGACCCCCGTGTTCAGCTTGTCGCCCAGCCGGCCGTGCCGCCACGCCGACCGGGTGCCCAGCCACAGTCCGACCGCCGAGTAGATCACCACGGCGACACCCGTCAGCAGCAGCGTCGCCGGGAACCTCTCCGCGATCAACTCGCCCACGGGCGCGTGGAATTGGTACGAGATCCCGAGGTCGCCGGTGAGCGCCTTGCCGCAGTAGTCGGTGAACTGCTGCCACACCGGCGCGTCCAGGCCGAACTGCCTGCGCAGCACGGCCAGTTGCTCCGGCGACACCGCGCGGTTGCGCGTCATGGTCTTCACCGGGTCGCCCGGAATGATCCGGAACAGGAAGAAGCTGGTGACGAGCACGGCGAAGAGCGAGACGGCCGCGCCGCCCAACTTCCCCGTCACGTACAGCAGATACGCGGTCTTCGGCCCGGCCGCGGCGCGCGCCAGGACGCCCCGCGACGGCCCGGACTTCACCGGGCCGCCGCCGGGCTCCCGCACCACGGCGGGGGTGCTCGCCGCGGTCATGCGGTGCCGCTCGCGGGTGGGGGTGTGGACGTGTCCAGGTGCGTGTTCATGGTCGCTCTCGGTTCTGTGGGGGTGAGGTGCCGGTGACGGTGGGGGAGGGGGTCCGGTACGGGCCCTGCTCGGACGGTGCGGGAGGGGTGTCCGGTACGGGCCCTACTCGCGGTCGTCCGCCGTGCCGCTCCGCCGCCGCACGGCGACCAGGGTGATCACGAGCACCATCAGCGCGCCGACCCCGATGATGATCCACACGGCGGGTGACGGCCCGGCGTCCTGGTCCGGCGTGTCACCGGAAGCCGTCGGCTCCGCCGACCACCAGCTCCAGTAGCCGTCCTGGCCCCAGATGTTGCCGCCCGCCTCCGGCATCGTCTTGATCGACTTGATCTGGTCCGTCCGGTACGCCTCCACCGCGTTCGGGTACACCATCACGTTCATGAACCCGGTGTCGTACAGCCGCGACTGCATCCGCTTGACCAGGTCCACCCGCTTGGCCTTGTCGTACTCGACGGCCTGCTGGTTGTAGAGGTCGTCGAACTGCTTGTCGCAGATGAAGTTGTCGGTCTGCCCGGACGCGTCGGGAGTCGCGGGCAGCGCCGCGCAGGTGTGGATGGACAGGACGTAGTCGGGGTCGGGGTTGACCGAGTAGCCGTCGAAGGCGAGGTCGTACTCGCCGGCCAGCCAGCGGTCGGTGACGCTGTCCAGGCACTCGACCTTCAGCCCGATGCCCAACGCGCCCCACCACTCGGTGAGGTACTTGCCGACCGCCTTGTCGTTGGGGTCGGTGGCGTGGCACAGGATGCGGAGGTCGAGCGGCTTGCCGTCCTTGCCGAGGCGCTTGCCGTCCGCGTTCTTCTTGTACCCGGCGTCGTCCAGGGTCTTGGCGGCGGCGGCCGGGTCGTACGCGATCTGCTGCTCGGCGGACGGCTTCCAGTGGTAGTCGGCGAAGCGCGGCGGGATGTAGCCCTGGCCCTCCACCGCGTGCCCCTGGAAGACCTTGTCGACCAGGGCCTTGCGGTCGACGGACTGGAACAGGGCCTTGCGCACGGCCGGGTCGAGCAGCGCCGGGTTCCCGTCGCCGAACTTCTTCCCGGTCTTGTCGCGGGCGCCCGGGTTGGTCGCCAGCGCGAAGAAGCGGCGGCCCGGCGCGTCGTTGACCTTGATGTTCGACTCGGACTTCAGGGAGGCGGCCTGCGCGGGGGTCAGGCCCTGCACGAAGCCGACCTCGCCCCGGCGCAGTGCGGCGACGGCCGCGTCACCGTCCTTGTAGTACTTCAGCGTCAGCTCGTCGAACTTCGGCGCGCCCCGCCAGAAGCTCTTGTTGGCCTTCAGCTTCACGTACTGGTCGGGCTTGTAGTCCGTGACGATGTACGGGCCGTTCCCGACGATCGGGAACTGCTTGTCGTTGTTGAACTTCGAGAGGTCGCCGACCTTCTCCCACACGTGTTTGGGCACGATCGGCACGTCCAGCGCCGTCATCGTGGCCTGCGGCTTCTTCAGCTCCACGACCAGGGTCTTCGGGTCGGGGGCGGTGACCTTCTTGAAGTTGGCGGTGAAGCTGCCGTTCGCGGAGGCGGCACCCTCGTCCGTCATCATCTTGTTGAAGGTCCACGCGGCGTCCTCGGCGGTCGCCCGCTTCCCGTCCGACCACGTCGAGTTGTCGCGGATCGTGTACGTCCACGTCAGCTTGTCCGGCGAGGACTTCCAGGCGGTGGCCAGCGCCGGGATCGTGTGGGCGTCCTTGACGTCGTAGTTCGTCAGGTACTCGTACACGAGCCGGTGAATGCTCGTACTGACGAGCTTGGTGGCCAGGAACGGGCTGAGCGAGTCCACGCTCTGCGCGACGGCGATGGTGAGGGTCCGGTCGGCGGCCTTGGCCTGCGTCTGCGCCTTCGGTTGGGCCTGGGGCTGGGCTGCCGCCGCCGGGGCCAGTGGGGTCGCGGCCGTGGCCAGCAGGGCGAAGACGGCGGCCCCGGCCGCCGCGAGGCGACGGGCGGCCAGGGGGCGGGCGGGGTGCGGAGGTGGGGAGTGGGGGGTGGTGCCGGTCGTGGTGCCCTGAGTGTCCATGGAGGGAGCCCTCGCGTCGTCACGTGCGCGTCACTTGCTGGTACGGGTGCTGGTCCGGGTGCCGGTACGTGCCCGGGTGGCGGTGGATCTTGGGTCGGCGGAGTGGTGTGGCGCAGGTCTACCAGCGGCGTTCAGGACGTGTCAACGGCCTGTCTACGGTGTGTCAATTGCCGTGTGGGCTGCGGGAATAGGCCATCGGGCGGTGCGGATCCACCGGGTCGCGGACAAGCGGAGGGCCCGCAGCGCGGCCGTGGTGCGACCGTACTGCGGGCCCTTATTGGTCTAGACCCTTGACGCCCTACTGCTGAGGGGCCGAAGGCGGCTGCGGGGGCCACCCGGGGCCGCTCTCCGGGGAGTCGGACTGCGGCTGCTCACCGGGGGCGGGCGCCTGCCCCGGCAGGGGTTGGGGGAGGGGCTGACCCGGCGCCGGGAACTGGCCCTGTCCGGCATACGGGGGGAGGGGCTGCGCGCCGGGGTGTCCGGGCTGGCCGGGCTGGCCGGGCTGCCCCGGCTGCGCGGGCTGCTGGCCGGGCAGGGGCTGCGCGCCCGGCTGCGGCTGTCCCGGTGCGGCGAACTGCTGCTGCGGCTGCGGGAATTGACCCTGCGGTACGGGTGCCTGGGCGCCCGGCGCGGGGGGCTGCTGCCAGCCGCCGGGGGACTGGGGCTGCTGCCACGGCTGGGCGGGCTGCGGCGGGACCTGCTGGCCGGGCAGGGGCTGCGGGGCCTGCTGGTCCGGGGCGAACTGGCCGTACATCGGCGGCTGTTGACCGGGCTGGAGGCCTTGCGGGGGCTGCGGAGCCTGCGGGTGCTGACCCGGCTGCTCGCCCGGGACGGCCTGGGGCTGGGGCTGGGGCTGCTGCCAGTGCTGCCCCGGCTGCGGCTGCCCGGGCTGCCCGGGCTGGACGGCGTACGGCTGCTGGTACGCACCCGGCACCTGACCCTGACCCTGCCCCGGAACCTGCTGTCCCGGCATCGGCGGCGCCAGGTGCGGCGGCGGGTTTCCGTCCGCCGTCCACAGCCCCTGCGCCTGCTGTGCCCGTACGAAGTCCTCGGCGACCAGCGACGACAGGTGGAAGTACGCGTCCCGCGTCTTGGGCCGCATCATGTCGAGGTCGACCTCGGCACCGGCCGCGAGGTGCTCGTCGAACGGCACCACGACCACACCCCGGCAGCGCTGCTCGAAGTGCTGCACGATGTCGTCGACCTTGACCATCTTGCCGGTCTCGCGCACCCCGGAGATGACGGTCAGCGAACGCTGCACCAGCTCCGCGTACCCGTGCGCCGACAGCCAGTCCAGCGTCGTCGACGCACTGCTCGCACCGTCCACGGACGGCGTCGAGACGATGATCAACTGGTCGGCCAGGTCCAGGACTCCGCGCATCGCGCTGTAGAGCAGACCGGTGCCGGAGTCGGTCAGGATGATCGGGTACTGCTTGCCCAGCACGTCGATCGCGCGCCGGTAGTCCTCGTCGTTGAAGGCCGTGGAGACCGCCGGGTCGACGTCGTTGGCGATGATCTCCAGGCCGGAGGGGGCCTGCGAGGTGAACCGCCGGATGTCCATGTAGCTGTTGAGGTACGGGATCGCCTGGACGAGGTCGCGGATGGTCGCCCCGGTCTCGCGGCGCACGCGGCGGCCGAGCGTACCGGCGTCCGGGTTGGCGTCGATGGCGAGGATCTTGTCCTGCCGCTCGGTGGCGAGGGTCGCGCCCAGCGCGGTGGTCGTGGTCGTCTTGCCCACGCCGCCCTTGAGGGAGATCACCGCGATGCGGTAGCAGGAGAGCACCGGGGTGCGGATCAGCTCCAGCTTGCGCAGCCGCTCGGCCTCCTCCTTCTTCCCGCCGAACTTGAAGCGGGACCCGGCGGAGGGGTTGCGGCTGCTCTTGGGCTTCTGCTTGTTGTTGCGCAGGAGCCGCTCGGAGGACAGCTCGACGGCGGCGGTGTACCCGAGGGGCGCACCGGGGTTCCCGGCCTGCCGCGGGTCGGGCGCGACAGGCCAGGCGGCACCGGTCCGGGGATCGACGGGGGCCTGGGGCTGGGCGGCCTGCGGGGCCGGGGCCGGGGGCTGGGCCTGTGCCGGGACCGCCTCGGGCTGCGGGAACCCGTACCCGCCCTGGGCGGGGGTGGCGGGCCCCGGCTGCGGGAAGCCGTATCCGCCGGGTGCCTCGGGGGCACTGGGCGCGGGGCCCGCCTGCACGGCGAACGGCGGCTGGGGCCCGCTCGGCGCGGGCGGCTGCGGGGCTTCCGGTGCGGGCGGGGGTACGGACCCGGGCGCGCTGGGTGCGCCGGCCTCGGCCGGGGCGGTGCCGGGGTGCGGGAATCCGTAACTACCCTGCGGGGCTTCGGGGGTGCTGGGGTGTGCGGGCGGCGGTACGGGGCCGGGGGCACCGGGGGTGCTGGCTTCCGCCGGGGTGGTCGCGGCCGGGGCGGCGCCGGGGTGCGGGAATCCGTAACCACCGCCCTGCGGGGCGGGAGCCCCCGGCTGCGGGAACCCGTATCCGCCCACCTGGGCACCCGGCGCCTGCGGGAACGGCGTCGGCCCCTCGCCCGGCACCCCCTGCGGAGGCTGCGTGCCGAACGGCAGCTCGGCGAGCCCGCCCTGCGGCGGCAGTGCGGCGGAGGGCTGCGGTGCACCCGGCACCGGGGGCTGCGGCGCGGGGAACCCGCCCTGCTGCGGCGCACCCGCATCGGCGGCCTCGGGCTGCGGGTACCCGTAACCCGCCTGCTGCGGCACCGCCGCGTCCTCCGGGAAGCCGGACGACACCTGGGCCCGCTGCCCCGACATCTCGCTCGACGGCGCGGGCGTCGGCCAGGCGGACGACGACGGGGCCGGAGCGGGCGCGGGCCACTGCGGGGCGGTGGTGGGCGCCGCGGGCCGGAAGGCCGGCGGAAGCGGCGGCAGGCTGCTGCCCTGCGCGGGGGCGGGCGGGGTCCAGGTCGGAAGGGCGGGACCACCGGAGGGCGGAGTGTCCTGCGGCTCGTCAGCGGAGGCGGCGGCGGAGTCGGCGGCGGAGGTGGAGGCGGAGGCGGAGGCGGAGGCGGAGGTGGGAACGGCGTCGGTGATCCCGTCCTCCGGAACATCCGAGGCCTCCGGCACGTCCGGCCCGTTCGGCGTGCCCGTCCCGGCTTCCCCGGCCACGGCCTCCGGCGCATCGTCCTCGGCCTCGTACTCCTTGTCGCGCCCGGCGTCATCCGTACCGGCGTCGTCGGAGAGGAAGCCGTGCGGAACGGAATCGCGCGGGGCGTCGTCGTCCTCGTCGGCGAAGGAGCTCGGCACGGAGTCGCGCGGCTCCTCGGCACCGGAGTCGGCATCGCCCTCGGGCTCCGAACCGGGCGACGACGCCTCACTCAAGCCGACGTGGTCGGGCTGACCGTCAACGTCCGCTTCACCCACGGAAGTTGACCCATCGGCCCTGGCCGGATCATCGGCCCCGGCACCGGACCCGTCCTCCGCGGCCTTCTCCGCCTCCTCGGCGGGCGCCAGCTCGGAGAGTTCACGCTTGAGGGCGGCGGGCGAGAAGCGCATGGTCGCACCACTCTCCAGATCCCCGCCCCCGAAGGCCTCGGCCGCCGCACCCGCACCCGCGTCCGCACTCGACGCATCCGCATCAGCATTCGCCGAGCCCGAGCCCGAGCCCGAGCCCGAGCCCGAGCCCGTGCCCGAGCCCGAGTCCACGTCCGAGCCCGCGTTCTGCGTGTACCAGGCGGGCGGGGTGTAGTCGATGGTGAACTCGCCCGTCCGGTCGGCCCGGTCGGCCTCCGCGTCGGGCGACTCCTCGACGGGCGGGCTGACGGGCACGTTCCAGCCCTCGCGGATCTCGTCCCGCTCGCTGTTCACATTGCCTCCTGCTGTGGTCGAGCACCCTGGTGCCGTGCGTGGTGGGTGGGGTGACCGCTTCCGTCGTCCGATCCGCTCGGCGCTTCCCCGTGTCCTGCGTCGTACGGGCGCACGGCCTGTCCGCGGCCCGCTCCGCGCGTACGGAACGCATGCGGAACGGGTGCGCCTGCCGGGCCCGTGCGTCAGCCTAGTCGTCGCCCCTGTCCGTACGGCAGGCCCGCTCACCCCACAAACCGCACCCCTGAAGCCACTTGGCGCCCACAAGTGACCCGACGACGCCACACCGTGACCACCAAAACGGTCACAACTCGACATCTCCCTACGGAAGGTGACCCACCCCCGCGCGCCCCGTGCCCCTTCCCAACAATCAGGTGTCGACCCCTGTGGCATGCGTCATGACGCAGCGCCGCACCCTTCCCCGTACATGTCCCCGTGCATGCCCCACGCCGACGGGGCGGCCCCGAATCCACGGATGCCGCCCCGCCCCTCCACGCACCCACCGGCTACGTCAGGTCGAACTCCCCGTCCCGCGCCCCCAGGACGAAGGCCGTCCACTCGGCCTCGGTGTACCGCAGCACCGTCTCGGGGTCCGTGGACGAACGCATCGCGACCGCGCCGCCGGGCAGGTACGCGATCTCCACCCGCTCCTCGGCATCCTCGGTGCCGGGCGCGCCGAGCCACTCCACATCCGAAATGTCGAGGGCGTAGAGCTCGTCCTTCTCCTGCTGAGTTCCCATTCCGGTGTCCCCTTCGTCACTTCCACTCGACTCAACCGACGCCCTCCCGGACGCCGTTGCCAAGCCCATGGTGCCCGATGGTCGGGAGGGGGATTGCGCCAATGACCGGTTCGTGCAAGGGCATGTACGGGGAGGGGCGGGCGCGAGGACGACCCTGCACCTCCTCAACCCCCGTTCCCCGCAGGGTCCATCCGGCGGGGCGGCCCGAGCAGGGCGGCCTCCGGCTGGTCCGCGGCGGTCGTCACCCACTGGTGTTCGGCCTCCTCGGCACACCACAGGGTGACCCCGTCGGGCAGCCCCGGCAGGGCCTCGCGCTCCGCCGGGGAGAGCACCAGCAGACGCCCCAGGCGGTCCGCCTCCTGCGGCGACACCCGCTGCACCCCCACGAGCCCCGCATGCCGTACGAGACCGGGGGCCACCGGACTCAGGTACGGCAGCAGCGTCAGCACCGACTGCCAGGGCGCGGGCACCACCCGTCCCCGCGGCGGCCGCATCCCACAGTCCCGTACGACCAGGGCCGGACGCCCCTCACCCGCCGCCGGAGCCGGAACCCGCCCCACGCCGCACACCTCCGCGCCGACCGCCCCGGCGACCTGCGCCCACAGCCCGGCCCGCGCCGTCTCGACCACGACCCGCACCCCGCCCCGCGCGGCCCGCAGCGCCAGCACCTGCGCCGTCCACACACCGCCGATCAGCACCACGTCGTACGGAACGGGCCGATGCACCCCGAGCAACAGCGCCCGCCCGTGCGCGTCGACCCCGACGGGCACGCCGTCACCGCCGACGGGCACGCCGTCACCCGCGACCGTCACGCCGTCACCCCCGACGGGCACGCCTGCACCCGCGACCGTCACGCCGTCACCCGCGACCGGCAACCCCCTGCCCTCACCCCGCAGGCCCTCACCCCGCCGGTCCCCGCCCGGCCCACCCCGCCGCGCCCCGAACAGGCCCCTCACCGCGCACCCCCGAGCGGCAGCGTGGCCAGCAGCCCGGGAAACTGCGCCCGGTCCATCCGTACGAGACGCACCCCCGCCGTCCGCGCCGCACGCCCCAACTCGCCCCGTACGCGCTCCAGTTCCGCCTCCCCCGCACAGGTCACCCGGAGGTGCCCCGCCGCACCCGTCGTGCCCCGCGCCCCGCGATGCCGGAGCGTGAGGCTCACGGTGGCCGTGGCACCCCCGGGCAGCGCGGCGACCAGCCCGGCGGCGTCACGCGGGTCGCCCCCGACCTCGTACACGGTGTGCAGCAACCCCTCGGCCCGCCAGGCCCGCAAGGACTCCTCACCCGCCACCACGAACCCTCCCGCCCCGGGGTCCACACCCGCCCCCGCCGCCCCCAGCGCCGAGTCCAGCCCAGCCCGGTCCAGCACCGACGCCCGCAGCCCACGCACGCCCGTCAACCGGCTCGCCACCTGGTCGGCCGCCCGCACCAGACACCGCTGCGCCCCGCCGAACCCGCCCCCGCGCGCGGCCACCGCCCCGGGGCAGAGCTCCGGCTCCAGCCGCAGCGCGACCCACGTGGACCGCACCACGGGCGCACCCCCGCCCACGGGCGTACCCCGCACCTGCTGGACGACCTGCACCGACGCCAGGACGACGTCGTCCACCTCCAACGCCCCCGCGAGCACCTCCCACGGCAGTTCCGCCGCCCCGCCCACCGGACGCAGCCCCGTACCGGCGGCCTCGACCCGTACCACCGCCGCCAGGAACGTCCCGTCGCCGACCATCCCGACACCCCGCGCCCCCTCGCCCCCGCGCCGCCTCTCGTACGCGTACGAGCCGAGCCCCGCCGCCCCACAAGTGGAATCCCCGCGCCGCCGCCGGGCCCGGAACCGTGCCGCCTCCGCCGCCCACCCGTACGCGCTCCGCCCGCCCCGCCGCACGACGACCAGCGCCAGCCCCGCCGCTCCGGCCGCGATCCCCGGCACCGTCCACGCGGGACCGCCCGCGACGCCCGCCGCAGCCACTGCGACGGCGCATTCGCAGAGCGCCAACTCCCGTACCCCGAAAGACCTGTTGAGCCCGCGCACTCTTGTCCCCATCGCCGTACCGACTCCTGCGGCCGTAACCCCCGCTTCCGTACGGGAGTTGACGGAGCGTTCACCCTATCCGAGCTGTGCGTGACCGAATTCACGGTCGTCCGGCGACGGGGGAGGGGTCCGAAAGCGGCGACCGGGGGAGAGTGGCGGCGGTCCGATGGCATCACGACGGGACGAACTCAACGCGTACGTCTTCGCGAAGCGGAGGCTGGTCGCACAGTTCCTCCACCCCACGGGGAACGGCTCGGAGGAGGGCGCTCCCCGCCCCCTGCGGGCCATCCTGCCGGGGGTGCTGGCGGGGGCGGTGGGGCTGGCGGGGTTCGGGGCGTGGGGAATGCTGCGACCGGCGGCACCGCCGGAGTGGGACAAGGCGTACGCGAACGTCATCGTCGCGAACCCGTCCACGACCCGCTATGTGGTGCTCCGGACGAAGGGGGTGGAGAGGCTGCATCCGGTGCTGAACATGGCGTCGGCGCGGCTGCTGGTGAACGCGAACCACGACGGCGAGGCGTCCGTCATCCGGGTCGCCGACTCCGTCATCGACGACCCGAAGGTCGTGCGCGGCCCGACCGTCGGCATCCCGTACGCCCCGGACCGCCTGCCGTCCCGGAGGGAAGCCGTCGCCGCCAAGCGTTGGATCGTCTGCGACCGCCCGCAGTCCGGTGGCAGGGACGTGCAGACGGCGGTCTTCGTCTTCGCGGCGAAGGAGGGGATGGGCAGCCAACAGCGGCTGCCCGACGGGAAGTTCCTGTATGTGCGCAGCACGGGGAGGGACGGCAAGCACTACCTGGTGGACGCGGCCGGGACCTCGTACGAGATCAGGACCGCCGACGCCCTTCTGGTGCGACTGCTCGTCGGTACCGAGGCACCCCACCAGGTCTCGGAGGAGTGGCTCAAGACGCTCCACCAGGGGCCGCCCCTCGCGATGCCCGAGGTGCCGGGAGCGAACAGCGTGTCCCACGCGCCGGGACTGCGGCCGGAACACAACCGGGTGGGCACCCTCCTGAGCGGGCCCGAGGGAAGCCGCACGCAACGCTACGTCGTCCTGCGCGACCGGGTCGCACGGGTCACGGAGTTCGTCGCCATGCTCCTGCGCGGCAGCGGGAAGCTGCCGCCGCCCCCGCCCGGTGAGGACTCGCCCACGGTGCACGGCCTCACACCGGGGGCCGACTTCGTACCCCCGGGATCCGGCCGGTGGCCCCGCCACGCCTCCACCGCACGGGCCACGTTCGGCACCGCTTGCTCCGTACTGCGCTCGGTCAACCGTTCCACCGGAGAGACGACCCTCGACATCTGGTCCGGCCGCGACTTCCCGCACCCTCTCCCCAGCACCAGCCCCTCCTACGTCACGCCCGGCTCCGGCCACCTCTTCCGCCAGTTCACCGGCCACCGCACGGACGTCGGCCCGGTGTTCCTGGCCACCGATGCGGGCTTCCGGCACACGATCCAGACCAAGGGCATCGCCGAACCCGGCGACGCGGGCTACCGCGACGGCCCCGACCCGGCGGCGGACATGCGGGCGCCGAAGACCGCGATGGACCTCCTCGGCTACTCCGGCGCGCCCTACGCCCCCATCCCGGAAGCCTGGTCCTCCCTCCTGCCGACCGGCCCCCGCCTGTCGACCGGCGCGGCGGTGCAGGTGCAGGGCTCATGAGCGGCACCCCGGACACGTACCGCGGGCCCGATACGTACCGCCAGGCCGATACGTACCGCAGACCCGACACCTATCGCCGCACAGCCCGCCGCTGCGCCGCCACGCTCGCCCTGGCGGTGCTCTGCCTGCCCTCCGCCCAGGCGCGCGGCCAGTCGGAAACCCCGGCCGACCCGGGCCCGTGCACCTTCGGCGGGAAGCCGTACGGCGGCCGCCCCTGGCCCCTGCAACGGCTCCAGCTGAACGAGATCTGGGCCATGTCGAAGACCCGGGGAAAGGGAATCCGTATCGCCGTCATCGACTCCGGAGTCGATACCCGGAACCCGCAGCTCAGAGACGCAGTCGCCGCCTCCCTGGGCACCGTCGTCGCATCGGACGGAGTCACGCGCGAGGGCAAGCGCGACGGCACTCACGACGAGGTCGGCCACGGCACCAAGGTCGCCGGAATCATCGCCGCCCGCCCCCACCCGGACACGGGATTCGTCGGCCTGGCACCCGAGGCCACGATCATCCCGATCGACCAGAACGACGCGGAGGGCAGGGGGACTCCGCAGTCCCTGGGCAAGGCCATCGACCACGCCAGGAATCACCGCGCCCACATCATCAACATCTCCCAGGACACGTCCGACACCACGGACCCTCCCGGCCTGAGGCAGGCAGTGCAACGCGCCCTCGCCGAGGGCATCATCGTGATCGCCTCGGCAGGCAACAACGGCACCGACGGCCAGGCGAAACCCACCTACCCCGCCTCCTACGACGGCGTCCTCGCCGTCGCCGCCTCCGACCGCGACAACGAACGCGCCTACTTCTCCCAGACCGGCGCCTTCGTCGACATCGCCGCCCCCGGCACCGACATCGTCTCCACCGTCCCGGGCGGCGGCCACTGCACCGACAGCGGCACGAGCTTCTCCGCCCCCTACATCGCCGGACTCGCCGCCCTCATCAAGGGCAAGCACAGCAAGTGGACCCGCGACGAGATCGTCACCCAGATCCAGCAGACCGCCGAACGTTCCGCCCCGGGCCCCGACCCCCTCCTCGGCTGGGGCGTCGCCGACCCCCTGCGCGCCCTGACGGACGACGCCCACCCCCGCAGCCACCCGGTCGCCGAGCGTCCGCCCCGCGCGCAGACGCCCGATCCGCTGCACACCCCCACCGGGGAGACACCGCAGGAACGGACCGTACGACTGTCGGTGTACGTCCTGACCGCCACCGCGGTATCCCTCGCCGCCCTGACGGGCACGGCCGTGGCGGTACGGGACGCGAGGCGTCGCAGAAGGCGGACGCCCCAGCACCCGGAAACCTGACGCCACCCGCCGAACGGCAGTCGCATTGCGCCCCGCACCACCGCCGCCCGCCACCGGTCCCGCCCCCCAACAACCGGCCCTGACCAGCCACTTGACCGTATCCGGCCCCCCGGTCCGATGGCACGCTCAACCGATCAACACCCAATCCCCACTCACCCACCCCACTCACCTATCCACCCCACTCAGAAGGGAGCCCCGTGCGAGACGGAGACCGCACCCCCGCACCGACCGCACCGGCCGCCCCCACCGCTCCGGGCGGCGACCTGGCCCGGGGCGCGGACGCGCTGCGCCGCTTCCGCGCCCGCGTGCACACGATGCTCGCCGCGTTCGAGGACGGTCCGGCGGGCCCGGGCAAGCTGGCGGCCCACCGCCTCACCCGCGCCGACCTGGGCGCACCGCACACCCCGTTCCCGGAGGCGGACGACCTCCACGCGCAGTACCGGCGCGTACACCTGGGCCTGGTGAAGCTCTCCCGCTCCCTCACCGAGCAGATCGAGTGCCTGTCGATCGCGGTGCACGGCGCGGAGGTCGGCTTCGACAACCTGGAGGAGGACCAACGCCACCGCTTCTGGTCGATCCATTCCCGTACGGAACCGCACACGGAGCGGGGACGGCATCGGGAGCTGGACCGGGAACTGGACCGGGAACGGCGGGCCGACGCATGACGGGCAGCTTCGAGAACCACCCCCTGAACACCATGATCGCTCTGGTCGAGGCCGCGAACCCACGGGCGGTGCAGGGCGCGGCCGAGGCGCTGGCGGGGGTGCGCGAGGCCTTCGTGGAGGCGGCGGTCGAACTGCGCCGCCGCCTGGACGGGGTGGACTGGAAGGGCGAGGCGGAGACGGAATTCCGCCGCTTCGGCCGCCGTCTGGCCGACCACGCGGACGACCTGGGCGCGTACTCGGGCATCGTCGCCGGTCAACTGGAGCAGGCTGCGGGAGGTTTGACGTCGGTACGGAACTCCATGCCGCCCCGCAGTGCGTCACCGGGCGGCGGCCTGCCCGGCGGACCGGCCGAGCCGCACCGCCAGGAGGCCCTGAACCAGCTCAACAGGCTGGCCTCCTTCTACGCGGTGTCGGGCTCGACCCTGGCGTCGACGGAACCGCCCGCCTTCGACGCCGCACTGCGGGCGGGGGTGCCGAGACCGGCCGCCGCGTCGTCGGGCGGGGGAGGTGCGGGACGTACCGTACGCACGGTACGCACGGCAGGCGACGCCCCCGCCGCACTGGCCGACCCGTCCGGAACGACGCTGCCGGGCCCCCGCCCCGTACTCCAGGAACCCACCCCCGCCTCCTGGCACGAGGCCACTGCCCACCCCCAGACCGACCTCCCCCTCCGCGACCTGTCGTCCCACCCCGCAACCTCGCCTGCGCAGCACGCCACCACTTCCGTGGAGCACCCACCGCCCACCACCATGGAGCTCAACAGCCTGTCCCCGGGGACTCAGCCCGCCCCGCCGCCACCCGCCACATCCGCACAACCCCAGGCCCCCACGCCCGCCCCTGCTCCGGCACTGCCTGCCCCCGGGACGATCTCCGGCGGAATCGCCGTCCCCCTACCACCCCGCGCGACGTCCACCACGTACGGAGCCCCCTCACTCACCCCTTCCCCCGGCACACCCGGCACACCCGCCACACCCGGCTCCACGATCGGACGCACCGGAACCGCCTCCCCCACCCCGCTCCCACGCCCCCTTGCGGGCATCCCGGGAGTAATGGGCGGCACCCCCACCCGGACGCCATCCGCAACCCCCCGCCCCGCTTTCACCCAGGGCGGCACGGGCCTGATCCGCCCCCACCCCCAGCCGGGCGCCGCCGCTTCCCGCAAGGGCCGCCGCACCGCACCCCCGTCCCGGGCCACGGAAGCCCCCGAAACCTGGACCCCGGCCCACCCCCCGACCACCCCCGCCGTCATCCCCCCACCACCCAACCCCCGTTCCCACCCCCACCACTGAGGAGGAGACCCCACCCATGGCAGTCCAGAAGGTCAACGGAGTCGCGCTGGCGCAGCTCCAGGCGGAGCTCAACCAGCACTTCCAGAGCGTGAAGGGCCAACTCCGGGCGCTGCACGCCACGATCGACGCCCTGGAAGGCCAGTGGAAGGGAATCGGAGCAGGCGCCTTCAACACCAAGCAGGCGCAGATCAACCAGAACATGGTCCGCATCGGCAAGCTCCTCCTCACCTTCCAGGAGGCGATCGAGGCGGCCCGCACGATCTCGGGCAACACGGAGGACGACGTCCTCGCCGCGATGCGCGGAATCGACGTGGCCCAGGGCTACCAGGGCGGCGGCACCCCGTCCCCGGCCACACCCCCTTCCTCCTTCTCCCGCTACTGACCCCACGACCCCACCCCTAGGAGCTGAGCCCCATGTCCCCCAACGACGGCACCATGCTGGTCACTTACGCGGCCCTGGACGACGCGGCACGCACGATCAAGGCTCAGGCGGACCGCCTCGACCAGAGCCTCGAAGCCATCAAGACCAAGATCTCCGCCGTCTCCGAACTCTGGGCCGGCGACGCCCGCGAGGCCTACAACATGGCCCAGGCCCAATGGGACCGTGAGGCCAAGGCCATCCACACCTCGCTCCTCCAGATCTCCCGCGCAGTCCACAACGCCGCCCCCGCCTACCGCGAGGGCGACCGCCGAGCCGCCCAAAACTTCATGTAACCCCCACTTCCCCCCGCGGCCCCCACCCCTTCACCACCGGGGGCCGCCCCTACACCCCCCGCCCCCCATTGCACTCCCGCGACCTCCCGACGGCCCGCGCGTACTCCACGGTGAGCCGCTTCATCGCCGCTTCGTCGGCGGGTGCCGGAGGGGACGAGTAGACGATTACCACCAACTGCATCTGGGTCGCCCGGTACTGCGTCGCAGGTCTCGCACAGGAGACTTTGTGCGCCCCGCCGCGCTCGCCGTACAGGAACGCTCCGTCCTGCGACAGGTTGGACCCGAGATCAACGCCGTCCCCGACAGCATGAGCAGCCGACGTGATCGGAGCCTCCCGCCCCCACCACTCGGAAGCCACCGCCAAGACCTGCTCCCCGTCCACCCGCACCCGACAACGCTGCCACCCGGCCACGCCAGTCTTCACTGCCTGCACGGAGACCTTCTCCCCTGCGGGCATCAGCGGCTCGAGAGCCGCAGCAGGCACATCAGCACCACAGAGGCCGTTCGGCATTGCGTAACTTCTGAGTTCCTCCTTGACGCCCGACGTGCACGACAAAAGTGCGGCGCACAGAGAAAGCGCAAGCCATGCCGGGCGGGTGAAGTTTTTTCGTTGACGGTGATGCATTTGTGCAGGCCTGCCTTACGGGGTGATCTCAGTTGTCAGGTCATCGGCCGTTCCGGAAACGTTGGCATGGGCGCTACTGAAACCCCGCGAAACGCCTCTCGATGCCCAGTCCGGTGCGATTTCTGCATCCCGTGGTGGGAGGTATTTCTCGGCGGCAGCGCGAGCGGTCTCCTGGGCGAGGTTTCCAGTGTGGTTCCTGCTGTCGACCCAAATTGAACCCGACTCGCGACCGGCGGACTTCAGCTCCTCCGGCTCGAATTGCTGACCCACGTACTCGATCACCACGCCTGTGAGGGCGGCAGCTCCGCCGCCCGCAGCCGCCCCACCGATCGGCGAAGCGATGAACGTCGCTCCGGCTCCGATGGCAGTGCCGACGACCCCGGATGCTGCTGCCTTGCCGATTCCCAAAGCATCGTTGTAGTCCTTGTCGCTCTCGCGAGCCGGACCGAGTACCGATTCTTGGCGGCCCTTGGCCAAAATTCCGCTGATCTCGCCCGTACTGCTGGAGATTTCCTCGACCGTCGTCGCGGGTGGGTGTGGGTACCGGAGTTCCGATGGGGTTCCCGGATTTAGGTGGTAATCCATCAGACTGCCCATGTACACCTTGTGCCCGTACTGCATTTGCGTGTAGCCCTCGGGTGTCTGGCCGAGATTGAGCAGGAACCTGGTGACATCATCACGCTTTGGGCTCGCAGCCACCCCCAGCACGGGATAGAGCTTCTCCGCATTGCCCAGTGATCCGTCGGTCAGCGTTCTGCTCATGTCCGGTAGGTATTCGACGGCGGCCCTACCGATGCTGTCCGCCATGTAGGGGCGGTCGGTCAGCCGCTTTCCGTCGTCCGCGACTGAGTGAACCAATTGCTGCATGAGGCTTGCTTCAGCCGCTGTGTGGGTGATGAATCGATCCCCCAGAGGCTCACCCACCCCCCTCCCCGTCACCCCCGCCTCCACCGCACACGCCATGAAGTCCGGCCCCGCGAAGCTCTCCGACCCGTCGGAGTGACGCGTCACCGGCCAGTCCCGCTCGTTGAACAGGTACTGGAAGTTGCTCAGCTCCGCCTTCCCCTTCTCCTCATCACCCCCGACCCAGAACTCGTGATCCTCCCCCTTCGTCACGAACGACCCGTTGAAGAACTCCGTCGCCGCCTCCGGACTCTTCGACAGCGCCTGCATGAACCCCGTCATCGGGTCGTGCCCCGCATCCGTCCCGCTGCGGTTCAGCGGCAGCGAGTCCTCCCAGATGTCCTCCGCCGACGCGCGCCCGTTCTCCCCGAGTTCCTTCTCCACGCGGATCAGCTCCGCCCCGTACCCCTTCAGGAACTCGTTGTCGTACTGACCCCACCGCATCAGATTGCTCATCACCTGGAAGCCCAGCGCCTCCCTCCGCCCCGCCTCGATCGGCACATCGCCGAGGGCGATCACGTCCCGCTCCCACGCCCGCATCTGCGGACTGTCCGACCGGGTCGCCTCCGCCAGCGTCAGCCCCAGGTACTTCTGCAACTCGTGGTCGTCCTCGAAGCGCGCCCGGTCCGCCCAGAAATCCAGCGCACCCCGCGCGCCCACCCCCACCGCGAGCCGCTCCGCGAACAGGGGGTCCCCGGCGTACCTCTTCAGCCCGGCCCGCAGCGCCTCCAGCTCCTCCGGCCCAGCCCCCCGACCCTTGCGCAGGATCGTCGCCATCGCGTCCGCCTGCCGCAGCGCCCCCGCCGCCGCGTCCCGGTCCCGGTACGCCGCACCCGACGAGAAGCCCCGTTCCGCCTGCGCGACCAGCGCCCGCAGCACCCGGTCCGCCGTCGTGTCGCTCTCCGTCGCCGCGTTGAGGATGCGCTGCACCTCGTCCCGCAGCGACGCACTCTCCCGCGCCTCGGCCTTCTCCCGTGCCGCCCGCTGCGCCTCGGTCTCACCCGCCCTGCACGGCGCGTTCGCCAGCACCTTGAAGCCGCCCCCGGCAACCCCCACCACCCGCAGGTGCTTCGCCTCACCCCGCTCGATGGCCTTCCTCAACTCGCCCCGTTGACGCACGAGTTCGTCCCTCGTGTCGCGCAGTACGTTGTGGATGCTCGTCGCCTGCGTGCGCGCGTCCCCGAACTCCCCGGCGGTCTTGCGTACGAACTCCCGCGTGACCTGCGCCGTTTCCCCCGCCCACCGCGCCCGCTCGGCCCGCCCCCGCAGTCCGTCCCCGGCGTCCTGCTCCAGCACCTTCAACCGCCCGATCACGAGCGCCCACTCCCGCACCGCCGCGTCCAGCGCGGCGAAGTTCCCGTGCCGCAGCGCCTCCAGCCTCACCGGCGTCGCTCCGTCTGCTCGTCGAAGGCGGCGTCGAGCTGCGCGACGCCGCTGATGGTGCGCACCACGTGGTGCTCATCGCTCCGGTGGATCTTCAACGCGGCGTCGAGACCGTTCGAGATGTGCCCGCACGCGTCCGCCAGCGACCGCACCTGCTGCCCCCACCGCTCCTGCACCCGCTGCAACGCACCCCCGAGCGCGAACTCCTGCCCGGTCAGGTCCCGTGCCGCCGCCACCGTCGCCGCGATCGGCCCGCGCCCCTCCTTCCCGACCCGCTGGTGCAACCGGAACGCCTGCTCCCCGATCGCGGCCAGCGCCTTCGGGTCGTACTCCAGGTCCTTCCCCCGGCCCCCGCCCGCCACCGAGTTCAGCCGCATCCGCCCGCCGCCGCTCACCCCACCGGCCCCGCCGCCCGCGACCTCACCCTTGATCCGCTCCCACTCGTCCCACACCATCAGCGCCCCTCCGCCTCCCTCCGGTCCGCAGGCCCCACCCGGCCCTCCTGCTCCACCCACCCCGTCTGCACCAACGACGCCCCCCTCCGCCGGGACACCGCCACCCCGCGCCCCACCGGCAGCGCCCTCGGCCGTACGCCCCCGAACACCTCTCCCTCACCCGGGTCGCCCGACAGCACCACCCCCTGCGCCCCCAGCTCCACCATCCGCTGCACGAAGGGTTCGTACGCCGCCCTGCTCGCCCCCGCCGTGTTCCGCGCCAGCACGAACCGCACCCCCACGTCCCGCGCGAACGGCAGCAGCTCCACCAGTGGGGCCAGCGGATTGCCGCTCGACGTCGACACCAGGTCGTAGTCGTCCACCACCACGAACACCGTCGGCCCCTCCCACCAGCTCCGCTCCCTCAGCTCCCGCGCCGTCACGTCCGCCGCCGGGGCCCGCCGCCGCATCAGCTCGGCCAGCGCCTCCACGTGGTGGTCCATGGAGTGCGACATCGGCACGTACTCGGCGAGATGCGACGGGGGAGTGGCGTCGAGCAGCCCGCGCCGGTTGTCGATGACGAAGAACTTGCAGTCGTCCCCCGCGTACCGCTCGCTCACCTGCCCGATCAGCAACCGCAGCAGATTCGTCTTCCCCGACTCGCCCTCCCCGAAGACCAGGAAGAACGGGTCCCGCTCGAAGTCCGCGAACACCGGCTCCAACCGGTCCTCGTCCACCCCGAACGCCACCCCCTCCCCACTGCGGGGAAGCTCCCGCGCAGGCAGCTCCCTCGGCAACAGCCGTACGGCAGGCGCCTCTGCCGTGCCCGCCCACCGCTCCCGCACCTCGCGTACGAACGCCGCCGTGGCCTCCGCGAGACCCTCCGCCGAACCCACCCCGTCGCAGCGCGGCACCGCCCCCATGAAGTGCAGCCTCTCCGGGGTCAGCCCGCGCCCCGGCACCCCGGCCGGCACCTGGGCGGCGGCCTTCCGGTCCAGCTCGGAGTCCATGACGTCGCCGAGCCGCAGCTCCAGCCGGTTCATCAGGAGGTCCTTGAGCTGGGCCCGTACCTCCATCGACCGCGACGCGGTCACCACGACGTGCACCCCGTACCCGAGCCCCCGCGCCGCGATGTCGACGACGACCGGCTCCAACGCCTCGTACTCCGTACGGAAGTTCCCCCACCCGTCCACAACCAGGAAGACGTCCCCCCACGGCTGCGCCGCCGCGACCCCCTCCCCGCGCGCCCGCAGCGCCCGGTACGTCGCCACCGAGTCGATGCCCGCCGCCCGGAACAGCTCCTCCCGGTCCGCCAGCACCCCGTGCACCTCGGCGACGGTCCGCCGCACCCGCTCGGGGTCGAGCCGCGAGGCCACACCTCCGACGTGCGGCAGCCCGGCGACGGCCGACAGCCCGCCCCCGCCGAAGTCCAGTCCGTAGAACTGCACGTCCCGCGGCGCGTGCGTCCACGCGAACGCCGCCACCAGCGTCCGCAGCAACGTCGACTTCCCCGACTGCGGCCCGCCGACGATCTGCATGTGCCCACCGGCACCCGAGAAGTCCCGCACCAGCACGTCCCGCCGCTGTTCGTACGGCTTGTCCACGTACCCCAGCGGCACACTCAGCGCTCCCGAGGCGCCCAGGTCCAGTCCGTCCAGCGCGGGCGGACAGTCCAACGGCGGCAACCACACCCGGTGCGCCGCGGGCCCCTGCCCCTCCAGCCGCCGCACCACCACGTCCAGCACGGAGTCACCCAGCGCCTCGTCCTGGCCGGCCTCGGTGTCGGTGTCGGTGCCGTCGTCCTCGGGGGAGCGGGTGGGGGAGGGGACCATGCCGGACGCGGACGCGGACGCGGACCCGGCGTCCGGGGCGGCAGCGGCACAGGCACCAGCGCCCGCCCCGGCCTCCCCACCCCCTTCAGCCGCCTCCACCCACTCCGCCGCCTCCACCCACCCCGCCGTGAACCGCACCGGCCCCCGCCGCACCCCGCCCCCGACCCCCGCACCCGCGTCCCCCGCACCCGCCCCGCTCCGGTACGGCCCCGACACGTACGCGGCCTTGAACCGCACCAGCTCGTCCGTCCCGTGCTTGAGATATCCCGACCCCGGCACATTCGGCAGCTGATACGCGTCCGGCACCCCGAGCGCCGCCCGCGACTCCGCCGCCGAGAAGGTCCGCAGGCCCACCCGGTACGACAGATACGTCTCCAGCCCCCGCAGCCGCCCCTCCTCCAAGCGCTGCGACGCCAGCAGCAGATGCACCCCCAACGACCGCCCGATCCGCCCGATCTGCACGAACATCTCGATGAAGTCCGGCATCGCCGTCAGCAGCTCGCTGAACTCGTCGATCACCAGCACCAGCGACGGAATCGGCGCCAACGGCACCCCGCCCGCCCTCGCCCCCGCCCCCCGCGCCCGCTCGTAGTCGTGCACGTTCGCGTAGTTCCCGGCATCCCGCAGCAGCTCCTGCCGCCGGTTCAGCTCACCCCGGATCGCATCGCCCATCCGGTCAACCAGCGACAGATCATCAGCCAGATTGGTGATCACCGCCGCCACGTGCGGCAACCGCGCCATCCCCGCGAACGTCGCCCCGCCCTTGAAGTCCGCCAGCACGAAGTTCAAGGTCTCCGACGAATGTGTGACCGCCAGCCCCAGCACCAGCGTCCGCAGCAGCTCCGACTTCCCCGACCCGGTCGCCCCGACACACAGCCCGTGCGGCCCCATGCCCTCCTGCGCCGCCTCCTTCAGATCCAGGAGTACGGGAGCACCGTCCTGCCCGACCCCGATCGGCACCCGCAACCGGTCCGCCCGGGGCCGCGGCCGCCACGCCCGCGCGACCTCCACCTCCCCGGCGTCCCCCAGCTCCAGCAGATCCGTGAACTCCAGCTCCGCCAGCAGCGGTTCACCCTCGTCCACGCCGACCGGCGCCCGCAGCGGCGCGAGCTGCCGGGCCAGCGCCTCCGCCGCCGCGAGCGCCAGAGCGTCCGGCACGCCCTCGTACGCGACCGCACCCCGGTCCCGACCCGACTCCAGCCGCAGCGTTCCCTCCCGTACCACCACGGACAGCGCACCCCGCGCGTCGTCGTCCCCCAGCTCCCCGGGCACGACCTCGACCACGGTCACCCCCTGCAGCCCGTCCGCCGCGGCCAGCGCACACCCCGGGCCAACCGTCACTCCATCGAGTAAGACCACGACGTGCGGCCGCTCGGTCAGCGGCGCCCCGTCCGTCCGGAACCGGGGCCGCCCCTCCAGCACCCCGCCGAGCAGCTCCTCCAGCTCCCGCACCCCACCGGCCACCAGCCTCCGGCACCCGGCCCCGTCCTCCGCGACCCCCGCGTCCCGCACCTGCGCGTGCGGCAGCCACTTCACCCAGTCCCACTCCTGCGCGGCCCGCTCGCCCGCCGCGACCGCGACCACCAGGTCCGCGGGGGAGTGCAACGCCGTCAACTGCCCCACCACGGCCCGTACTTCACTCCGTACACACTCCTCCTCCCCGCTCACCGTCACGTGGTAGAAGGCCCGCAGCGACACGGCCATCGGCAGCTCGTCGACCGTGCTGTGCACCGCGAGGAACCGGCGCAACGCCCCCGCCGTCAACGGCTCCAGCTCATCGACCGGCGCCGTCTCCGGAGCCACCAGCGGAGCGGCCAGCTCCTGACTCCCCAACCCCACTCTCACCTGTACGAAGTCGGGGTCGCCCACCCGCCGCTCCCACACCCGGCTGCCCTCGGCCACCAGCGCCCACAACTGCTCCGGCGCCGGATGCACGAACAACTGGACGTCCCGCTGCACCCGCGCGATCTTCCGCACGGCCCGCCGCACCTGCGCGAGGTGCTTCAGGTAATCGCGTCGCAGGTCACCCAACTGCCCCCGATTACCCCGTCGATGACGCACCATCATCGCCACCGCCATGGCCACGGTGGACGCGATCATCAGCCCACCCATCACCATCATGATCTTCTGCTTGCCGAGGAACAGGAAGACCACCGACCCACCCATCCCGACCAGCGGCAGGAGCTGCATCAGCACGCCCTCCTGCTGCCCACGCGGCAACTCGGGCGGCGGCTGCACCTGCACCTGCTCGGCCGGGGGGACGGGCGGCATCACCCGAGGCGGACGCTTCACAACAACCTGACCCACGATCCCCAATTCCCTTACCGAACAGGCGTGTTACCCCAAAACACCCCTCACCGGCCGCGGATCCTACTGCCCCCCACCCCTCCCGCTTCCCCCTCAACCCCCGCGGGCTCCATGCCCGCAACCGCCTTCCCGGGCGACGGACCCGCCCCCCCCGCCTTCCCCCTGAGCCCCCTTCCCCCTGAGCCCCCTTGGGCCTGAGCCCCCTTGGGCGGCGAGGCCGCCCAGCGCCTGCTCCCTAGCCCTCCCGGGCGACGGGCCCGCCCCCCGGCCTTCCCCCCCGTAGCCCCCTTGGGCGGCGGGGCCGCCCCCCGGGGGCGGAACGGGCGGGCAAGGGGGCGGCCCCTCCCGCTCCCGGCCCACCGGGAGCCCCCGCCCCCCGCCGCACCCCCACCCACCCCGCACCCCCAACACCCCCACCCCCGTTGGACCAAACGAGGCCCTCCCCCCCCCACCCAACATCCCCCGAAGGAGACCCTCCCGTTGACCCCGACCCCGACCCCCCTCACCCCCCAACCCACACCCCCGCACCCTCACCCCCACCCCCCAACCCCCCTCCGCCGCCTCACCCTCACCACCCCCCACACCCGCATCGACCTCGCCCTCCCCGCCGACCTCCCCCTCGCCGACCTCCTCCCCGACCTCCTCCGCCTCTCCGGCCTCCGCCCCACCCCTCACACCCCCGTCGGCCACCGCCTCCTCCGCCGCGACGGCACCGCCCTCGACAGCTCCCGCACCCTCGCCGCCCAACGCGTCCTCGACGGCGAGATCCTCGCCCTGCGCCCCTTCGCGGAGTCCTTCGCCCCGCCCGTCTTCGACGACGTCTGCGACGCGGTCGCCTCCGCCGTCGCCCGCGACCGCCACCACACCCTCTGGAACGACCGCCTCACCCGCACCGCAGGCCTGTTCGCCGCCTCCGCCCTCCTCACCCTCCTCGCCTTCGCCCTCGGGAAGGCCGCCACCCCCGGCTCCGGCCCCGGCCTCCCCACCGTCCTCGCCGCGGTCACCGCCGTCCTCCTCCTCACCCTCGCCGCCGTACGCACCCGGGTGTACGAGGACCAGGGCGCGGCCCTCGCCCTCGGCCTCCCCGCTCTCGCACACGCCGCCCTCGCAGCCGCGACCCTCGCCCCGCCCGCCGCCACCCTCGGCGAAAGCCACGCCACCCTCCAGGCCCTCCTGGCCTGCGCCGCCGTCCTCCTCGCCTCCGTACTGCTGACCCTGGCCACCCCGTCGACGCGGTCCCGTACACCAGCAGAACCGCACCCCCGAACACCAGCCTCACCAGCCACGCCACAAGAAGACGGCCCCACCGACACCCCCTTCCTCGCCACCGCGACCGCCGCCGCCACCGGCCTGCTGCTCACCTTCACCGGCACCCTCGCGGGCCTCACCCCCGCCCGCACCGCCGCCCTCGGCGTCCCCCTCCTGGTCGGCGCCCTCGCCTGCCTCCCCGGCCTCGCCGCCCGCTTCGCCCACCTTCCCGTGGGCTTCGCCCCACCCCGTACCGCCACCACCCCCGAATCAACAGACGCCCTGACCACAACAGACGCCCCCACCACAACAGACGCCCCCACCGACCCCGCCACCCTCACCCGCCGCACCCACCGCGCCCACGAGCTCCTCACCGCCCTCATCGGCGGCTGCGCCCTCACCGCCACGGCCTGCGCCGCCGTCCTCGGCTTCTCCGGCGGCCTCGCCGCCCAGCTCCTCGCCCTGGCCCTCGGCATCGCGCTCCTCATGCGCGCCCACCTCTTCCGCCACACCGCCCAGGCCGCCTGCACCCTCGCCGCGGGCCTCGCCGCCCTGCTCCTGCTCGGCCTCGGCCTGGCCCTGAACCCGCCGCACACCGACGCCACCGCACTGGACCTGCGTACGATCGTCGTATCGGCGGTCACCGCCGCCACGGCCGCGACCCTGACCGCGATCGCGCTGATCGTCCCCAAGAAGGGGGTCACCCCGTTCTGGGGCCGCTTCCTGGAGCTGGCCGAGGGCTGCGTCCTGCTGACCCTCGTCCCCCTGTGCCTGGCCGTCTTCGACGCCTACCGCACCCTGCGCGGCCTCGGACCCCGGTAATCGCGGCACGGTCCGCACAAACCGCCTGGTACTCTGACCTACGGCCGTTTGTGTACGCGCCCGTCGGAGTCTCCCCGGAGCTCTGAGGGCTGCGCCCAGCGGATCCCCGCCTCCCGAGTAACGGAAGCTCCCCTGAGACCAAGACCAGGGGCACTCGGTGGCAGTCACTTCACTTACGAGGAGTACGCATGGCTCTCGACGCCGCTGTAAAGAAGCAGATCATGTCCGAGTTCGGCCAGAAGGAGGGCGACACGGGCTCTCCCGAGGTCCAGGTCGCCATGCTTTCCCGTCGTATCTCGGACCTGACCGAGCACCTGAAGACGCACAAGCACGACCACCACTCCCGCCGGGGTCTGCTGATCCTGGTCGGCCAGCGTCGTCGCTTGCTCCAGTACCTCGCCAAGAAGGACATCCAGCGCTTCCGTGCGCTGGTCGACCGCCTCGGCATCCGCCGCGGTGCGGCCGGCGGCGCCAAGTAAGACGCCACGAAGGGAGCGGTTCCCGCCTACTGGGGCCGCTCCCTTTGCCGTACGTACAGAGCTTGTACGTGCACGACATACCGGTCCCCACTTAGGCTGGTATGCGCAAGCCCCCGCAGTACCGCTGCGAACGCAGCACAGCTGCCCAGCAGCACGCACGACGAACGAAACACAAAGAAGCAGCGAGAAGCGGCGCAGCCCAGCCCGCCGGTCCTCGGTAGTGGCCCCCGGAGAAACATGACCCCGGGTGCTTCGATCGAAGACCGGCCCGCACCACGGAGCGCGCACGCTTCTCCGCCACCGTCCCACCGCCACACGGGCGACTGGGGACGAAGACGAGGAGAAAACGCTAGTGGAGAACGAGACCCACTACGCCGAGGCCGTCATCGACAACGGCACCTTCGGCACCCGCACCATCCGCTTCGAGACGGGCCGCCTGGCCAAGCAGGCCGCCGGCTCCGCCGTCGCGTACCTGGACGACGACACCATGGTGCTGTCGGCCACGACCGCCTCGAAGCGCCCCAAGGACCAGCTCGACTTCTTCCCCCTCACGGTGGACGTCGAAGAGCGCATGTACGCCGCCGGCAAGATCCCCGGCAGCTTCTTCCGTCGTGAGGGCCGGCCCTCCGAGGACGCGATCCTCACCTGCCGCCTGATCGACCGGCCGCTGCGCCCGTCCTTCAAGAAGGGCCTGCGCAACGAGATCCAGATCGTCGAGACGATCATGGCTCTCAACCCCGACCACCTGTACGACGTGGTCGCGATCAACGCCGCCTCCTGCTCCACGCAGCTGGCCGGCCTGCCCTTCTCCGGCCCGATCGGCGGCACCCGTGTCGCGCTGATCAAGGGCCAGTGGGTCGCGTTCCCGACGCACACCGAGCTCGAGGACGCCGTCTTCGACATGGTCGTCGCCGGTCGCGTCCTGGAGGACGGCGACGTCGCGATCATGATGGTCGAGGCCGAGGCCACCGAGAAGACCATCCAGCTCGTCAAGGACGGCGCCGAGGCCCCGACCGAAGAGGTCGTCGCCGCCGGTCTTGAGGCTGCGAAGCCCTTCATCAAGGCCCTCTGCAAGGCCCAGTCGGACCTCGCCGCCAAGGCTGCCAAGCCCACCGGCGAGTTCCCGGTCTTCCTCGACTACCAGGACGACGTCCTGGAGGCCCTCACCAAGGCCGTCAAGTCCGAGCTCGCCCAGGCGCTCACCATCGCCGGCAAGCAGGAGCGCGAGGCCGAGCTGGACCGCGTCAAGGACATCGCCGCCGAGAAGCTGCTCCCGGCCTTCGAGGGCCGCGAGAAGGAGATCTCGGGTGCGTACCGCGCGCTGACCAAGAAGCTGGTCCGCGAGCGCATCATCAAGGACAAGGTCCGCATCGACGGCCGCGGGATCACGGACATCCGTACCCTCGCCGCCGAGGTCGAGGCCATCCCGCGCGTGCACGGCTCCGCCCTGTTCGAGCGTGGCGAGACCCAGATCCTGGGCGTCACCACCCTCAACATGCTGCGCATGGAGCAGATGCTGGACACCCTCTCCCCGGTGACCCGCAAGCGCTACATGCACAACTACAACTTCCCGCCGTACTCCGTCGGCGAGACGGGCCGCGTCGGCTCCCCCAAGCGCCGCGAGATCGGCCACGGCGCGCTCGCCGAGCGCGCGATCGTGCCGGTCCTGCCGACGCGCGAGGAGTTCCCCTACGCGATCCGCCAGGTCTCCGAGGCGCTGGGCTCCAACGGCTCCACCTCGATGGGCTCGGTCTGCGCCTCCACCATGTCGCTGCTGAACGCCGGTGTGCCGCTCAAGGCCCCCGTCGCCGGTATCGCCATGGGCCTCATCTCCGAGGAGATCGACGGCAAGACGCACTACGTCGCGCTGACCGACATCCTCGGCGCCGAGGACGCGTTCGGCGACATGGACTTCAAGGTCGCCGGTACGAAGACCTTCGTCACCGCCCTCCAGCTCGACACCAAGCTCGACGGCATCCCCGCCTCGGTCCTGGCCGCCGCGCTGAAGCAGGCCCGTGACGCGCGTCTGCACATCCTCGACGTGATGAACGAGGCCATCGACGTCCCGGACGAGATGTCCCCGAACGCGCCGCGCATCATCACCGTCAAGATCCCGGTGGACAAGATCGGTGAGGTCATCGGCCCCAAGGGCAAGATGATCAACCAGATCCAGGAGGACACCGGCGCCGACATCACGATCGAGGACGACGGCACCATCTACATCGGTGCCGCCGACGGTCCGGCCGCCGAGGCCGCCCGCGCCACGATCAACGGCATCGCCAACCCGACCATGCCGGAGGTCGGCGAGCGCTACCTGGGTACGGTCGTCAAGACCACCACCTTCGGTGCGTTCGTGTCGCTCATGCCGGGCAAGGACGGTCTGCTGCACATCTCGCAGATCCGCAAGCTCGCCGGCGGCAAGCGTGTGGAGAACGTCGAGGACGTGCTCGCGGTCGGCACCAAGGTGCAGGTCGAGATCGCCGAGATCGACTCCCGCGGCAAGCTCTCCCTGATCCCGGTCATCGAGGGCGAAGAGAACGAAGAGAAGAAGGACGACGCCTAAAAGTGACGTCCCGTAGTTCCGTGACGACGGCCCGCACCTCCTCGGAGGGGCGGGCCGTCGCCCGTACCCAAACGCTTCTCCAGGGTGAGAACGGCATCGGTACGGTCCGCAGGACCACCCTCCCCGGCGGCCTGCGCATCGTCACCGAAACCCTCCCCTCCGTCCGCTCCGCCACCTTCGGGATCTGGGTCAACGTCGGCTCGCGCGACGAGACCCCCTCCCTGAACGGCGCGACCCACTACCTCGAACACCTCCTCTTCAAGGGCACGAGCAAGCGCAGCGCCCTCGACATCTCCTCCGCCATCGACGCGGTCGGCGGCGAGATGAACGCCTTCACGGCGAAGGAGTACACCTGCTACTACGCGCGTGTCCTCGACACCGACCTCCCCCTGGCCATCGACACGGTCTGCGACATGCTGACCGGCTCGCTGATCCGCCAGGAGGACGTCGACGCCGAGCGGGGAGTGATCCTCGAAGAGATCGCGATGACCGAGGACGACCCGGGCGACTGCGTGCACGACCTGTTCGCGCACACCATGCTCGGCGACACCCCCCTCGGCCGCCCGGTCCTGGGCACCGTCGACACCATCAACGCGCTCCAGGCCGACCGCATCCGGCGCTTCTACAAGAAGCACTACGACCCCACCCACCTGGTGGTCGCGGCCGCGGGCAACGTCGACCACGCCAAGGTCGTACGCCAGGTCCGCAAGGCCTTCGAGCAGGCCGGCGCCCTCGGCAACCCGGACGCCACCCCGGTCGCCCCGCGAGCAGGTTCTCGTACGCTCCGGACCTCCGGCCGCGTCGAGCTCCTGAACCGCAAGACCGAACAGGCCCACGTCGTCCTCGGCATGCCGGGCCTGGCCCGCAACGACGACCGCCGCTGGGCGCTCGGCGTCCTCAACACCGCCCTCGGCGGCGGCATGTCGTCCCGCCTCTTCCAGGAGGTCCGCGAGAAGCGCGGCCTGGCCTACAGCGTGTACTCGTACACCTCGGGCTTCGCCGACTGCGGCCTGTTCGGCGTGTACGCGGGCTGCCGCCCGAGCCAGGTGCACGACGTCCTGAAGATCTGCCGCGACGAACTCGACAAGGTGGCGGCCGACGGCCTCACCGACGACGAGATCCGCCGCGCGGTCGGCCAGCTCTCCGGCTCCACGGTCCTCGGACTCGAAGACACCGGCGCGCTGATGAACCGCATCGGCAAGAGCGAACTGGCCTGGGGCGAGCACATGTCGGTCACCGACATGCTCACCCGCATCTCCGAGGTCACCCCGGACGAGGTACGGGAAGTCGCCCGCGACATCCTGGGACAGCGGCCGTCCCTCTCGGTGATCGGCCCGCTCAAGGACAAGCAGGCCGCCCGCCTCGACGAAGCGGTCGCGTAACCACCCTTCACGGCGTTTAAGGAAGAAGCAATGAGCAAGCTGCGCGTGGCGGTCCTCGGTGCCAAGGGCCGCATCGGCTCCGAGGCGGCCCGGTCCGTCGAGGCCGCCGAGGACCTGGACCTGGTCGCCGCCCTCGACCGGGACGACTCGCTGGAGACCCTCAAGGACTCCGGCGCCCAGGTCGTCGTCGACCTGACCCACCCCGACTCGGTGATGGCCAACCTCGCATTCTGTGTACGCAACGGAATGCACGCCGTGGTCGGCACCACCGGCTGGACCGACGACCGCCTCGCGCAGCTGAACTCCTGGCTGGAGGCTTCCCCCTCGACCGGTGTCCTGATCGCCCCGAACTTCTCCATCGGCGCGGTCCTCACCATGAAGTTCGCGCAGATCGCCGCGCCGTACTTCGAGTCGGTCGAGGTCATCGAGCTGCACCACCCGAACAAGGCCGACGCCCCCTCCGGCACGGCCGCCCGCACCGCCCAGCTGATCGCCGCCGCCCGCGCCGAGGCGGGCAGCCCCGCGATGCCGGACGCCACCTCGACCGCCCTGGACGGAGCCCGCGGCGCGGACGTCGACGGCATCCCCGTCCACTCCGTCCGCCTGCGCGGCCTCCTCGCCCACCAGGAAGTCCTGCTCGGCGGCGAGGGCGAGACCCTCACCGTCCGCCACGACTCCCTGCACCACAGCAGCTTCATGCCGGGCATCCTGCTCGGCGTCCGCAGCGTGGTGAGCACCCCCGGCCTCACCTTCGGCCTGGAACACTTCCTCGACCTGAACTGACGGCACCCAGCCATGCGCGCAAAGATCACCTACTTCATCACGGCAGCCGTCCTGGTCGTCTTCTTCGTCCTGGTCGGCGGCCGTGCCGTCGCCATGATGAAGCTCGGCACCCCGCTCGGCATCGGCCTGGGCCTCGCCGCGCTGATCATCCCGCTCATCGGCGTCTGGTTCCTCTGGAAGAACACCGAGTTCGTCCGGAAGGCCAACAAGCTGGCCGCGCTCCTCGACTCCGAAGGGGCCCTGCCCGTCGACGAGTTGAGGCGCACCCCGGCCGGCCGGATCGACCGCGACTCCGCCGACGAGGTGTTCGCCAAGCGCCGCGCCGAGACCGAGGACTCCCCGGACGACTGGCGCTGCTGGTTCCGCCTCGCCATCGCCTACCAGGACGCCCGGGACACCCCGCGCGCCCGCAAGGCGATGCAGCGCGCCATCGCCCTCCACGACGGCAAGCCGGTCCCCTCCTAGGGACGCGGGGGAACGCATGAGTGAGGGGCCACCTCTTCCGAGGTGGCCCCTCACTCATGCTCCGCGCACCGCACTACGGCTGCCGGTACTCGTCTCCCCAGGCCTCAATGGTGTCGGCCGCCCGGTCGAACGCCTCCACCCGCGACAGGAAGTCCGCGCTGTGGTCGGTGAGCAGCGCAGGCAGCGGCGAACCGCCCTGCCGCTCCATCACCAGCGCCTGCCCCTGCACCGTGCGCGGCAGCCCGAGCCACCGCACCGGCTGCTGTACGGTCCGTACGTTCGAGGTCTGGTTCCACGGCACCGTGACGGTGCTGAAGAACCCCACCCGGCGCAGCCCGGCCCGGCTCACCCACACCCCGAGCCGCAGAACGCGCAGCGCACAGACGATCACGACCGCCCCGACACCGAGCACGATCAGCGCACCGGTCACTTCGGCGGCGAAGGCGATGATCATCGCCGACAGCAGCACGAACGACGCCAGCAGCAGCAGCAGCGCGGCCGCCCCGACCCGGTAGGGCCCGGGACGGTACGGACGCCGCCACTGGTCGTGATCGTCGTACGGCAGCGCAATGTCGTCTGCGCCTGTTTCAAAAGCGCGATCGGCCGTCAGGAAAGGCAGGGGCACGACTGGTCCTCACTCACAAGCACGCTCGATTCGCTGTGCCCGGTGAGGCTACCGAGCGGGCTCCCACCGAGCCACCTCAGGGGGTCCGGAAGGGGCCTGACGGACCGTGAGATCACTCCTGGGCCACGTCGTACCGCCGTACGGTACGAACCGGGCCGGGAGACCGGAGGGGGTCAGCGCCCCTCGGACGCCTCGGACTGCTGGGCCTTGCCCGTCGTGTTCCCCGGATCGAGCGCGGGAAGCCCGAAGAGCAGTGAGCCGACGAGCCCGGCGACCACGGTCAGGCCGATCAGCGAGCGGCCGAGGACCTGGCTCGCACTGGGGCGTTCGGGAACGGGTGGGACGACGTTACTGCGGAAGCGGTCGGCCTCTGCCACGAAGGCGAATGGGACGGCTTCTCGCCGGCGAAACATGGGTGGCACTCCTTAGATCATCAATCCGGACGGGTCTGCATCGGTGTCTGCGGTGTCCTGTGACGCCTTCCACAGGCACCTCTACAGAGACAGACGTACAAGCGTCTCACTTGGTGCCCGATTTCCCCGAATTGCTCAAAGAATGTCCCGAGGCCCTCCAGTGGCCGCGCCGCTCTGTGGCGGGCTGCGGGCACAGATGTACGGATGGGCCGCACGAGGTGTCCGTATTGCGGCGTTTCGAGAAGTTCATCTAGGCTGATCAAACGGACCCGGCACTGCTTGAACCCCCGAGCAGGCAGTGCCGGTGTCCTCTTCCCGGGGATTCCCGGGCATCCGTCCCCTCCCTGGTGTCCCCCCGAGGGGACACCCCGCGCTGAGCAGCGAGTAGCGTGTTACCCATGGCTCCGATCTCCACTCCGCAGACCCCCTTCGGGCGGGTCCTCACCGCCATGGTCACGCCCTTCACGGCGGACGGCGCACTCGACCTCGACGGCGCTCAGCGGCTCGCCACCCATCTGGTGGACGCAGGCAACGACGGCCTCGTCGTCAACGGCACCACGGGCGAGTCCCCGACCACCAGCGACGCGGAGAAAAACGACCTGGTACGGGCTGTACTGGAAGCGGTCGGCGACCGCGCCCACGTCGTCGCCGGAGTCGGCACCAACGACACCCGCCACAGCCTGGAGCTCGCCCGCGAGGCCGAGCAGATCGGCGCCCACGGCCTCCTCGCGGTGACGCCGTACTACAACAAGCCCCCGCAGGAGGGCCTTCTCCGCCACTTCACAGCCATCGCGGACGCCACCGAGCTCCCCGTCATGCTGTACGACATCCCCGGCCGCAGCGGCGTACCGATCAACACCGAGACGATCGTCCGCCTCGCCGAGCACCCCCGGATCGTCGCCAACAAGGACGCCAAGGGCGATCTGGGCCGTGCCAGCTGGGCCATCGCCCGCTCCGGCCTCGCCTGGTACTCCGGCGACGACATGCTCAACCTGCCGCTGCTCTCCGTCGGCGCCTGCGGCTTCGTCTCCGTCGTCGGCCACGTCGTCACCCCGGAGCTCCGCTCCCTCCTCGACGCCCACCTCACCGGTGACGTCCAGAAGGCCACGGAACTCCACCAGAAGCTGCTCCCGGTCTTCACCGGCATGTTCCGCACCCAGGGCGTCATCACCACGAAGGCCGCACTCGCCCTCCAGGGCCTGCCCGCCGGCCCGCTGCGGCTGCCCCTCGTCGAGCTCTCCGCCGACGAAACCCACCAGCTCAAGATCGATCTCGCCGCCGGCGGGGTACAGCTCTAAACACAGACTTCACAACTGAATACGCACCACCGAGCACCACCGGGCGAACGCCCCCCACACGTATCCACACGTGCCGTACGCGCACGTCACGACATGCGCGCCACGCTCCCACGAGGTCCGTTGCGCGCATGGTAAGGAGAGTCTTTTGAGTCATCCGCACCCCGAGCTCGGCGCCCCCCCGAAGCTGGCCAAGGGCGGCCTGCGCGTCACCCCGCTGGGCGGTCTCGGTGAGATCGGCCGCAACATGACCGTCTTCGAATTCGACGGCCGCCTCCTGATCGTCGACTGCGGCGTCCTCTTCCCCGAGGAGGAGCAGCCGGGCATCGACCTGATCCTGCCCGACTTCACCTCGATCAAGGACCGCCTCGACGACATCGAGGGCATCGTCCTGACCCACGGCCACGAGGACCACATCGGAGGCGTCCCCTACCTCCTGCGCCTCAAGCCGGACATCCCGCTGATCGGCTCCAAGCTGACCCTCGCCCTCATCGAGGCCAAGCTCCAGGAACACCGCATCCGCCCGTACACCCTCGAAGTCGTCGAGGGAGACCGCGAGCGCCTCGGCCCCTTCGAGTGCGAGTTCGTCGCGGTGAACCACTCCATCCCGGACGCCCTGGCCGTCGCCATCCGCACCCCCGCGGGCATGGTCGTCGCCACCGGCGACTTCAAGATGGACCAGCTCCCGCTGGACGGCCGCCTCACCGACCTCCACGCGTTCGCGCGCCTGAGCGAGGAAGGCATCGACCTCCTCCTCTCGGACTCCACGAACGCCGAGGTCCCGGGCTTCGTCCCGCCCGAGCGCGACATCTCCAACGTGCTGCGCAACGTCTTCGCGAGCGCCAACAAGCGCATCATCGTCGCGAGCTTCGCCAGCCACGTGCACCGCATCCAGCAGATCCTGGACGCCGCCCACGAGTACGGCCGCCGCGTGGCCTTCGTCGGCCGCTCGATGGTCCGCAACATGGGCATCGCCCGCGACCTCGGCTACCTGCGCGTCCCCGCGGGCCTGGTCGTCGACGTGAAGACCCTCGACGACCTCCCGGACGAAGAAGTGGTCCTGGTCTGCACCGGCTCCCAGGGCGAGCCGATGGCTGCCCTGTCCCGGATGGCCAACCGCGACCACCAGATCCGCATCGTCCCCGGCGACACGGTCATCCTGGCCTCGTCCCTCATCCCGGGCAACGAGAACGCGGTCTACCGCGTCATCAACGGCCTGACCCGCTGGGGCGCCAACGTCGTCCACAAGGGCAACGCCAAGGTGCACGTCTCCGGCCACGCCTCGGCCGGCGAACTGCTGTACTTCTACAACATCTGCAAGCCCAAGAACCTGATGCCGGTCCACGGCGAATGGCGCCACCTGCGCGCCAACGCCGAGCTGGGCGCCCTCACCGGCGTCCGCAAGGACCACATCGTCATCGCCGAGGACGGCGTCGTCGTCGACCTGATCGACGGCCGCGCCAAGATCGTCGGCAAGGTCCAGGCCGGTTACGTGTACGTCGACGGCCTCTCGGTCGGCGACGTCACCGAGACCCACCTCAAGGACCGCCGCATCCTCGGTGACGAGGGCTTCATCTCGGTCTTCGTCGTGGTCGACAGCTCCACCGGCAAGATCGTCGGCGGCCCGACCTTCCATGCCCGCGGCTCCGGCATCGACGACTCCGCCTTCAACGCGGTCACCCCGAAGATCGAGGAATCCCTCGCTCGCTCGGCGGCCGACGGAGTGATGGAAGCGCACCAGATCCAGCAGCTCATCCGCCGCTCGGTGGGCAAGTGGGTGTCCGACACCTACCGCCGCCGCCCGATGATCCTCCCGGTCGTCGTCGAGGTCTGACCGAGGCCTCTGTACCTCATCTCCTGGAGCGGGGCACCTCGATTTGCATCGGGGCGCTCCGCTCCAGTACGTTTACGTCTCCACCTCAGCGGGAAGCAGCGCACGTCCGCGTGCCTGAACGAACCGCAGGGGGTGGGAAATTCCGACTCAGAACTTCTGATAAAGTCGGAACCGCCGGAAAGGGAAAACGCGAAAGCGAAGAACCTGGAAAGCACCGAGGAAATCGGCACTGGAAACAGTCTGATAGAGTCGGAAACGCAAGAAC